>JACKEJ010000004.1:0-600000 GCA_020633055.1 Sandaracinaceae bacterium | reverse complement strand
CCACGGGCAGGTGCGTCTTGAGGAAGCGCCGATGGGTCTGCTTCTCCACCTCGGGCAGCTTCACCTCCTTCGGGGGCACGCGCAGGTCCAGCCAGGGCGACATCTCCGCCACGGCCAGGTCGGTGCGCGCGTCGAACAGCAGCTGCGCCACGATCTGCTGCACCCACGTCGTGCCGCTCTTGGCGTACGTCGAGATCACGATGTCGTCGTCCCGGAACTGGAGGTCGTTCCAGATCGTCGAGTCGAAGTGGTGGTTGTGTAGCTCGCGGGTCTTCTCTGGCCAGACGATGTCGCTCATGGGACCTCCGAGCGGAAAACTACACAAAAGACGGCGCGGGCGGAACGGGGTTTCCGTTGGGCTGGGCGCGCGTGCTCCGCGCCCAGCATCGAGTCAGTCGTCGCCAGACAACATCACCGCCGTCGCCACGAACCCAACGGAGATCCCGCCGCACGATGCGTCGCCCGGATCGAGCATCACATCGAAGAGTGCATCGATAGGACCCCCCGGGTCGCAAATGGCGGGATCGCAGTACACCAGAGGCAGGTAGTCCTCGTAGCGGTTGGCGCCGCCAATGACCAGTTCCTCCAGTGCGCCTTCGCTCACCACCCCACTTACCCGGGCTCGGCGCAAGTTCATGGCTTGGATGGTGTGCGCGCCCTGGAACAGAACCGGCAGGTCGAGCGACAGCAGCTCGAAGCGCGCGTCGAAGCGACCATCGCCATCCAGCTCCACGATGTCGGCGCCAAGCGTCGTGCCCGAGCGCGACAGCTGGAGACGCGCGACCTCCCCGCAGCGCTCGATAGCGACCTCGTAGCGCACCGACGCGCAGCCGGGCTCCGTACTGTTGCAGAAGAGGCCCGCCTCGATGGCCGCATTGAAGTAGAAGGGATCGCTCGGCATGAGTGAGGGGAGCGCCGCGGCGATGTCGATCAGCAAGTTGTCGACCGAACCTTCGTAGTCAGGCGATCCACACGCGTCGTCGACGCCGTCCACGTCGACACCGAGTAGTTCGCCTGCCGTCACATCCTCACGCGTGGGGACACGTAGCCCTGTCACGACGTAGCGCGTGGTCACCATGGGCCGCGAGCATGTCAGTTGCTCTCCCTGAACGGTGGCATGAGGCGCCTCGGGGCTGCATCCAGCCAAGTAGGGCCCGCTGAGCAGAAGCATGGCCGCCAATACACGCAGATGAATGGGCATAGTCTAATCTCCTGTCCATGGACGCAGGGACACGCGCGCAGTGACCGCCGCGCTCGGCTCCCTTCAGATGCCTCAAGGTGCCACGGGCACGCGCAGCAGGGCAAACGGTCCTCGTGAACGCGTGTCGACCTTGGCGGTGGGGAGCGCTCGAAGGGCAACGCGCCCGCGCTGGTGGAACGGGGTTCCGTCGCGCGGGTAGCCCCTGGGCGCGCGCGCGCTTCGCGCCTAGCGTCACGCCATGTCCGCCGACCCGGCCCCGGAACCCGCCGCGGAGCGCCTCTACTGCCCGCGCTGTGACAAGCCCATGCGGGTGCAGCGGCCCCACCGCGGCTTTGCCATCGCCTACCGGGTCTGGATTGGGGTCATGGCGGTCTGCGCCTTGTGCGCGCCCATCTTCATCGCGGACATGATCACCATGCTGCCGCTCATGTGCGGCGCGGCGCTCGGGGGCGGGACGCTCTCGCGCCTGGCCAAGGAGCCCACCCGCTGCAGGTGGTGCAGCCTGGCGCTCGAGTCGGCGCCGCGGGGGCTCTTCGGACGTCGTGAGCCGCTGACCGCAGAGTACGCGCGAGAGCGGGACACTCCCACCGTGCCACCAGTCGCATGAACGCGACGTGAGCGCGGCTCAGGTGCTCAGCTGCTGACGCGCCGCCGCCACCATGGCCACCAGCGCCTTGCGCGCCTCGGTGGCGTCCGCGATCGGGTGCGGGAAGGCCAGCCGCACGGGGCCCTGACCGAAGGGGCCGTAGGCGGTCATCTCGAAGCCGTAGCGGTCGATGGTGGTCATCACCGCGCGCTCGGTGTCGGGCGCTCGCGAGAAGGCCTCGCAGTAGAGGCGCAGCGCGTCCGCGTGGTCCTCGTTCATGTGGCGCACGATGCCCTCGATGAAGGGTGCGATGGGGTCCACCGTGGCCTCGCCGAAGTCCGCGGCCGTGACCCACGACATGCGCCCATAGCCGCCGATGTAGCGCACGTGCTCGACGTCCATGACGTGGAACGCGAAGTCGTCGTAGTCGACGAAGTTGGCGGCGTAGGGGTGGGCCGCGAGGAACGCCGCGCGCGCGTCTGCCGAGTCCTCCTTCGCGAGCTGGCGGAAGCGCCCCACCAGCGTGGCGCGCGCGTTGGCCAGCGGGTCCGGCTTGCCCGTCTCGTGCACCAGCAGCGAGGCGCGCGCGTCGGCGGCCAGGTTCTTGGTGTGCTCCGCGATGCGCGACACCAGCAGTACGGGCGAGCTCTCGGCCATGGCGAACGTGACGTACGTCCCGTAGGGGAAGCCCGCCGGGTCCACCGCCAGCGTGCTCAGCGTCGCGGTCGCGCAGCCGGCCACCAGCGTGCGCACGCGCTCGGCGTGCGTGGGGGTGCGCACCTCGATGTCGTAGAGCGCGTTCGGGCGTGGGCCTTCGCGGCCGTGGGCGTCGGTCATGGGCTGCATGCTGCCATCTCCGGGCGAGCGCTCCAACCGCGGGCCGTGCGGGGCGTGACATCGACCTTGCGAGCGCCTCCGCTGCACGCTAAGTCCGCGACATGCTTGGAGGTCGCTCTCGTTCCGCGTTGGCCGTTGGTCTGCGCTTGGCGTTCACCCTCTCGTTGTCGCTTGCCGCGCTCGCCCCTGCGGCGAACACGCGCGCGCAGGACCCCGCGGGCACCCGGCAGCGACGTGTGGTGGTCTCCTACGAAGAGGGCATGACCATCCCCCCAGGCCGCTCGTATCTCCGAGTCACACCGCGGCGGACGCAGCTCGTCGCGGGGGCGCTCTTCCTCGGTGGGGGCTACCTCGTCGGTGCGGTCGCGCGCACCATCATGTCCGCGCGTCGTGACGACTTCGATGCGCGCGCCTTCGTGCCCTTCGCGGGGGCGGTCTGGTTCGCTTACCACAACGACCGGCGCAAGGCGGCAGGGATCCTGAGCTTGCTGGGACAGTCGCTCGGGCTGGGCTTGCTCATCGCCGGCGTGCTGAGACCCGAGCGCGAGCTCGTCTACTACACCGCGCGCGGCCGCGGTCTGACGGCCGACGTGATGCCGCTCCCGGGTGGAGCCCAGCTGTCGCTGCGGGTCTTCTGACGCGCGGAGCCGCGCTTCGAATTCCCCCGCGCAGCCCGGCGCCCTTGGTTTACCCTCGCCGGCTATGACGTTCAGCACGATGCAAGAGCGGCCGCTGCTCATCTCGGGGATGTTCGAGCACGGTCGGCGAATCTACGGCGAGAGCCGCGTGATCACCATGTCGCCGGGCGGGCGGCACGAGGCCTCGTTCGCCGAGGTGGGCAAGCGCACGCACGCGCTGGCACACGCGCTGCGCAAGCTGGGCGTCGGCGTCGAAGACCGCGTCGCCACGTTCTGCTGGAACGACCAGGCACACCTCGAGGCGTACTTCGCCATCTCGGGCATGGGCGCGGTGCTGCACACGCTCAACATCCGGCTCTTCCCGGACCAGCTCAGCTACGTCATCACGCACGCGGACGACCAGGTCATCCTCGTCAACGACACGCTGGTGCCGCTGCTCGCCAAGGTCATCGCCGAGTGCCAGACGGTGAAGCACATCGTGGTCATCGGCGCGGGGGACGCGTCCGCGCTCGAGGCGGCGCCCAACGCCACGCTGCACCGCTACGAAGACCTGGTGCAGGCCAGCCTCGCAGACGGCGACTACGCCTGGCCCGACCTCGACGAGCGCGCGCCGGCGGCCATGGCCTACACCAGCGGCACCACCGGCAACCCCAAGGGCGTCGTCTACAGCCACCGTTCCACGTACCTGCACGCGCTCGGGCTCGCCAGCGGCGCCACCAGCGGTCTGAGCGAGCGCGACATGGTGCTGCCGGTGGTCCCCATGTTCCACGCCAACGCGTGGGGCATCCCGTACGCGGCCTGGCTCATGGGCTCGGACTTCCTCATGCCCGGGCCGCTGCTCCAGCCGGAGCCCCTGGTCGCGATGATCCAGAAGGAGAAGCCCACCTTCGCGGGCGCCGTGCCCAGCATTTGGACGGGCATGCTGCACTTCTGTGAGGGCAAGGACGTGGACCTCAGCTCGCTGCGCCTGGTGCTCTGCGGCGGCAGCGCGGTGCCCGAGGCCCTGATGCGCGGTTTCCAGGAGAAGCACGGCGTGGTCATGATTCAGGCCTGGGGCATGACCGAGACCAGCCCCCTCGGCGCCGTGTCCTACGCGCCCCGGCAGGCCAAGCCAGAGGAGGAGTGGCTGTACCGCAACCGCACCGGCCGCGTGTCCGCCGGGGTGGAGATGCGCATCGTCGCCGACGATGGCAGCGTGCTCCCGTGGGACGGCGAGTCGGTGGGCGAGATCCAGGTGCGCGGCCCGTGGGTGACGGGCAGCTACTACGGCGTCGAGGATGGCGTGGGCGAGCCCAGCAAGTTCCACGACGGCTGGCTGCGCACCGGTGACGTGGGCTACGTCGACTCGCGCGGCTACTGCCAGATCACCGACCGCGCCAAGGACGTCATCAAGTCGGGCGGCGAGTGGATCAGCTCGGTGGAGCTGGAGAACGCCATCATGGCCCACCCCGACGTGCTCGAGGCGGCCGTCGTCGGCGTGCCCGACCCCAAGTGGGAGGAGCGCCCTCTCGCGTGCATCGTGCCGAAGCCGGGCGCGACCGTGACCGACCAGGCGATCAACGACTTCCTCGGCGACAAGGTGGCCAAGTGGTGGCTGCCCGAGCGCTACGCGTTCATCGCCGAGGTGCCCAAGACCAGCGTGGGCAAGTTCGACAAGAAGGTGCTGCGCGCGCAGTACGCCGACGGCAAGCTCACGGTCATCACGCGCGAGTGACGCGCTTGGTTCGTGGCCCTCGCGAGCACGTCGAGGGCCACCTGCGGGCCACGCGCCTCGACGGCCACACGCCGCCTCCGACGCCACCTGTCTCGTCCGTCGGGAGGTGGCGGGCCGCGTCAGCCCTCGGGTGCGCCGTCGGGCTCGCTCTTCGCGTCGGACGTGGTCACGGCCAGCTGCACCAGGTGCTCCTTGCGCATGGCCTTGCCGGTCCAGTCTGGGCGGTTCTGTGACGCGACTGCCACCACCTCCAGGCGCGCGCGGGGGGCGAGCCCTTCGAGCTGGCGGTCCGCCGCGACGCGCTCACCGTGCAGCTGCCCGTCTCCGACGAGCAGCACGACGTGGCTGCCCGGGCGCACGACCTTGCGCATGGCCTTGAGCATGGCGAGCACCTGCGCGTCCCAGACCTCGGCCGGGTCCTGGCTGCGTCCCCGTGGGTTGTTCAGGTCGCGCCGCGCACCCAGCTCGCCCCGCTCCAGCGCGCGCGCGTCGAGCCCCAGCCAGGGGTAGCGCCGCGCGTGGTGGTGGAAGTAGTCGTACGTGCCGCCGTAGGGCGGCGAGGAGAGCACCAGGTCGACCGGCGCCGGCCCCACGTGCTCGCGCAGCTTGCGCGCGTCCCCTTGCACCAGCCGTGGCGCGAACACCTCGGCCGGGGCGTGGTCGGCGATCTGCGCTTCCAGCTCCGCCCAGCGGTCCAGCCACTCCATGCCTCGCCGCACGAAGAACTCCGTCGGCAGCCCCTTGCGGATGCGTCGCGGGGCCTCGCGCTCCGTGGTCTCCGAGCGCTGGATGCTGAACTTCACGACGATGGCGCTGAAGAGCATCTGCAGCACGCGCCGGTCTTGCTCGTCCTCGACGCCCGCGATCTCCTCGTGCAGCCCGGCCAGCTCTTTCAGGGTGTGCCCCTCGTACCAGCGGGCCTCCTCCACGGACAGCGCGGCACGCACCGGGGTGCGCGTGCGCACGCGCTCTTCGGACTGCTCGCCCAGCGCCTCGATCAGGGCGGCCAGGCGCTCTCGGCGCTCGGCGTCCACGCGGGTGGTCTTGACCTCGGCGACGCGGATGGCCAGGGGGTTCAGGTCCACGCCCGCGCTGCGACGCCCGGCGCACATGGCTTCCACCAGCACGGTCCCGCTTCCGCAGAAGGGGTCCACCACGCGGTCGCCGGGCTGCGACAGGCGCGCGATGACGTGGGCCGCGACGGCGGCGTGCATGCGCGCAGGGTAGGCATGCATCCCGTGTGTACCGCGGTCCGCCGACTCGCTGTCGGCTGCGCGCATGGCGTCGGCCAGGGCGGCGGCATGGTGGGCCTCCCCTCGTGCCGTGACGGGTCCTCCGACGTGGGAGAGCGCGCCTCGCACGGCCGGCGAGCGCTCGGGCGAGGCGGGGCGCTTGCGGGGGCGAGGCGAGCGATCACGAGGTTTCATGTTGGGGGCCGGGGATCGAGGTCGAAGAAGGAGCGTAGCGCGCGATAGGCCGGAGTGCGCTGTCCGTGCGCGTCTCGGGCGACGAAGCGGTCGTGCACGTGGGGCCTGTCCGGAACGTCGGCTCGCCGCGCCAGGGTCCATACACTGAACAGCGCCGACGCGCCCTCCCGCGGGATCGCGTCGAGGCGCTCGAGGGGTGTCAGCCCAGCGGCCACGGCCCCCGCCAGGGCCCGCTCGGGGGTGCGCGCATCGCAGCACACCACGGCGCGTCCACCCGGCGCCAGGAGCGCCCCCATGGTCGCGAGGTAGTCCTCGACACCCCCGCGCAGCTCGACCCGCGCATAGCGTCTCTGGCTGTCCGGGGAGGGCGTGGAGGTGCCAACCGGCATGTAGGGTGGGGTCCCGGAGACCAGCTCCGCGCCCTCACGACCTCCGGCGAACGAGGAGAGGACCAGCGCTCGCGGCGCCCCATCGCGCAGGTCGCGCAGGTCACCGCGGAGGACGCTGATGCGCTCACCCTGACCGTTGCGGAGCACGTTGCGGCACGCCAGCGCATGGGAGACGGCCTGCGCCTCCACACCCACGGCGCGTGCCCTCGGCAGCTTGTACGCCACCATCAGGAGCACCGAGCCCAATCCACAGCCGATGTCCACGTACCGCTGTGCGTCCGGTCGCGCGAGGCACGCCCGCTGGGCGGTCAGCACGTCGTCGATCGAGTAGCGGTGGCCGCGCTTGCGCTGCCAGACACGAAAGCCGCCCGTGAGCGCGTCGTCCGTGAGCGGATCGTCGACGGGGTCACCCAGCGCGCGTGCGTCTTCGTCGTCGCCGTCTTCGGGCCGCAGCGCGCTCGTGTCGACCTCGTTGGTCACGCCATGGCCTTCGTCGAAGCGGTCGGCACGCTCACGGACTGGGCGGGAGCAGGGCGCTGATGGGCACGAGCCCTCGCACCGCGACCGAGTCGTCCACCGCCACGAACACATCCGCCTGCTGGTAGGCCGTGAAGCGGCGCAGCTCGCGGGCCCAACCCGGCTGGTTCAGGCGGGCGATGACGCGCCCTTCGAAGACCACTTCGGTGCCCGCCGGCACGCGGAACAGGGGGTGGGCGCTCTCATCCGAGATTCGCTGGGGCAGTGCGTCTCCACCACGACCCGCTCCAGAGGCCGGCACGATGGTGGCAGCCGCAGGGACGAGCTCGGTCTGCACGAAGCCCACCAGGAACGGCCCGGACCCTACGCGCACCGCGTGCCACGGGCCCTCGTCGCGGACGAGCTCGACCGTGAGCCCCGGGTTCAAGGCGGGCAGCGTGTAGACCAGCGGACCACCGGGTGCCTCGTACAGCCCGACCTCGGTCGCGGGCAGGCGGCGCGTGCTGCCCTCCGCCAGCGTGGGGGTGGCGCTGCTGGCGTCTGCCCCCAAGCCGACGACTGGGAAGGTCCCCTCCCAGGTCCCGAGTCCCTCGCGCAACCGCGGATCGGCCATGACGGGCGTGACGGAGATGCGGGTGCGGCGCGGCTCGTCGGCTGGGCCCAGCACCCGCACCAGGTTGCCCACGCCCACGGACACGGGGGTGCCCCGCACCCGTCCGCCCCGCAGGACACGCGCCGCGAGCCGGTTGGCGCTGAAGTGCAGCTCGACCGCCATGGGGCCCACGATGCGGACTGGCACGCGCTCCCCGCCGAGCGGGCCGGCCAGCTCGAACGCGACGTCGGCCGAGACGTAGCCCACGGGGGAGGCGTTGGCCGCGGCCCCCATGAAGAGCGCAGGGCCGGTGCCAGGGGCGGCCAGCAAGCTGGGAGGGACCGCGCCCGGCAGCTCGGGTGCCACGGCCCCGGCGACGGGAGGGTCGCTCGGCGCCGTGCTCGGACCAGCGCCGCGTTGGCACGCGGGCAGCGCCGCGAGTGCACCCATGACCATCAGCCCACGCAATCTCATACTCCCCTGGTAGCCCAAGCCCGGCATCTTTTCCAGTCTCGTGCGGGGGGTCAGAGCGCGCCGAGCACCTCCAGCTCGCGCCGCTCCTCGGGTGTCAGCTGCCGTCGGCTGATGTAGGCCAACGACACCATGCGCCGCCCACGCCCGGCGCTCGCCGTGAGGGTGATGCGGGCCGTCTGGTCCGGCGACTGCCCCTGCCCCGCCTGCTCGTAGGTGATGGTGCGCAGGCCCACGCCCTCGCCGTCGGTCTGAGACGGCGCCCCATACTTCCGCTCGAGCCGTCCGCGCGTGGCGGCGACGGTCGCGGTCGCCGCGTCGCCCTCCAGCTGCGCGATGACCACGATGCGGCACAGGTGTTGACCGCAGAAGTTGAGCACCACCTCGGCCCCGCGCGGGAACCCGACGTCCACGAGGGGCGCCGAGCAGCGCTCGACCACGGCGCCGCTGACGCGCTCGATGCTGTAGCTGTGGCTCGCGCCTTCGCAGGCGTGCTGTGCCTCGGCGGCCGTCCAGCCGAACTGGAAGCCGGCGAGCCCCGTGCCGGTCTGCGCGCTGGCTGCCCCGGCGGAGGCCCAGAGACCCAGGCAGAGGCCCATCGCGAGCATCCGCACGCCCCCACGCCCCCAGGCGCCGATGGCCGTGCCCGTGTGGAGGTAGCGCGCGCAGCGGAGTGGCAAGTGGCTTGGGGTCGTCGTCATCGGCGCAGCTCGACCATAGATCAAGCGATGGTGAGGAGGGAAGGCTCGAACGCCTCGGGGCGCTCGAGGCCCAGCAAGAAGAGGCTGGTGGCGGCTACGTTGGCGAGGCCTGCGGCACCGACGTCGGCCACCCGCAGGCCATTCACGCCACCGAGAACGGGGGCGTAGATGTGACACGGCACGGGGTTGAGCGTGTGGCTGGTCTTCGCGGCGCGGCGACCGCTCGCGTCGGCCTTGAACGCGCCCGTCTTCTTGTCCAGCTCGAACATCTCGTCCGCGTTGCCGTGGTCCGCCGTCACGATCAGCGCCCCCTGCAGCTTGCGGATCACGGGCAGCAGGCGCGAGAGGCACAGGTCCACCACCTGGACCGCCGTGATGGCCGCGTCCCGGTGGCCGGTGTGGCCCACCATGTCGCCGTTCGCGTAGTTGATGCGCCCGGCGCGCAGCTTGCCGTCCAGCAGAGCCTGGATGGTGGCGTCGGTGATCTCCGCCGCCTTCATCCAGGGGCGCTGCTCGAACGGCAGGCGGTCGCTGGGTATCTCCACGTAGCGCTCGTACTGCGCGTCGAAGCAGCCGCTGCGGTTGCCGTTCCAGAAGTAGGTCACGTGCCCGAACTTCTGCGTCTCGCTGCACGCGAACTGCGGCACCCGGTTGCGCGCCAGGTATTCGCCCAGGGTCGCGTCGATGGCGGGCGGGTCTACCAGGAAGCGCTCCGGCAGGTGCAGGTCCCCGTCGTACTGCATCATCCCGGCGAACAGCAGGTCCGGCAGGGGCCCGCGCTCGAACGCGTGGAACGAGGTCTCGGTCAGGGCGCGCGTGAACTCGATCGCGCGGTCTCCCCGGAAGTTGAAGAGCACCACCGCGCAGCCGTCGCGCATCGGGCCCACGGGCGCGCCATCCGTGTCCACCACCACGAAGCCCGGCAGGTTCTGGTCGATCACGCCCGGGCTCTCGTCGCGCAGCGTGAGCACCGCCTCCCGCGCGCTGCGGAAGCCGCGTCCCTCGCCGCGAACGTGCAGGGCGTAGCCGCGGGCGACCATGTCCCAGTCGGCCTCGTAGCGGTCCATGGTGACCACCATGCGCCCGCCCCCCGACGCGATGCGGTAGTCACGCTGGGGCTGAGCCGAGAGCTCACTCAGCAGCGCCTCGAGCGGCTCGAGGTATTCGAGGGCGCTGGTCTCGGGGACGTCGCGGCCGTCGAGCAGGACGTGCACGCGCACCTGGGTGACCCCGTCCGCGTGACAGCGCTTCAGCATGGCCACCAGGTGGTCTTGGTGGCTGTGGACGTTGCCGTCGCTCAGCAGCCCTACGAAGTGCAGCGCCTGGCCCGTGCTGCGCACGCGCTCGGTCAGCTCGCGCCACACGGGACCCTCGAACAGCTCCCCCGATGCGATGGCCTGCTGGACGCGCTTGGCCCCCTGGTCGAACACGCGGCCAGCGCCGAGCGCATTGTGCCCCACCTCGCTGTTGCCCATGTCGTCGTCGCTGGGCAGCCCCACGCTCAGCCCGTGCGCGCGCAAGGTGGTCGTCAGTGGCGAAGCGGCCAGCGCGTCGAGCACAGGCGTGTGGGCCAGGTGAACCGCGTCTCCCTCGTCGTGCCGCCCGATCCCGACGCCGTCCATGACGACGGTCAGCACGGGGCCGGGGACGCCGGCGAACTGGGGGTGGGGGCGCAAGCGGAAGTCGGTCATGGAGCGCCCTATAGCAGAACATTCGTAGCATTTTGAGCTGACCGCGTGTCAGGACCGCCCCGCTTTGGTGCTATTGTGAATACCCCCTTGTCCAACCACAGCGACATCGACTCGGCGGCGAGTGTCATCGACGACGTAGACAACGCGCTGCGCGAGGGGCAGCTGCTCGTCCTCGAGCTGATCGCGGCGGGCGATACGCGCGAAGGTGTGCTGGCGACCCTGTGCACCCTGGTGCAGCGCTTCGCTCCGCAGGGTCGAGCGCTCATCCTGGTGGCGCGTGAGGACGCCGCCGGCGTCGAGGTCGGGGCAGCGCCGTCGTTCGAGGCGCGGACCCTCGAAGGGTCCATGCTGCTCGCGCGCATCGCGCAGCAAGTGTTCGACAACCCCACGACCATCACGCAGATGGACGTGCCCAGCTGGTTGGCGGGGGACGCTTGCGCCGCGGAGGCCGCGGACCTCGGCATCACGTCGCTGCTCGCCGTGCCGGTGCGGGGGCCCGAGAGCAAGCCCCTTGGGCTCTTCGTCCTCACCAGCTCGGAGGGGGGGCCGCTGCCCGCAGTGGCCTCCGAGCTCGTGCACGAGTATTGCGCCCTGGCCAGCGTCACCATCCGCAACGATCAGCGCGAGCGCTCGCTCTTGCGTAGCCAAGAAGCCATCCGCGAGGCACAGCGCATCGGGCGTTTCGGGGACTTGACGCTGACGGTTGGCAGCGGGCACATGACGTGGTCCGAGCAGACGTATCAGCTTTACGGCTTGCCCACCTCGGGGCCGGTCCCGAGCGTCCCTGCGTTCGTCGCGCTTCACCTGCCTCCGGGTCAGGAGGTGCTGGCGCGGGCGCTGCGCGGCGACGGCCCCGCCAACGTGGACGTCGAGGTCGAGGTGGACCTCCCCAACGGGCAGCGCGCACACCACAGCTTCCTGCTGTCCCGTATCCGCACGGCGGGCGCACAGCTGCGCCTGACCGGCACCGTGCAGGACATCACCGAGCGCAAGCGCACGGAGAACGCGCTGCAGCAGGCCCAGCGCCTCGAGAGCCTCGGCCTGTTGGCCGGGGGCATCGCCCACGACTTCAACAACCTGCTCGCGGCCCTGCTGGCGCACGTGAACCTCATGCAGCGGCGGCTCCCCAGCGACTCGCCGGCGGCCTCTTCGCTGACCGCCATCGACGGCATCGTCCAGCGCGCGACCGACCTCACCCGCCAGATGCTCACCTATGCAGGGCGCTCGAAGGTGCGTCAGGAGCTGGTGGACATCGACGCGCTGGTGAGCGACATGACGGGGCTGCTCGCGGCCGCGATGCCGGGCGCCGTCGAGGTGGTGTTGGAGTTGCACGCCGCGAACCTCGCCATCCAGGGCGACCCGGCGCAGCTGCAGCAGGTGGTCATGAACCTGGTCACCAACGCGGTCGACGCCATCGGGGAAGAGCGCGGGCGCGTCACGGTCCGCACCTACACCACCCTCTACGAATCGGCGGCCATCCACGCGCGCTTCCCAGAACAGGATGTGTCGGAGGGCGAGTTCATCGTGCTCGAGGTGGAGGACACGGGCGTGGGCATGTCCCCCGCGACGTTGGCGAAGATGTTCGATCCGTTCTTCACCACGAAGCGCTCGGGCCGTGGGCTCGGCATGAGCGCCGTGCGTGGCATTCTCAGCAATCATGGCGCCGGCGTGCAGATCGAGAGCGCGTTGGGCGAGGGCACGCTCATGCGTGTCGCGTTCCCCATCGAGGGGGTCGACAAGCCCGCCCGCATGGAGCGCTACTCCACGGCGCCACCGCAGGCCGCTGGGTGCCTGCTCTTCGCGGAGGACGAGGCTGCGGTGCGCGACGCGTGCGCCGCGGCGCTCGTCGAGTCCGGCTACCAGGTGGTGGTCGCCGCCGACGGTGCCGAGGCGCTCCGCCTCTTCGAGCAGGCTCCTGGGCGCTTCCGCGCCGTGTTGTCGGACCTGCGCATGCCTCGCCTGAACGGGTGTGAGCTGTTCGAGAGGGTGCGCCGCCTGCGGCCAGACGTGCCCTTCATCCTCTGCACGGGCTACGGCGACTCGGCCGAGCTGGACGGGGTCAACGACGCGCGGCGCACGGTGGTGCTCGAGAAGCCGCTCCGCATCGAAGACCTGGTGGTGACGATCGAGCGCCTGAGTCCGTCGACCGAGTGAGCGGCCAACGCCTTGCGCGGTCCCCTCCGGCCCGCAATCCTCGCCGCGTGCCGCGCGACGCCATCACTCTCAAGGGTCGAGTCCTGTACCTGACGGAAGACGTGGAGTGGATCCGTCGCCAGCTCGCCGGGGAAGACCTCCACTGGCCCCTCGAGCACGCGCTGCGTGGGGCCATCTCCACCGACGAGATCACCCCCGGTTGGGTGTGCTTCCACTACGACGAGACCCTCGGGCGCTACTGCCTCGTGGGTCTCGCGGGTGACGCCATCACGCAGGACGCCATCCGCGACGGAGGCTTCGACGTCATCGTCAGCGGTCGCAGCAAGGGCTGCGGATCGTCGCGGGAGACCGCGCCATTCTCCGAACTCGCTGCCGGGGTGCGCGTGATCGTGGCCGAGAGCATCGAAAAGATCTACGGGCAGAACTGCCAGAACATTGGGTTGCTCACCACCACCGACTTCGGCGTGCTGACGCGGCTCGAGGCGGGGGAGACCGTGCCCATCGACGCGTTCACCGAGGGGCTCGATCCCATCAGCGCCGACATCGTTCGGGCGGGTGGGTTGTTCGCCTACAACCGCGCGCGGCTCGCCGGCGAGATCGCCCCGCCCGCGATCACCACGGCGCCGCGCGCCATGACCATGGTGGAGAAGATCCTGGCGCGCCACGCGGTGGTCGATGCCGCCCACGGGCAGCTGGGGGTCGCCGCCGTGCAGCCGGGTGACGCGCTCTTCGCCCGGGCCGATCTCCGCTTCGCGCACGAGTACGTGACGCCCATGGCCGACGCGCTGTTCCGCGCCGCCCTCGGACCAGACGCCAGGGTGCGCGCGAAGGAGAGCGTGGTGCTCTTCCGCGACCACTTGACGTTCATCGGCGACGTCATGCCGGCGGCGCGCGTGGCGCAGGGGCTGCTCGACAAGGCCAACGGGCTCGCCACCACCCAGGCCGAATTCGCGGGGCGTCATCAGTTGAGGCTCTACGGCGAGAGCCCCCGCGGCGGCTCGCAGGCCATCTGCCACAACGCGGTGGTGGAGGACTTGGCGCTGCCGGGTCAGGTGGTCATCGGCACGGACAGTCACACCTGCATGGCCGGCGTGCTGGGGTGCTTCGCGTTCGGCGTGGGCTCCACCGACATGGCGAACGCGTGGTTCACGGAGGACGTGCGCGTGCGCGTGCCCGAGACGGTGCGCGTCACGCTGCGCTCCACGCTGCCGCCGGGCACCACCGCCAAGGACGTCATGCTGCGCCTCTTGGCGATGCCGTTCTTCCGCACCAGCCAGGGCATTGGCAAGGTGCTCGAATTCACGGGCGAGGGCGTCTACGCGATGACGCTCGACGAGCGCGCTACGCTGACCAACATGGCCGTCGAGGCGGGCGGGTTCACCGGCATCATCGCCGCCGACGAGCTGGTGGTGCAGGCCCTGTCGCGCTCGCGAGGACTCACGCCGGACGCCGTGCGGGCGCTGTGCGTCACGAGCGACCCGGGCGCGCGCTACGCCCACGAGCTCGAGCTCGACCTCGCCCAGCTGCGGCCCATGGTCGCGAGCCCCGGCGACCCCCGCAACGGCCGCGCCATCGACGAGCTCGACGCGCCGGTGCCGATCCAGATCGCGTACGGTGGCTCCTGCACGGGCGGCAAGGCGCACGACATGGATCTCTACGCCAGCGTCTTCCGCGACGCGCTCGCTCGCGGAGAGCGGGTGGCGCCCGGGGTCGCGTGCTTCATCCAGTACGGGAGCGAGAGCATCCGCGCCTACGCCGAGGCCCAAGGCTACGACGCGCTGTTCCGCGAGGTGGGGGCGACCGTCATCGCGCCCAGCTGCGGGGCGTGCATCAACGCGGGGCCGGGCGCCTCGAAGGACGCCTCCACGGTCACCATCAGCGCGCAGAACCGGAACTTCCCGGGGCGCAGCGGGCCAGGGGACGTGTGGCTGGCCAGCCCGCTCAGTGTCGCCGCGAGCGCCATCGCGGGGCGCGTCGTCTCCGCGTGATCGCCGCCGCCGCGCTCGGACTCAGGCCGCCTTCGCCTTCGCGCCCGCCCAGGGGGCAGGCGACAGGCGCACACGGATGCGCGCCGCGCACGACGTCCCCGTGGCTGTGTCGGTCAGGGTCACAGGCACAGTCACGTCTCAGGCGCGAACGACCCGTAGTCCTCGTGGCACTCCGCGACGAGGTCGTCATGCTTGCGCGGGGCGTCCGCCTCCATCCCCACCGGGGATCAGCACAGCGAGGGGTCGAGCGAGGCCTCCATGCACGTACCCATCACCAACTCGGCCGCGTTGCACATGGCGATGGCATGCACCGTGCCGATGTGGTTGTGCACGGCGCGTCGGTTCTTCATCAGCACGCGCGCGTAGCCCGGCTCCAGCCGCTCGAAGCGCGGCGCGATGGACGCGAAGTAGGGTGCAGCCTGCACCACGGCTTGGCTGAAGGCCCAGCGCCCCAGCGCGGTCCCGGAGAAGGTGGCGAAGCGCTTGGCGAGCGCGTTGGGCTTGGCGGCGGACGGACTCATGGGGTGGTCTCCTCGTTGGCGAATGTGATGACCTGGCGCAGGAAGCGCTCGATGGTGTCTAGCTCTGGTTCGGTGAAGCCTCGCTCCATCGGGCCGCGCACCTCACCTAGGACGGCCAGCCCCTGCTGCACCCGCTCGCGCCCCAGGGGCAAGAGGTGCAGTCGCTTCGTCCGCGCGTCCTCCGGGCACGGCTGCCGTCGCGCCAGCTGCTTGCGCTCGAGGCGCTCCGCCAGTCGGGTGACCGCCGCGTTGTCCAGTCCCAGCGCAGCGCTGAGGTCGGTCAGGCGCGCGCCGTCCTCCCGCGCGAGCTGGAACAGCGCCGAGAGCTGCGGCACCGTGACGTCGAAGCGCGCCACCGACTCGGCGTTCAGGCGCCGCATCAGGGCCTGTTGGGCCTGGTTGAGCAGCAGCACCAGCGGACGACGGAGTGGTCTCGGCACCCACGCACCGTGGACCGAAATGTTTGCCTAGTCAAACACGTGCGCGGTCGCACGCGCCGGGCGGCTGACCGCGACCCAGCTGACCCAGGTCGGGACACCGACCATGCAATCCCGGCGTGCAGGCCCCGCTGAGGGCGCGCGTCAGTGGTGCTCCGAGCCCCCTCCGAACGTCGCTCGGAGCCCCGTGAGCAGCGCTTCACGGTCGGCGGCTCCCAGCTCGGCCTCCGGGTGCAGCGGCGTGTACAACCCCGGGGGCATCTCCCCCTCGGCGTACTCTTCGGCGGCGTCGTCCGCGTGGCGTGCGCCGTCTGGCCACCCTGACACGTTGAAGTGCTCGCGGCCCTCCATCACGTCGTGCATCACCAGCCAAGATGCGGGGGCGATGTGCGTGTACCAGGGCCAGACCGTTGCGTGGCTGTGGCAGTCACCGCAGGCCGTCATGAACAGCTCGCGGGTTCGCGGGCTGTCCCACGCCGGCTCCGCGCCCATGGGCGGGTTCTCGTGGTCGCGCCCGTAGGGCACGAGCTGGATCAGCCCGAACGTCAACAGCGCGCCGAGCAGCGCGCGCTTGGTCCGGGGGGTCTTGGGGGGTGTCATGCAGCGCAGTCTAGTCGCTTGTCGCGTACGCGCCGCTCGCACCCACCAACTCCGCGACGAATGGGGTGGCAGGCGCTGCCCTCAGCTCCTCCCACGTCCCTCGCTGGCTGACGTGGCCGGCCTCCAGGACCAGCACGTGCCCCCCGAGGGCCTGAGCGTCCGCTGCGTCATGCGTCACGACCAACGTGGGCAGGTCGAGCTGGGCCAGGCGCGACGTGAGGACACCGCGCACCTCACGTCGCGCGTGTACGTCGAGCGCCGAGAGGGGCTCGTCGAGCAGCAGCGCCTCGGGGGAGCCCGCGAGCGCCCGTGCCAGAGCGACACGCTGCCGCTCGCCTCCCGACAGGGTCTGGACGCGCCGCGCGCCGAACTCCTCGAGGCCGAACTGCACCAGCAGCTGCGCCACCCGCTCATCCCGTCGAGAACGGCTCAGGCGCTCTGGCGCACAGCGCAGCGCGAAGTCCACGTTGGCGCGCACGTCGAGGTGCGGGAACAGCGCGAAGTCCTGGGGCACGTACGCGAGCCGCCGCTGCTCCACGGGGACGTCCACCCCTGCGTCGGTGTCGAGCAGCACGCGCCCCCCCACGGTGACGCGTCCACGTGTCTCCGGTAGGAGACCCAGCAGCGCGGCCAGCAGGCTGCTCTTGCCCGCGCCGTTCGGGCCCACGATCACCAGCGGTCCCTCGGCCGTGTCCAGCGCGACCTCCAAGCGCAGGGGCCCCACGCGTGCCGCGACGCTCGCCACCAAGGTGGCCCGTGGTGGCTCGGGGACGTTCGCAGGCGCGCGGTGGACGGTCATCGCCCGCTCCTCCTGTGCTCTTCCACCCGCTGCAGCACCCCCCGCACCCCGAGCAACAGCAGCAGCGACACCACCACCAGCACCACCGACAGGGCCTGGGCGGCGCGCATGTCGGTCTCGAGCGCGCCGTAGATCGCAAGCGGCAGCGTCTGTGTGCGCCCCTCGAGGTTGCCAGCGAACATGAGCGTGGCGCCGAACTCGCCCAGCGCGCGAGCCCACGCGAGCGCGGCACCCGCGACCAGGCCACGGAGCGCGAGCGGCACGGCCACGCGGGAGAAGACGCGCAGCGGCGTCGCGCCCAGGGTGCGCGCCACCGCCAGCACACGCTCGTCCACCCGCCGAAAGGCGCTCACCGCGGCTTGGACGTAGAAGGGGGCGCTCACGAACACCTGCGCCAGGACGACCGCGCCCGTGGTGAACGCGACCGACCAGCCCGCGGGGTAGAGCCAGCCCGCGAGCAGTCCGCGTCGGCCGAACGCGAACAGCATGGCCACGCCCGCGACGCTGGGTGGGATGACGATGGGCAGCTGCAGCGCGCTCTCGAGCGCGCGTGAGGCGCGGCTGTCCGCCCGTGCGAGCATCCAGGCGAGAGGCGTACCGAGCGCGGTGGTGAGGGCGAGGCTCACGCTGGTGGTCAGGAGGCTGAGCCGCAGCGCGGGCCACACTAGGGGGTGCCGCAACCCCGCGGAGAGATCACGCGGCGGGGTTCCGAGGACCAGCGCCACCAGCGGCAGCAGCAGGAACACGATCAGCGCCCCGCCGAGCAGCCCAAGGCCGACGCGCTGTGCGTGCAGCGTCCTCGGGCTCATGGCGTGCCCTCCGCGTTCGGCGCAGTCGCGGCGGCGACGAAGCCCGCTTCGGTGAGCGACGCCTGCCCCTGCTCCGAGAGCACCAGCGCGACGAACGCCGAGGCGAGGTCGGGCGCGGCGCCGTTCGACACCCGCGCGATGGGGTACGTGGCCGTCACGGCGAGCTCGGGGGGCACCCGCACGACCGCGACGCGCGCGCCCGCGCTGCGCGCGTCGGTGCCATACACGAACGCCGCGTCCGCCTCTCCCAGCACCACCTTGTGCAGCACCTGCCGCACGTCGAGCTCGCGCGACACCACGTGGGCGAGCACCTGCTCCCGGTAGCCAGGGCCGAGCGCACTGTCCGCTCGCTCGAGCAGCGCCGACGCGTAGCGTCCGGCGGGTACCTGCTCCGTCCCGAGCACCACGCGCTCGGCGCGCGGCAGGTCCGCCAGGCTGTGGAGCCACGCCTGGGCTTCTCGCGACACTACGAGCACCAGCTCGTTGTGCGCGAAGACCTGCGGCGCATCCACCAGGCCCGCCCGGCGCAGCGCCTCCATGTGGCGCTCGTCGGCGGACGCCAGCACGTCGGCGTGCGCCCCGAGCTCCAGCTGTGCCCGCAAGGCCTGCGTACCCGCGAAGTGGAGCACGACGTGCGTGCCCGGGTGCTGCCGCTCGAAGCGCGCGCCCAGCTCGCCGAAGGCCTCCCGTAGGGAGGCCGCCGCGAAGACGACCAGCTCGTGGCGCGCGGCCGAGACGCCCGGGTCGTCGCGAGCCTCACCACCGCAGCCCGGCGCGCCCAGCGCGAGCAGCGCGAGCAGCGTGAGATGCGCGCCCCAGCCGAGCTCCGCGATGTGTCGGAGGCGTGAGTGTGTCCGCACGCTCAGATCGTCCCCGTCACTTGCGTGTAGACGTATGCGGCGTCGCGCGTCGGCGCGTCGGGCGCGCGCTCGGAGAACTCTCCTCGCAGCAGACACGCCCCACCCAGCTCGAGGACCAGGTTGCCGGGCAAGGCCGAGACCCGCGTTCGCAGCTCCAGCAGGTGCCCCACGAAGCGCCCGGACGCGCCGCTCGGGTCGCGGATGCCCGCCGCCGTCCATGCATCCCGGGCCGAGGCGAGCGCGAACGCACGGTAGCCCGCCATGACCTCCACGTGCGCCGCCGTGAGCTCGAGCCGCGCGCCCGGTGCGTGTACGTTGCTGCGCGCGAGGGGGCCGTAGAGCCCCGTCGGACCGAAGTCGAACCGGCGCGCGCCGAACAGCGGATCAAAGCGCCCGTTGCGCCCATCGAGGGGGTCACGGTCGCCGCTCGCGAAGTCGTACTGCAGCGCCACGCGCGGGCTGCCTCGCCGCGCGGCGCGGTAGCCCAGGGTCGCGTGGAGCGCACCCGCGCGATGGCGCAGGTCACGCGTGTCCGTGGCTGCAGCGCTGGCACGCGAGCGCCCCAGCTGTGCCATGACCTCGAGCTGTCCATCCACCTCGCCCTCCGCGGGGGGGCGCAGCACGCGCACCCCGACCGTCACCAGCCGACGGTCGCTGCTCGGTGCGGCGATCGAGTCGCTCTCGAACAGACCGAGCGCGTAGCTCTCCACCCTCAGCTGTCCGCGGAGCGGGGCCGTGGCGTAGAATGCACCCCACAGCCAAGCGTTCAGGTTCTCGTGGTCGATCGCGGCGTCGTTGGCGTGCAACGACGCCGCGTCGCTGGGCCTGCGTCGCACGGGCACGACCGCGAACAGACGCGCGGAGTCGCGTTGCGCTCTCGTCCACTGCAGGTCCACCCCCGTGAACGCGTTGATGGTGTTGCGGAAGTCGTTGCGTGCCAGCAGGCGCCGGCTGCCGAGGTCCAGCGTCATACGTCCTGCCGTGATCGTCAGTCGGTCCCCGTCGGCCAGCACGTCTCCGAAGCGCAGCCCCGCGTAGGCCCGCAACAGCTCGAGCGGGTCGACAACGGTCGTGTTCAGCAGCGTCTCCGTCGTCGCGTACGCGCGCGAGTCCTGGAGCTCCACGCCCACCACCAGGGGCTCGAAGCGCAGCTCCAGCGCGAGCAGCGTGCGCAGCGAGAGGGCCCGCGCATCGCCCATCGCTGCGGCGCGGAAGTCATGCGTGAGGTGCTCGAAGCGCAGCCGCAGGTCGAGCCCGAACCACAGCCAGTCGGGCGCATGCAGGGCCTCTCGGGCGCGGAAGGGCGTCGCCGTCGGGGGGGGCGGGGTGGGCGGGGTGGGCGGGGCCTCGGCTGTCGGCACCGCGTCGTCTGGCCGGCTCGCGGGCTCCGCAGTTGTCCCCCTGCCCTCCACCGTTGGGCCTGCGGGCGGCTGCGCGTCCGCCACGACCGCACGCAACGTCAACGCGAACCCCAACGCAACCCACGGCGAGCGCCGCGCCCGCTCGCTCACGCGACCCCCACGTCCGCGGCGCGTCGACCGGCCTCGCTGACGTCGTAGCCCAGGGCGCCGAGCTCTCGTCGGAACGCGCGCGAGCTGAGCACGTCGAACAGCCGCGCCAGGCGGGGGTCCCCCAGGCCCTCACTGGACACGGCCAGGTCGTAGCGCTCCTCGGTCAACGGAACGAACCCGAGCCCCAGCGCCTCGGCGGCGTCGCGCGTCGCCACCCCCACGTCGCCGGCTCCCATCGCGATGGCGCGTGCGACGTCCATCGGCCCGCTCACCACCAGCGCCGGGTTCGTGGCCACGGCGGCTGGGAGCCCCTGCGCCTTCACCGTGTGCTCCAGCAGGCGCGTCGCGCCCGCCCCGCGCTCGCGCCCGACGACGCGCAGTCCGCGCCGCCCCAGGTCCTGGGCGCCACGGACGCGTCCCGCGTCGAGAGGCCGCACCACGAGCCCCGCCTCCCAGCGACCGAGGGTCACCAGGGTCACGCGCTGGCCTCTCACCACGCGGCGCACGTCCGCCACGTTCGCCTCCCCTGTACGAGGGTCCACCAGGTGCACGCCTGCCACGTGCGTGTGCTGCGCGTGCAACGCGGCGAGCGCGGCCGTGCTCGTCCGCGGAAGCCACACGAAGCGGCCCGCGCCTGGGAGACGGTTGAGCAGGTCCGCCAACAGACCGAGGCCTGCCCCGCAGCCCATCAGCACCACGTTGTCCTGCAGCTCGGGCAGTGGGCGCAGCGGTGTCACACGCACCCGTGGCGTGTGCGTGTCGCCAGTGCCACCTCGACGCAGCCCGTCCGCCGAGCGCGACGCCCCCTCGGGCCCCAGCCCGTGCGCGACCCACCGCCCTCCGATGTGCGCCAGCGTCACGCGGCCGCTCCTCGCGTCGGACGTGTCGCCCTCCGCCTGCAGGTCCGGGGCCGCAGGTGCGTCTCCGAACAGGTCCTCCACGCGGCAGTCGAGCACCTGCGCCAGACGCAGCGCCACGTCCACCCCTGGCGTCGCCCGGCCCGCCTCGATGGCGCTCACGCTCTGGCGGCTGAGCCCCACCCGTTCGGCCAGCAGCCCCTGCGGCAGAGCGCACGCTTCCCGCCGCGCCCGCACGCGGTTTCCACCTCGCGCATGCCCGTCGTGCTCGGGTCCCAGCGCGTGCTCTGGCCGCGTGTCGGGTGTGACACGAGCGCCGCCGCGCGTGGCACGCGGCCCTCGCGAGGGCAGGTTCGTTCGTTTCGTCATGTCGTGTGTGCTTTACATGGTGTCGAGCATGCGTTCCAGTGCCACGTGTGTCTCGAGGCCTCGTCCAACGGGCCCCGCGTGTGGGATGCTGCGCGGCATGCCCTTCGTTCCTCTCCGTGATGGCGCGCGCCTCCACGTGCGCGTCGTCGGCCGCGGCGAGCCGGTCCTGCTGCTCCCCGGCCTCGGCATGGCGAGCCACCACTGGCTCCCCTTCGTCCTCCCGCATGCCAGGCGCTTCCGCTTCTACATGCCAGACTTCCGCGGCCATGGGCGCTCGCGCGCGGTGCGGGTGCAGCTGCCCGACGTGTTCCAGAGCCACGCAGACGACGTCCAGGACGTCATCGCGCATTTCGGGCTGACCGACTTCCTGCTGGCGGGCGTGTCGCTGGGGGCGACCACCGCGCTCCATCTCCAGCGCGAGACCGGCTTCGTTGGCGTGCGCGCATACCTCCACATCGATCAGTCCCCGAACGTCCTGAACGACGCAGACTGGCAGCACGGCCTCGCTGGCGTGCGTCAGGCCGAGCTGGTGAACCACATGCGCGCGGCCAGGGCGCTCTTGGATCAGCACCCCGACGCGACCTACTTCCATCAGCTCCCTCGCGGCGCGCGTGAGCCCCTCGCCAGCGTGCTCGCCGAGCTGCTGGGTGTTCTCGGTGCGCCACCTCGTCGCACGGGCTTCATCCGGCGCGCGCTCCCGCGTCTGCCCGGTCCCGTCGTCCAGCGTGTCCCGCTCTTGCACCTCGACGACATGCGGACGTACCTCCGCGCGTACTCGGGGGGCGGCCACGACTACCGCCCCACGCTCGGCCTAGGCGACACCCCCGTGACCTTGATGGTCGGGATGAATTCGCCCCTCTACCCGGTGGCGGGTCAGGAGCTGGTCGCCACGCAGGCGAGGCGCGGCCGCGTCGTTCGCTTCCATCGCTCTGGTCACGTGCCGCTGCTGGACGAGCCCGTGCGCTTCCAGCGGGAATTCTCTCGCTTCCTGCGTCAGGCTCCTTGAGCTCCGCGTGCTGAACCGTCGGCGCGGCGCGCTCGGCCCCGTGATCGTCTCACGCGCTGCGCGCAGCCCGGCCGCGGAGCGTGTAGAACGCCGCATAGGGGGCGCGCACGTCCCCCGTGCTCGGGTCCGCCAGCCAACGCATCTGGAGCTTCGCAGGCACGGGGATGACCCCGGGCGCGCGGTACGTACCGAACACCACGTCCCACAGCGGCGAGGTCACGCCGTGGTTCACCGAGGGGTCCACGAAGTGGTGGTAGAAGTGGTGTCTGCGCGCCCAGCGCCCGTAGGGGCCAATGCCTGCGTGCGTGTGCTCTCGCCGGTGGAGCACCTCGTAGTACAGGTAGAAGGCCACGAGCCCCCCCGCGTAGCTCGCGCCCAGCAGCGGGCCCGCCACCAGCACGCTCGGCGGGAGCACCACGAGCAGCGCGGCCAGCGCGGCCAGCAGCTTTTTGTACGTCGGGGCGAAGTAGTCTCCCTCGCTGTGGTGACGCGTGTGCTCTTGCCCGAACAGGTTGCCCCTCAGCCGACGGTCGTGGCCGAGCCAGCGGTGGATGCAGTACTCGAGGAAAGACCAGGTGAGCGCACCGGCGCACAGGGCGATCAGGACGGCAGCGAAGGGGTTCATGGCATGACCTGTGGGTGGATGGTGGAGAGCAGCGCCTGACCCGCGTCGAGGGCCAGGGACACGTCGTCGGAGGGGGCGCCGAGGCCCGTGAGCAGCGCGTGCAGCAAGCTGCGCACGAGGGTGTCGGTAGCGACCGGCAGCAGCGAGAGGCGCTCTTGCTTGCCCAGCTGGAGCGCGCCGTGTAGGGCGGTGAACAGCATCAGCACGCGGGTCTCGGCCGGCCCGTGGCTCAGCTCGGAGCGCTGCGCGGCGAGGTCGAGCTGCCGCGCCATGGGCATCAGCGCGCGGTGCATGGCGGCCACGATCGCGACGCGGTCGTCTTCGTCCGGGAGGAGGATGCGTGGGTCGGCCAGCATCGACGAGAACAGCGCGAAGGCGTGCACCTGCTGCGCCGCGAAGCGCCGGTAGCAGAGGCAGAGCGCCACGATGCGCGCGAGGCTCGTGTGGTCCCCGGGGGCTAGCTCCAGCGCCGTCAGCTCGTCCCCCAACCGTCCGATGAGCTGGGACAGCACGCGGGTGAGCAAGGCGGACTTGGAGGGGAAGTACCGGTAGAGGGCTCCCGGCGTGTAGTCCGCGGCGTCCGCCACGTCTTTCATGTTCAGACCGTCGTACCCGCGCTCGAGCAGCAGCTGCGTGGCGGCGAGCAGGATGCGCTCCTCGCTCACCTGCCGGCGACGGGACTTCGGGGCCGTGTGCGCGCTCGCGTCGAGAACCATGTCCATTTAGTAAACGTCGTTCACGTTCTTGTCAAGGGCTCCCGTGGACCTCGCGTGCGGTCGGCGGGTCGCTCGTGCTCGCGCCTGGGCTCACTCGGCTCCCCATCACCCCGGTGGCAAGAAGCGCACGCGGACAGCGACCTGGCCACACACGCGCGCTACCCTCCCATCATGAGCGCTGACCCCAACGACACGCTGCCTACCTTGCGCCGCATCGGCGTGCTCACCTCGGGGGGCGACGCTCCAGGAATGAACGCCTGTGTTCGCGCCATCGCGCGGGTGGCGGCGGGCCACGGGCTCGAGGTGGTGGGCATCCGCGATGGGTACGCGGGGCTGCTCGATGGCCGGTGGGTTCCGGCTCGTCGCGCGGAGCTGGACGCCGAGCTCTCGCACGGTGGAACGCGCCTCGGCACCGCGCGTTGTGAGGCGTTCCGGCACCCCGAGGGGCGGGCTCGCGCGGCGGACCAGCTCCGCGTTGCAGGCGTGGACGCCCTGGTGGTGATCGGCGGGGATGGCAGCATGCGCGGCGCCTTGGCGCTCATGCACGAGCACGGTGTCGCGGTGGCGGGTGTGCCGGGGACCATCGACTGCGACGTGCTCGGCACGGACGAGACCATCGGCTTCGACACGGCCGTGGGGCGCGGCGTCGAGGCCATCGACCGTCTGCGCGACACGGCAGAGAGCCACCACCGCGTGTTCATCGTGGAGGTCATGGGCCGTCACTCGGGCGCCATCGCCATGGCGGTGGGCGTCGCGGGCGGGGCCGAGGCCATCGTCACGCCCGAGTGGCCCACCGACGTCTCGGCCCTCTCGACCTATCTGCTGCGTGAGCTCGCCGAGGGAGGCTCGGCGGTCGTGGTGGTGGGGGAGGGGGACAGCTCCGGCGGGGCAGCTGCGCTCGCCTCGCAGCTGCGCGCGCTCATGCCGAGCGCCGACATGCGCGTGACGGTGCTCGGCCACGTCCAGCGTGGCGGCGCGCCGAGCCCTCGCGACAGGATCCTCGCGGCCCGCTTGGGAGCGGACGTGGTCCTGGGGCTCGTGGCTGGCGAACGCGGCTTCATGACGGGCATGTGGCACGGCGATGTGCGACGCGTGCCCATCGCGCAGGTGGCGTGCGGCAACCAGGAGCCCGCCGAGCGGTTGGCCGATCTGGCGCGTGCCCTCGCGCTCTTGATGTGACCGTCGCTGACGGCGCCGCGACTCCGAACCGCGCGTCACCCCCGCCGACCACGCGTCTGTTGCTCCGGGGTCGGCCCTGCGGCGCGACTGGGCAAGCTGGCTGTGCGGGCGGGGCTGTCCGCCGCGCGCCACGTGGCCTATGCTGCTGTCCCCATGGTCACCGCCCTCAGCCGAGATCCCGCCGTGAGACTCGCCGTGTTCGTCGACGCGGGCCTCGTGTCTCAGGTGCCCACCACCTTCCAGCTGCTGCAGGGGCAACTGGAGATGGCGCCGTTCGTGCTGCTCCCCGACGCGGGCGACGACGACCGCTACGCGGGTGCGCCCCTCGGGCATCCGCTGCTGCGCACGCCGCTCGTCTTCTGGGAGGTGGGGCCCGACCACCTGCGCATCGGCCACGGCCTGCACGCCGCCGCCGAGTCACTCTACCGGCACCTGATGTTCGTGTTCCACGAGGGCATGCCAGCCTACGATCTGCAGCTCATCCAGACGGTCCCTGGCGGCCTCGCCACCTTCCGGCAGTACGCGCAGGACATCGAAGACGGGCGCACTCCGGAGCGCGCCCGCCAGCGCAAGCGCATCGACCTCGTGGTCCCCGAAGCCTCCCGCTATCGCCACTGCTTCCTCGAGCCCGGCGGTTGGATCGACCAGGCCGAGGCGCTCGACTACCCTGGCGAGGCCGAGGTGGCAGCCTTCCTGCGTCCGGAGTTCATGAGCCTCGTGCGCTTCGCGAACTACTGCGCACGCACGTTCCCCCGTCAGCCGCTCGACCTGCCCCTCGGGCGCCTGCCCGGGCATCTGCTCGAGCTCGCCTCACGTCGCTTTCGTCAGCCCGCCGCCTGAAGCTCGCCGCGTCAGGCGAGGAACGCCAGGCACTTGCCGACGTCCTCTCCCACGTACCCCGCCGGCCCGACGAATTCCTGCACGAGGCGGCGGTACTGCATGCGCTGCATGGCGGAGGGCCCCACGCGAATGGCCACCCGCACCTTGGCGTTGGCGTACGCGCGGAACCACTCGCCCAGCGTCGCCTCCGTCTTCGGGCCAGCCACCTCCGGTCCCTCGCTGACGTCCAGGAAGAGCCCACGGGGCTTGTGCTGCAGCCAGCTCAGGAGCGCGCGCTCGATCTGCCGCGCGTTCTCCGCGCCTTGCGCCAGGTCCAGGTCCGGCCGCTTCCAGATGCGCCCGCGCACGAGGTCGTGCTCCAGCACCAGCTCGTGGTTGTCCCCTGCGGCGCTCTCCGTTCGGGCCGCGCCCACGCGGCGCGGATTCGTGCCCTGCGTGGTCGGTACACTCTCTGGTTTCGTGCTCATCCGTCCGCCGATGGTACCACTCCCTCCCGCGTCGCGGTTGCGCATTTTTTGTACGCAAACGCCACCGATGATACTCGCGATGGTGAACCGCGGGCGAGCGGTGTCCTCGGGCGCATGAGCCCCGAGTACGGTCCAGAGAGTCTCCATGACGGCGCGTCTCATCTCGCGCCCAGGCACGATGATCACCCTTTTGGGTGTTCTTGGTGCATTGGGCCTGCATGTCTCCTCGGCCTCGGCCACCCCTACGCTGCGCGTGGCGATTGGGAGCCTGAGCACCACGTCAGCGGGAGATCCCGCCCTCGAGGGTCCGCTCCGCGTCGCGGTCGAGCAGGCCCTCGACGCCATGCCCTCGGTCGATCGGACAGGGCCTGCGCGGGCCCAGGTCGTGGTCGCAGGTTCGCTCGTGCGCCTCGAGCGCACGGCCCAGGGGGTGCGCGCCGAGGTGTCGCTGCTCGTGTCGGAGCGGCGGGGGGGGGCGGTCCGCATGCTCCTCAGCGGCCGGGCGGAGGCGCGGGGAGGCAGCGACCCAGTCCCGGCGAGCATCACGGCCGCGGTGCGCAGCGCCATGCGGCCCCTGGCGGATCCCGTGCGCGCGCGACTCGCCGCCCGCTGACGACGGTTCGACCCCCCGACACGACCGTTCACCCCGCGTCGCTCCCAGATTTCTCGCAATTTCGGCAAGTCGGGTAGAGTCGTGCCCCATGACCGTGGATGCCTGGATCACCGTGGCCGTCATCACCGCCATGGTGCTGGTGATGGCGTTCAACCTGGCCGGGCCGGACTTGGTGCTGGTCGGCGGCCTGGCGGTGCTCTTGGCGGCCGGCGTGATCGCGCCCAACGAGGCGTTCCTCGGGCTCGCGAACAGCGCCGTCATCACGGTCGCCGTGTTGTACGTCGTCGCGGCTGGCGTGAAGGAGACGGGGGCGCTCGACTGGCTGGCGCGGGCCCTCTTGGGGACCCCGCGCTTCATCCCCGGGGGGGCGCAGATGCGCTTGATGTGGCCCGTGGCCGCCCTCTCCGCGTTCCTGAACAACACCCCCGTCGTCGCCATGTTCATGCCGCTCGTGCAGGACTGGGCGCGACGCTTGCCGAACCTGAGCGCGTCCATGCTGCTCATGCCCCTCAGCTACGCGGCCATCCTGGGGGGCACCTGCACGATCATCGGCACCAGCACCAACCTGGTCGTGGTGGGCATGGCGGTCGCCCGGGACCCCTCGCTCAGCTTCCCGCTGTTCGAGATCGGGCTGATCGGGGTGCCGGCCGTCTTGATCGGCATCCTCTATGTGGTCCTCGTCAGCCCCTACCTGTTGGAAGACCGCAAGGCCATCACCGAGGGCAACGGCGCGCGGGCCTACACCATCGCGATGCGCGTCGAGCCCGAGTCGCCCGTGGTGGGCAAGAAGATCGGCACGCTGCGCGCGCTCGAGGGCCTTTACCTGTTCGAGCTGGAGCGGGCTGGCGTGGTGTACCCAGCCGTCTCGCCCGACGTGTTGGTCGAGGCCAACGACGTCCTGCGCTTTGCCGGTGTCGTGGAGTCCATCGGGGAGCTGCGCAAGATGCGCATCGTCCCCGTGGCGTCGGACGCCCTCCCGGCCGACGAAGAGAGCGCACGCCTGCGCCGCCTGAGCTTGTTGCCCGCGCCCGCCGTCGAGGCGTCGTGGGTGGAAGCGGTGATCGCTCCTCAGTCCGCCATGGTCGGTGTCTCGGTACGCGAGTACGGCTTCCGCACGCGCTACAAGGCGGCCATCCTCGCCGTGCACCGGCAGGGGGTGCGCATCGCCGAGACCAAGATCGGCGACATCTTGCTCGAGCCCGGCGACGTGCTGCTGATCGAGGCCCAGCCGGGCTTCGTGGAGGACCGGCAGCGCGACCCCAACTTCGCCCTCGTCGCGGCGGTGGCGGACAGCGAGCGGCCACGCCACGACAAGGCGGCGCTCGCGCTCGGCATCTTGCTCGTCATGGTGGTCGTCAACGTGACCGAGCTGTTGCCGCTGCTCACCGCGTCCCTGCTGGCGGCGGCCGCGATGCTCCTCACCGGGTGCCTCAGCGGCAACCAGGCGCGGCGCTCGATCGATTGGCAGGTGATCATGACGGTGGGCGCGGCCCTTGGGCTCGCGACGGGGCTCGAACGCAGCGGCGCGGCCGAGGTGTGCGCCACCGCGCTGGTGGACGTCGCGTGCCCCACGGGCGCGCTCGGCGTGCTGGGGGTCATCTACCTGTTGACCGCCATCCTGGCCGGCGCGGTCAGCACCAAGACCGCCGCGGCCGTCATGTTCCCCATCGCTTGGCACGTGGCGGGCGAGCTGCACGTGCCGACCATCGCGATGAGCTATGTGATCATGCTCTCCGCCGCGACCGCCTTCAGCACGCCCATCGGATACCAAACTAATTTGATGGTTTATGGCCCTGGGGGGTACAGATACGTGGACTTCCTGAAGCTCGGGCTGCCCCTGCAGGTCTTGGTAGGGCTCAGCTCGCTGTTCTTCGTGTGGCTCTACTGGCTCTGAACCATGCCCCGACACCCGACCACGTCTCGCGCTGCGGACACGGTCACCGACAGCGTCTACACCACCCTGGGCTCGCGAGCGGCGGCCTCTGGCCGAACCGTCCATCCCCTGCACGTCGGTGACACTTACCTCGAGCCACCCCCCATGGCACGGGTCGAGGCGCGCGCATCCGAGCAGAGAGGGCTGTACCGTTATGCCCCCGTGCAGGGCGTGCCCGAGCTGCTGCGAGCGGTCCAGGCGCGCATCCGGGCGCGGGCGGACTGGGAGGTCCCGCTCGAGGACATCCAGATCATGGCAGGCGCCACGGCCGGGCTGAACGTGGTCTGTCAGGTGCTGTTCGAGCCGGGGGACGAGCTCATCCTCCCCGCGCCCTTCTGGCCGCTCGCGCGTGGGTTGGCCGCCGTGCGCGGCGCGCGCGCGGTGGAGGTGCCGTTCTTCACCGAGCTGGACGAGCCCGGTTTCGACCCCGAGGCAGCGCTCGAGGCGGCGGTCACGGAGCGCAGCGTGGCCATCTACGTCAACACGCCGCACAACCCGACGTCGCGGGTCTTGAGCGACGATGTGTTGGCCGCCATCGGGCGTGTGGCGGCGCGGCACGACCTCTGGATCCTGGCCGACGAGGCCTATCAAGACCTGTGGCTGGGAGAGCACGCGCCCGCGCCTGTCTACACGAGACCGGACTTTGCGGGGCGCACCATCGCGAGCCACACGCTCAGCAAGAGCTACGGCTTCGCGGGAGGCCGCGTGGGCTACACGCACGGGCCGTCGGCGGTGATGGCGAAGGTGCGCGGCATGCAGACCTTCATCACGTACGGCGCGCCCACGGCGATGCAGCTCGGGGCTGCGGCGGCGCTCGAACAGGGAGGCGACTACCTCGCTGAGTGTCGTGAACGATACAGGCGTGCGGGCGCGGCGGCCGCTGATGTCATGGGCGTCGGAGCTCCTCGAGGGGGCACCTTCCTGTTCGTACCCGTATCGCACCTGATAGGGGATGCGGCGGACGCCACCCCGCTTCTCGAACGCTGCGCCGACGTGGGCGTGCTGCTCACGCCCGGTTTGGCGTGCGGTCAGGGATACGAGAAGTGGGTGCGCATGTGCTTCACGGCCGTCGACGAGCCCGCGCTGCGCGACGCCCTCGACCGCATCGCCCCCATCTTTCAGGGCAGGCCGTCCTGATGTCCCGCGCCCCGCTGCGGCGTTTGGCGTGGTGTGCGACGGCGCTGCTCGTGATGGCTGCGATCACCCTGCGCGCGGCGGACGGCGCGGCGCAGCTCCCCAGCTTCGAGGACCGCGTGGGCCAGGAGACGGTGGAGGGCTGGGTCGTCGAGAGCGTCGAGCAGCAACCGGAGTACATCCGGCTGCACTTCGTCCGGGACGACGAGCGCGCTCACGTGGAGATCATCGCGCGCACCCAGCTGGAGACCGACGTCGCCAGCGAACACCACTCGCTGCAGGCTGCGCCGGAGGGGTTCGCTCCCGAGGGGGTGCAGGAGGAGGTGTTGGCTTGGCTGCACGAGGCGGAGAACGCCCCGACCGAGGCGGAGCTCGAGCGGGCGGCGCTGGCGCGCTCGGTGCAGGTCGGGCGCGTCATCACCCTGCTGCAGGGCGTGCTCGCGTTGGCGGTGTTCTTCGGCCTGCTCGGGGCGCTCTCGCACCTGCGCGACGTACGGCAGGCGCGGCTCGCCCAGCGCGCCCCGGAGGACGACGGAGACGCCGACGATGGAGCGCACCGGAGGCCGCGCAAGCGCGCCGCGGCGTGGGTACGGCATGCTTCCCCGCTCGTGGTGCTCACGGCCAGCGGGGCGCTGCTGCGTGTCGCCCAGGGCATCCGCACGCCCGGGTTCGAGGGGCGCCACGGCGAGCCCTACGGCTATGCCGACATCGCCGCCACGCTCGGCTTGGGGGCACCAGGCCTCGATCCGAACGGCAGCGGCATGGCCGCGCTGACGGAGCTGTGGTTCGCGCTGCTGCCACGTGAGGAGTGGGCGCTGCTCGCGCTCCAGGCCAGCCTCGGCATCTTGATCATCCCGCTCGTCTACCTCGCCGCGCTCGCCTGGCTGAGGGTGCAGCGCGAGGCGACCTGGGCCGCCGCGATCTACGCGCTCGTGCCGTGCGCAGCGTACTTCGCGATGACCGAGGTGCGACCCGTGCCTGGCGCGTTCTTCGTCCTCTTGTCCTTGGTCGTGACGGGCGCTGGACTGAGCGCGGGGCGGGCGCTGTGGCTGCTGTCTGGCGGGCTCTTCGCCCTCGTCGCCACCAGCTTCCACCCCGTCCTCTTGCCGGCGCCGCTGGTGCTCGGCCTGCTGTGGGTGGCTCGCCGCGATGCCTGGCCGCTGCTCCGACAACCGCGCGTCCACCTCGCCCTCGCGTCCGTGGCCGCGGTCTGGGCCATCTTGCTCCGCCTGTCCTGGCTGCAGCTCAGCCTGGGCGCGACCGACGCGGTGCTCGGGGGCGACCCGACCCAAGCGCTGCAGAGCGCGTGGCGCGTCGTGCTACCGACGCTCGGGCTCCCGGACGCGCCCTTCAACGCGTTTCTCAACGTCCATTGCACGCCCGCGCTGGCCGTCGGGTGCTGGTTCGCCGCCGCGCTCGCCGTGAGGCAGCCCGAGCGGCGCGCGACGCTGCTCACGCTCTTCGCCGCCGCGGCGCTCATGACGCTGCCAGGCATGGTCGGGGGCCGCTACAACCTCCCGCGCCTCCAGTACGCGGCCGTCCCGCTGCACGCGATGCTCGCGGGGGCAGGCAGCGTGGCGATCCTGCACGCCGCGTTCGTGTGGCTGGGCCCGGCGCGTGCCCGCCGCTACCGGCACCTGGTCCCGGCCTTGCTCGCCCTCGGGCTCGGTGTCTCGGTGGCGATGTCGCCGGGCCCCCTCAGCGACCCCACCGTCTACGAGGGTGAGCGTCGCGTGGCCTTGCGCGCCGTCCCCGCGTTGCTGGACGCGGGACGCACCTGCGAGGTGTGGCTACCTCCCACGCCCGAGGGCCCCTACGCGCTCGGCCCGACCTACCTGACGCTGGACGCCATCGCCCCGAACCGTTGGCGGTCGGTGAGCGCCCCGGAAGCCGCCCGCATCGAGGTGGGTCGTTCGCTGCGGCGCTACGGTTGTGGCTACTACTACCGTCCAGCCATCTGCTGGACCCAGCGGGCTGACGAGCTCCCGTCGGGAGAGCCCGACGGACCGCGCGACGAGTGTGTCGCCGTCGAGCGGCGGCTGCACCTGACGCCGCTCCACGTGGAGTCCATCCCCGCGCATCCGGCGGCGGCGGTCAGCTACCGCCGACCGCTCGTCGAGGTCGGCTTCTTTCGCGTGGACGGCGTCGTGCTCTGATACAACTGCGCCATGAGCGCGCACCCCATCCAGCTCGTCATCTTCGGGGCCACCGGCGACCTCACGCTGCGCAAGCTGATGCCGGCGCTCACCCGTCTGGCCGAGAAGGGCCTCCCTGAGGAGGGCTTCCACGTGGTCGGCGTCTCGCGCGCCAAGCGTACGGACGACGAGTACCGCGCGGCGCTGCGTGAGGCGCTGCCCGAGAAGCAGCGGGCCGCGTTCGATGCCATCGCCGCGCGCGTGACCTACCGCTCGGGCGACGTGATGCAGCTGGACGACATGCTGGGGCTGCGCGCCCACCTCGACACGCTCCCAGGCGGCGACGCCTCGACGCGCATCTTCTACCTCTCGCTGGCGCCTGCGCTGTTCGCCTCCGCCGTGTCCCACCTGGCGCAAGCGGGCCTGGTCGAGATGTCGGAGGACGCTACGCAGGGGGCGCGGCGCGTGGTGATCGAGAAGCCGTTCGGCGTGGACCTGGCCAGCGCCCGTGCGCTCAACGCGGAGCTGCACGAGCACCTGCACGAGAAGCAGATCTACCGCATCGACCACTACCTCGGAAAAGAGACCGTGCAGAACCTGCTCGGCTTCCGTTTTCACAACGCCATCTTCGAGCCGCTGTGGAACCGCAACCACATCGAGCTGGTGCAGATCACGGTGGCCGAGCCGCTGGGCATGGAGCGCGGCCGCGGCGCCTACTACGACCAGTCCGGCGCGGTGCGCGACATGCTCCAGAACCACATGCTGCAGATCCTCGCGCTGATCGCCATGGAGCCGCCGCCCTCGCTGCAGGCGGACGCGGTGCGCGGTGAGAAGGTGGACGTGCTCGAGGCGCTGCACATCCCGGACCTCGCGGACGTGAAGCACAGCGTGGTCCGCGCCCGCTACACCGGCGGCGAGGTGGACGGGGAGACGGTCCCCGCTTACCTGCGCGAAGAGGGGGTGTCGCCACAGAGCGTGACCGAGACCTATGTGGCGGTGCGTGCCGAGATCGACACGTGGCGCTGGGCGGGCGTGCCGTTCTTGCTGCGCCACGGCAAGCGTCTCCCGCAGAAGTTCACCGAGGTGCAGGTGCAGTTCCGCACCCCGCCGCTCTCGCTGTTCAACCGCCCCGAGGGGGTCAGCCGCCCCGAGTTCCGGCGCCTGCTGCGCGACCGCAAGCTGGGCCGGAAGCCGCCCAACGTGCTCACCCTCAGCATCCAGCCGCGCGAAGCCATCACGCTCTCGTTTGGCGTGAAGCGCCCGGGAGCCGACATGGAGATGGCGTCCGCCAAGCTCTCGTTCGACTATGGGCAGGTGTTCGGGGAGGAGAGCGCGCCAGCGTACGAGCGGCTCTTGCTGGACGCCATGGAGGGCGACGCCACGCTCTTCCTGCGGGCCGACGAGATCGAGGCGTGCTGGCGCTTCGCGGACGCCATCCGCGACGCGTGGGAGAGCGACGACCCGCCCCCGATCCTGTCGTACCCGGCGGGCACCTGGGGGCCGGCCGCGGCGAACGCGCTGTTCCACGGGTGCGAGGGCTCGTGGAGCACAGGAGAAGACGCGTGACGCGCTCGGTCGCGGACGCAGCTCACGCGCCGCGCGTCGTGCAGCACGCGGACCCCGTCGCCCAGGCGGTGTCTTTGGTGGTGGGGCGGCTCACCTCCGTGCAGTCGCCGCGCCTGGCCGTCCCTGGCGGCTCGGCGGCGGCGGCGGTAGGCCCCATCCGCGAGGCCCTGGGTGCGCGATGGAGCGACGTGTTGCTCACGTACACGGACGAGCGCTGCGTGCCCTACGCGTCGGAAGACAGTACACGCGGGGCCCTGCATCGCGAGGGAGCGCTGCTTGCGAGCCACCCCCCGGCCTACGAGTTGCCCCTCTACCAAGACGGGGAACGTCCGCACGTCGCGGCCATGCGCGCGTCGCTCCCGTTTCGGCGGCGCTTCGATGCGCGGCTGGACGTCGCCCTGCTGGGGCTCGGGCCGGATGGGCACGTCGCGTCGCTCTTCCCGGGGCACCCCGACCCAGGACCTGAGACGTACATCGCGCACGTGGACGACAGCCCCAAGCCTCCGGCGGCCCGCGTGACCCTCACCCGCCACGCGCTCATGCGCGCGGGGCTCTGCGTGGTGCTGGCCTTCGGCGAGGCCAAGCGCGAAGCGTTGGAGCGCGCCCTGCGCGGCGCCCCGAGTCTCCCCACGACGGGGCTCCCCCACCTCGTGTTCGTCACCGACCAGGACGTCAGCCCATGACCCAGCCCAGCCCAGACTCCGAAGCTCTCGACGACGTAGCCGTAGTCGGCCTGGGCGTGATGGGCGCCAACTTGGCGCGCAACTTCGCGCGGCGCGGCCTGCGCGTGGGGGGCTTCGACCTGGACCCAGGGGCCGGCGCCCGGCTGGCCGCGAGCGAGCCCGACGGGCAGTTCTGCATCTCCGCGTCGCTGGCCGAGATGGTGGCGCGCCTCGAGCGGCCACGCCGCATCATCCTGTTGGTGAACGCGGGCCCTGCCGTGGATGCGGTGCTCGACGGACTCGCCCCGCACCTCGAAGCCGACGACATCGTGGTCGACGGCGGCAACAGCCTCTACACGGACACCGACCGTCGCAACGCGCGCGCGGCCTCCGAGGTGTGGCGCTTCGTCGGGATGGGCATCAGCGGCGGCAGCGAGGGGGCGCTGCTGGGGCCCAGCCTGATGCCGGGGGGCGACGTCGAGGCCTGGCGCCGCCTCTCGCCGGTGCTGACCGCCATCTCTGCGAAGAGCGCGAGCGGCCCGTGTGTGACCTACTGCGGGCGCGGCAGCGCGGGCCACTTCGTGAAGATGACCCACAACGGCATCGAGTACGGGGACATGCAGCTCATCGCCGAGGCCGCCACCTTGCTGCGGAGGGGCCTCGGACAGAGCGCGGCGCAGGTGTCCGCGACGTTCGCGGCGTGGAACGAGCAGGAGCTCGACAGCTACCTGATCGACATCACCGCCGACATCTTTCTGGCCGACGATCCACAGCAGCCCGGCGCGCCGCTGGTGGACGCCATCGTCGACCAAGCGGGCCAGAAGGGCACGGGCCGCTGGACCGTGATGGCCGCCATCGAGCTGGGCGTGCCGATCCCCACCATCGCCGCCGCCCTCGACGCGCGCGCGCTATCCAGCGGACGCGGCTTGCGGCTGGAGGCCGAGGGGGCCCTGCGTCCCCGTGACGCCGAGCCGTTCGCGGGGGTCGACGTGGACACGCTGCGCCGCGCGCTCTTCGCCTCGAAGATGGCGAGCTACACGCAGGGTTTCGCGATGCTGCGGGCGGCCAGCGCCGAGCGCGACTATGGCATCGACCTGGCCGAGGTGGCGCGTATCTGGACGGCGGGCTGCATCATCCGTGCGGGCTTCCTCGGGGTCATCAGCGAGACCTACCGAGCGGACCCCGAGCTGCCCCTCTTGGCGCTTGCCCCGGCGCTCGCGCCGCAGCTGCGTGAGGCCACGCCTGCGCTGCGCCGCACCGTGTCCGCCGCGGCCTTGGCGGGCATCCCGGTGCCAGCGCTGTCGGCGTCGCTCGGCTGGCTCGAGACGCTGGCCACGGCGCGCGGCAGCGCCAACATCATCCAGGCACAGCGCGATTACTTCGGCAGCCACACGTACAGGCGGATCGACGCGCCCGACGTGCCCGTGCACACCGACTGGCCGCGCCGCGGGCGCTGACGCATCGTCGTGCCGCGCGCCGTCACGCGTTCGCGAACACCTCGAGGATGCGCGCGCGGTACGCGGTGTGCGCGTCGGGCGGGCAGAAGTGACGCGGAGGGCTCACGCCCTTGATGTCGAGCAGGCCGTCGTACTCGGCCACCTTGCGCAGCACCTCGTCCGGCGTGCCGGCGGCGCAGTAGGTGTCCACCATGGCGTCCGTCACGAGGCTCACCGCGCCCCGCTTGTCGCCCGCGTGGAAGCGCTCGCGAATCGCCGTCACCTCGGCCGAGAAGCCGTCAGCCGCGAAGAGCGGCTCGTAGGTCCGCACGGTGGCGTAGAACGCGAGCGGGCCGCGGGCGTGGTGGCGCGCCGTGGCGCGGTCGTCGTCGATGGCGCACGTGATGCCCGCGCCCAGCGTGAAGTCCTCGCGCGCGCGGCCAGCCTTCGACAGGCCCCGGCCGATGGCCGGCAGCACCTCGTCGCGCAGCTGCCGCGGCGAGACGAACACGTGCCCCAGGACACCGTCCGCGACCTCGCCGGCCAGCTCCAGCATCTTGCTGCGGTTGGCCCCGAGGTGGATGGGGATGCGCTCGCGCAGGGGCGCGACGGGGCGCTGGTAGCCCTCCATGTGCACCTTCACGAACTGCCCGTCGAACTGGATGGGCTGTCCCAGATGCGCGTGCGCGTTGAAGTGCCGCAGGAACGCCACCACCTCACGCATGTGGGCCACGGGCGGCCCGAAGTTCGTGACGCCGTGCCACTGCTCGTTCAGCGTCTTGACGCCCGTGCCCAGCCCCAGCGTGAAGCGCCCGCCGGTGAGCGCGTCCAGGTCGAGCGCCTCGAGCGCCAGCGACAGCGGGCTGCGCACGAAGGCGAGCGCGATGCCGGTGCTCAAGCCGATGCGCGACGTGCTCGCCGCCACCGCAGCGAGCGGGACGAACGGGTTGGTGTACAGCTCGGACGCGATCAGGGAGTGCACCCCCGCGTCTTCACAGGCGCGCGCGGCGCTCACCAACTCGGCCGCGGAGCTGCCCGTCAGGTGCAGCGAGATACGATGACGCATGGGCCGCACTTCACTGCACGCCGCGGGGCACGTCAACCCGCGGGACGTGAGCCGCGCCTCGTGCGCCTGCTACTCGTCCTCCTCGAACTCCTCGGGCTCGAGCCCCATGGCGTCCTCGAGGTACGCGACGAGCTCCTCCGGTTGGTCCTCCCAGCGGTCTTCGATCGGGAAGCCGGCGCGTGACCAGCCCTCGAAGAACTCATCCGCCTTGAACACCTCGGCTTCGTCCAGTGAGGCGTCGTGGTGAACGATCGCGATGCGCTCGCCAAAGCGCGAGGCGTAGACGGCGAGCCAGGTCGCCGCGCCAGGGTCCTTCGCGAAGGGGAGGATGCGCGTCGTGGCCGGGTCGGCTTCCGTCATGCTCAAGAGCCGCTCACGCTGGGCGATCATCTCGGCGGGTGTGAGAAGGAAGAGGCCGCCCGTGCCGCCCCCCCACGACGTGTCGTAGCGCTCGACCCCGTCTTCTTCGAGGTGCCAGCAGAGCTGCGCGGACATGGCGACGTCTCGTAGGAAGGTCGCGACCACATCGGGCAACGCAATGCCGGCGACGTCCTCCACGTGGCGCACCTCCTCGTCGGAGGCGCGCTCGGAGTTCAGCTGGAGCCGCAGGTTGACGGCGAAGTGCGGGTCCTCTGCGAGGGCCTTGTCCAGTGTGACCAATCGGCGGTGGAGCTCGGAAGCAGTGATTCGACTCATCCGGAACAGTTTGCCCACCGACTGTCGATCCGTCACGACTTCTCGCGCGACGACGATGCGCTCGGCACGGGTCGCCGTCAGCGGAGCGTCGCCTCGCCCTGCACGGGCTGTCCGCTCCATGGCGAGAACGTCCAACGCACGCGAGCGGGGAACGGGGGACAGCGCACGACGCTGTAGGTCACCTGGCCACGGGGCCCGAGGGTCACCCGACGGGGAGCCGGGTACACCTCCGGGCCGATCGCGACGGCAGGGACGCTGTCGATGTCCACCTGGAAGGGGTTCGTGGAGATGCCCATCACCCCACCGGTCAGGAAGTCCACCGTCGCGGGAGAGTCGGTCGCGTTGACCAGCACGCCGGTGATGTGGACGGCGTCACCCACGCGCGCAACGTTCGCCTCGAAGCTCACGCCAGCTCGTGGCCACGCGGTGGTGGCGGATGGCTCCACGTCTTCGAACGACGTGCCGGGCGTCGCGGTGATGTCGTAGCGTTCCGTGCATCCCTCGGCCTCCTCCACGCTCAGTGGGTCGTGGGCTTGCGCCTCGCGTGTGTCCGCGGGCGTCGCGGACGGGCCTCCACAGGCAGGGAACGAGACGGCCAACATCAGAGCGATGAGCGGAGCGCGCACGAACGCATCATACCCTCTCAGCACGGGTCCTGAGCCGCCCGCGCCCGGCGCGTCGCGCGTCGCACGTCGCCGTGGGCCGACCGGTGTCCGCAGGCGTGGGCGTGCTGCGCGCGCGGCTCACCAGCGCGGGTATGGCTCGTCCACGTCGTACGCCAGGTCGCGCAGCGTCCACCGGAAGAACACGAACTCTCCCTCGGGCTCGTGCCAGACCACGTCGCCTTCGCTGGGCACCTCCACCCGGTAGGCCTCCTCGCCAGTGTGCACGTCGTAGTGCGACCACGCGCTCGCGCGGACGGACCACGGCCGCAGGACGGCCGCCTCCCCGCCGCCCTGGTAGCGGTCGGCCCGCAGCGAGACGAAGCGCCCGTCGTCGTCGAACGTGAAGTCGGCGCTCGCCTCGACGCCTTCGTAGCGCATCGTCGCGCGCGCCTCACGTTGGTCGTCTGCGCCGGCTTCCCACGTGATGTGTGGGCCGAGCGCAGCCGCCGGGTACCACACGCTCTCACCCAGGTAGCGCAGGAGGGCGCCCTGATCGATCTTCGCGTCCGCCGCGTCCACGACCGGGACGAGCCCTCCCGCGTCGATGCGCATGCGTCCACGCCCGCGCTCGTACGTGTCACGCCCGACGATGGGCACCCCGAACATGGCGAGCTTCACGTGCCAGAGAAACGCGGGCTGGGCGAGCGCGACGTACTGTCGAGCCTGGATCTCGAGGAAGCCTTGGCCCGGCGAGAGCTGCATGGACCCCGACTGCTGAAGGCGCACGGTCCGCGGCGCCGCGTGTCCGACCACGCCGCTACGTTCGAGGTAGCGCCGCACGGCGGGGGGCAACGTCGCGGTCGGGAGCGTGCTCTCGATGGGCGCCGCGTCGCGGTTCGCTGCGCTCACCAGCGCGTCCGCTCGCGCGTGCGTGACGCGCTCGAAGCGCGCGACGCCGAAGCCCACCGCGACGCCCACCACCAACAGCACGTTCGCCAGCGTGCCGAACTTGGCGTCCGACCACGCCGTGAACACGAGCGCCTGCGACAGCAGCAGCCCGACGGCGGCGGGCATCCACCACGCCGCGTGCCTGGCGGTGAGCATCCCCACGGCCACCAGCAGCAGCCCACAGGCCGTCAGCCACAGCACGCCGACGGGACGTGAGATGGACGCGCTCAGCTGGGCGACGGGCGCGAACCCGAAGCCCTTGACGAACCCGAGGAGGTGGATGAGGGCGTGGATCACCACGAGGACCGAGAAGGCGATGCGCATGCGTGCTCCGACGTATGGCGCGCTCCATGGAGCGCGACCTGTCGCGCAGTGTACCCGCGGCGGTCTGGCGCGGCGCGCGGCACGAGACTCAACTCGCCAGCTGACGCACCCCCTCGGCGAGCGACGTCGCGCGGACGCCAAAGCGCTCACAGTACGCGTGGTCATCCACCAGGTAGGGCCTCTCCCACTGCGGCAGCATCTCGATCAGGCCGCGCGTCGACGCGTCGAACAGACCAGCCACGCGCAGCAGCCAGCGCGGCCCAACCCGTGGCTCGACCGGCGTGCCGAGCGCCGCAGAGAGCGTGCTCACCAGCTCGCGTGTGCTGACGTGGATCACGGGGGCGTGGAAGACGTGACCCAGAACGCTGTCGTCGGCGAGCGCCAACGTGACCAGCGCGTCCACCACGTCGTCGCGGTGCGCGAACGCATGCGGAACGTCGGGGTCGCCCAACACGAGCGGGCGCTTGCCGCGCCGCAGGTCCGCGAGCCCCTGCTCGGTGATGAGCGCGCTGTGCAGCCCGGGGCCCCAGAAGTCTGGCGCGCGCAAGGTCGTCGCGCGCAGTGAGCCGGCGCGCTGAGCCTCGGCGACCATGTCGGCCAGCTGCTTGCGCACCCGGCCCTTGGCCGTGCTGGGCGTCTGTGGGGTGTCGGGGCTCAGCGGGGCTGCGCCCGTCTCGTAGAGGTACAGGGCGTCCAGCAGCACCAGCCGCGCCCCGCTCTGCCCGACGCCTGCGATCAGGCCCGCGTGCAGCGGCGGGAGCTCCCGCGCCCACACGTCTGCGTCGTAGGTGGCGGGGTTCACCGCGGCGATCACAGCCTCTGCGCCCTCCGCTGCGGTCGCCACGGCGTCCGGGTCGCGCGCGTCCACGCAGACGTGCTGTGCGCCGGCGGGCACCTCGCTCGGGCGCGTGCGGCTCAGCCACGTGACCGAGTGCCCCAACGCCACCAGGCGCCGCACCACGGGCGTGCCGATCTGCCCCGCACCCACCACCACCATCTTCCGACTCTCGCGCTCGTCTCGTTCCATGTCGTGCCTCGCTTTCGGGGTCAGCATGACGCGCTCGAACGAATGCCGAAAATCGATTGAAATGCTATGAGGCATGCATGCAAGACATGGAACTGCGCGCGCCCACAGAGCTGCTCCCCGCGCTCTACGCGCTCCTAGCGACCGAGAGCGTCACCCTGGCCGCGCGGCGCATGCACGTGGGGCAGCCCGCGATGAGCCGCACGCTCGAGAAGCTGCGCGAGGCGACGGGAGACGCCTTGCTGGTGCGCGCCGGGAGGAGGCTCGTACGCACGGAGCGTGGTGCCGCGCTGTTGCCCGAGGTGGAGGCGCTGGTCGCGGGTGCGGCGCGCGTGCTCGCCCCGCCAGCCCCGTTCGTGCCGGCCGAGGCCGAGGGGAACGTCACGCTCGCGCTGGGGGACGACCTGCAGGCCATGCTGGCGGGCGCCCTGCTGTTGCGCATTCGCGCGGAGGCGCCTGCGCTGGACGTGCGCGTTCGTCCGTTGGGCCTCGACACGGCACGCGAGGCGCAGCGAGGCCTGGTGGACGTGGGCGTGTTCCCGGACGTCCGCGGGGAGTACGCCATCCCCGAGCTGGACGCCCTCGTGCTCAGCCCGCAATACGGGCGACGCTTCGTCTGCGTGACGCGTGAGCGCCGCACGCTGTCGCTCCGTGCCTTCTTGCGCGCCGACCATTTGTTGGTGTCGCCCACCGGCGGCGAGGGGGGCTACGTGGACACGGCGCTCGCGGCCCTCGGCGAGCGCCGCCGGGTGGCGGTCACCGTACCCAGCTTCCAAGCCGCGTTGAACATCGTCAGCCAGACCGACCTGGTGGCCACGCTGCCCGAAGACGTCACGCGCGCGCTCGCCCCAACCCTGCATCGACAGCGCTGCCCGGTGACCACCCCCGTCCTCCCGATGTGCGTCTCGTGGGCTTCCCGCTTCACGCGCGACGCGCGCCACCGGTGGCTGCGCGGGCACGTGACCGCTGCGCTCGCAGACTTCGGAAAGGGTCTCCCACGTCCATGAACGCGGGGTGTTGCGCGCGCTGCTAGCATGGCGCTCATGCTTTCATCTTTGCTTCCCCGCACGACGTGCGCGCGCCCATCGTGGGCGCGGACGATCTGCTTCCTTTACCCACTCGCCGTGCTCGCGCTGCCGGGTTGTCATGGGGGGACCGCGTCCCCCGACGGCGGCTTGGACGCCGGTCTCGCCGATGGCGGCGATCCCGACAGCGCGACCCCCCACGACGGCAGCGTCACCGATGCGCCCGCCTCCGACGGAGGCACGGACGGCGACACGCTCGACGGCGACACGCCGCCCGACGCGGCGCCCGACCAGGACGTGGATGCGGGCCAGGCGCAGCCTGCACGCCTGATCGTGCTCGGGCCCGACGGGGAGGTCGCGTCATTGAGCGCAGCGGCCCCGCACTCCGTCGTGACGAGCGCCGACCTCGGCGGCGTGGCCAGCAGCGTCACCTGCCGCGGGCTCCGCTGCGTGGTCGTTCATCCGAGCCCAGTCGACACGGTGGACTTGATCGACGCGCTCAGCCTGAGCGTCACGCGCACGTTCACGCTCGCCACGGGCGCCGATCCACGCTTTGCCGCGTGGGTGGGGGACGACAGCGTCGTGGTCACCCAGTACGAGCGCGCTTCCGTCGTGGTCATCGACGTGCCTTCGTTGACCACCACCAGCGTCAACCTGACGGCGTTGGCCGACGCCGACGGCCTCCCCGAGGCGGGGCGCGTCGCAAGCTGCGGTACGCGCGCCTACGTCCAAGTGGCGCGCGTGGAACACGACTCGGGCGCCGAGTCACCGGTGGGACCCGCGCTGGTCGTCATCGACCTCTCGCTGCCCAGCGGGAGCCGCGTGGTGGACGTCGACCCCATGACGGCCGGCGTCCAAGGGGTGGCCTTGGGCTCCCGGGCGGACTTCGACATGCCCGTGGACTGCGCTGGAAGGCGCCTCTACGTCGCCGAGCCGAGGCCGCTTTTCTCGGGTGGCGGTGCGTACCAAGTCGTCGACCTGGACACGTTCGAGGTGAGCGCCTTCCCCTTCACGAACGGGGCCCAGGTGGGTGGCTTCGTCGTCGTCGACGCCGTGCTGGGGTGGCGCATCACGCACACGGACTTCGGCCCAGGTGCGTCCTCGCACCTCGAGCTCGTGGGAGCGGGGCCCTTCTCCACGTACAACACCTTCTCGGGTCGATACGTCGACGAGCTCGCGCTGGACCGCGTCGAGGACCTCGTGTTCTTCCCCGATCCGTGCACCGTCACGCCCGCCAACCAGGGCTGTGAGCGAGGGGTCCACGTGTTCCACGCGCACAGCGGCGACGTCGCCAGCGACGACCCCATCGACGTCGGCTTCGATGCCATCGACGTCGCGGTGGCGCGCTGACGAGAGCGCGCTGAAGGACCCCGCTGCGTCTTGTCGCAGGGTCCTGCACCCGCGCAGCCTGCGACACTGCGCTCGGCCAGCAGACCGATGGCAGTCGAGGGGCTCACCCGAGCGCGCCCGGGTGGGCACACGGCGAGGAAGCGCGGCACGCGGAGTCAGTCTTCGTCTTCGTCGTAGTCCCCGTCTTCGTCTTCATCGTCGTCGTAGTCCGCGTCTTCATCGTCGTCGTAGTCCGCGTCTTCATCGTCGTCGTGGTCCCCGTCATCGTCATCGTCGCCCTCGTCATTGGCTTCATCGCCCTCGCCGAACGCGTCCACCTGCCACGCCTCCACCAGGTACGCGAGGACGTCCTCCTCGTCCTCCGTGTCGATCTCCACGACCTCCTGCACGGCGTTCACGATCGCCGCCAACACCGTCGCGGGCACGTGCTCGGCGAACAGCGCGACCGTCTCCTCGAACACGTCCTCGTCGCGGTCGATGCGCTTCAGCGCGCGCCGCAGCACCTTCTCGGGGTTCATCCGGATGCCGAGCGTCTCCTGCACGTTCGCCAGCACGTCCGCGATGCCCTCCAGCTCCTGGTCGTCGATCTCGCCGTCGGCCCCCGCCGCGAACAGCAGCACCAGCGCCAGCCGCGTCTCGAAGGCCACGTCGCCCATCGCGTCCCACATGGCAGCGAAGTCTTCGTCGCTCATCGCGGCGAGCTCGTTCTCGACGTCGCCGATCAGCGACTCGTCGTCGTCGGCCCAGGTGGACTCGTCCAGCTCGGGCTCCTCCACGCGGCGGATGACCCAGCTGTCCCCGTCGTTGAAGCGCGGGTTCATCAGGTAGGCGTACGGGATGTAGCAGTAGCCGCGGTCACCCCACTCCTCGCCCCACGAGTTGCGCACGATGAAGACCTGATCGCGGTCCGAGTAGCCCACCGCCAGCATGGCGTGCCCGGCGTGGTCCTCTCGCTGCGCCTCGCGGGGTGATGGCGAAGGCACCAGCCCTGGGCGTCGCTGAGCGTCGAAGCTCTCGTACAGGTTGATACCGAAGATGATGGGGTGCCCCTCGGCGAGCGCCGCCTTCCAAGCCTCGAGCCGCGTGGGCACCTGCATCACGTCCTCGACTAGGAAGTAGCTCGCCTCGTCGAACGCCTCCTCCGAGGGGGTCTCGTTGACGAGCTCGTCGTCGAAGGGCCAGGACTCCTCGGAGCAGGCGCCGAACTCGCGCAGGCCCTCGATGGCGGCGCCGATCATGGTGCCCTCGTCTTCGAGCTCGGGTTCGCTGGTGGGATCCTCGCCGGCGGCGACCGCGCGCGCGACGAAGTAGATGAACAGGCGGCTGACGTCGTAGGCGTCGTCCTGCCGGTGCTGCTTGACCAGATACTCGTAGGCCCCCGCGACGGCGTTGGCGACGCAGCTGCTCGTCTCGCTCTGGTTCTCCACCGCTGTCATGGCCGCCCGCAGGTCCACGCGTGCGGGCAGTCGCGCGGCAGTCACGCGCGTCGCGCTGAAGCGCTGCCCCTCCCAGCGCTGCGTCGGGGCCTTGTAGCCCGACAGTTTTCGCACGGTTCCATCGGGCCGCTCATAGGTGAAGTTTTTGGTCACGAGCGGAATCGTACGCCGCCCTCGATCCCGCCGGCTAGAGCGCCGAGAGCCCCCGATCCGAATTCCGAGCGCTCCTCGGCCGTCCCCCGTGTTCTACCCTCCCTCGATGGGTCGCTCGAACCTCGCCCCGCACGACGCCGCCAGCCTGCTCACGTCCCTCGAACGCTACGCGCCCCTCCACGCAGACACGCGCACGGCGCTCCTCGGCCTCTGTCGTCCCGTCCGCTTGTCCAAGGGAGCGTTCTACTGCGCACCCGGCGAGGAGCCGAAGGAGTTCGGCTACGTGCTCCACGGACTGTTGCGGGGCTATGTCGGCGACGACCACGGCGCCGAATACAACAAGGTCTTCTTCGACGAAGGAACCTTTCCGGGGTCGATGGTCGCCCTCCTGCGCGGGCTCCCGTCGCGCGTCGCGATCCAGGCGCTCGAGCCCACCCGCATGATCTCGATCGACTTCACGGGGTACCGTGCGCTGTTGCGGGAGCGACCAGACCTGATGTGGTTCCAGATCCGCTACCTCGAGGAGAACTGGCTACTGGCCAAGGAACCACGCGAGGTCGCGCTGGTGCAGGAGGACGCCGCGAGCCGCTATGCGCGCTTCCTCCGAGACGCCCCGAGACTCGCGCAACGACTGCCGCTCTATCACGTCGCCTCCCACCTGGGCATCACGCCGACGCAGCTCAGCAGGCTGCGCCGCTCCCTCCCCACGGACGCCGCACGTGATGCGATGCCCGTCGGCGAGCGCGTGGCCCCTGGAACCGCCGCAGGGGGCGCGACGGCCCGTGCAGCACGGGGAGCAGGCGCGCAGAAAAAAACGCGCGGCTCTCAACCTATGTAGAGGCGGTGTCAGCGGCGCCCTCGCAGCATGGAGGTCATGAACTCGTTCGTCTGCTTCGCGCTCCTGGCAGGAGCGGCCATTGCCGCCCAGGCCAGCATGAACGCTCACCTCGGGCGCCTGCTCGGCAACCCCGCGCACGCGACCGTCGTCGCCTTCGGCGTCGGCCTCACGGCGCTGGTCGCTCTGCTCGCCTTCACGCGTCAGCCGCCCGACCTCGCGGCCGCACGGACCGTCCCACCGTACTTGTGGGTCGCGGGAGGCCTGCTCTCGAGCGTGGCCATCGTGGGCTTCTATTGGCTCATCCCGCGCATGGGCATCGGCCCCATGATGAGCGCGGCACTCACGGGCCAGCTGCTCGTGGCCATGTTGTTCAGTCACTTCGGGTGGTTCGACCAGCCCGTCGCCACGCTCACGCCCACACGCGTGGCGGGTGCCGTCACGTTGCTGCTGGGCGTCCTGCTGGTGAACCGAGGATGAGCGCCGTGTCCGACCACCTCGTCAACCTCCGCAACCTCACCTCGTTGTGGATGGCGCTGGGCGCGCAGCGACACCGTCTTCCGTCGGGCACCGTGCTCAATCGTTCGCTCGGCTGGCCCCATCGCCTGTGGTTCGACCCTGGCGTGACTCCTGCCCCCGACGACGCACGCGCGCTCGTCGCAGCGGCCCGTGCGGCGGCGTCCGAGGTCGTGATCCCAGACTGGGGGCCGCGCAGCGAGGCTCTCGGACCCGTGCTCTCGGAGTCGGGCTTCGCGGTCGCCTTCGAGCAGACGCTCATGTCGCTCCGACCCGCGCCCTTCCGGGACTCGCCCGCGCGGCTCGCCGGCCCCGTCAGGCTCGATGGAGCGGAGCGCGAGCTCACCACGTGGGCGCACGCGGCGTCCTCGGCGTTTGGCTATCGCGTCGACCCGACGTCGGTCGAGCGTCTGCTCGGCCACGAGGGCGCGCGTCTCGTGCTCGCGCGCGTGGGGGACGCGGTCGTGGGCACGGGGCTGCTCTTCGAAGCCGACGGCGTGGCTGGCCTGCACATGGTCGGCGTGGTCCCCGACGCACGCCGCGCCGGTTTCGCGCGTCACATCATGCGTGGGTTGCTGTCGCTCCACCGCTCTCCGCTGGTGACGCTGCAGGCGTCCGCCATGGGCGAGCCGTTGTACCGTCAGCTCGGCTTCACGGGGGGCACGCGCATCCGCAACCACATGCTCGTGGCGTCGTGACGGTGCAACTCGCCTGGGTCGTCGCTCGTGCTGTAGGCACGTGCGGCGCGACCATTGGGGGGTCACGTGCCGCTCACGCCTTGGCCACCGGGGTGAAGCCCACTCGCCACACGCACGCGTCGTCCCCGCGCGCGCAGCACGAGACGTGCTCACTGCGCGGTCGATCGAAGCCGACGGCCTCGCCGATGACCTCCGACCAGCCGGTGATCGTCGCGCAGAAGAGCTCGTCCGGCTCCGGCAGGTGGAGCAGCTCGATGTGCGCCTCCCGCTCGTCGATGCCGAGGATACGCATCTCGCCGCGGTCGTTGAACTGGTGCCAGAGCGTCGCGATGCGGCGCAGCAGGAACTCGGGGCTGGCGACGTACATCACGGCGCGCTTGGCCATGCTGCGCGTGTTGATGCGCGCTCCCTCTGCGCCGATGGCCTTGGACACGCTGCCGCGCGGCTGCCGGATCACCGCCTCCGCGTGGTGCAGGAACTCGACGAACTCGTGCTGCGGGTGCCACTCGATGGCGATGCCGCTGATGTAGCGCTCGCGCACGGGGGCGCTGCAGCGCCGGATGACCTCTCCGAGCGTGTCGCTCCCCTGCTGCTCTTCCACCCACTTCGCGGCGTTCAGCAGCGCCTGGGCTTTGATGTTCATCGTTCCGGCCATCGCGACTCAAAGCTGACGCACGCGCGCGGCTTTCGCAATGTGGCGACCGAAAAGTCACGTTAATCAGCGTGTCCAGTGGGGTCTGCGGCTGAATACACGTGGCCTGTCGTGCGTCGCGCAGGCTCCCGCGCGGGTCCACCCGTGGGACACGTTCATGCGCCGAGTCCTCCTCACCTCCCGCGCACCTTCGGGTGTGTCCCGTGGCTCTCTGGTACGCGTCGTCGCCTGGGGCAGCGCGTGCGTGGTCGCTCTCGGCACCTCGTCCCTGGTCGCACAGGGCCCGAGCTCCGGGGCGGCCACGCGGGAGGCCACTCCTGCGCGAGCCGACGCGGGCGAGCCCACCGTTCGGCGCGTCCCGATAGGCGCGCGGGTGGGCCTGGCGCAGCTCACCTGCCGGGCGATCGCGCTCGAACGATCGGTGGTCTTTCGCTACGACGCCCAGCTCGATCCGTGGTCCCTCCCAGCCCTCGCCGACGCCGGCGCGCTGATCGCGCAGCTGCGAGACGTGCGCGTCCGCGTCGAAGCCGACGACGCGTGGCACGACCCGAACAGGGCTGTGAACGTGTCCGAGCGGCGCGCCGCCGAGGTGATGCAGAGGCTCGTCGCCGCTGGGGCGCCCCCAGACCTCCTCACGTTTCGCGGCCTCGGCGACCAGCGCGTCACCCCCGCCAGCGCAGCGCCTCGTGGGGTCCGCCTGGTCTTGGTGGACCCGCCTTGGTCTTGTGATGCCGACCCAGCATCGGCCGACGCCGATGGGGACGGCCTGCCCGACACGGTCGACGCCTGTCCCAGCGAGCCCGAAGACTTCGACGGGGCGCGCGACGAGGACGGCTGTCCCGAACCCGAGCGAGGCCACGTGTCGCTCGGATGCGCCGATCTCACGCTCGATCGCCCGATCCGCTTCCGCGGTCGCAGCGCCACGCTCACGCCCGAATCCTCAGCCCGACTGGCTGCCGTGGCAGAGCTGCTCAGGCATGCGCCGTTCGTGCGGGTCGTCGTGATCGACGAGCGCGTGCATCACGATCCGCGGCGCCGGGAACCGCTCCCGGATGTGCGGGCGCAGGCGGTCCGTGCGGCCCTCATCGACGCTGGGGTGTCACCCGATAGGCTGGTCGCGCGGGTGAGCTCGGTGCTTGGGACCGTGCCCCGAGGATACGACATTCGGCTCGCGGTGTACGAGCGTGGCGTCCCCTGGCCGCAGGCCGACGACCCGACCTGCGACCCTGGCCGTCGACGTTCGCGCGCGCGCTGAATCAGAAGCTCAGTCGCCCCACGAGAGCGAGCGTGGTGCGGCGGCCGCGCGGGTCCCAGTCCAGCGTCGCCTGTGCGCCCAGCCCGGCGCCCAGCATGGCGCCGAGCGAGAAGCGTAGGGCGACGCGTGGATCAGCGCGCGTCTCCACGACGAGGCCGGCGCCAGCGGACAGACTCGGGATGAGGAACAGGGGTGCAGGCAGCGCACCCTCGAGCACCAGGGCCAGCGCGAGGCTGCGTTGCAGGTCCGACTCGACCAGCGCCTGAACGAACCCGTGGCGTCCGAAGCCCGCTTCGTAGCCGGCCCTGCCCACGAGTCGCTGCTGGTCCCCGACGGTCGACCCGAGCATGAACACGGGTCCGCCTCGCCGGAGCCAGCGGGGCGTTTCGCGCGGCCCCTCGAGCGTGACGTCGAGGTGGCGCGGCAGCGCGCTCAGCTGCGCCGCGACCAGCTCCGGCATGACCCCGGCGTCCGTCTCGACCGTGACGCGGCGCCCCACGCGGCTGGCCACCCGCACGCTGCCTCGCAGGTGCAGGCCGGGGCCCTCGAACAGCGGCACCCGGATCGAGCCGTCGCTGCGGTGGATGTGTTGGAACTCTCCCAGCGCGGCGTGGCGCGCGAAGGCTGCCTCGGCCACGAGGTACAGGCCCTCGCTGCGATCCTCCCACACCGTGCGTCGCACGCGCAGCCTGACGCGCCTCGCCTCGCCCGGCGCGAGGTCGAGCGTACCGCCGCCCTCGTCACCGAACGCGTGCCCGTCGACGTCGAGCCTCGCGCCGTCGATCGGTGGGAACGTGAGCACCGCTCCGTCGTTGCCTCGTACCACGAACGTCAGCGTCACGACGCAGCGGGCGCGATGGCGGGCCGTGCGGCAGCGCGTGTCGAGCGCCACCTCGTCTAGGTCTGCCTCGCCGACCGCCGTGATCGCGCCCAGGGGCGGCGCTGGCTCGGGCGGAAAGTCGGCGCGCGCGCGGGTGACGCTGGGTACGGCCGCAGGCACCGCCAGCGCGGCCCCGAGCGCGAGCCCGCCCCATACGACCGAACTGATGAATGCGAGGCGTGGACGTGTGCCCGCGCGCTGGGCGCGACGTGGACGGGTGGCTCGACGAGACAGCATCTCACGGAAAACGTGCGCGGGGCGTGCTGCTTACACGTCGCCGTGACCTTGGTGGCCGAACGAGCGCTCCCTCACCGCACTCTGGGGTTGGCCATTGGTAACTTACGTGTTACCAATGGCCAACCCCAGGAGTCCCCATGTCACTCGATCTCGCCGCAGTCCCCTGGCTCGCCGTCCTCGCCTCCGTGTTCGCCGGGCAGGTCGTCCTCACGCTCTGGTTCGTGGTCCTGTTTCCAGACGCCTGGGCGCGGGCGTACGGGGGTCCGACCATGACGAAGGAGCAACACCGCACCGAGGTGCCGCCGTGGACGTACGGGGTCGGCGCTGCGTGCACGGCGACGCTCAGCGTGGGGCTGGCGCTCTTGCGCGGAGCCCTCGGCGTCTCTTCCTTGGCGGGCATGCTCGCGCTGGGTGGGTTCGTCGCCCTGGTCCTGTTCGTGCCCATGGCGCTCCCCGCCTACGCCTTCACGAAGCGCTACGACGCGTTCTTGATCGGCGCGGGCAGCCAGGTCGTGCTGTCGCTCGTCGTCTCGGCGGTGCTGGCGCTGGTCGGGTGACCCCGCATCCGCCGCGTCAGCTCCGGAGCGCCTCGGACAGCGCGGCGAGGACGTGACCCCACGCGCGCTCGTAGAGCGCCACCTTCTCCACGAACGCGTCCTTGGGGCAGGTGCTGCCGCTGCGGTGGGTCACACACACGCGCGTCGACGAGCCCTCCGCGATGAAGCGAACTTCCACCTCGGTAGGCGTCATCGGCGTGCCGGGGCGCCACGAATAGCAGACGCGGTCCGGCGCCTCCCAGATGCGCACGGCGCCGAGGTCGAACTCCTCGCCGTTGGCTGCGCGCTCGAAGAAGCGACCACCCACGAACGGCTCCAGCCGCAGCTCCGACTCGCCGAACCGCCGGTGCCCGCGCGGCCACCACACGTCGATGCGCGACGTGAACACCGCGAACGCGTGCTCGCGCGAGCAAGCCACGTGGATCTCCTTCTCGAGGGGCGCGCCCGCCGCCGCCGAGCCGTGCTCATCCGCGCTCATCCTCGTCCTCCCGCGCGGTGTTCTCCGCCAACAGCTTGAAGCGCGCGAGCGCGATGTCCCAGAACCCGTCGAGCCACTTGCGCGCGGCGTCGAAGCCCCGGGGGTCCACCTCGTACACGTTCGTCGTACCCGTGCTCACGTGCCGAACGAGCGAAGCCTCCTCGAGCACGCGCAGGTGGCGCGACACGGCGGGGCGGCTGATGGGGAACTCGCGCGCCAGCGCGCCTACGGTACGCGGAGACTCGGCCAGCGCACGCAAGATCTCGCGCCGCGTCTCGTTGCCCAGCGCGTCGAGCGACTGGTCTGGCAGAGCCTGAGCTGGGCGAGGCATACAGTAACCATGGTGTTACGCTGTCGGCGACCCGTCAACGCGCGCGCCGAGCGCGTGCGGCCACGTCGGTCGACTGGAAGGAATCGTCCGATACCATCGTGGCGTCGTGAACCTCTCCGCCGTCAACCTCAACCTCCTGTTGGCCCTCGACGTGTTGCTCGACGAGCGGAGCGTCTCGCGCGCGGCCGCGCGCCTGGGCGTCACCCAGCCCGCGATGTCTCACTCGCTCGCGCGCCTGCGCCGGTTGTTCGACGACCCCCTCTTGGCGCGGTCGGGAGCGGAGCTCGTCCCCACCGCCTTCGCGGAAGGGCTCCGGCCAGCGCTTCGCGCCGGCTTGGCAGACCTACGCACGGTGGTGGAAGCGCGCCACGAGTTCGACCCTGCCGTCTCTACTCGGGTGTTCCGCATCGCCGCCTCGGGGGTCTTCCACACGTCCGGCGTGCCAGCGCTCATGGGGCGCCTGGCCCGCGTCGCACCGGGCGTGCGGTTCACCGTGCGGCCTCTCGAGGGGCATGACGCGCGCGACTTGGCCTCCGCTCGCCTCGATGTGGGGGTCGGCAGCCTGATGCACCTGCCGCACCCCGGCCTCCATCACATGCGTCTCGGCTACGATCGCTTCGTGGTCCTGATCCGCGCGGACCACCCGTGCCGGGAAGAGACACTCTCGCTGGCCGAGTTCTGCGATACCCCCCACGTCGTGGTCGCGAGCGACGAAGAACCGACGTTCGTCGACGACGCGCTCCGTGCCCACGGCAAGACGCGCAAGGTCGCGTTGCGGGTGCCCGACTTCCCGTGCGTGCCGCACCTCGTGGCGACGTTGCCATTCATCGCGGTGGTGCCACGCGCCCTGGCGGAAGCGGCCAGCGCGACGTGTCCCGTGCGCTATGTGGAGGCGCCCGTCGAACTGCTCGTGCTCCCGATCGTCGCGTGGTGGCACGAGCGCTGCGATCGGGAGCCGGGCAACGTGTGGCTCCGCGGGGAGCTCGCCCGCATGGGCCGCGAGCTGTTTCCTCCACGGGTGGCCAGCGATTCGACGGGCTCACCGTGAGCGCTCCGGGCGTCGCTCGGGAGCGTGCGCTCACGGCCCGCCGACCGCATCGCAGGTCCCGCATGAATCTCGTGCATGTTCCCATGACGATCATCTCTTCGACTCCTGTGCGCGCGCCAGTCATCTCATGAGCATTCTCTAGTCCAAGGGGTTCAGGTGATCAGGAACATCGTCTCTTCGGGCGCGCTCGCGCTCATGGTCGGCTCATGCCTATTGATTGGTTGCGACGAGGACAGCGTCGAGGGTCGTGTCTGCAGCAGCGCGGACCCGTGCGGTGATGGCTTCGTGTGCGTGCGCGCGGCGGACGAGGTGAGCCGCTGCATGGCGCGCTGTGACGGACTCACGATGTGTTCGGACGGGTCGGCGTGCTTGGAGCTGACATCGGGGACGCAGTCGGTGTGCTGGCTGGGGGGGACCACCCCGGTAGGCGAGACGTGCGAAGGCAACCTCGAGTGCGTGCGCGCGGCGCGCTGTGTGCGTTTCGGCGCCGACGATGCGCCCGTGTGCGCGCCGGTGTGCGACCCGACCGACAGCGACACCATGTGCGGCGCCGACGAGACCTGCACGCCGCTCGAGAACGCGGGGGGCGCGTGTCATGGCGCGTGAGCACCTCTTCGCGAGCGCGCTCTTGGGACGGACCCTCACGGTGTGCCTCGTGCTCTGCACGAGCGCTGCGGTCGGACGCGCGCAGGCACCGTCGGACGTGGTCATCGACGATGGGCTGACCTGGGTCGAGGCCATCACCGACAACCGCAGCGATCCCGACAACGTCAGCTTCCGCCCTGGGGTGCGGCTCGTGCTGCGCGGTGCCGTCGCTGGCGCCACCACGCTCACCCTGACCCTTCGGCGCGGCGGCACGACCGAGGCCACCATGACCTGCCCACTGCAGGGCGACGGTCGCACCGTCGCGTACACCGAAGGCTGCACCGACACGCGCGTCGCGCTGCGCGGCGAAGGGCTGCTCGAGCTCGCCCCCTCCATCACGACGAGCGCGGGGCAGCGAGACCTCCCCGTCCTGCGCGTCCGCGTGGGTCGCTACTACTCGTTCGACGGGGTGCGCCACAACCAGCCGGTGTACGACAGCTTCTACCAGGTGGTGGGCGACGACCTGTTGCTCGCCACCACGGTGTCTCCCCTGCCGCAGGGCTTCAACGGCTACCACCAAGTGCTGTTCGACTTCTGGGCCGCCTCGCACGAGGTCGCGCTGCCACGACCCGACGACGCGCGCTTCGAGTGCACCGTGGATGGCGTGGCCTTGGGTGTGACGCTGCTCGAGGGGCTCGGCGCTGCCGGGGGCTTCTCCGCACGGCACGCGCGTATGGGTGAGGAGCCGCTCGACTACGCCTGGCGTCACTACCGCCTGTCCACGCGCATGCGCGTGCGCCTGGGTGGGAGCGCTGCGCTGCAGGAGGGTGGCGTGTTCAACGTCAGCGAACGCCCCGGGGCCTATCGGTGCGTGCTCTCCTACGAGGGCCGCGTCCTGCGCACCTTCGCGTTTCGGGTGACCCAGGCCGGCGCCATCGCGCCCCACGCACAGGAGTCCGGCGAAGGGGCGCTGCACTTCACGCCGGGCACCCACTTGGTGGACACCTTCATCCCGGCGGGTCGCGACGCGTGGGACTTCTCCATCGACCCCACCGTACTGCGCGGCAGTACGTTCTTCGGTCGCGCGTGGCCGCACCCCGAACAGATGCACGAGGTTTTCGCTGCGTTGCCGACGCGAGCCGTCGGGGCGGCCGTCCCGGGCGCGCCTGCCGGGTCGTCTTCGGCGAGCACCCGCCGCGCCGCGTCGCCGTCGCGGGCCACCACGTCACGTCCGCGTGGCCGTCGCGCGCGTCGCTAAGCGGCGAGCCTCCGTGTCGGGCGCCGCGGGGGCGCCCACCGACCTGGCGTACGGGGCCACGGCGGCTCAAGCTGGAGGGTCCATGACCGCCGTGACCGACACCGCCCGCGAGCTGCTGCTCGCCACCGGCAACCCCAACAAGGTGCGCGAGGTGCGCGAGGTGCTGGAGCCTCTCGGGTTTCGTGTGGTCGGCCTCGCGGACCTGTACCCCGCGGGAGACTTGCCCGAGGAGCCCGTCGAGGACGGCGACACCTTCGAGGCGAACGCGCGCCTGAAGGCCGTGGGGTACGCGCGGCTCACGGGCCGTGCCTGTGTGGCCGAGGACTCGGGCCTCGAGGTGGACGCCCTCGGCGGCGCCCCGGGGGTGCACTCGGCGCGCTACGCGGGCGTGGACGGGGACCGCGAGACACGCGACTCCGCCAACAACGACAAGCTGCTCGCCGCGCTGCGCGACGTGCCGCGACAGGCGCGGACGGCGCGCTTCGTGGCGGCCATCTGCCTCGTCGACGCCGAGGGGAAGGTGCAGTTCGAGGCGCGCGGCACGTATGAAGGTGTGGTCGCTGACGCCCCGCGCGGGACGGGGGGGTTCGGCTACGACCCGCTGCTGTTCCTGCCGGACGTCGGCCTCACCAGCGCCGAGCTGAGCCCCGCCGAGAAGAACGCGCGCTCCCACCGTGGGGCAGCCGTCCGTGCGTTGGCCACGCATCTGGCGGGCTCGGCTCGCCGGTAGGACCCAGGGGCGCCATCGCCCGCGTGGTGTCGGCTCGCGTGCAGCGCCTACCGATCGACCACGTACGTGCCTGGCACCTGCACCTGGATGGGCGCGATGGCGCGGTGCCCGAACGGGTACTGCGCGCCGACCCAGTGCTCACCCACAGGTAGCTGGGGCACCTCGAACGTGGCGCCCCCTTCCACCCACGCCACGGGCACGGCGTCGACCACGATGATCATCTTGCGTGTGGTCTGGTTCTCCACCGTCAATGTGCCGTGCTCCTCTGGCAACGGTCCCGGGTCGTAGGTGGGTGTGGTGGCGGGCCACAGGCGCAGGCGCATCACCTCGGAGAGCATGACGCGCCCCTCCACCGGGTCGACGCGCGCCGGGGGCTCGCGCTCGTCCGCGCGCAGGGCGGACTCCGGCAGGTCCATGGTGACGTCGGCCGAGAGCGTGCCGAACCACATGCCCACCCGGAACCAGGGGGGCGCTCCGTCGCGGCAACGCCCGGAAATGCTGCTGTAGGTGCTGTTGCCCCACTCGGCCAAGAGGCGACAGATCATCGGGGCGGGGCCCACCGCCGGCGTGCGCGGCCCGCGCACGCGGATGAACGGGTCGCGCCCCACGGGCTCGCCCACGAACCAGCCGCTCAGCTCGCCAGGCCCCACATGCCGTCCGCCCTGGGCATCGAACACGTACGTTCCAGGTGACCCGCGCCGCACGCGCACCTCGGCTCCTGGTTGGATCGGCCACGTGTCTCCCAGGAAGCGCGCCCGCAGTCGGTCGGGCGTCATGTCCAGGTTGAGCTCGGCGCCCGCCGGAGGCGTGCCGGGGGGTGGCTCGCCGAAGGTACCGTGGATGTGCAGGCGCATGCGGTAGACCAAGCGCCTCGCCGGGATGGGTGTGCGCGCCGTGTATTCGTCGTCGGGTCGCGGCGCGATCCGCACCCGGTAGCTGGCATCCCGCTCACCCCGCACCGTGGGCGCGTACACCTCGTCCAGGGTCGGTTGGGGCCGAGGCGGGCGATCCACGTCGGCTGCCGGGGCGCGCTCGGCCCGCTCGGAGCACCCGCTCGAGAAGCTGCTGGATGCGGACAGCACGGCGGTGAGCCAGATGGCGATCGGGACGCTGCTCGGGCCACCGCCAAAGGCGCTCGTCAGCGGCGCGGGTCGCGGCAGCCCACGGGGTGTCATGAGCGCGAGAGGTCGCCGACCAGCTCGAGCAGCGAAGGGTCTTCTGCCAACATCGTGCGGAGGTGCTGCTCCAGGGCCTTCTGACCGGCTGGCTCCAGCCGCTGGGCCTCGGGCGAGGCCAGCGCGTCGGCGACCAGCGCGTCGACGGCTTGGCTCGGCGTCAGCGCGCCTGCCCGGACTGCGGCCCCGAGCTCGGCCGCGCGGGTGTTGACCACGGGGGTGCCCGGTTCCATCGCGGCGCCACTCGCCGCGGCGCCCTGGAGGGCCGCCTTGAACTCGTCGCCCTCGCCGCCGCCTTGGACGCGCGTGGGCGCCCCCGCAGCGATGTCGAGCGCCCGCGGGGGACCCGACGGTGGTTTGATGGGACTGGTCATGGTGCCTCGTTCTCTTAGCCGCTGGGGGCGCAGCGCGCCACGCCCCACACGTTCAGCGGATGTTGCCCACCACGGACTTGGCCGTATCGTTGCGGGCCTTCATCACGTTCGAGAGCGTGGAGAAGTGCACCTGCTCGGCGCCGATGCGGCGCTGCATCTCGAGCAGCTCCATCGTGTCGCTGGGCACGCCGCTCGCTGCGTCGGGGCCCCCGCCCCCGCTCCCGCCGTCGCTGACGTCCGGCGCGAGGTCTGGCAGGCTTCCGCTCTGGCTCAGCGCCGCTCGCCCACCGGACACCCGCGACGCGGTGGTCGCCTGAGACAGCGGGGCGACCCCGGTCAACGCTGCCGTGCTCGCGACGATGCGCTGCGCGCCCTCGTCGAGGGCATCCCGAAAACGCCGTGAAGCGGGGAGGGGGGTCTGGCGCTCCGACGGGGGACGGACGGTGACGCTCTGCTGGGGGTCGATACGGGTGGTCATGCACGGGCCTTTCTGCACCAAGGGAGGTGCGCCCTTGCCTTGTCGACCCCGGCGGCCGCCACTTGCGTCCTCCGCGCGTTTTCTCGACCCACGCACGAGTCAGCGTCGGCGGAGGGGTCTCGGGGACGACAGACGCCTACCCGGCGCGTGCCGTGTCCTGCACGTCTCGGAGCGACGGGTGCGCCGGTCGGAAGGCCCCGACCACGCCCGTTCACGCGTGCTCGCGCCCGCTCACTCCTGCAGGAGGACGCGTAGGCTCCGCGGCGCGGCTTCCGACTCGAGCACGTCGCAGCCCTCGCAGGTGCCCTGCGAGCAGCCTTCGCACTCGGTCAGCGACGACGCCATGGCCGTGAGCTCTTCGCGCAAGCGACGCAGCCGCAGGATCTTCTCTTGGACCTCGCCGATGCGCTCGCTCAGCAGCTGGGTCATCGCGGCGCTGGCACCCGCCCGCTCGCTGCACGCGTGGCGCAGGCTGAACATGTGCTTGATGTCGGGCAGACTCAGTCCAGCTTCACGCAAGTCCAGCGCGAGCCGCAGCTTTTCGAGCTCGCTGGGCCCAAAATGACGATGCCCCCCGTCCTTTCGGTCGAGGGGCGCGATGAGGCCTTCTTGCTCGTAAAAGCGCACGGTGCGCAGGGTGCTACCCGTCAAGCGCGCCATGTCGCCGGTGGTGAGCGCCGCGTGCCCGTTCTCGGGCGACGCGGAGGGGCTCTCGCTTACGTGATGCGCGATCTCGGACACAGGAGAACAAACTATGGAGCGGACCCCTGGGGTGTCAACTGTCGTGCGACGCGTCCGCGGGCGCATCCAGGTTGACCCAGTGGGCGGCACCCCCCGGCTCCCACTCCTTCTTCCAGATGGGGACCCGCTCCTTCAAGCGGTCGATCGCGAGGCGGCAGCCGCGGAACGCCGCGTCCCGATGCGGGGCCGAGGCGCCCACCACCACGTGGTCCACCCCACGGCCGTCGCTCGCCCCACCGGTGGGTCGCGGCGACGCGCACGCCGTCCAGAGGCCAGCTCGCCCTGGACGCGGCGCAGCACGGCGAGGTCACGTCGAGCGTGGAACGTGGGGTGCTGCTCGTAGTCCAGCCGCGCCACGGGCTTGCCGTCGGCGACGTCCCGCACCACGCCCACGAAGAGCGTCACCCCGCCCGCGCCAGCGTGCGAGACGGCGCGGTAGATCTCGTCGATTGAGAGCGGCGTGCTGCGCACCTCGGCCAGCGGGAGCGAACCCCCCGCCACGGGTGGCAGCACGTCCACGCGGTCTCCCGCTACGGGGACGTAGTCGGTCCCCACGAACGCGTCGTTGACCGCAAAGCGCATCGCGCCCAGCAACGGCGCCAGCGCGGGGTGGCGTGTGGCGAGGCTCGCGCGCAGGGCGGCGTGCGAGCTGACCTCCCCCAGCGGCAGTCGTTCTTCCGTGAGCCCAGCCAGCTCTCGTGCGCCGGCGAAGTAGCGGATGGTGATCTCTGGCTCCGTCACGCTCTGGAACATGACAGGATTCCGGGGATGCGTCGCGTGCTGCTCGCCATCGGGGCTTCACTTTGTGCGGTGGGGCTGCTGCTCACGATGTCGCGCGTCGGCGAGCTGGCCACGGAGGAGCGCGACTACCGCGGGCCCCTCCTCACGATGGGCGAGCTGACGGGGTCCTCCGCGGTGCTCGGCGAGCTGACCCTCGCGCACGGCCAGAGCGTCAACTTCAGCGTGTGCGCCACGGACGCGTTCTACCTACCGGGGTGGAAGGTGTCGACCTTCGCCATCTTCCACGAGGATCCCCACGAGCTGGTGTTGCGGGTGCGCCTGGACCAAGACCGCATGGCCAGCCTGCGGGAGGCGCCCGAGGGCGGCTGCGTCGACCTGGCGCGCGCGGACGCCCTCACCGGACGCGGTCGCTTCAGCGTGGTGTTGGAGACGCCTGGGTCGGGGGAGTTCACCGTCGTCCGTCAGGTGTCCGCCGCCGACACGCGGCTCTGGACGCATGTGACCGCTGTGCGCACGCTCACCGCCGCCGACATGACGGGCCCGCTGCTGGCCTGGGTGGGCGTGCTGCTGATGACGCTGGCGTGGCTCGTGCGACCTCCACCGCGGAGCGCCTTCGAGCAGCTCGTCGACGACGCGCTCGCGGCCGACGCAGAGGACATCCACGCGCCCCGACGCAGTCCGCTCGGCCCTTCCCGCGTCCTGGCCGCGGCGCTGCTGGGGCTCGTGGTCTCCTTCGTTGCGAGCGCGCTGCTGCCGCCCAGCCCGCTCACGTCCATTGGAGCCGCGCTCGTCCTGTTTCTGGGTCAGCTCCTGCTCGTGGTCGGCCTCACCCGTCACGCGCAGGGGTTGGGCTTGGTGGCGCCACCGCGTTGGCCGTGGTTGTTGCTCGCCATGCCCGTCCTCGGGGTCGTGCTCCGTATCGCGCTCGCGCAGATCTCGCGGCTGGTCCCCAGCACGGGGACCGCACCCATCGAGCACATGGTCAGCGCTCCCAGCGGGCTGCTCACCATGCTCGCCATCGGCCTCGTCGCTCCTTTCGCCGAGGAGCTCTTCTTCCGCGGGCTGCTCTTCCGCCAGCTCGAGCGGCTGCGCGGTCCGGTCCCCGCGGTGGTCGGCACGGCGCTCCTGTTCGCGCTGCTGCACGCGCCCCAGGTGTTCGGTGCGTGGCCTTCGCTCGTGAGCATCACCGTCGCCGGGGTGGCCTTCAGCACGCTGCGGGCGCTGACGGGCTCGACCCTCGCCAGCATCCTCGCGCACCTGGGCTACAACGGGATCATCGCGCTGCCGTTCATTCTGCAGCTGCTCGCGCGGTGACCTCCGCTGGTGTCCCTGGTCCGCCTCTGGTACCACCCAGCCGTGCCGAAGACCCGCGTCGACGTGTTGTTGGAACAGCGCGGGCTCGCCCCCACGCGCGCCAAGGCGCAGGCGCTCATCCTCGCCGGGGTGGTGTTCTCCGGCGAGCGGCGCGTCGACAAGGCGGGCGAGAAGCTCGACGACGAGGCGCCCCTGCTCGTGCGCGGCGAGGACCACCCGTTCGTCTCCCGTGGTGGGGTCAAGCTGAGCGGCGCGCTCGACGCGTTCGCGTTCGATCCCGCGGGGCGCGTGGCTGCCGACTTCGGGGCGTCCACAGGAGGCTTCACGGACTGTCTCTTGCAACGCGGCGCCACGCGCGTGTACGCCATCGACGTGGGCTACGGGCAGCTGCACGACACGCTGCGTCAGGACGCGCGCGTGGTGGTCATGGAGCGCACCAACGCGCGCCACCTGACAGCCGAATCACTGCCTGAGCTCGTCACGCTGGTGGTCATCGACGCGAGCTTCATCGGGCTCGAGAAGCTGCTGCCTGCGGCCCACGCCGTGCTCGCTCCGGGGGGCGACGTGTTGGCGATGGTCAAGCCGCAGTTCCAGGTGGGCCGGGACCAGCTGGGCAAGGGGGGCGTGGTGCGCGACCCGGTCCTGCGCGCCGCCGCGATCGAGGCCGTGGCGCAGGCCGCCGTGTCGCTCGGGTTCCAAGAGCGTGGCCGCGCCGACGCGCCCATCAAGGGGCCAAAGGGCAACCACGAGGCCTTCCTGTGGCTCCGCAAGCCCGAAGCCTGATACGGTGCGGGTCAGTGACCCTGGACGACCTCGAGCCTCACGAGCGCCTCGCCTTCGCCGGCCTGGTGCGGACGATGGTGCGCGCCGATGGCGTGCTGACCGCAGCAGAGAGCGCGGCGCTCAGCACGCTCGCCCGTGAGGTGGGCAGCCTGCGCTTCTGGCGCTGCATGACGGAGGCCCAGCAGGCCCTGCCGGACATGGAGGATCTGAGCGACGCGGCGCGCAACGTGTCGCGGCCGCCCGTGCAGCAGTGGATCTACGAGGTCCTGGTGGGCATGGCGGCCGCCGACGGCAACATGGGCGAGGCCGAAGGCCGCCTCCTGGACTGGCTGCGGGCGCTCTGGGGGCTCTGACGCGTGCGCATCGTCGGCGGCACCCTGGGGGGGCGACGCTTCGATGGGCCCCCGTCGGATCTCACGCGTCCCACGGCCGAGCGGGTACGCGAGGCGCTGGCCTCGGCGCTCGATGCGCGAGATGCGCTGCGCGGGGCACGCGTGCTCGACCTCTACACGGGCACGGGCGCCCTGGCGTTCGAGGCGCTGTCACGAGGTGCCGAGCACGCCGTGCTGATCGACCACAACCCGCGCGTGGTGAAGGCGGCGCTGCACAGCGCGAAGTCGCTCGATCTCGCGCAGCGCGTCCGTGTGCTGCGCGCCGACCTCGGAGCTCCACCGGCGACCCGGGAGCGGAGCCTCTATGCCGCGCTGCGCCCGTACGCCCCGTTCAGCCTGGTGTTCGCGGACCCTCCCTACGACGACGTCGCCGTGGTCCCACCGCTGCTGGACGACATGGTGGAGCAGGCGCTCATCGACCCGTCGGCGGTGGTCGTGCTGGAGCACCGGCACGCGCTCCCCCCACCCGCCTGTGCGCGGCTCGCGCCCCTCGCCGTCTACCGCTATGGTGACACCGGTGTGCGCCTCCTGACGGTGACCTAAGGGCCCCCGGGCCTCCCTCCAGCAAAGCCCTCACGCATGTCCCACGCCATCTACCCCGGCTCGTTCGACCCCATCACCAACGGACACATGTCCATCCTCGAGAGCGGGCTGGTCTCGTTCGAGCGCATCACGGTCGCCGTGCTCAACAACGAGCGCAAGGCGCCGCTGTTCTCGGTCGACGAGCGCATCGAGATCACCCGCGAGGCCATCGAGCGTCGTGGCCTCGACGTCAAGCGCATCGAGGTCGACTCGTTCGACGGTCTGCTGGTGGACTACTGCCGTCGCAAGCAGGCCACCGTCATCCTGCGCGGCCTGCGCGCCGTGGCGGACTTCGAGTACGAGCTCCAGATGGCGAACATGAACCGCCACCTGAACAACGACATCGTGACCACGTTCATCATGGCCAACGACGCCTACTTCTACGTGTCGTCCAACCTCTGCAAGGAGGTCTGCCGCTTGGGCGGTGACGTGTCCAAGCTAGTCCCGCCGCCGGTGGACGCGAGGCTCCTCGCCAAGCTCAAGCCCGGCAAGTAGCGCGGCCCCAGGTCCACCCAGCGCTCGCGCGCCAGCCACTCGAGCTCGGGCAGGTCGTCGAGCGAGACCTTGCCCAGCCGCAGGCGGTCCATGGTGCGAGGCGCCGTCCGCAGGGCGTGGCGCACTCGCAGCCAGCTCCGCAGGTACACGATGTCGCGGGCCACGCCGCCCCCGCGGAACGCGCGCTCGGACAGGACCACCGCGCGCTCGGCGCTGAAGCCGTAGTCCTCGTGCAGCGCGCGCGCCGACTCCGCGAAGGTGGCGCCTTCGTGCACCCAGTCGGTGGTCAGCACGCGGGCCGCGAGCGCCCGCAGGCGACTGGCGTCGAGCAGGCCAGCTTCCTCCTCGAGAGTGATGCACATGCCTTCTTGGTCGGCGTAGGCGCCGCCCGTGCCCAGCGCGAAGATCCCGAGCGGCTGGGTGCGCCCGTTGAACGCGGCGACGAGGTGGCCCAGCACCTCGTGCACCACCAGGCGCCGCGCCTCTCGCGCACCGAACAGGCGCTCGGCGATGAACATCGTGCGCTCCCCGGCCGCTGCGCCCGACACCAAGTGCGGCTCGATGCGCACACGGATGTCCAGGTCCAGCACGCGCGCCACGCGCCGGGCGAGCTCGGCGAGGCTGCCCTGGCCTGATGGAGGCACCACCTTCTCCTCCGGGTCGGGCGGCGTGTCCGCCAGCAGCCGCTCGGCCAGCTCGCGCAACGTGGGGCCGGCGGGGAGGTGCGGGAAGGCCGGCTCACCGCCGTGCCCATAGCGTCGCCGGGCGAGCGGCCGCACCTTGCGTGGCGACCCGACCGCGGCCAGCAGCTGCAGGTCGAGATCCAGCTCGGTGAGCCGCCGCTGATACAGCGGCGTCCCCGGCAGCTGCGCCGCAAGTTCGTGCATGCGCTCGACGCTCCGCCGCGACTCCACCTGCACATCGGCCAGAGGGGGTGCGACAGCGTCCCACGCCGGCTTCGCGACCACACCGCGGGTCACGGCCTGCACCAGGCGCTCGCGCTCCGCCGCTGCGTTCTTGGGCGTCACGAAGGCCAGCAGCCGGTTCGCGCGTAGGACGCGCCCGAGCTCCTCGTCCAGCGCGACCTGCCGCGCGTTACGCGTGCGCAGCGCGGCCCGCCCGACCTTGCTGCCGCTAGAGGAGCTGGGTGGCGCGCTCGGCGAGCTCACTGCGCTCCCCCTTGGTGAGGGTGATGTGCGCCCCGATGCGCTCTCCCTGGAAGCGCTGCGCCACGATCGTCAGGCCGTTGCTCGCCGCGTCGACGTAGGGGTTGTCGATCTGATACGGGTCGCCCGTGAGGATGACCTTCGTGTTGGCCCCCGCGCGCGTGATGACGGTCTTCACCTGGTGCGGCGTGAGGTTCTGCGCTTCGTCCACGATGAGGTACTGGCTAGGCAGCGAGCGCCCGCGGATGTAGGTCAGCGCCTCGACCTGGATGGTCCCGGCCGCCACCAGCTCGTGGTAGTCGCGCGCCTCGCTCATGCGGTTGCGCCCGGACGAGAAGATGAACTCGAGGTTGTCGTAGATGGGCTGCATCCACGGGTTGAGCTTCTCTTCCACCGTGCCGGGCAGGAACCCTAGGTCGCGGCCCAGCGGGAAGATGGGCCGGCTGACGAGCATGCGGCTGAACGTGCCCTGGTCGATCACGGCCTCCAGGCCCGCGGCGATGGCGAGCAGCGTCTTGCCCGTGCCGGCCTTGCCCACCAGCGTGACCAGGTGCACCTCGGGGCGCAGCAGCAGGTCCAGCGCGAAGTATTGTTCGAGGTTGCGCGGGCGCACCCCCCAACAGCCTTGTTTGCCCACCCGCAGCGGCGTGAGCGCCCCGAGCTTGGCGTCGTAGATGCCCAGGGCGGTGTGCCGCGGCTGGTCGCGCTCGCGTAGCACCACGCCGGCGTTCGGGTGCAGCTGTGCGACGTCCAGGTCGCCGTTCAGCCGCGTGAGGTCGAGCGTCTCGCGCCCCGCGAGGGCGTTCACCAGGTCCGCGGATGTGTCCACGGTGACGATGCCGCTGTACAGCTCGTCGATGTCGATGCGCCCACCCTCGTAGTTCTCCGCGCGCAGCCCGAGCACGTCCGCTCGGATGCGCAGGTTGGAGTCCATCGTGATGAACACGACGGGCTGTTCGGGGGATGCGTCTCGCAGGTCCAGCGCCGCCTGTAGGATGGCGTTGTCCATCGCGCCGTGGCCGCCGCGACGGGGCTCCACCTTGGGGACGGCCACGCGCAGCATGCCGCCCGTCTCGTCCAGCACCACCCCGGTCTGCAGCGACGCGCCCTTGCGCTCCCGGAGCTCGTCCAGGATGCGCACGATGGTGCGCGCGTTGCGGCCCAGCTCGCTGAGCTCCTTCTTGAACTGGTCGACCTCCTCGATGACGAAGATGGGGATGACGACGTCGTTCTCCTCGAACTTGTAGATGGCCAGCGGGTCATGGAGGACGACGTTGGTGTCGAGGACGTAGGTTTTTTTCACGTTCGCTCCAGAGTACCACAAGGGGATTGTGGGACGTCGTGTGAAGCACGGCGCGCGGCGCATGGCCAACCCCGTGGGCGTCCGGCACACTCGGCGCTCGTCATCCCTGCCATGGCCGTTCGTGGGGCCAGGCCACGACCTGGCTCGGCTCCGCTCACCGTCCGCCACCGCCCGTTGACCGACCTCCCTCCACTCGATCCTCCCAAGCCCGGTTCGTCGGCGCTTTCCGCGCGGCTGCGCGGGCCCGCCCCCGTGCTGGCGGCCATTGCCGCCGTGCTCAGCGCATGGGTGCTTGCGGTGCTCGACGGCCGGGCCCTGGACCCGACCGGGGAGCGCTCGCCGTGGCCCATGCTGGGGGCGCTCATCGGGCTGTGGACGCTGTGGTCCCTGGTGAGTGCGCCGTTGGCTTGGGCGGGCGTCGAGCTCGCGCGGCGGATCATCGCTCCCGCCGGTCCATCGACGAACCCGCTCGAGCCCGCGCTCGACCGGCTCGACCGGCTCGCGTTGCGGCTCGCTGAGGCCGCGTGGCTGGGCCTCGTCTTGCACCGGGTGGGGCTGCTGCTCACGTGGCGCTCGACGGAGACCCTCGTGATAGGGCTGGCGCTGGTGGGGGCGGGCGTCCTCCCGCTGCTTGGAGCCACGCGGCGGTGGGCCACGCGGCGGATCGCACGAGCCGCGCCTGGGCGCCCACGCCGCGCCCTCTGTGTGGTCGTCGCGCTCCTCTCGGTGGGGGTTGTGCTGCTGTCTCTCGCCACGGCGCACAGCGACTACGTCACCGAGCTGACGCGCGACTTCCCTTGGGGCGTCAGTCTGCTGGCGGTGCCACCCCTGGTTGCGTTCGTGGTCGGGGTGCTCGTCACGCGCGCTCTGCGGCCTACGCCGCTCGGCCTGCGCGCTCGGCAACCTGCGCTGCTCGCTTGGTCGCACGTCGTCCGGGCACCACTGCTGCTCGGCCTCCTCGCCCTCGTGGGTGTCTCGGCGGGTCTCCTCGGGGCGCGCGCTGCCGACCCAGAACAAGCGCGCGCGCTGCGCGACACGCCGGGGCTCTGGTCGAGTCCGCTCGTGTCGGCCGCGTTCGCGGTGGGGGTCCCGACGCCGCCCCTCGGTGCGGCGCAGGGGCTGCGGGGTTGCATGGTGGGGCAGGGGCTCGGGGCGCCAGGTAGCGTCGGTCGCGTCGGTGCCGACGCTCCCGACATCCTGTTCATCACCATCGACGGGGTGCGGTTGGATCACACCAGCCTGCTACCGGGGTCGACCCACCCAAACACGCCACGGCTGCTCGAGCGCTCTCGCCAGGGGGCGTCGTTCACGCGCGCCTACACCCCGGCGCCCTCTACGCGCGCGGCCTTCCGCTCGATCTTCTCTGGCCTGCTGCCGGGTCAGGTGGACGCGCCGCCCGCGTCTCGCTTCCCTTGGGCCCTCACCCTGACCCCGGCCCAGCCCACGCTCGCCGCCTATCTGCGGGAGGCGGGCTACGAGACCATCGCGCTGATCTCCAAGCCCAAGGCTTTCCCCGAGGAGAGCAGCGCGCTGACTGGTTTCGCCGAGATCGACGAGGTGCCCGCCGAGTATCACTTGCGGCACAGGCACTCTGCGCAGCTGAAGATCAGCCGCATCATCGGTCGCCTCGCAGAGCCCCCTCCGCACACGAACGCTCCGCGCTTCGTGTGGACGCACCTCATCGAGCCCCACTATCCGTACACCCGGGGCCCTACGGAGGGCTCACTCCCTTCGCCACGCGACAACGAGGCGCGCCACGACCTCGCCGTGCAGTACGTGGACGAGCAGCTCGAGCGCCTCCTCCGCTTTGCGCTCGCTCCCGAGCGGCGGGCGCGGACGATCGTCATCGTCACGTCCGATCATGGCGAAGCCTTCGACGAGCACCGGAACGCGCGCCACGGTGCCACGGTCTACGAAGAGGAGCTCCGCGTGCCCCTGGTGGTGGTGGGCGGTGGGGTCAGGGCCGGTACGTACGACACCCCCGTCTCGTTGGTGGAGCTGCTGCCCACCGTGCTGGGCCTCGCGGGCCTCGAGGTGCCCGTGGGGGTCTGCGGGGACGGCCTCACGCGCACCCTGCGCGCAGGCACGCCCATCGCGCACCAGCCGCTCTTTGCCGCTGCGCTGCCCGACGGAACGACGCGGTACCATCAGCTCGCTTTCCTGGTCGGGGACGAGAAGCTCGTGGTCGATGGCGAGACAGGGATCGGTGCCCGGTTCGATCTCATCCGGGACCCCCGCGAGCGTCAGCCCGACACCTCCTCGGCCGCCGCGCAGGCGCTGCGACGACGCTTCGAGAGCTTTCTCGCCGAGCGGGGCCTCCCCGCGCCGTCCACCCGCTGAGCGTCGATCGAACCGGATCGAGTCCGGCAGCCGACGCGTCGTCCTGCGCTTCATGTGAGTGGGTCACGCGAAAGGTCGCCCGCTCCGCGCTCGAGACAGTATCTTCCGCGAGGTGAAGCTCCCCGACGTCTACAAGCGCATCTTCGTCGCCGCAGGCGTGCTCGGGATCGTCATGGTCGTCGGGACCACGTCGTACTTCGAGGTGGGTCAGGGGCGCTGGTCGCACTTCGACTGCTTCTACATGACGGTCATCACCCTCTCGACGGTCGGCTTCGGCGAGACTCTGCCCGGGATGGGCGAGGTGCCCGAGGCGCGCATCATCACGCTTGCGCTGATCGTCGCGGGAAGCGGTACCCTCCTCTACTTCATCTCCAACCTCACCGCGCTGATCGTCGAAGGCGATCTGCAGGGGCTCCTCCGTAGACGACGCATGGAACGCGCGATCGAACACCTCCACGACCACGTCATCGTGTGCGGCATCGGCACCACCGGACGGCACATCGTGCGGGAGCTCTTCACGGCCGGCACGCGCTTCGTGGTCATCGACACGGACGAGCACCGCCTGACCGAGCTGGACGAGTCCCTCGGCGGCAAGCTCCTCCGTATCCACGGCGATGCCACCGACGATGCCGTGATGGAGCGGGCGGGCATCACCAAGTGCATGGGTATCATCGCCGCGCTCAGCGACGACCGCAGCAACCTCTTCGTGACCATCTCGGCCCGGGCGCTCAACAAGACCGCGCGCATCGTGGCCAAGGCCGTCGAGGCCAGCACGGAGCGCAAGCTCTACCGCGCTGGCGCGGACTCGGTCGTCTCGCCGAACTACATCGGCGGCATGCGGCTGGCCAACGAGATGATCCGGCCCAAGACGGTGGAGTTCCTGGACCGCATCCTCCAGGACCGCGACGGGAACCAGCTGCGCATCGAGGAGATCGCCATCCCGGAGGGGTCCTCGCTCTTTGGCCGGACGCTCGCGCAGTCGCGCATCCGCAACACGGGCGCGCTCGTCCTGGCCATCCACCAGCCCGACGGGACGTACGTCTACAACCCCAAGGGGGACATGGTCATCGCCGAGCGCAGCGGTATCGTGGTGCTCGCGGACGAGGGCGCGCTGACGATGCTGCACGACGGGCTCGAGCGGAACACCCTCACCCACATGCCCGCCTGAGAGGCGCTCCAATCGCCTCTCGCGGTTGACCCTCCGGTCCCCGTGGTTAAGGTGCCCCGTGAGTGCTGGCTGCCCCTACGAAGGCGTAGGTTGGCGGCGGATTTTCGAAAGAATCAAAGGAGTTAGCAGCAATGGGCAAGATCATCGGTATCGACCTCGGCACGACCAACTCGGTCGTCGCGGTGATGGAGGGCGGCGAGCCCAAGGTCATCGTCAATGAAGAGGGAGATCGCATCACGCCCTCTGTGGTTGCTTGGGACGACCAGGGCGAGATCCTCGTCGGTCAGATCGCGAAGCGTCAGTCCGTGACCAACCCCGAGGGTACGGTCTACTCGGCCAAGCGCTTCATCGGGCGCCGCTTCGAGGAGCTGGGCGATCAGGACACGAACCGCATCCCCTACAAGGTGGTGCGGCGCAAGGACGGCGGCGTCGGCATCGACATCCGCGACAAGCAGCTGGCGCCCCCCGAGGTCTCGGCCCACGTGCTGCGCAAGCTCAAGCGCGCCGCCGAGAACTACCTCGGCGAGACGGTCACCGAGGCGGTCATCACCGTCCCCGCGTACTTCAACGACTCCCAGCGCCAGGCCACCAAGGACGCCGGCCGCATCGCCGGGCTCGAGGTCAAGCGTATCGTGAACGAGCCCACCGCGGCGGCGCTCGCGTACGGCCTCGACAAGCAGCAGGACCACGTCATCGCGGTCTACGACTTCGGCGGCGGTACGTTCGACATCTCCATCCTCGAGGTGGGCGAGAACGTGGTGGACGTCATCAGCACCAACGGTGACACCCACCTGGGCGGCGACGACGTCGACGACAAGATCATCGACTACCTCATCGCGGAGTTCAAGAAGGACACCGGCATCGACGCCAGCTCCGACAAGATGGTGCTCCAGCGCCTCAAGGACGCCGCCGAGAAGGCCAAGATCGAGCTCTCCAGCAAGCTGGAGACCACGGTCAACCTGCCCTTCCTCACGGCCGACGCGACGGGCCCGAAGCACCTCAACATCCGCATCACCCGGGCCAAGCTCGAGTCGATGATCGAGGACCTCATCCAGCGCACCCTGACCCCGGTCAAGAAGGCGCTGGCCGACGCGAACAAGACCGCGGCGGACATCCAGGAGGTCGTCCTCGTCGGTGGCTCCACGCGCATCCCGCTCGTGCTCGAGACGGTCAAGAAGTTCTTCGGCAAGGAGCCCCACAAGGGCGTCAACCCGGACGAGGTCGTGGCCCTCGGCGCGGCGGTCCAGGCCGGCGTGCTCTCCGGCGACGTGAAGGAGATGGTGCTGCTCGACGTAACCCCGCTCAGCCTCGGCGTCGAGACGCTCGGCGGCGTGATGACGGTCATGATCCCGCGCAACACCACCATCCCCACCCGCAAGGAGGAGACCTACTCCACGGCGGACGACAACCAGACCCAGGTGGAGATCCACGTGCTCCAGGGTGAGCGCGCGGAGGCCAAGCAGAACCGCACGCTGGGCCGCTTCAAGCTGTCGGACATCATGCCGGCGCCGCGGGGCATGCCCAAGATCAAGGTCACGTTCGACATCGACGCGAACGGCATCCTGAGCGTCTCGGCCAAGGACGAGGCCACGGGTAAGGACACGGCCATCACCATCACGTCCAACTCGGGGCTCAGCGACACGGACATCGAGCGCATGGTCCAAGAGGCTGCGGCCAACGAGGAAGAGGACAAGAAGCGCCGCGCGGCGGTGGAGAACCGCAACAAGGCGGACCAGCTCTGCTACGGCGTCGAGAAGGCCCTGGGCGAGCTCAAGGACAAGGCGCCCGCGGACAAGATCGCGGACATCGAGGGCAAGGTGGCCAGCCTGCGCAGCGCCATCGAGGCCTCGGACGACGCGGGCATCGTGAGCGGCATGGCCGCGCTCGAGGCGGCCATGGGCGAGATCGCCCAGAGCGCCTACGGCGCGAGCGGCGCGGCTCCCGGTGCGCAGGGCGCGGCGGCCGGTGCGAGCGCGGGTGGTGACGACGACGTCATCGACGCCGAGTTCGAAGAGACCGAGTAGTCCCTCGGCGCGGCCATGACCGACGTGAGCGGCGGATCCCGATGGGGTCCGCCGTTTGCGTTGGTCGGGTGTGCGGGAGCGGCACAAGAGTCGGCGGCACGCGCCTCTCGACGCGAGGTCGTGGCGAGGCGAAGAGACCGAGGAGTCGCGGTCCATGCGGCGCGCCTCGAGCAGCGCGCGTGCCAGGCCAGGACCTTTCGAAATCTCTCAACTTCTCACGCGAGCGGCCCCCTTTCGCGTTGGGTGTTTCGGGAGACTCCGTGACATGTGACGGGAAAACCGTGCCCCACGCGAGGTGAGGCACGGTTCATCTGTGTCCAGGGCTGGCGAGGGCACAACGTACCCTCGTCTACGTCAGATGGAGCCCTGCAGCTGGATGCGGAACTGGTTCGCGCCGTCGTCCAGCGTCCCCGGGCCCGCCCACAGGCGGAAGTAGTCCAGCTGGACCTTGAAGGGGTGCTGCGCCACGTAGTAGCTGAACCCCACGCCCAGCTCGCTCTCGTCGGGGATGCTCGAGGCGCCGCCGATGCCGAGGTGGCGGATGGCGCCGTAGCGCCCGCTGAACTCGATGCGGCGCCCAGGGAGCAGGTAGCCAGCCTGGAGCATGGTGCCGAGGCCGTTGCGTGGGTCGGTCACGGGCAGGGGCACGCCCATGTCGTCGACGGCGTCGCCGGGGTTGCGTGAGCCCGTGCGGATGGCCAGCTCCCACTGGGCGGAGAAGCCCGCGTACTTGAAGATCGCGTCGGCGATGAACAGGTGGTAGTTCGTCGTGCCGCCGTCGGCGGGCATGTTGCTGGTCTGGCGGTTCAGGCCGATGGCGTTGTGCTGGAACGAGTACATGGCGCCGATGCTCAGGCGTGGCGTGGCGGCGCGCTCGAAGTCCGACTCCTCGTAGTCGTCGAACATGCCGAAGGGGAGCACCTCGACGCGCGCGAAGTAGTGGAAGTCGAAGTCCTCGAAGCCCGTGCTGTCGCGGCCACGACCCACCGAGACGCCCGCCGCGTAGCGCAGCAGTCCGAGGCCGAGGAAGTCACCCGACCGCGCGTCGATGGCGAGGTCGCGGTCGAGCGTGAACTCGCTGTTCATGAGGGCGCGGTCCACCATCTGGAGGTCGCCCGACGAGATCACGCGCTGACGGTTGCTGGGCAGCTTGTACTGGCCGACGCGGATGTTGAAGTCGCGGATCTGGCGGAACTCGAAGTAGAGATCGAGCAGCGGCGTGTTGCGCGGCGTGGACGACGCGATGTTGTCGCGGATGCCGTCGTCGCTCGGGGAGATGGCGAGCTCCAGCTTGAAGCGGTTGGCCTCGCCGAAGAAGTTGCCGCTGAACGCGATGCGCACGCGGCGGGCCGTGAGCTGGTGCTGGATCGAGCCGCTCTCGTCCGTCAGCCCGTAGAGGAACTGGCCGCGCACGCGGGTCTGGAGTCGGAATGCGCCGTCGTCGCTGCGCAGGTCGAGGCCGCTGCCGGGCGTGAAGCGCACACGATCGTTCCCGATGGCGTGGGGGCCCATCTGTACTTCCTCGCCTTCCGGGATGCGCGCGGCGTCCGCGTCTTCGTCGCTCTCCGCAGCCTCGGCTGGTGCGGTCGTGCCGACCTCGGCGGGCGGCGCCGCTTCGTCGGTGGTGGCCTCCGACCCCTCGGACTCGGTGGGGGCGTCCGTGGCGTCCGCAGGCGGGGCCTCGGCCGACTCGACGGGGGCGGTGGGCTGCGCATGGGCCGCGGATGCGGTGAGCAGCAGGGTCGTCAGCGCGAGGGCGCGGTTCCAAGTGGCGTGTGACATGCGCCCGGGGTTACGCCCCTTGTGTGTCAACCACGTGACGCAAACGTGACGCGTCCGTGATGCTCGTCACCTGTGCGTCGAATCCGGTCTGTTCAGGACGATGTCGTCACGTCGGTGTCACCTTCGCCCCCTTGGTGTCGAGGCCTCGGGCGATCCCACAGGGGCTCTCCCATGCGTCACTCAGGGCATCCGATCCCCGGGTCATCGTTCAGAGACGGAACAGCGCGCGCGCCTCGTCGGCCGTGAAGCGTCGGGCCGTGTTCACGTCGCTGAACGTCGTCGTGGTCACGTCGCCGCTCGCCTCGCGCATGACCATCGTCTCCACGGCCGGGCCCGTCCCCACCAGCTCCATCTCCGTCAGGAAGCGCCGCAGCGCGTCGGTGCGCGGGGTCAGCCGCAGGCGCCAGCGCTGCCCCCCGAGGGCCTCGAACTGCAGCGCGAACGTGCGCTCGAGGGCGGCCCTGTCCCCCGCCAGCACATGTCGGAAGGACGACACGAAGCCCCCCACCACCTCGTTGCTCCCCAGCGGGATCTGCTCGCGGCGGCCGTCCCCCACGAACGTCAGGGTGTCGCCCTCGATGAGCGCCGCCGACGCTGTCGGGGCCGTCACGCGCCGCATCAGGCGGCCGGGGGGCGTGAAGTACAGCACGCCCTCGCTCCGTACCGGGCGGGACAGGAGGGCGATCTGCTTCTCCTCCGTGAACCGCGCCGACAGGCCGGGCATGCTCTGGAAGCCCTGGAGGAGGCGGTCGAGGGTGGGCGCGCCACGCTGAGCCGTAGCGGCGGCGGGGGGCGGCGCGAGCTGCGTGGCCAGCAGGACGAGCAGCGTGAGGGTGAGCGAGGGGAGGCGTTGCATGCGGAGCCTGTCGGACGGCGCGGGGGCGGCTTTCTTCACCGCGGTGTGTCCCAGAAGTCGAAGAAATTGAACCAGTTGTCTGGCGCCTTGCGGACGAAGTCGGCCAGCAGGTCGGCGTACTGCTGGGCATAGCGCGCGATGGCCTCCTGACGTTGGCCACGCGGGAGCACGACACGCTCGGCGAAGGGGATGCAGTACAGCTCGTACTGATTTCCGCCACGGTACAGCCCTGCCGTGAAGTACACGGGGCAGCGCAGCGAGGCCGCGAGGATGTACGGACCAGCCGGCAGCGCCACCTTGTCGCCGAGGAAGTCCACCACCACCGTCTTCCCGTCGGGGGGCGGGCGGTCGCCCAGGATGGCCACCAGGCCCCCCGCCTCCACACGCTCGCGGATCTCGAGCATGAAGTCGATCGAGTCGCCTCCGCTCATCTCGATCAGTCGTGTGCGGCTGGTGGGATCCAGGCTCTCGAGCACGTCGTTGATGCGGCGCGCGTGCTTCGTGTAGACGACGGGGTAGAGCGGCAGCGCCTCTTGGGTGCTCTGCATGCGCATCGCGTAGAAGCTGCCCACGTGGGCGCCGAGCAGCACAGCGCCCTGGCCCGTGTCCCGCAAGCGCTGCAGGTGCTCCTTGCCGTTGCGCGTCACGCGAAAGGGCTTCGTCTTGCCGCGCAGGAAGAACAGCGCGTCGATGGTGCACTGCACGAAGCGCCGTACGTGCTGGAACGCGGGGCGAAAGCCGAGCGGCAGCCCGAGTCGGCGGCGCAGCTCGTCGCCGGTCTCGCGCGCGACCCTCGAGGTGAGCGTGTAGTAGAGCGCGATGAAGAAGCCGAGCAGGCGGGCCGGTCCGCGGCCGAACACGGTCGCCAGCACGACGACGGCCTTGATGCCGAGACGGGTGCCGTGCTCCGACACGTCGCGCCAGCGCCGCGTCTCAGGGGACGCGGGGCTCGGGGAAGCGCTCTCAGCGGGCTTTGCGTCGTCGGACGAGTCGGCCCGCCTTGCGACGGCGTCTGGCGTGGGGTTTCCGCCGGCGGGCGCAGCGGGGAGCGCCGCAGGCGGTGGCGCGGCCGTCAGGGGGGCACCGTCCGGAGATGTGTCCGGGTGCTCGTCGGCCTGGGGCTGGGTCGGCTCAGGCATGCGGCGGCCAGACCTTCTTCAGGAGCCAGTCGTGCGGCCACAGGCGCCCCTCGCCGTACTCGCGGAAGCGGTAGCGGCGCTCCAGGAATTCCGCGGTGAACATGGCGCCCATCAGGGCGTAGGCGACCCCACCCGTGTACGTGGCCCACGTCGCGACGTCGGCCAGCAGCCCGAGCGCCAGCGCCACCCCGCCGTTGAGCACGAAGAACACGCACCAGCGCACCGTCCAGCGGCGGCAGTGGGCGCGCTGCGCGTCCGAGAGCTCGGGTGACTGCAGGCGCGCGAAGCGCTCGATGAGGGGGGTGTCCGTGCGCAGCGTGCTGCCGAACGTGGCCAGCAGCCCGAGGTTGATGAGCACGGGCATGGCGAACACGAAGCGCGCGTCGTCGAAGACCACGCCCAGCAGCAGCACCAGCAGCACCACCAGCGGGACGCGCAGCACGGCCCACAGCTCGCTGCGCTGCTTGCCTCGCAGCCGCAGCGCGATGCCCGGTACCAGCACCACCATCACCAGCAGGCCGGTGTTGCGCGCGCTCGTGTGCGTGAGCGACCACCACACGGCCAGCGGGTACGTCACCGCCAGCACGATGTTCAGTACGGTCAGGACGACCCGCAGCACCGCGCCTTAGAGCCCACCGCTGATGGAGATGACCTGCCCGGTGATGTAGCCGGCCGCGTCGCTCGCCAAGAACGCCACCAGCGCCGCGACCTCCTCGGGCTGCCCGAAGCGCCGCATGGGGATGTGCTTCTTGATGATGTCGAGGGGCGCGTCCACCACCATGTCCGTCTCGATCAGCCCTGGCGCGACCGCGTTGACCGTCACCCCACGCTTGGCGCACTCGATGGCGAGCGCCTTCGTGGCCCCGATCAAGCCGGCCTTGGCCGCGCTGTAGTTCACCTGGCCGCGGTTGCCGATGACGCCGCTCACGCTCGAGATGTTGATGATGCGCCCCTTGCGCAGGCGGATCATGGGCATGACCAGCTTCTGCGTGACGTTGTAGAAGCCGTCCAGGTTGACGCGCATGATGGGGTCCCACTGCTCGGGGGTCATCATGGGGAACGCGTTGTCGGCCGACACGCCCGCGTTGTTCACCAGCACGCCGATGGGCAGCCCCTCGTCGACCAGCGCGTCGATGGCAGCGAAGGCCGCCTCGCGGTCCACCACGTCGAAGCGCAACAGGCGCACGCGCCCGCCCTCACGCTCGATCTCGGCCTTCACGGCTTCGGCCGCCGCGTCATTGCTCCGGTAGTTCAGCAGAATGGGGTGCCCGGCCTGGGCCAGCGCCTTGCTGATGGCGGCGCCGATGCCGCGGCTACCGCCCGTGACCAAGGCCCACGGCTTGTTGCTGCCCGGGGCGCTGCCTGCGCTCGCTGCTTCCATGCGCCCGCACTGTGACCGGTGGACGCCGCCTCCGCTACTCGCCCGCCATCGCTCCCGGCGTGGGCGCGACGGTCGTCTCGGGGGGGCCAGTGCCCGCCTCGCCGCCCAGCTGGGCGCGCATGGCCGCCTGGATGACCGGGCTCCAGCTCACCCAGGAGTGGTTGCCCTCGTACTCCGCGGCGGTGTGCGGGATGCGCCGCTCGCTCAGGTGCGTGTGCAGCCGCTCGTTGGTGTCCTTGATGCCCGCGCGGTCGTCACTGCCCCAGTGGATGGCCAGCCGCGTGCCATGCAGGTCGCTCGGACGACGCCACACCAGGAACGGGTCGCGTCCGCGGATCTCGCGCTCATTGGCCGGGCCCCACACGCGATGCACCGGGATGAACAGCTGGGTCATGCGGTCGGTCGCGAAGTTCATCATCTGCTCGGTGTCGAAGATGGGCGCGCTCACGGCGGTGAGCGACGCGAAGCGGCCGGGGTGATCCATGACCAAGCGCAGCGACCCGTAGCCGCCCATGGAGACGCCCATGATGTGGCAGTCGTCCGGGCAGGCCAGGGTGTGGTAGCGCCGCTGCACCTCGGGGATGAGCTCCTCCAGGATCCAGTCTTGGTACATCCGCGACCCGTCGTACCAGTTGGCCCAGAAGCCGTTGTCTCCCTGGGGAAAAAAGATCACGGCCCGTGGGAGCTCGCCGCGCGCGGTGGCCTCGCGGAACTGCTGGGAGAGGCCGTGCTTGTCGAACGCGTTCGGGCTGTCACCACCGCCGTGCAGGAACGTGATCAGCGGCAGGCGCTCGTCCTCGCGGAAGTCGGGTGGCAGCCACACGGAGTAGCTGAGGCGCGCCCCGCTCATCCGGTCGCTGCGCACGCGGTGGTAGGTGAGCTCCCGCGGCCCGGCGCACGAGCTGGCGAGCGTCGCAGCGGCGAGGACGAGCAGCGAGAGCAGGCGAGATGCACCGGGCCAACGTGTCATGGACTCACCATACGACGTCGCGCGGGGGGCGTGGTCGTTTCAGGAAACCTGCGATGACCCGGCGCGTTCGATAGGCTGCGCGCATGCGAAAGAAGACCGAGATCCGTTCCGTCCCCGAGCTGATCGCGCACAAGCGCGACGGCGGCGCGTTCAGCGAGGACGAGCTGCGCCTGCTGGTGAACCGCTACGCACGCGGAGAGCTGCCCGACTACCAGATGGCGGCGCTCGCCATGGCCATCTACTTCCGCGGCATGACCCCGGCCGAGACGACGGCCTACACGCTGGCCATGCGCGACAGCGGGCGGGTGATGGACCTCTCGGCCATCCCGGGCAAGAAGATCGACAAGCACTCCACGGGCGGGGTGGGTGACAAGATCAGCCTCGCGCTGGCGCCCATCGTCGCGGCCTGCGGCGTGCCAGTGCCCATGATGGCAGGGCGCGGACTGGGCCACACGGGGGGCACCCTCGACAAGCTGGAGGCCATCCCCGGCTTCCATGTGGATCTGACGCCCAAGCAGTTCCGCAAGCAGATGGCCACGCTGGGCTGCGCCATCATCGGGCAGACGGCGGACCTGGCGCCAGCCGACAAGCGCCTGTACGCGCTGCGGGACGTCACCGCCACGATCGAGTCCGTGCCGCTCATCACGGGTAGCATCCTGTCGAAGAAGCTGGCCGAGGGGCTCGACGGCCTCGTGATGGATGTGAAAGTGGGGCGCGGCGCGTTCATGAAGAACGTCGACGACGCGCGCGTGCTGGCGAAGAGCCTGGTGCGCGTGGGGCACAAGGCGGGCAAGGACGTACGCGCGTTGCTCACGCGAATGGACGACCCGCTGGGCAAGATGATCGGCAATGCGCTCGAAGTGGAGGAGGCCTTCCTCACGCTGCGCGGGGATGGTCCTGCCGACCTGCTCGAGTGCACCCTCGCGCTGGGCGTGGAGATGCTCCAGATGGGCGGCGTCGCCAAGAGCCGCGCCGAGGCCCAGCGGCGCCTGCTGCGGGCCATGCGCGATGGCAGCGCGGCGCGCCTGACGGAGCGCATGATCGCCGCACAAGGAGGCGACGCGCGCGTGGTCTCGGAGCCCGACCGCCTGCCGCGCGCGAAGGTGCGGATGGCGGTGCTGGCCCCCCGCGGGGGCACCGTGCAGGCGGTGGACGCGCTGGAGCTGGGGCTCGTCGGCGTCGCGCTCGGCGCCGGGCGGACGACCACCGAAGACGTGGTCGACCCTAGGGTGGGGATCGAGTTGGCGGCGGTGGTCGGCGAGCGGGTCGCGAAGGGCGCGCCGCTGGCGTTCCTCCACGTCAACCAGCGACGAGGGCAGGCCCGTCACCTCGCGCGCGTGCGCGACGCGTTTCAGCTGGGGCCGCGCCCGGTTTCACAGCCCCCCTTGGTCATCGAGCGCATCACGCGCTGAGCGGTCAGCGCTTGCCCTTGCGCTTGCCGCCGCCGGCCTTTCCACCACCCTTGCCCTTCTTCGGCGTGCCCTTGTCGCCCTTGGCGCCGCCCTTGCCCTTGCCGGAGGCACCCTGGCGCTTGCCCGAGCCGTCGCCGTCCGAGCGACCCCCGCGCGCGCCGCCACGACCCCCATGGCCGCTCTTCTCGCGCTTGCCGCCCTTGCCTGACCCGCCGGTGCTCTCTTCACCCTCGGGCGACCGGGAGCGACCGCGTCCTCCCGGCCGGCGTCGCTCCTCGTCCACGCCCACCAGCTCGGCTTCGACGCGCCGGCGCTCCAGGTTGACGCTCGCCACGCGCACCGTCACGGCCTGCCCCATCTCGAACACGCGCCCACCGCGCTGCCCCACCAGGCGCACGCCCAGCCGGTCCACCGCGTAGTAGTCGTCCGTGAGCCGCTCACACGGCACGAACACGTCCACGAACGGGCTGTCGATGCTGGCGTAGAAGCCGCTCTCGTCCAAGCCGCTGATGGTCGCGTGCAGCTCCTCGCCGACCTTGTCGCGCATCACGAGGCAGCGATAGAGCGCCACTACGTCGCGCTCCACCGTCATGGCCCGACGCTCCAGCTGGCTGCTGCGGGCTGCCATCTTGCGCAGCATCGGCAGCAGCAGCGCCCCGTCGACGTACTCGCCACGCGCCAGCGCGCGCACCACGCGGTGCACGGCCAGGTCGGGGTAGCGCCGGATGGGCGACGTGAAGTGCAGGTAGTGCTTCGCCGCGAGGCCGAAGTGACCCACGTCGTTGGTGTCGTAGATGGCCTGCTGCATGGCGCGCAGCAGCAGGTAGCGCAGCACCGGCGCCGCGGGCTCGCCCTCGATGCGCGCCAGGAACTCCGTCAGCTGCTTGGGGTCCTGCGCCGCCTCCGGGTCCAGCGGCTCGCCCAGGGACGTGGCCAGCTCGCAGAAGGTCTCGAGCTTCTCCACCGCGGGCGCGCCGTGCGTGCGGTAGATGGCGGGGATGTTGCGCTGCGAGAGGTCGGTGGCGACCGTCTCGTTGGCCAGCAGCATCATCTCCTCCACCACGCGGTAGGCCTCGCGCACGCCAGGGTCCTGCCGCGAGCGGACGACGTCGAGGGGCTCGCCCTGCTCGTCGAGCTTCACGCGCGCCTCGGGCAGGTCGAAGTCCAGCGCGCCGCGCTCCAGGCGCTTCTTGCGCAGCACGCGCGACAGCTCCAGCAGCGCCTCCAGCATGGGCAGCCGCTCGCGCGCCGCCGGCTGCTTCACGCCGCCCGTCTCGGTCAGGCCCAGCGCGTCGGCCACGCCCCCGTAGGTGAGCTTCGCGCGTGAGCGCATGAGCCCCTCCACGTAGCGGTGCGAGGTCACGCGCCCCTGCGCGTCGAGGGTCATGTCGACGGCGAGGCACAAGCGGTCGCGCTTGGGCACGAGCGACGCGAGGTTGCTGCTGATCTCGTGCGGCAGCATCGGGATGACGCGGTCCGGCAGGTAGATGCTGGTGCAGCGCGCCTGGGCCTCCTCGTCGATCGCCGTCCCGAGGCGGACGTAGTGGGACACGTCGGCGATCGCGACGATGACGTGGTACCCGCCGCCCTTCAGGCGCTCGATGAAGAGCGCGTCGTCGTGGTCCCGTGCATCGACGGGGTCGATGGTGCATAGGTCGTAGTCGCGCAGGTCCTCGCGCCCCTGCTTGTCCGCCGCGGACACGCGGTTGGGGATGGCTTGGGCCTCGGCCATGACCGCAGCCGGGAATTCCTCCTGGACGTTCTCGCGGATCTTGATCTTGGCCACCTCGACGGCCGTGATGCCCTGTACGCCGAGGACCCCCTCGACCATGACACCCGGGCGCTCGTGGGCGTCTTGCGGGAAGCGGACGATCTGGGCGTCCACCACATCGCCGTCCTTGGCGCCTTCGGGCGGAGGCGCGACCAGCTCGAGTGGCCCGCGCAGGCGCAGGTCGTCGGGCTCCAGGTAGGGGCGCTGCCCGACACCGCGCAGGGTCCCCGTCACGCGCGGGGCACGGCGGGCGAGGATGCCCACCACCTGTCCCTCGCGTCCCTTGGGCGAGGGCTGCGTCACCACTTCGACCTTGTCGCCGTGCAGGGCCGCGCCCATCGCGGTGGGCGCCACGAACACGTCGGGGCCCCCGTCCTCCGCGGCGACGAAGCCGAAGCCGCGCGGGGTCACGGTCAAGTAGCCCGCCACGGACGCGGCGCGTGCCGCAGGGCGCTGCCACGGGGTGCGAGGCGCCTCGGGCGCGGGCTGCGAGCGCGCATCACGGAATGAAGGCGCGCCGCCGCGACGGCCCTGGTCCTGGCCTTGGCCAAGGCCGCCGGCTCCGCGCTCTTCACGCCGGGCCTCCTTGCGGTCGCGCACGACCATCTTGTTCTTGGGCTTGCCCGCCTTGGCGCCCGCCGCGGGGGGAGCCGGGGGCTCCTTGGGTGTGGGGGCCTTGAAGCGGAAGCGCAGGCCAGGCATCTCCTGGGCTGCACCGCTCACACAGAGCGTGTCCAGCACGGCGAGCAGCTCGCCGCGCGCGGCCTTGGCCGCTTCAGGGCTCTCGAACAGGCGGCTCTGGAGCTCGCCCAGCTGGAGGGCACGGGGTGCACGGGTGCGGAGGACGCGCAGGACGTCGTCGGGATCAATGTTCGTCATGGAATTCTTTCTGTTCTCGTCACGGCGCGCGGCCCCTCGTGGGCGTTCTCGGCGCGGTGCGAGTTACGACACCGATTCATTGGAAGCGGTGCTCTAGCGGAGGGCGTGGAGGCGTCCGTCGTCGGCGCCGACGAACAGGGTTCCGTCGGGGCCCAGCGCGGGCGTGGCGTCCACGTCCTGGCCGATGTTGTGCTGCCAGAGGACCTCGCCTTCGGGCGAGAGGCAGTAGATGGAGTCATCTTGGGATCCCACGTAGATGCGACCGTTCGCATCCAAGAGGGCGGAGCTGCGCACGCGTCCCGAAGTGGCCACGCGCCAGCGGAGGGAGCCATCCGGTCGGATGGCGTAGACATGGTGGTCATAGGAGCCGACGACTACGGTGCCGTCAGCGGCGATCGCCGGGGTGGCTCGAATGTCCGCGCCCGTTTCATAGCGCCATCGGACCCCACCGCCAGGGGTCAACGCGATCAAGAAGCCCGCGTCGTTGCCGACGTAGATGGTCCCGTCGTCCCCGATGGCGGCGCTTCCGTCAATGTTCGCGCCTACTTGGGCCTCCCAGCGAGGACGCCCGTCGAGCCCGATGGCACGCACCACTCCCTCGGCGGTGCCCACCACCAGAAACCCGTCGGGGTGCAGCGCGGGGCTGCTGCGGATGTGGCTGGCGCTCGCCACCTGCCACGCCACGCGCCCCTCGGGGGTGAGCGCGAAGACCCCGTCACCCGCGACATACGCCATCCCGTCGGGCCCCAGGGTGGGACTGGCGTCCAGCATCCGGCCCAAGCTGACCCTGAAGGCCACCTGACCCGTGGGGCGCAGGCCCACCAACACCCCGTCGTCGCTCGCGACGTACACGACGCCGTTGGGTGCCACGGCGGGGGTCGCGTAGAGGCGCCCGCTCGCGCTGAAGCGCCAGCGCAGCGACCCGTCGGGGCCGACAGCGGACAGCGCGCGTCCGAGCGCCGCCACGTAGGCGACGTCGTCGTGCACCACGATGCTGGCGAACACGCGGCCGCTGGTGGCGTAGCTGTAGCGTTCGCTCGGCGCGCGCGCGGGGCCCTCGTGAGGGCTGCGGCCGGTGTGACGGGGGTCGCCCATGAACATGGGTAGGCCGAGCGCGACCGGTGTGGCGAGCGGTTCGTGCGTGGGGGTGACCCCGGCGTCGGGCTCGTGCGTGGCTCCGGCGTCGGCCTCGGGTGCGGGCTCCGGCTCCGTGGCAAGCTCCGCACGCACCTCCGACAAGAAGCGGCAGCGCCCTTCATGGCAGATGCGGTCCGACCCGTCACACTCGCGGTCCGACATACAGGGCGTGGCGGGACGCGGCTCTCGACCCGCGCAACCTGCGAGGCTCGCGGCGAGCACCCACAGCCCCAGGGACCACCCCAGCACACTGTCGCGGCGTTGGCCTCGCGTGCGGCTCCGAGAGGGGCCATGAGCGGGCGTGGACGCGACGAGGCGGTTGGGCCGGAGTGCTGAGCAGGGGTGGTTCAAGGTCTTCTCCGCGCGTGGGCGCAGGTGGGAAAGAGCATGCCGTATGCGCGTCACCACGTCAGCAAATACACCGCGCCGCCCCGCTGCACCACCGCTGCTCGGCCGCTTGGGGACATGGCGAGGCCACGCACGGGCGCGTCGCTTGGCAGGTCTCCCCAGCCCGTGGGCCGGAGGAGTGTCACGCTGGCGTCGGGGCCGAGCGTGTGCAGCACCAACCCCATCGGGAGCGCCGTGACGTAGCGCGTGCCATCGCGCGAGATGCCCGGCCCGTTCACCGGGGCGGGCGGCAGGGTGTCAGCGTCGAGCGAGAACGGGTCGCCAGCGGGTCGCGCCTCGTCCGTGAGGGGCACCACCCACAGCGCCGCGCCACGCGCGAGCAGGAGGCCTTGCGGGGCCCAGCCAAGGGCCGTGAAACCGCCATCGTCGGGCGCCTCGAGGGTGGGTGGCGTGTCGGCGCTGCAGCGCGGGGCGTCGAGCGGTCCGAGCGGCGCGACTCGCGGTGGTCCATGTAGGATGGGGTCGAGGGCGGCGAGCTCCACGACGTAGCTGGCGCACCCGCGGCCGAGCCGCTGAACGCGGAAGCGCCCGCTCGGGTCCACGATCAGGCCGGCGTTGGGACGGGGAGGAGGCAGCGACGCGCCGGGGGCGTCCCCCGTGCTGTTTCCGTCGGTCGCCACGGGTTCCACCGTCTCCGCGAGCGGCGGGCTCGACGGCTGGGCGTCGTCCGCCGCTACGGCCTCGGGTGACCCCGGGGGTGCGGGCGTCGGAGCCGGGCTCGGTGAGGCCGAGGTGCCGTTCGATGTGGCGGGCTCGCGGAGCGACACGACGCGCCCCCCAGGCAGCTGCACGTGGTGCTCGTCGAGGAAGTCGAGCCCCGCCCGCCCCGCGACGTCGGCCAGCTTGCGCATGCTGAGGCCTCGCGGCCCTGGCGCCCGCCCCAGCGCGCGCGTCACCATTCGGCGCTCCGCGTCGCTCAACGCGATCGCAGGGTCTTCGAGGCGGTCGAGGGCCGCGGCGGTCTCGAACACGTCTCCGGCCTGCGCGTGCGCGGCGGCGACGACCGCGGCGGCTTTGCCAGCGCCTCGTGAGCGTCCGCAAGGCAGGCCCGTCACGCTCCCGAGCTGAATCCGCGCGGCCCCGCTCTCGCTGCACAGGGCTCCATGCAGCGCGAGCACCCGCTGCGCTCCACGCATCGCCACCTCGGGCTGGCGTGTGAGAGGGTCCGCGGCCGCGTTGGCCAGGCTGCGCAGCGTAGCCTCGGGTTCGGCGCGGTCCCGCGACATCCCGCTCGCGCCCACCATCCACTGCAGCTCGACGCTCACCGCGTCCTCTCCGGCGCCGAGGGCAACGCGGGCGACCAGATCCGCCGCGCCGTCCGCGTTGCGGTCCTCCGCGCGCAGCGCGAGTGAGAGGGGCTGCACCGTGGCGGTCGCGGCCTCAGCGCCGGGGTTGTCGGTCGACGGGGCGGAACCGGCCGCGGGAACGGGCGGCAGCAGCGACACGCGCTCCATCAGGCGTGGCTGCGGCTCCACGCTGGCTACGGCGCTCAACGACGCAGGTCCCGTCGGGCATGCGAACTGAGCGCCCAGCGAGATCAACGTCGGAGCCAGCGTCTCCCCGTGCGCTTGCTCCAGCGCGCAGCCGGCCGGGACCGCGAGTTGGCCCAGCTCGGAGAGCGAGAGGGGGCCTCCCACCCGAGCCAGCGACAGAACCAGCTCCGCCGGGGTGCTTGGTGGGGTGCTGCGCGGCGCCGCGGTGGAGGAGGCGTTCGGAGCGCCGCCGCGACCCGTTCCGTCCGTCTGCGGGCTCGCGGGTGCCGCAGGGCTCGGCGCCTGGGTCCCGCGCGTGTGCAGCACGTAGGCGTCTTGATCGCCATCGCCGTCCACGTCCACCAGCAGGATGGCGCGCAGCTCACCATCGGCGACCGCGACGGGCTCGCCGCTCAGCTCCACCCGCTGTGTACCGGCGGGCAGGATACGCGCGGCGCTCGGGACGAAGTCGCCACGGCTCGCCCCGTCTCCTTCCAGCGTCGGGACGTTCGCCACGGGGGCCGACTGTCCGGGGCGCGGCCCCGCGTCGAGTCCGAAGGTGACGAGCCGGCTCTGCTCGCAGCCGCAGCCCTCACAACCGGCGAGCCCGAGCAGGAGCAGCGACAAGGCCAGCGCCACGGCGGGGCGCGGGTGCGTGACGGTCAATTCAGCCACTCCTTGTTCTTCTTGTCACGTGCCGCACGCGCCGCACCGATGGATACGACCGACGACGTGCGCGTTGCGGGTAGCCGGCGCCGGCGGTACGCGACGAACGCGACACCAGCACCGATGGCCGCGAGCTCGGCGAACAGGGTGGGCAGGCGTGGGTCTGTCAAGAAGGACAGCGCCACCATGATGAGCGCCGCCCACAGGTACGCGACCCCGCGCACCTGCAGCCCCGCGAAGTCGAGCGTCGCATGGCGCAGACTCCACCCGAGCGCGGCCCAGCCAGCGAGCATCCAGGTCCCCGGGCCAGCGACGATGTCGGGGGGGGACACGAGACCAGCCAGCGCCGCGAGCACACCCGCCGCGACCGTCGCGAACGACAGCAGCTGCGCGGTGGCCCTGGCGCCATAGCGTTCCTCGAACGGTGACACGGCCCACCAGGTGAACACCAACTGCATCAGGAGCGACACGGGCGAGCCCGGGCCGATGCGCCACGCGAGCGGGTGAGTCACGACCTGTAGCGCCGTCCATGGGCTCGCCGCGTGGGTCTGGAGCGCGAGGATCAACCCCCACGGGGATCGCACCCAGACCTGCACCACGGCGTGCAGCACGAAACTCACCGCGGTGGCGATGAGCAACCCCCGAGTGAGCGGCATCAGGCGCGGGAAACGGAACACGGCTAGGATGTAAGCACGCGGGTCACGGCATGCAAAGCCGCCGCACGACCCGCGTGGGCGAGCGTCAGCAGCCTGGGCCGAACGTGCTCACCGTCGCGTCGCAGGTGATGACGTTCGAGGTGTTGAGGGTCAGCGTGAACGTGCACTTTCCGTCCCATGCGCTGGTGCAGTTGCTGACGGTCTCCTCCGCGGTGACGTGCAGCGTGTAGGGCTCGGCGTCGAAGGTGAAGTTCGCGTTCTCCGTGAACAAGACGTCGCTGCTCGTGGCGCAGCTCTGGCTGGTGGACGGCACGATGACCGGGTCCGACACGAGCGAGCCCTCGTGCAGCGAGTAAGAGAACTGGTTGCTCGCGATCATGGCGCCGCTACACGTGAGGAACTGCAGGCTGTTGGGGCTCTGTTGGAACCGGATCTGCACCGTGACGCTGGTGGGTGGCAGCGCACCGTCGAAGTCGGGTGTGGCCAGCGTTGCGTGACCACTCACCACCAACGGCAGCGGCGCCGTCTCCTGCAGCACGTTGCCGTTCACGTCCAGCGCCTCCCACAGCGAGTGATAGGAGCCGGCGGCCAGCACACGCGTCGGGCGGGTATCGAAGCCGCCGTCCTCGCACGGGAAGGTGAGCGCGGCCGAGGTCCAGCAGCTGGTCGCGGCCGATGTCTGGCAGATGACGACGCGCACCGCGTCGATGTCCCCGCACGACGCTGGCGTGGGTTCTGCGCCGTTCACGTCCCAGATGCCGTCCAGGGATACGTCGGTGCCCGAGGGGTCGAACCCGGACGTGCCCCGCGCGAAGTCGGGGATGGGGAACACGGCGTGCGAGGTCAGCGCGTCCAGGCGCGTGGGCGCCGACGACTGCAGCCGAGCACCGCTCGAGTTGAGGGCCTCCCATACGACGTAGTAGGTGCCGAAGGCGAGCAGCGGGGTGGGACGTGTGTCGAACGCTCCGGTGGCGCACGCGAACGTGAGGTTCGCGTTGGGGACACAGTTGGCGCCCGTCGAGGTCTCGCACACCAGCGCGCGGATGGTGACGATGTCGCCGCACGACGCGACGGTCGGGGCAGCGCCATCGACGTCCCACTCGCCGCTCACCGTGACATCGCTACCGAAGGGCGCGAACGGCGGAGCGTCGGTCGTGACGATGCAGCCCGACGCCAAGAGCGACACGGTGACGAGCGTGAGCAGGATGGACCAGCGGACGTGCTTCATGAGTGGGCTCCCAGGCGCGTGCGCGCGCGAACGCAAAAAGTTCAGGGTGAGACGCGGGGCTCGTCTCGATATTCAACGACAGGATACGCGAGACGCCCGAGAACGGCGACTGGGTGTGAGCGGCAGGTCGCGATGGCTCTGCGCTGGCGCGGTTGACACCGAAACGGCCGTGTTTAGCTTGGCTGCGAGTCACGGAACACGGCCCCACTCGGACCTGAACGGCCCGCTTGGGACCACACCGACACCCCCTTCGACCGGCTGCGCGCCTGCTGCGCGGCCATGGAGACCTACGCCATGCTGACCCTCTTCGACCCCTTCGCCGACTTCTACCGCACCGTCCCCGCGCGTCGCCGTGGGCCCGTCAACGACGGGTACCTGCGCCCGGCGGTGGACATCCACGAGCGCCCCGAGGCGTACGAGATCCTGGCCGAGCTGCCGGGCGTCTCACCGGACAACGTGAGCGTCAACGTGGAGAAGAACGTGCTGACGCTGCAGGCCGAGCGTCAAGACGCCCAGGAGTCCACGGACGAGAGCACGGGCTTCCGCCACGTCGAGCGCTTCCGCGGGACGTTCCGCCGCTCCTTCACGCTGCCGGAGACGGTCGACGCGGACGCCATCGACGCCAAGCTCGCGGACGGTGTGCTGCGCGTGACGCTGCCCAAGCGTGACGCCCCGGGGGCCCGCAAGATCGCCGTGCACGCGGCCTGAGGTCTCGAGGTGCCCCCCGGCCGTGAGGTCCGCGAAGTCGGGGGGCGCTCGCACACGTGCCGCGTGCAGTCGCAAACAACCCGCACGGGCTGCGAGCGCGCGCGCCTGCTATGACCCCCCGATGTACAGCGGCATCACACGCGGCCTCTTCCCCGTCGTCGAGGTCTCCCGCGAACCCGGTCTGCTGCGTTACGTGGTGGACCTCGGCGCCGAGTTGAGCGCTGGCCTGACGCTAGGCGCCAGCGTGGCCATCGACGGGGTCTGTCAGACCGTCGTCGCGCTCGAGGGATCGCGGGTACACTTCGACGCCATCCAGGAGACGCTCGACCTCACGACGCTCGACACCCTGGCACCAGGACGGAACGTGAGCGTGGAGCGTAGTCTGCGCATCGGCGACGAGCTTGGAGGACACGATGTCGCGGGTCACGTCATCGGGCGCGGCGAGATCGTCGCGCTTTCGCGCGATGGCCACGACGTGTCCGTGCGCGTACGTGTCCCCGAGGCGTGGATGGCTTATGTTCTCCCGAAGGGTTTCATCGCAGTGGACGGGTCGAGCCTCACCGTCGGGCGCACGTTTCCGGACGGCTTCACGCTGCACCTCATCCCCGAGACGCTGCGGCTGACGAACTTCGGGACCCGTGCGGTGGGCGACTTGGTCAACATCGAGCTCGACCCGCGCACCGTGGCCATCGTGGACACCGTCGAGCGGGTACTGGCCGCGCGGCTCGGCGAGGGGCGCTCGTGAGTCCCGACTCCTCGGCTCGTAGCCAGGTCGCGGACGTTCAGGCGCACGTGCGCATCGCTGGGCACCGCGTCGCGCTGGTGCCCAAGGCGCCCTTCGTCCTGACACCTACCGACGAGGGGGTCGAGGTGGTGCACCGCGGCATGCTCGCGCGGCTGCGTGTGGTGGGCGACTCCTTGCGCTACGTGGTGGACGGGGGCGCTCGGGGGCTGCACGACCTGATGGCGGCCGTCGACACCGACTACGCGGGTCCCTTCAGGCTCGAGACGAGCGACTTCGTGTGTGCGTGGCCGGACGGGTTCCGGGTCGCCTCGCCCGATCGCGAGGGGCCCTTTCTGTTCGACCTACTCCCCGAGGCGCAGGGGGACGAGGCTGGAGCTGGGTGTCTGGTGTTCGTGGCAGGCCCCTACGCGCCCGAGCTGTGCCCGAGCGTGGACGCGCTGGTGACCGCCGGCCGCGCCCTGCTCGCACGGGAAGACCACGAGACCCACAGCGTGGTGGAGGTCGCCTACGAGCATCGGGGCGTGCCGCAACGTCAGTGGCACGCGCGCTTCGGGGTCGGCGAGCGCATCTTCGTGCTGACCGCCCAGGGGCCCGAAGACGCGTTCGATGCTGCGCGCGCGGCCGCGCAGCAGATGGTGAGCTCGCTGCGCGTATGAGCCGCGTGGTCGTGTTGCTGCGCGGCGTGAACGTCAGCGGACACAAGAAGGTGCCCATGGCGCAGCTGCGCCAGCTCGCGGCGCTGGCCGGGCTCACGGAGGTGGCGACCTACATCAACAGCGGCAACGTGGTGGGCACCTTGGCCAGCGGCGACGCGGACGCTGGGCGGCGCCGCGACAAGTCGCAGGGGCGGTCTTCTCGGCGCGAGCGCGACGTCGAGCCGCACGCGCTGTTGGAGCGCGCCGTCGAGGGGTTGCTGCACGAACACCTCGGGTTCAGCGTCCCCGTCATCGTGCGGACGGCCGCAGCATGGGCCGGCTACCTCGAGCAGCCACCGTTCGCGGATGCCATCGCGCACCACCCGAACCGGCTGATGCTCGGGCTCAGCCAGGCGCCGCTCGCGGTCGATGTGCTCGATGCCCTGAGAGAGCGGGCCGGAGCCGGCGAGCGCGTGGCGGTGCACGGCGGCGCCCTGCTGATTGACTACGCGGGTGGGTCGGCGCGCTCGAAGCTCACGCCGAACGTGCTCGACCGCGCCGCGGGCTCACCCGTGACCACCCGCAATTGGCGCACCGCGGTGAAGCTGGGCGAGCTGCTGCACCCCTCGGTGCCGCGCTGAAGTGGTGATCCGCGCGGGCGCGCGCAACTCGCCGCAAGCGCGCCCGACAAGCAGGCGTGACCCACCCCGTCTCCGAGCCGCCGACCCAATGTGCGCTGCCCTCCGTGCTCGCGTCGGACCGTTCCACGCGCGCCGATGCCTTTGTGCGGTGCCACGGCTTCGCGGACATCCCCGAGGACGCGCTGCATGCCGCCGCCGTCTTCACCATCGAGTACTTCGAGCGCTTGCGGCTCGCCTCCTGGGTGGACTTCCCGGTGGAGGCGTTCGCTGGGGTGCATCTACCCGGGGAGCTCTATGGCTTCGATGCGCTGCGCGCGTCCGTGGTCCGCGCGCTCCCGTTCTTCTTCGCGTGGCTCGCGCGGGTCGGGGCGCTCAGCGCGGCGGAGGCTGCGGCGCTCGCAAAGCGCGCGCGTGAGGTGCATCTGGGCGCCTATCGGGCGACGACGGTGGGCGTGTCACCCGGCGCTTCGGAGCTCGCGCGGATGCCGGAGCCCGCCGTCTCGGGGTGCGCTGGGTCGCAGGTCGTCCTCGCTGCGGCGGAGCGTGTGGGGACGCCGGAGCGCGGGCGTCAGGAGCCGGACGGTGGGGCGGAGCGGCTCCGCGCTCCAGACCATGCTGGGCGACGCGACAGCGTCGTCCCGCGTCCCGGGCTCCCGCGCGGCTTCTCGTGATGGTCGCGCTCGACGGCGCACCCGACCACGGCGTACCGTGCTGCATGCATGTCCTCCATCGTTCGACGCCGTGGACCCTCGTGCTGCTCATCGTGGGCTGTGGCTCGGGAGCTTCTCCCTCGCAGGAACCGGCCGCCGAGCCCGCCGCTACGGGGGAAACCGTGACCGCGTCCACCAGCTCCACCGACGCGCTCGGTCCGGAGGACGAGCTCCCTGCCGACATGCACGTGGTCGTATTCTTCGACTTCCAGGGCCAGCGTCACCACCTGGACGTTCGGGTCCTGTCCGACGCGACGGGAACCACGGTAGCGGGTGTGCGGGCCGACGAGACCCGTGCGCATCCCGTGCCGCGACGCTTCACGTTGGACGCTTCCGAGCGGGCGTCGTTCGCGCGTCTCGTCACCGGGCTCGGACAGATGCCGCGCTGCGAACCCCTCGCGGCCTTCCCCAACGAACCCCACTGGCAGGTCGAGTCCGAGCGCTACAACGACCGGGGTCCATCGCTTTGGTTTCGCGAGAACGGCCCGATCATGCTGAACAGCACCGACCCCTGCTTGGCCTACGTACGACTCGCCCACTTCGTGTTCGCGGCCTGGGACACCCACGTCGGGGTCTGACGTCAGCGCGTGACGCAGGTGAGGCCCGCCGGGCAGTCACCATCGCAGGTTCCGCAATCGAGGCTGTCGAGCGCGATGCGAATGCCCGTCTCGAGCGCGGGTTCGAGGCCGGCGAAGAGCTGGCTGACCTGCCCCGCGACGGCCGAGTCGACCACGCCACAGAGGATGGCGTTCAAGCCCGTGCCAGACAGGCGGATGCTCATCATGGACAGGTCGACGTCCGCGCTGGCCATCAGGTCGCGATCCGTCTCACACATCTGACGCTCCGAGAGGGACAGGTCCGCGCTCAGCGGCAGGCCGCTGCCCACGCCAAACGAGACGCTGCAGTTCAGCGGGATCGTGCCGCCTCCGATGGGGCTGGGGATGGAGCCGGTGAAGGCCACCGAGCCCGAGATGCGCGAGATGCGCCCAGAGACGTGAAGCTCGTCTGGTGAGGGGAGCGTCACCGGGTCGCCTTGGCTCTCGAGTGTGATGAGGCAGCCGAAGTTGGCGTCCGTCGGGTTGCATCGGCGCCCCTGGCAGAGCGACACATCACCGATCGCTGGGTTGCTGATGGCGAAGCCAGGGATGCAGAACGTGCGGTTCGTCGTGAGCAACGCAGTGGCGAGCGCACCCCCGCACTGCGCGCCAGCGAAGCGGTCACACGTGGCGTCGGGGTTGTCGTGCACACAGCGCTCCGCCTCGCACGAGTCGGCCGTACAGTCGTCGTCGTCCTCGCACTCGTCGTCACTCACGCATTCCGGTGGCGGCGGTCCGAGGTCCGCGCCTTGATCTGCGGGTCCGCCGAGGTCGGGGAGCACACCCGTGTCGACGGGGTGGATGCCGATGTCGATGGGCGCGCCACCATCGGGCAGGACGGCGCCATCCGGAAAGGTGGCGCCATCCGGGAGGACGGCTCCGTCGGGGAGGACGGCTCCGTCGGGGAGGACGGCACCATCGAACAGGACGGCGCCGTCGAAGAACACCACGTCCCCATCGAGCGGGTCGAGTACGTGTGACTCGGCGCAGCCTCCGAGGGACGAGAGCGCGGCGAGCGAGGCCAGCGTCGAGAGCCTTGCGAGCGCGAAGGTTCGGACCGAGGGGGGGCGGCGGGACGTCATGCCGGGAGGATTCCGCCGTTCCCATCGCCCGGTCAAGTCACCAGCGGGCGAATCGATGTACCGTCTACTCATGCGTACTTCGGTCGACCCCACACCCGAGAGCTTCCGCGCGCTCGCGCGCGACGTCCCCGACGGCGAGCCGCTCGTCATGCTGAACCTGCTGCGCTTCAGGGAAGACGCCCAGTATCCCGAGGGCAGCGGCCACGCGCCGTGCGCCGGCCGGGACGCCTACGCGCGCTACGCCGTGCACGCGCTGCCCGCTGTCCGCGCGGCCGGTGGGGACGTGATCTTCCATGGGCCGGCGCTCTCGTGTCCCATCGCTCCGCCCGGTGAGTCGTGGGATGAGGTGCTGATCGTACGCTATCCGAGCCGCGGGGCCTTCCTGAGCATGGTCATGGCCCCTTCGTATCAGCGCGAGACGGTACACCGCACCGCGGGCCTGCTCGACGCGCGGTTGATCTGCGCCCGTGAGGGATAGCGCTGCGTTGCGTCAGGCGACGTCCATGTGCAGGACGAAGCGCTTACGCGACGCGTCCCAGCGGTCGACGCGCACGCGCACGGGTTCGCCGATACGGCACACACCACGGCCGCTCTTGCGACGCAGCGAGGCGCCCCCGTCGCTCAGCACGAGCTCGCTGTCGAGCTGTTGCACCAGGTCGTCCACATACAGCTTCACGTCGACGGGTGGCGCATCGAAGGTCACGTGGACCTTCTGGTGCGTGAGCCCCATCACGATGCCGCTGTAGCACGCGCGCTGGGCCAGCGGGCGCGCCAGGTCCTCGGCGAAGAGCTGGTCCAGCACGTAGAGGTGCGACAGCTGGTTGATGCGGCCCTGGACGGTCTTCGCCTGGTTCGAGCGCTCCACGATGCGTTCCCGCAGGGCCTGGTCGCGCGCGATGAGCTCGGCCGTGCTGGCCTCTCCCGACAACAGCTCCCACAGCTCCTTGTGCAGGAACACGCCGACGATCTCGCGCATTGGCGCGGAGAAGCGCGCGTACACCTCGGCCCCCACCCCATGGTGTTGGCCAGGCTCGTCGCGGAACTCGCTGCGGACGTTCACCATGACGGCTTGCCTGTGGATGGCGCGCGCCAGGTCGCCGAGGCGCCCTTCGGTCGGCAAGGCGTCGAGGAATTCCGCGAGCGGGACGCCGCCATCTTCGGACCAGGAGAAGCGCGCTGGGTCGAGGTCGTGCAAGCGTACCAGCGCGGCCAGCAGCCGCTCGAAGCGACGCACCTTGTCGCGCTCCGGCGCTGGGTGCACCCGGTACACGGCCTGCACCTCTGAAGCCCCTTCGTGGTTCGCGTCGTCGCTCCCGGCGCGCAGCAGCTTGGCGCCCTCGACGTTGCACAGGAGGGAGCACTGCTCGTTGTAGCGCTCTATCTCGAGCCGCGGGTGCAGGTGCACGGAGAGCGTCAGGCCCGCCGCGCCCATGTCGAGCGAGATCTCCTCGCGTCGGTAGCGCACCACGTCGCGGTGCTCGGCCTCGCGCATGCGCAGGCGGCCCACGTGACCCAGGAGCATCAGGTTCTCGTCGATCGCCGGGTCCTCGAAGGGTGCGCCCGAGGGGTCGTCGAGGTATGCCTGCGCGCGCTCGAACGAGAGCTTGGCGTGGCTGTGCACGAGGCCGCGCACGACGCGCGTCGCCGTGCACACGCCGCGCGGGTCGAGGTGCAGCTCGAACACCAGGGCGCGTCGGTCGACGTGGGGGTTGAGCGACACGATGCCCTCGCTCAACGCGCGCGGCAGCATGGGCACCATGAATCCGGGGAGGTAGTAGCTGGCGCCTCGCCGCAGCGCCTCTTCGAAGAGCGCCGTCCCGGGGCGCACGTAGTGTGCGGCGTCGGCCAAGGCGTAGCGCAGCAGGTAGCCGTCGCCCTCGCGCGCGACGTGGACCGCCTGGTCGAGATCACGCGAGCTCTCGCCATCGATGGTGACGAAGCCCAGCGCGCGGTAGTCCGTGAGCTCCGGGTCGGTCAGCCCCGGATCGCGGACCAGCTGCTCGACCTCGCGTTGCACCTCGTCCGGGAACACGGGATCGAGCCCGTGATCCGCCGCGATGCCGTAGAGGTGCGCGCGCGCCGAGCCCGCGCTGGCCAGGCGCTCGGTCACGTGGGCGCTGCCCGAGGTCCCTGCGCCGTCACTGGGGTCGAGCTGTGCGACCACCCAGTCGCCCGCCGCGAGATCGGAGACGTCGCCCGCCCGCTGGGCACCTGGTTCGTCGAGGGGCGAGGGGACGCTTTCGTCGCCGGTGGGCGTCGCCACGGGCTCGGCGTGCGCGGCTAGCGCGATCGAGAGCACGGCTCGCTCGGGTCGAAACGCATCGCGGAGCTTGAGCTGACCAGCTTCCTCGACGACCATGGCCACTAGGGTGGAGCGCACCCGGGGACCATAGCAGCCCGCGAAAACGACCGGGGCCCCTTGACCTCGCGGCACTTGGTGCCAATATATTATGACCGAAGGTTCATGTTATGGACGACGTCGCACGCCTCACACAATCACCCCTCTCCCTGATGACCCAAGCGGCTGGATCTCCTGGCGAGATGGCCGAGAAGCTCGCGCGGCTGGCCAAGGCGCTCACCCAGTACGCGCGGCCCACCGCGATCGATGAGCGTCTGCAGCGCCTGCACCGCCTGGGGTACGTCGAGCAGATCCCCAGCCGCGTGCAGCTCGCCATCGGCGCTTACGACATGCTGCGTTTCTTCATCGTGCCCGCGGCCGAGGACTACTACGAGAGCAAGGGCATCAACTTCAACTTCCACCAGGTGCTGCGCTTCCTCGATGATCCGGCGTCGCTCGTGGATCCGACGGGTCTGCTGAGCACGACGGACAACATCATCGGACATCTGATGCAGGTCACGCACGCCAACCCCTGCTACGACCTGCAGCTGCTGGACGCGCACGAGGGCGGGCTCGAGGAGCTCGAGAAGCAGGTGGAGCAGATGCTCGCGGGGACTCACCCGCGCACGCGCTCGATCCAGGCGATCATCGAGGACCCCACATACCACGGCAAGCTGCTGGACTACGTGCGCGCGTTCCGGGTCGCGCGCGACGCGCAGGCGCCGATTCGGGAGAACGTGGCGGACTCGGACCGCTTCAAGGCGATCGCCCGCACGTTCGGGACCGTGCCCAACGCCATGCGCTACTTCTGTCGCCTGCCGCGGGACCCGCTCTCGGCCGCGAGGCACGCGCTCTTCACACGACGCTTCCCCGACCATCTCGCAGAGCCCGAGACGCACTAGCTGGAGCGCGTACCCCTTCGAGGAGCAGCGACCGCCGCAGACGTCCGCCCAACGAACGCGATGGGGAGACACAGGAACACTAGCGCACACCTGAACCTACAGGTAGGTTTCCCCTCATGAGCGCCTACCGCGAACCCGCGACGCCAGCCGAATCCGACCGCTTCATCACGCTGCCCGTGACGCGCGCCCGACGTGTCGTCCTCGGGCCCAGTTTGTGGTTCCTGGCGGTGTGGTTCCTGTTCTTCGTGCTCGCGGGTATCGTCTCGCCCTTCGCGACGGGGGTCGGTTGGTGGAAGCTCCCGGTGTGCGTGCTGGTGTGGCCGCTGTTCCCGTGGGGGGTCACGCGGGTGGCCCGCATGGAGTCGGTGTTGGTCGGCGCGACGGGGCTGCGCCGTGTGGGCTTGTGGCGTGAGCGGTTCGTCGCCTGGCGGGACATCACCGACGTGCGGCGCTTCTCGCGGCGGGTGAAATCACGGGACATCCCCCTCATCGCATTGGAGAGCGCCGACGGCGAGCTGGTGATCGCAGAGCTCGCGGTCGATGATCCAAAGGGCGTATTGGACTGGGCGCTCGCTGCGGCCACGAGCGACCGCCTGCACGAGATCGAGGACCGCGTACGGCGCGAGGGCCGCCCGGCCGGGCGATCGCGCTGGTACGCCCCACACGTCGCCGTCGCGCTGCTGCTGAGCGCGGTCTTCGGGTGGTACCTCTTCCGCGATGCCCGGCGTCGCCACGAAGAGCGCATCCTGCGTACCGCGGACGACCTACCCCTCGCGGCGCGGGCCGCTGCGATCGAGCCGATCTTCAGGGACGCGTCGTTGCCGTCGTCCACCCGCTGCCGTGCGGCCACCATGCTGAAGTACACGCTTGCGCACGCCGGCCAGGCGGCGCGCGCTTACGAGGTGTGCGCGGAGGAGCTCACACTCGACTGCGCCTACCGCGCACCGGACGCGTGCACGCCGTTCGCGGCCCTGCGCGACGCGGGGGCTGCTCTCGAGGCGGGACAGGCCGAGCGTGCCCTGAGCCTGCTCGAAGGGTTTCCGCACCAAGGGGCGGCGCGCGGAGCGATCGAGGTCGAAGCGCTCATTGCTCTCGGCCGCACGGCCGACGCGTTGGCCGCCAGCGAGCGGTGCCTGCGTGAGGTCGACGAGCGCGACCCGACGCTGGCCGCCTTGGCGGTCCGGTGCCGCGTCGCCCGCTGAGCCAGAGCCGCTCAGAGGGTCGACGCGCGGGTGTTCAGAGCGCCGTGCACGCGCGCAGGGCGGTGGCGACGATCGCCGCGGAGGGCCCGCCCGTGGTCGCGGCGGCGGCACCCACCACGATCTCGACGTGGTTGGGGCCGACGTTGATGTCGGTCTCCACGGCGACGATGCTCTGCAGCGTCGGGTTGCTGTCGTTCGGCCCGATGATGCGGAGGGCCTGCGGAGTCCGCACGGAGAGCGTACCCGCGTTCAAGGTCAGCACGTGGAGCATCACGCTGTCGCCCATCGCGAACGCGACGAACAGCACGTTGTCGCGCAGCTCGAAGTCGAACACGTTCATGTTGGGCAGCACCGGCTGGATGTCGGACGTGACCGTCTCGCAGTTGTCGAACATGCCGCCGGGACAGCCGAACGAGACGACGCGCACGCCAGTCAGGTAAGGGATCAGCCCGACCGTGTTCATGCCATCCGTTGCGAAGCGCGCAGGCCCGACCGCGTTGCCGCCCGTCCCGGTCATGTCCACGGTGCGTCCCGCGTTCGCGACACCATCCCAGTAGCCGATGCTGCCCGCGTTGGTGCGGTAGAAGATGTGCTCCCCCTCCGCCTCGTACACGTATGCCACCGCATCCGGCGCCACCGGCGCGACGGCTGTCTGTCCTTCGGGTTGCGAGTGGAGCATGCGGTTCCCCGCGAACCCCCCAGACCGGAAGATCAGGTCGAAGTCCGTGGCTGTCCCGATGATGGCCAGTGGCGGGAGGAAGCCGACCGTCTCGGCGGCGCGCGAGATCTCGTCGATCAAGCCGGGGTTGCTCATGCTCTGCGCCAGCAGGACGGTGTTCGAGTCACCTCCGATCTTGCCGGCGGCGCCGAAGCGGTAGAATCGACGGCCGGGACCCGTCTCGCCCGTGGCGTCCAGCGTGAACGCCGTCACCTCGTTTTCGTCGAAGGGCCAACCGGGGGAGCCGTGCAGCGGCGCGCCCCCCACCTGCCACACGAACTGTCCCGCGTTGTCGTCGAAGCCACGCTCCTGCACGGTGGTCAGGTAGGCGCTGCCGTTGTCCAGGTAGCCAAAGGCCCAGCGTGCCGCGTTCGGGTCTTCGCCTTCGACGCCCACGGCCGGGTCCATCGCGAGGGTGCTCAGCTGCGTGTTCAGGTTGATGCCGTTCGCGACGGTGTACCTCGGGGTCTGTCCGAACTCGACGATGCTCCCGCCGAGGTGTTGGATGAGGTCATCGAACTGGGGGGTCGGGCACCCTTGCCGTGCGTTGTCGTCGCACACCGGCGAGGCACCGGGGTAGCGTTGGTCGTTGGAGTCGTCGCAGTCGCGCGGACGGCCCACGGGGGCCGCCGAGTTGCAGAGGTTCCAGCTGGCGGTGAAGCCATCGGCGTCTCGGTCACAGCGAATGCACGCCTTGCCGCTCGCGGCGCCGGGGAAGTCCACGCACGTGTCTCCGGGGCCACTGCACGAAACGCAGTCGGGCGAGGGGTCCACGCAGTTGCCCGTCGTGGGGTCGCAGACATTGTTGGGGCAGTGCGCGTTCTCGGTGCACTCCACGCAGAAGTTGGGCGCGAAGCAGTGGGGCGCGCTGCCAGAGCAGACGAGCGTCCCGCAGGACTCGGGGCCTTGGTCCACGGGGCCGCTGTCTTCGTTGCCCATGTCGTCGTTGCCGCCAGCGTCGCCCGTGCCGTTGTCCGAGGAGCCCGCATCGCGCGGCGCGACGAACTCGTCGGAGTCGATGAGCAGGCTGCAGCCAGAGGACACCGGCAGCATCACGAGCCCGAGCAGTGAGGCCACGAGGGCACCGCGGAGAGTGGGGTGCATCATCAGAACTGCCCCTGGATCAAGGCGCCGGCGCCCGTGGGCCCAGCGTAGGGTGAGACGGCGACCCGCGCTTCCGTCGCGTCCGAGGAGTCGCGACGACCGCGGATGAGGAAGATGGTGCCGACCGTGGCCCCGGCCACCGCGACCGCGATGCCGAGGTCGGCCACGAGGGCCAGCCTGTCCATGCGCTGCACCTGTCCGCGGGTGCAGCTGCGGTCGGCGCCGCAGCCGGCTTCCACGTCGCTGCGCTCGCGGAGGGCCATGGCTCCGAACGTGACCGCCATGGCGACCCCTACGCCTGCTGTCGCGTAGCCCGCGATGGCTCCGGGGTGCACGCCAGACGATGCGGCACGGGTGTCCGCAGGCGGTTCGTCCGAGGCATCAGGCGCGGCCGGCGTACTCGCCGCGTCTGTCGCGTCCGTGTCCGTGTCTGGCGCGTCCGTGTCGGGCGGGTCTGGGTCGGTCGTGTCGACGGGCTGCTCGGGGTCCGCGTGCTGCTGCGCGATGCGCTCGAGCAGGTTCGCGTGCCGCCGCTCGAGTTGGTCACGGTTCTCGACCGTGGGCACCTCGTCGAGGAAGCGCCGCAGGTACTGCGCCGCCTGCTCCAGGTCGCCCAGCTGCTGGTAGCAGAGCGAGAAATTGTAGAAGAGCTCCGACCGTTGGCTGAGCGCGTGCGATCGCTGGAACTCACGGAGGGCGTCGGCGTAGTCGCCCGCCTCGTAGTACGAAGCACCAGCCTGGAAGTGCATGCGCGCGCGGTCGTCCTGCGCCAGACCCGGAGCCGCCCACAGGGACGCGACGAGCAGACCGCAACAGGCGGTGGCCACGAAGAGAGATCGAGTCAAGGTGTTCCCCCGAAGGAAGTGGTGAAGACGTACGATTGCCGCTTCAGTGTCGCGTCTCGGGACGCATGTGTCCACTGTGTAGACCGCCCGGCGCCGTCAGAGGCCCAGCTTCTTCTTCAGCGTCTTCGCGATGGGCGACGGGATGCGCTGCAGCGCCTCGAGCCCCATGGGCAGCGCACGCAGCTTCAGGCCGTCGAACTCGGGGGGCACGATGGCGTCGATCAGGTGTGGCCCCTTGGTGCTGAATGCGTGCTGCAGCGCCGCGGTGAACTCCTCTGCGGTCGACGCGCGGCGTGCGTTCATGCCCATGCCCTCGGCGAGCTTGACGAAGTCGATCGGCGGGCTGGTCAGGTCGAACTGCGCGCGCGCCTTGGGCCCCGGCTCCTCGGCGCCCACGCGCTCCAGCTCGATGTTGAGGATGGAGTAGGCGCGGTTGTTGAGGATGACCGTGGTGACGTTCAGGTCCTCGCGCACGATCGTCCACAGCGCCTGGATCGTGTACATGGCGGAGCCGTCGCCGACCAGCGCGAGCACGGGGCGCGTGGGCTCGGCGACGGCGGCGCCCAGCGCGACGGGCAGACCTTGGCCGATGGCCCCTCCCGTCAGGGTCAGCAGGTCGTGCCGTGGCGCTCCCGCGGTGAAGGCGCCCAGCTTGACGCCCGAGGTCTGAGCCTCGTCGGAGATGATGGCGTTGGGGGGCAGGAGCGCGCCCACGGCCTGACACACCTTCGGGCCGGTGAGCTTTCCGACCGGGAGCTCGGGTCGGGAAGATGCCGCGAGCTTGGGCTTGCTGCGCTCGGCACCCACCGCGCGCACCAGCTTCTCGATGCTGCCCACGGCGTCTTCCTCCGTGGTGACCAGCTCGTGCACGCTGCAGCCGTCGGGCACCAGATAGCTCTTCTTGCCGGGGTACGCGAAGAACGAGACGGGCGCCTTCGCGTCGATCAGGACGAGGTGGCGGTAGCCCGCCAGCTGCACCGAGGCGAGCTCGGCGAAGTAGGCCAGGCGCTCGACCTCGGGCAGCCCAGCGCCGCGCTGCAGGCGCGTGGGGAACACCTCGCACAGCACGGTGGCGCCGGTGCGCTCCGCGATCTTCGCAGCGGCGGTGAGCCCTTGCTCGAGGAGCACGCGGCGCCCCAGCAGGATCGCCGTTTTCTCGCCGCTCTTGAGCACGCGTGCGACCTCGTCGATGACGCTGGGCGCCGCGCACTCCGGCTGCGGGCGTGGCGCGGGCTGGACGGCCACGGCGCCTTCGCCCCAGGACACGTCCGCCGGGAGGATGAGCGTCGCGATCTGCTCCTGAGGGCCGATGGCCACGGACACGGCCTCGGCGGTGTCCTTGGCGAGGTTGCGCACGCTGCTGGTGGTGCGGACCCACGTGGAGACGTTGCGCGCCAGCGTCTCGATGTCGGACTGCAGTTGGGCGTCGTACTTCGTGTGGTACGTCGCGTGGTCGCCCACGATGTTGACGATGGGCACCCGGGCCTTGCGCGCGTTGTGCAGGTTGGCGATGCCGTTCCCCAGCCCGCAGCCGAGATGCAGCAGCGTGGCGGCCGGCTTCTGGGCCATGCGGGCGTAGCCGTCGGCCGCACCGGTGGCGACCCCCTCGAACAGGGCCAGGACGCAGCGCACGTCGCTGTCGTCCAGCGCCGAGACGAAGTGCATCTCGGAGGTGCCCGGGTTGATGAAGCACGTGTCTACGCCAGCGTTGCGCAGGGTCTCGAGTAGCGCGGAGGCTCCGTTGGTCATGGCGCGGAGACTAACGCAAGGGCGGGGCGTGTGCTCGGCGACTGTTCTTTCGTCCCAGAATGGTGTCTCATGGCATCCGTCATGGAGTCGTCCACCCTCCGAGAAGCGGTCGGGAAGGTCCCCGTCCGGGTCGGCCGCTACGACGTCGTCGGGCTCATCGGCCACGGCGGGATGGGCGACGTCTACGAGGCCATCGACACCGAGCTGGGCGGGCGCGTCGCGCTGAAGACGCTGCGCGTGCGGGAGATCGCGCCAGAGCGCCTGCTGCTGTTCAAGAACGAGTTCCGCGCGGTGGCGGACCTCACCCACCGCAACCTCGTGCCCCTCTACGAGTTGGCCTGCCACGAAGGGCTGTGGTTCTTCACGATGGAGCTCATCGAGGGCGTGAACCTGGTCGACGGCATCCGTCGGACGATCAGCGAAGCCTCGGTCAGTCGCTCGCGGGAGATCGCGCCGCCCACCGAGGCGACGCGCGCGGACCGCCCCACGACGCGGCCGGACGCCGAGACGCTGCAGGCGCCCGCCTTGCCCGCGCTGGCCACGCCCGTCTGCGACCTCGAGTTCTTCGACGACACCATGGCGCAGATCCTCGACGCCCTCGAGTACCTGCATCAGCGTGGCGTGATCCATCAAGACCTGAAGCCCAGCAACATCCTGGTGGAGCCGAACGGGACCGTGCGCATCCTGGACTTCGGCCTGGTGCAGCGGGTGGGCCGTCCCTCGCGGCTCAACGAAGAGGCGGCCGTGATCGGGACGCCACCGTACATGGCGCCCGAGCTGTGGGTGGGCGCGTCGGCCACACCCGAGTCCGACCTGTTCGCGCTCGGGTGCGTCATGTTCCAGCTGCTGGCTGGTCAGCTGCCGGTCGCGGAGCGCTGGGTGAACGTGCGCCGGGTGCCCCGCCTCGCAGACGTCGTGGAGGGCGTTCCGGCCGCCATCATGGAGATCTGTCAGAGGCTGCTGGCCCGGGACCCGCGCGAGCGGCCCAGCATCGCCGAGGTGCGGGAGGCGCTCGGCATCGAGCACCGCGCAGCGCCAGAGGATCCGTCGGCGCGGCGCCTCGTGGGACGGGCACGCGAGCAGGCCTTGCTTCGAGACGCGTGGGCGCGCGTCGCCCAGGGGGGCAGCGTCGTCACGTTGGTTCAGGGGGGCTCCGGGGTGGGCAAGAGCGCCTTGGTGCACAGCAGCTTCCGTAGCGGAGGCGACGTGCCCGGGTCGTTGGTGCTGCACGGGCGCTGCTACGAGCGCGAGTCCGTTCCCTACAAGGCGTTCGACGGCATGATCGACGCCCTCGCGGTGAAGCTGGCCGCGTACGACGACGAGCAGCTGGCGCAGCTGCTGCCTCCGTGGTTCGGCGAGCTGACGCAGGTCTTCCCGGTGCTCTCGCGCGGCGAGCTCGTGCCCGCGGCACCCACCGGCGAGGTCGCGCCTCTCGAGCTGCGCCGGCGTGTGCTCGAGGCGCTCTATCAGCTGTTCGTGAAGCTGGCGGCGCGCGCACCGCTGGTGCTGGAGGTGGACGACCTGCAGTGGGCCGACGCAGACAGCATGTCCCTGCTCTTCCGGTTGCTGCACGGTGGGCCGCCCGGGCTGCTGATGGTGTTGTCCCTGCGACCGGCCGAGGCCTCCCAACGCGGAGAGGTGGCGCGCTTCCTCGGCGCGGTTTCGGCGTTGCCTCCGGAGCAGCGCGCCGTGGTCATCTCGCTCGACCCGCTCGACGACGAGGCAGCGCTCGAGCTCGCGCGCGAGACGCTGACGTCGCTCGGGCTCTCACCCGACTTGGCACCTGCCATCGCCACGGAGTCGGGCGGTGTCCCGTTCTTCCTCGAAGAGCTCGCGCACGCCGCAGCGCAGCACGGCGGTCGCGTCGTGCGCCTGGACCACGCCCTCGCCCAGCGCGCGCGAGCGCTGCCGGATGCCGAGCGCCGTGTGGTCGAGGTGCTCGCGGTGGCGAACAACCCCATCCCGCGCGCCGTGGTGTGTGCTGCGGCGGGGCTCGAGGGCAACGTCCCTGGCGTGCTGAGCGCGCTACATCGTGGGCACTTCGTCCAGAGCGCGGGCGTACGCGCGGATGGCCGCCTCGGCATCTACCACGACCGCATGCGTGAGTCGGTGCTGGCGGCGCTCACGCCGGAGCACACGCGCGCGCTACACCTCGCGCTCGGCCGAGCGCTGGTCGCGGCGCTCGACCGCGACGACCCGGGCCCGTGGCTGTTCGACACCGTGCGGCACCTGGGCGCCGCCGAGCCCCTCTTGGTCGAGGCGAGCGAGCGGCTGCGGGCGGCCGAGCTGCACCTCCTCGCGGGTCGTCAGGCGCGGCAGGCCGCGTCTTTCGCGCTGGCCTTCCGCTGCTTCGAAGACGGGCTCGCGCTGCTCCCGGAAGACGCGTGGGCCAACGCCTACGACACCGCGCTCGGGCTCCACGCGGGGGGCGCAGAGGCAGCCCACCTGACGGGCGCCGCGACCGTGATGCACGCGCGCGTCGAGGCGGTGAAGTCGAACGCGCGGTCGCTCTTGGACCAGATGTCCGTGCGCGCCGTCGAGGTGGACGCGCTGGCTACTCGCCACGACTACCTCGCGGCGCTCGACGCGGGACTCGAGGCGCTCGGCCTGCTCGGGGTCCAGCTGCCGCTCGACCCCGACGAGGGCACCGTCGGCGCGGCGTTCGGTCACACGTTGGCCGAGCTCGGTCGCATCGGGGTCGATGGCTTCTCGGCGCTGCCCGACGCGGACGACCCGCACGTCCTGGCCGCCATGCGCATCCAGGTGCGCCTGTGTCCGGTGGCCTTCTTCGCGCGGCCCAACCTGCTGGCGCTGATGGCGTGCAACCTCGTGACCACCTCCGTGGAGCGCGGGCTCTCCAGCGCGACACCCAACGCCCTGGCCCTCTTCGGGTTGATCATGAACTCGGCGGGCCTCTATCCCGTCTCGCACGACTGGGGGAAGCTCGCGATCGAGCTGATCGCGCGCTTCCCCGACCGCAGCCTCGAGGCGGCGACCCGGCACGTGGCCTTCAACTTCGTGTGTTCGTGGATGGTGCCGCTGCGCAGCGTGCTGCCCATGTCCCGCGACGTGTTCGAGGTGGCGCAGCGCACGGGAGACTTCGAGTACGGCGCCTTCGCCGCGCACATGTACACGTACATGGCGTTCGCGGCGGGTGAGCCCCTCGAGCCGCTGCGCGACGACGCGCTGCGGCTGGGCGAGCAGATCCGCGCGACGGGCCAGATCAACGCGGCGCACCTGCACGCGCCGTTCGAGCAGCTGCTGCGCGCGCTGACGGGCGCCAAGGACGAGCCGTGGACGCTGGACGACGCCGACTTCGACGAGGCGTCCATCCTCGCTGCGGACGTCGAGGCCGGTGCGCGCGGAAGCATCGCCATCCACCACGTCGTCATCGGCATGGCGCGCTACCACTTCGGGCGCCCGCGGGCCGCGAGCGAGCACTTCGAGCGCGCGCGCGGGTACCTGGACGCCATCCCGTCGTGCTGGATGCTACCGCTGTTCCATCAGTTCGCGGTGTTGGCCGGCTGCGCCGCCTGGGGGGACCTGAGCGCGGACGAGCGCGCTGCGCTGCGCCCCTCGCTCGACGCCAGCCGCGAAGCGCTGCGGACGCTCGCGCAGCACGCTCCGATGAACTTCGCGCACCGTCTGACGCTGGCGGAGGGTGCGCTGATGCAGGTCGACGGGGACGCCGAGGAGGCGTTGCGGCGCTTCGCCCAGGCGCTCGACGGAGCGCGCGCTGGTGCGTGGCTCGGCGATGTTGCGCTCACGCACGAGCTCATGGCAGGCGGTCTCCGCGCGCTGGAGAGGGACGAGGAGGCCGACCGGGAGGCGTCGCGGGCGACCGAGGCCTACCGTCGCTGGGGTGCGGTCGCGAAGGTCGCGAGCGCCTGAACGGCCGAGGCGTACCGCAAGCCGTCTCGGGTGACGCCCGGTTGCGTCGACGGTCCTGAGCGACCGTGTTGGAGAGAGCTGGGGTCGCACGATCCGCGCCATCTGGCGGCGGCCCGTCTGCGTTCAGGCGGGCTCGTCGGCGGACACGAGGCGGTCGCGTCCGCCCTCCTTGGCACGGTAGAGCGCCGCGTCCGCGCGGCGCAGGGCTTCACGCGCGTCGAGGTTGTCCTCCCCGTGCAGCGCCGTGAAACCGATGCTGGTCGTGAGCCGCAGGTCCGACACCGGCCAACGCAGCTCCGAGATACGCACGCGCAGCCCGTCCAGCAGGGCCCCGGCATCGCCAGCGTCGGTGCCGCGCAGCAGCACGCCGAACTCCTCGCCGCCCAGCCGCGCCGCGTGGTCGTCGGTGCGCAGGGCCTCGCGGATGACACGGGCCGTGTCGCGCAGCACCTCGTCGCCCTGCGCGTGTCCGTAGGTGTCATTGATGCGCTTGAAGTGGTCGAGGTCGAGCAGCGCCACGGTGCTGGGGCGCCCCGCCCGCGCCTCGCCCATGGCGTCCTCGAGCGTGCGCGCGAACGCGCGGCGGTTGGGCAGCCCGGTCAGCACGTCGTGAGTGGCCAGGTGTGTCAGCTCTTCCTCGGCCCGGCGCCGCTCGGCCACCTCCGAGGAGAGCCGCGCGTTGGTCTCGGTCAGCGCGCGCCGCTGCGCCTCGATCAAGAGACGCTGGTGCGTGCGCCGCCGCGTCATGCGGTTGGCGTACAGGGAGAGACCCAGGCCGAGCGCCGTGGCCGTGAGGGCGTTCACGATGACGGACAGCCGCTGCGCCGAGTCGGGCTGCGTGCGCGCGCAGACACCTACCAGGACGAGGAACGCGAGGGTGTAGGCGGCGACCGTCTGGACCGTGGTCGCTCGGGTCAGCAGCGCCACCCCGAGAGACACCGCGAGGTAGGCGTTGATCGAGTTGGTGACGAGTTGGTCGATGCCCGTCAGCAGCGCGCCGAACACGAGGTAGAGCCCGGCCATGATCAGCGCGAAGCGCCGAGCGGCGTCCGACGTCGCGCGCCCCAGACGCCGCATGAGGAGGGTGGCGGACAGGCTCACCACCGTGGCCGCTGCGTGTGCGCCCGCGATCGCGAGCCGCCAGCTCTCTGCGCGCGCGGAGCCCGCTTGGTCCAGCAGGGAGTCTGGGCGGAAGGCCGCAAACACCACCACGTGCACCGCGTGGACCACCACCAGCAGCGGCGCCAAGGTGCGCAGTCGCGTGAGGTTCTCGGCGGCCGTGGCTTCGCTCACCCGCAGGCGAAGCACGTCCGGGTCGATCACGACCTCGAGGTCGGTGGACATGCGCGCTTCTGTATCACGTCGCGCGCGGCAAGCTCGCCGACGACGCCGATGTCCGTTTCGTTGGCGCCGCAGCGACCTCCTACTCGGCCGCGTCGGGGAGAGTGGTCGTTGCCTCGGCAGCGCGACCTTCGCCACGCAGCGGCACCAGCGGCCAGAGCAGCTCGGTCGTGGCGGACTCGGGCGCCAGGTTCTCGATGCCGTAGGCCTCTGGGTAGCGGCGCGTGATGCGCGCCGTGCCGAAGAGCACGTCCCAGAAGAACAGCAGGTTGCCGTAGTTGCCGGCGTAGTGGGTGACACCGTCGTCCGCGTGCCGGCCGTGGTGCATCGCGTGGGTGGAGGGCGTGGAGACAATACGCTCGACGACCCACATCACGTGCGAGAGCCAACGCACACGGTAGAGGCGCTCGTCCCAGCGGACGCTGGAGTGCGCGCCAGCGATGACCGTGAGCTTGACCGCGAGGTAGCCCGCGTAGACGGCGCCCAGCCCCGCGTGGACGAGGGCACCGCTGACCCACAGGCTGGGCATGAGGGCGTAGTAGAAGACGTTGTTGCGGTACATCATCGACACGCTCATGTAGCGGGCGGAGTGGTGCGCGCGGTGGAGCGTGTACAGGAACGGGACGCTGTGCGACGCGCGATGCCAGAGGTACTGCGTCAGGTCGTCCCCAACGAGGAAGAGCCCCACGGCGGCCCAGAGCGGGAGGTCGGCCAACGCGTTGCGACTGCTCGGCGAGGCCACGTCCAGGAGGGCGCTCACGGTCAGCGCGACGAGCGGGCTCACGACCAGACCCACCGCGGCGCTCGACAGGAGGTCGAAGGCCAGCTGGCGTCCGCTGCGGCCTCGAGGTGGGGAGCGCCAGAGCTCGAGGAGCCCGAAGGTCAGGCCGATGGAGAGGATGGTCAGGCGGAGCGTCATGGACACACGATGGTTTCCATGAAAACTTCCTACAAGTGGTATGTTTTCATCTAAACATGCCTGGTGAGAATCAATTGCCGCCCTTCGAGCTCCGGCACCTCGTGCACCTGGTCGCGCTCGAGGAACACGGGACGCTCCACGCCGCCGCCGGCGCGCTGCACCTCAGCCAGTCCGCGCTGACGAAGTCGATCGCGGCCCTCGAGGACGCGCTGGGCAGCCCCCTCTTCGATCGCTCTGGGCGGCGCCTCCGCCCGAACGCGCTGCATGGCCGTGTACTCGCGCGTGCGCGGGCGATGCTCGCCGCGGCAGGGGATCTCGAGCGCGAGGCGGCGCTTCATCGCGAGCAGCACTTGGACGAGCTGCAGATCGGGGTCGGTCCCGTGGTGGCGCTCGGCCCGCTCCCGGCCGCGCTCGCCCGGTTCCGCGCGCTCGCGCCGGACGTGCGCGTCGTGGTGCGCGTCGCGGCGACCGAGGAGTTGGCGCCCGCGCTCGTCGCGGGGCGGCTGCACCTGGTGGTCGCCGACTGGGAGCAGCGGACTGATGGGGAGTTCGACGTGGAGACCCTCGGCCCCGACCCGATCGCGGGCGCCGTCCGGCCTGGGCACCCGCTGGCGGCCCTGGGCGAACGAGCCACCCTTCCGGACCTCTTCTCTTACCCGCGCGCGGGCGCGACACCGCCGCCGCGCATGCGTCGCTTCGTCGAGGAGATGCTCGGTCCTGGGCGCGGTCTCACCGCCGATGTGCTGTGCGACAACTACGAGGTCCTCACGGCGCTCGCGGAGGCGTCTGACACCATCGTGCTGGGGCCGCGCTCGGTCCTCGATCGCTATGCGGCGCAAGGGCGGCTCGTCGTGCTCCCCGTCGCGTATCCGTCACCGGCCTCGGAACCCGGTATTCTGCTCGCTGCGGGGCGCCCGGTGCCGCCCGCGGTGCGTCTCTTGACCGACGTCTTCCTGTCGCGCGCGTAGGGCGCTCCGAGCGGGCGACGCGCCGCGACGACGCCCGGGTTTCGATACCCCGCGACTCGGACGCGGAGACACGCTAGAAGGATCGACCGATGACAGACGACGCGACGCCGGCGCCCCCGCCCGAGAAGACCAAGACCTGGCGCCTCGTGCTGCTCGCCGCCTTGCTGGTGGGCTTGGTGGTCCTCGGCAAGGTCACGGGTCTGGCCGAGCACCTGACGGTCCCCAAGATCCGCGCGTTCATGAGCGAGCTCGGCGTCCTCGGGTTCGTGATCTACCTCGTGGTGTTCTGCCTGGGCGAGCTGATGCACATCCCCGGCATGGTGTTCGTGCTTGCAGCCGTCGTGGCGTACGGGGAGGTCGTGGGCGGCGTCGCCGGCTTCATCGGCGGGGTCATCTCCGTGACGTGCACCTTCGTCTTGGTGCGCCGAGTGGGCGGTCAGCCGCTGGGCGAGATCAAGTGGCCCATCATGCGCAAGGTGCTCGAGCTCATGGACGAGCGTCCGGTGGCGGTCGTCACGGTGCTGCGCATGCTCTTCGCCTTCGCGCCGCCGCTCAACTATGCGCTGGCGATGTCCAGCGTCCGCCTGCGTCAGTACGTGATCGGGTCGTTCATCGGGCTCATCCCGTGGGCGTTGGCCTGCGCCGTGTTCACCGAGTGGCTGCTCGAGTTCCTCGGACTGGCCGCGCGCTGACGGGCGCACCCGGCCGGGGGTCGCGCGTCACTCCGAGAGCAGCGTGTCGAACAACAGCACTCCTGCGGCGAGGAACAGCAGGTCGCACGCGCCAAGCAACAATAGCCAGTCGAGCGCCTCGGTCAGCGGGGCGCCCCCAAGGACCTCCCGCGCGCCCAGCACTCCGGCCAGGAGCGTGGGCGTCACCAGCGGGAACACGACCACGCTGAGCATCAGGTCGCGCGCGCGGGTCTGCACCGTCAGCGCCGCGAACAGCGTGCCTGCGGCCGCAAAGCCGAAGCAGGTGAGCAGCGTAATGCCCAGAACCACGAGCAGGGTCACGTCGGGCTCGAGGTGGAAGAAGAGCCCCACGATGGGGAGCAGGAGCAGCGCGATGAGCCCCAGGAACACCATGGTGGACGCGAGCTTGCCCAGGTAGATGGACGCGCGTGGGATGGGGCTCATGAGCAGTCCACGCAGGGCGCCCAGCTCGCGCTCCCGCGCCCAGCTGCGGCCCATCCCCAGCACGCCCGCGAAGCTCAGCGAGACGAACAGCACGCCGGGGGCGATCTGCCGGGCCAGGTCTTGGGTCAGGTAGAACGAGAGCGCGGCCATGACCACCACGAGCAGCGCGAACAGCCCGGTGGTGGCGGTCACCTCGCGAGTGCGGGCCTCGATGCGGAGGTCCTTCGATGCGATCAGCTGTGCGCCTCGCAGCAGACCCAGGCGTTTTGGCGGGCGTCGCTTGCCGGATGTGTCGACGCTCACGACGTAGCCTCGCTCGTGGGGAGGCGCCGCCCGGCTCGCAGCGCGATGTGTGTGTCCCCCACGCGCTCGGCAAACGCGCTGTCATGGGTGACCAGCACCTGCACCACCGAGCGCGCGCGCTCGGCCGCGATGGCGTCGGCCAGTCGCTCGATCGAGTCCGCGTCCAGCCCGTTGGTGGGCTCGTCCAGCAGCAGGATGCGCGGCGCGTGCAGCAGGGCCCGGCACAGCGCCACACGCTGCAGCTGCCCACGCGAGTAGGTGCGGACCGGTCGCTCGCCAAAGCGGCCCACCCCGAAGCGCTCGCGCAGCTCCTCCACGCGGGAGGGTGCGTTGCGCACGCTGTAGAGCGCGGCGTAGAGCGTGAGGTTCTCGACGCCCGTCAGGTCCGGGTAGAGCAGCGCGTCGTGCGCCACGAGGCCCACGGCGGCGCGCAAGGTGGCGTCGTCGTAGAGGCGCGCGTCGTAGCGGATGTGGCCGCTGGTCGGCCGCGCGGTCTGCGCCAGCAGCGAGAGCAGCGTGCTCTTCCCCGAGCCGTTGGGGCCAGAGACGACGGTCACCTCGCCGGGCTCGAAGCGCGCGTCGAGGTCCAGCAGCGCGCGCGTCGTGCCGTACAGCTTGGTGAGCTTCTCCGTGCACACCGCGTCGAGCGGCATGTCGGTGGTGCGCATGGCGGTGTGCGGCGCGGTGCTGGGGGAGGGCGCGGTCATGGGGCTAGAAGAGTGACGCGACGATACCGTCCAGCGCGAGCCATTGCTCGTGAGGAACGCGCAGCCTCCCTCCGTCTAGCACGACCTGGCCGCGCGCGAGGGCGGTGCGCAGCGCGGGGCCCCGGCCCGTCTCGAGCGGTAGCCCGGCGCGCTGCTCGGCGTGCGCCACGTCCACCCCCTCGGCGGTGCGCAGCCCCAGCATCAACGCCTCGCGCAGCAGCGTCTGGCCGTCGAGCGCTTCGCGCTCCGCCTCGCGTGCCTCCGCGCCATCGTGGAACGTCTGCACGTAGGCGTGACCATCGGGCTGGTTGCGGTAGCGATAGGCGCTCCCCGGGCCGCCGCTCAGGCAGCCCACCGCCGCTGCGCCAAGGCCCAGGTAGTCGCCCGCGCGCCAGTAGTGCAGGTTGTGTTGGCTCTCCTCGCCGGGCACCGCGTAGTTGCTGACCTCGTAGTGCAGGAGCCCCTGCCCCGCGAAGGCCTGCTCCGCCGCCGCGAACATGTCCGCGTAATGATCCTCGCTCGCCACGCGCAGCTTGCCCTCTCGGTGCAGCGCGCCGAAGTGCGTGTCGGGCTCGATGGTGAGCGCGTAGCACGAGACGTGGCGCACCCCGAGGTCCAGCACCCGCGCGACCTCTGCGCGCAGGGCCCCGCTCTCCTGGTCGGGCATGCCGAACATGAGGTCGGCGCTGACCCGGGGGATGTGTCGCGCCGCCGTGCGCACCGCGGCAAGCGCCTGCTCGGCGTCGTGCAGCCGCCCGAGGAAACGCAGGCGCGCGTCATCGACGGACTGCACGCCGAGGGACACGCGGTTGACACCCGCCTCGGCCAGCCCCGCCGCCTTCGCGTCATCGAAGCTGTTGGGGTTGCACTCGACCGTCACCTCGAGCCCCTCGCAGTGCTCTGGGAAGGCGGACAGGATGCCGCGCAACACGCGAGCGAGCTCGGTGGTCTCCCACAGCGAAGGCGTGCCCCCGCCGAAGAACACGGAGCGCAGCGTGCGCGGGCCCAGCTGCTCCGCGCGCGCGCGGAGCTCGCTCAGCACGGCGTCTGCATACTCGCGGTGCGGGATGCTGTGGGCGGGCACGCCGCGCGTGGCGAAGTCGCAGTAGGGGCACTTCCGCGCGCAGTAGGGGAAGTGGACGTAGACGGACGTCTCGCGGGGGGAGGCGTCGTCACGCGTTGCGTGATTCGCGGTCGCAGCAAGCGCGCTCATGACCGGACGGCGAACACCGTGGGAGCGCGTCGGTAGGTACGCGTCAGCAGCGCCGTGAACGCGGCGCTCGAGTGCAGGTCCGGGGGCGTCTCGAAGCTCAGCCCGCGGGCGCGGAGGTCGCCCACGAAGGTGTCGAGGATTTGGCCGTCGTCGAGCGCCTCTTCCCCTGTGTCATAGCGCACCGCGTCGCGCTCCGTCGCGAAGCAGAGGGCCTTCCACGAGACGCTCAGCCGCACTTCGTCGCGCCGATACCGCTTGCGCTCCACGACCTCGTCCGTGAGCGCCCCGGTGGCATCGCGTCCACGGTCCTCCAGCACGTAGCCGTCGTCCGTGGCGCGCAGCGTGGCGTCGAGGCTGAGGCCCATCGGGACCTCGCGGTCGTTCCCCCCGATGGCCTCCACCGCGTGGAACATGTAGTCGTTGTCGCCCATCAGCGCGGTGTTGCTCATGCACGGGCGCGAGCGCGGCGCCGCGTCCGGGCCGTCGGGCCAATACGTGAAGCCACCGCCCACGCCGCTGTAGAACCACGTCACGGCCGTGGCGGTGGGCACGTACCAGCGCGTGAACAGCTCGGACTTGTGCATGACCTGCAGCAGCCACACGGGCAGGCGACCACGCGTGGCGCCGCGAAAGCAGGGCACATCTACGTGGCCGGGGTCCACCTTGGGGAGCGGCGGGTTGAGGTTCACGTATACGTGTTCGGGGCGCACCACGGCGGCGTCCATCAAGCGCCGCGCGGCGTCGATGAGCGCGGGGTGCTCGAGGAAGCGTGCCACGCCAGGCACGGAGGGCTGCCCCGGCACGCACCAATCGCCGCGGAACCAGGGCGCCACGAGCATTGGCTTCTTCGCCACGGCCAGGACCGAGTCGGAGCGCTCCGCGTCTTCGTCGTGGCTCGCTTCGTCCTGGCCAGCCTCCGACAGCGCGCGCAGCTGGTCCAGGTTCTCGACGTAGCGCTGCACCGACCAGTACGGGGAACCCGCGCGCACGAGCGTGTGGACGTCGCTCGGGTCATCGAGGATGGCGTCGAGCGCGATGGGGGGGCGGGGCTGCGCGAAGGTCATGTGGGGAGGCTCACCGAGCCGCAGCTTGGCGCATTGTGTCCGCGCCCGCCACGCTCGCTTCGGGCCTGTTTTCTGTCATGCTCGCAGTGGCCTCGCGGCCAGGACGCTGTATGACGACTGACGCCCCCATCCCCCAGGCGCCCGCCGCCGGTTCGCCTGCCGCCAGCACGGGCGCCGGCGGTGCCCCTGCGCGCAAGGGCGAGCCGCCGTACCTGGCGCGTTGGCGCTTGGCAACGGGTCTGCTCGTGTTGGCGGCCATCGCGTGCGTCACGGTCGCGCTCTTGCAGGGTCACGGTGTCCTGCCCCACGCGCTGTGGGTCGCGGTACTGCTCCACGGCCTCGAGGGGGCGTTGGTGGGGGGCCTGTGTGACTGGTTCGCCGTGGTGAAGACCTACCGCACCGTCGAGCTCCATCGCGACGACGTGGCGGACGGAATCGGCGATTGGGTCCGCGACGAGCTGCTCAGCGAGCACGTCATCCGCAAGCAGGTGGACGCGGTGCTCGACAGCCCCGCCACGCGCGACGCGCTCTACGCGCGCCTGGACAAGGAGCTCGGCTCGCGGGACGAGCTGGTCGCCAAGGTCGAGGGGGTCGTCGCCTCCATCGAGAAGCGCATCGTACCCGAGGCGGTCGCGTTCGAGCTGGGAGACTTCGGCACCACACGCGTCGACGACGTGACGCGCGACGCGCGCATGGAGCCGGTGTTCCGGACGTGTCTGGCCGAGGCAGTGCTCGTGGTGCTGGACCAACCCGAGTCGGCCGAGGTCATCGACGCGGCCCTCAAGCAGTACGTCGGCATCTTCCGCTCGCTGGGCATCGCGAAGAAGGAGCGCATCGTGCAGGAGCTGAAGGAGGCGGCCGTCCAGTTCCGGGACGACTCGTTGCCCAGCGCCGACAACGTCTTGGTCAAGGCGCTCGAGAAGCGTACGGACTTCCTGCTGAGCACGGGCGTGGCCGCGTACCTGCACGCGTGGGACGCGCTGACCGAGCTCGAGCGCCGCAACGCCATCGCTGCGTTGCTGGAGCGCGCGCGTCCGGTCGTGGTCACGGCCGTCACGGCCTGGATCGAGGCGCAACGCGACGAGCTGCGCCGCATGCCCACGCTCAAGGACTACGAGATCGCCGTGAGCGTTCGCAACCTGCTGGTGGAGCGCATCGACCAGAGCGTCAGCGACGGAGTCGGCAACGCGGTGCGCGAGTCGCTGAAGGAGCAGCCCGCCAGCGACTTCCGCGCGATGTTGGAGTGGCAGACCCGGCGTCAGCTGGAGATGATCCGCTTGTCCGGTACGCTCATGGGTGTGGCGGTGGGCGCCGGGCTCGGCGGCTTGCTGCACCTGCTCGGGGGCTGACCCCAGGCCGCGCGGCTACTGTCCGCCGGCGGCGCGGTACTTGGCGCGCAGGTCGTCGAGCAGCTGGCTGAGCAGCCGCTCCTCTTCGCCCGTGAGGTTGCCCGCCGTCTTTTGCTCCAGCAGCACCAGGCAGTCGATGGTGTGGCGGGCGAGCGGCAGGTTCTTCTCCGCCTTCTTGCCCGCCACCTCGATGGCGCCCAGGTCCACCAGCGCCGATGCGCTCAGCGACAGCACGAACGTGTTGAAGTCGATCGCCGGAGCGCTCTGTTCTTCTGTGTCGTGCTCGACCGTGTCTTCGTCGCTCATGGTGTCCCTCGCGCGAGCTCAGGCCTCGTTGGCCTCGTCGTCCGCGTCGTCATCATCGTCGTCGTCCAGCGCGTCGTCGTCATCGTCATCGAGGTCGTCGTCGTCGCTGTCGTCGTCGTCGGTGCTCCGGCTGGCGCTCGCGGCGGGGCTCGCGCTGCTCTTGTGCGCGGCCTGCTTGCTCAGCGCGCCCTCGATGGCCTCGAGCTCCTCGGCCAGGCTCGCGGCCGGGTCCAGGTACTCCGCGTTGGCGCTGTTGTCGGCCAACCCCGCGAGGTGCTTGTCGACCTCCTTCTGCGTGATGAGGCCCTTGGCGAGGTTGCGGTCGAGGATGCGCTTGTCGAGGAGCTGATCGGAGCTGGACATAGGTGGCCGAGTGTAGAGGGGAGCGCGCGGCTGTCAATGCACCCATGGGGCGAGGAGCTCACCAGTCCGCTCCGGGTTCGGTGGTGTGGGCGGGAAGGTGATCGTGAACGGGAGAGGGGAGCGCCGGCCACGGGCCCGGTCGCGCAGGCGCTCCCTGCGGTGCCTCCCCCATTGCGGCGCGCCAGGGCGCTTGCAATGGGGCCCCCCCAACACCCGTGGTCGGCGCTCCCCTCTCCCTCACGGACGTCTGTGCCCGGGGTGCGCGACTGTAGCTGCGGGACTCGGGAGATCCTCTTTCGGGCGGTAGGTGCTCGGCGTGCGCGACTGTGGCTGGGGGACTCGCGGGATGCGCTTCTGGACGCGAAGGGGCTCAGGTGAGCGCGAATGAGGCTCGGGGGGACTCGCGGGATGCGCTTCTGGACGCGAAGGGGCTCAGGTGGGCGCGGCTGGGATCCGGGGATCGGGGATCGGGGATCGGGCTTGGGTGGGCGCGGCTGGGGTCCGGGGACTCGGGGGCGGCGCTCGGGGCGTGCGAGGGGCCGCGTGCGGGCGTGTTAGCCCCGGGGGACGAGCTGTTCGCGGTAGCGGCGGCCGTTGGCGACGTAGACGGCGGCGGACATGCGGGTGCCTGCGGCGGCGGCGTCGTCCAGGGTGCGGACGACCTTGCCGGGGGTGCCCATGACGAGGGAGTTGTCGGGGATGACCTTGCCCTCGGGCACGAAGGCGTTGGCGCCGATGACGCAGTTCTTGCCGATGACGGCGCCGTTGAGCACCACGGCGTGGATGCCGATCAGGCTGTAGTCGCCGATGGTGCAGCCGTGGACCATGGCGTGGTGGCCCACCGTGACGCCGCGGCCGAGGGTGAGGGGCATGCCCGGGTCGGCGTGCAGCACCGCGTTGTCCTGCACGTTGCTCTCGGGTCCGACGGTGATGATGTCCGCGTCGCCGCGGATGACGGCGCCGAACCACACGCTGCTGTCGGGGTGGAGCACCACGCTGCCGATGACGGAGGCAGAGGGGGCGACGTACACATCGCCGAGGATGGAGACGCGGCGATCGCCGAGGTCGTACAGCACGTGGGGGGCTCCGTTCGGGTCAGGGGGGGCTCGGCCCCGGGATGGCAGCGGCGCGCGCCAGCGGGTGGCCCGCCGTGAACGCCTGCGCGGTCAGATGTCCAGGTTGGTCACGTTGAGCGCGTTGTCTTCGATGAAGGCGCGGCGCGGCTCCACTTGGTCGCCCATGAGCACGCTGAAGATCTCCTCGGCTTCCACCGCGTCGTCGATGCGCACCTGCAGCAGCGAGCGGGTGTCCGGGTCCATGGTGGTCTCCCACAGCTCCTCGGGGTTCATCTCGCCCAGGCCCTTGTAGCGCTGGATGCTGGTGCCCTTGCGTGCGCGCGCGTCGATGAACGTCCAGAGCGCGTCGATGGTGTCGAGGGTCTGGGCGTCGCTGCTCTCGGCCCCGCTCTTGTCCAGCGTGACGGCCGTGTAGGGCGCCGCGCCGATGGCCTTGATGCCGTCCTCGATGCGCCGCAGCTCCGCGATGTCACCGCCGCTCAGGAGGTCGAAGTCCAGGGTGGTGCGGCGCTCGGCGATGCCCGCGCGCGTGGTCACTTCGAGGGCGAAGCGCTCGTGCTCGTCGTCGCGCAGCACGTCGATGCGCAGCGGGGCGAGGTCGTCGTGGTGGGTCTCGATGTAGGTGCGCAGACCCGCCACGGCGGCGTCCACCTGCTCACGGTCCTTCAGGCCAGCCGGGGTGAGCGAGGTGGCGCGGATCAGCGCGTGCAGCACGGCCCCTTCGGCCCGGCGACGCGCGTTGGCCACCAGCGTGCGGAAACGCTCGAGGTCGCGCAGCAGCGCCTTCAGCGGGTCGCCCGTGAGCGGCACACTGCCGCTGTCGGCGCGCACCAGCAGGTTGTCTGCGCCGCTCTCGATCAGGTGCGCGTTGAGCGCCGGATCGTCCTTCAGGTAGCGCACCTTCTTGCCCTTGGTGAACTTGTAGAGCGGCGGCTGCGCGATGTAGAGGTAGCCCTTCTCGATGAGCTCGGGCATCTGCCGGTAGAAGAAGGTCAGCAGCAGCGTGCGGATGTGCGAACCGTCCACGTCGGCGTCGGTCATGATGATGACCTGGTGGTAGCGCAGCTTGTCGACCTCGAAGTTCTCGCCGCCCCGCACGCCGCACCCGAGCGCGGTGATGAGCGTGCCGATCTCGGCGCTGCTAAGCATCTTCTCGAAGCGCGCGCGCTCCACGTTCAGGATCTTGCCGCGCAGGGGCAGGATGGCCTGGAAGCGCCGGTTGCGGCCCTGCTTGGCCGAGCCACCGGCCGAGTCACCCTCGACGATGTAGATCTCGCTCTCCACCGGGTCCTTGCTCTGGCAGTCGGCCAGCTTGCCGGGGAGGTTGCTGGGGTCGAGCGCGCCCTTGCGCTGCACCATCTCGCGCGCCTTGCGGGCGGCTTCGCGAGCGCGCGCGGCCAGCACCGTCTTCTCGACGATGCGCTTGGCCGAGCGCGGGTTCTCCTGCAGGTATGCCGCGAACTCGTCACCGACGATGCTCTCGACGATGCCGCGCACCTCGCTCGAGACCAGCTTGTCCTTGGTCTGCGAGGAGAACGCCGGGTCGGGGTGCTTGACGCTGATGATGCAGGTCAGCCCCTCGCGCACGTCTTCGCCGGCGAGCGGGTTCTTGAGGTCCTTGAGGAGCTTCTCGTCCGTGCCGTACGTGTTGATGACGCGCGTGATGGCGGTGCGCAGGCCGGTGAGGTGCGTGCCGCCATCCTTGTTGCGGACGTTGTTGGTGTACGGGTAGATCGACTCGCTGTAGGCGTCGCTCCACTGCATGGCGATCTCCACCATCACGCCATCCTTTTCGGCGCTGAAGTAGATGACGTCGTCGTGCAGCGGGGTGCGGTTCTTGTTGAGCGTCTCGACGAACTCGCGGATGCCGCCGTCGAAGCGGTGCACCACGGTCTTGCCCTCGGGGCGCTCGTCCGTGAGCGTGATCTCGAAGCCGGCGTTGAGGAACGAGATCTCGCGCAGACGGTTGCTCAGCGTGTCGAAGCTGAAGTTGGTCATCGAGAAGATGGTCGGGTCCGGGATGAACGACACCTTCGTCCCCGTGGTCTTGCTCTCGCCGATGGCCTCGATCGGCGCCTGCGGCACGCCGCGCTTGTACTCCTGGTACCAGACCTTGCCTTCGCGGCGGATCTCGAGGCGCAGCCAGTCGCTGACCGCGTTCACGGCCGACACGCCCACGCCGTGCAGACCGGCGGAGACCTTGTAGCTCTCGTTGTCGAACTTCCCGCCCGCGTGCAGCTGCGTCATGACCACCTCGGCCGCGCTGACGCCCTTGGCGTGCATGCCCACCGGGATGCCGCGGCCGTTGTCCACTACCGTGACGCTGCCGTCCGGGTGGATGGTCATGGTGATGCGGTCACAGTGCCCGGCTAGGTGCTCGTCCACGGCGTTGTCGACCACCTCCCACACGAGGTGGTGCAGGCCCGTTCCGTCGTGCGGATCGCCGATGTACATGCCCGGCCGCTTGCGCACGGCCTCGAGGCCCTCGAGCACCTGGATGGCGTTCTGGTCGTAGTCGTTGGGAGCGGCGGCAGGTGCGCCGCCCTCGGGTGCGTTTTCTTCGTTGGCCATGGAGCCCTTGGATCGAGCGGGCAGGGGCCCGCGAAGTCGGGCCGAGTGTACTCCCGTTCGGGGCCGCGAGCAACCTCGGACTGCGGTTGTAACATGCTGAAAAGACACCGCAATTGGCTCGCTTGTCGCCGCTCTCCTGCGCCCGCCCGCTGGCGGGCGACTCACACCGGTCTGCGTGGCCCTGCGGGACGCACCGGGGCGGTCGTGAAGTCCGCGGGTGGAAACGTGCCCGCGCCCTCCCGGGCGTGCGTAGCCGTGCGCTTCAGGTGCGTGTTCGAAGCGCGTCCAGCCGCTCGAGCACGGCCTTGCGGGAGAGCACACTCTTGAACACATACAGCGCGCCGCTCTGCTCGTCGTCGAGTACGGCTTCGCTCACCCGCAACCGCGCTGGGACGGCGAGGATCATGGGCGCATCGAGCCCCGCCTCGATGAGCGCAAGGCGCCGAAACACCGCATCACGGCTCCAGAACCCGAGCACCTCGAGGTGTACCCGTTGGCCGCTCTCGCGGTGCGTGAAGGTGACGTCTGGCACGCACACGCCCAGGCCCGGCACGTTGAGGATCTCGCCGGATGCGGCAGCGCGCCACGGCCCGTCCAGCTTCTCGAACGAGGCCACCAGAGCCTCCACCTCGGGGCGCTGCGCGGGCTCTTGCCGATGCGCCCGTACCTCCGGCGGCTCGGCGTCGTCGTCCATCCGGGCGCCATCGGGGGACACATCGCGCCCGCCGCGGAGGGTGAAGCGCAGCGAGTCGCGCTGGGGTCCCCACAGCACGTCGGCTTCGAGCTCGAACAACGCACAGGCTCGCAGCGCGGGTAGCACCAGCGCGAGCGCGAGGCCATACTTGGTGGACGCTTGGAACAGGCTGAGCGGTCCGTCGAGCGTGATGGCATAGCGCGTCGGTTGCGCGGGAGCGGTCCCGTCCGAACCCGCGCCAGCGCTGGCCAGGGGCGCGATCTCGAACAGCAGCCCGTGGAACTTGAGCTTCTGGAACAGGTAGCGCAGCGTCGGTGCGTGCGTGTCGGAGACCACCACGCGCACGGACGTCGCGCGCAAGAGCACCGCTTGAGCCTGCCCCAGCTCGTAGTCGGATAGCAGCCGCGCCGCGCCAAACCCCGGCGCGCGCAAGAGCACGTGCTGGCCGCGCAGATCGGCGTAGAGGCGCGTCATCAAGTCGTCCACGCTACACCCGACGCGCTCGGCTGCTGCCCGTACGGTGTCCTGCACCGAGAAGTCCCGCTGGGACGTTGCCGCCATGCGCGCGGCCGCGGCCGCACCGAAGACCTCGGCGCGCAGCGCACGCGCCTCATCCCCTGCGTCGGCGCTGAACTCGCACGCGTCGAGCGCGAGCTTGGCCAACCCAGCCGCAACCTTCTTGAGTGCCGCGCGCACCACCAGGCCGCCCAGCGCCGCGTCGACGTCGTCGCGGCAGTGACCCACGTGCGCGCGCAGCGCGTCCAGGGTGTCCTCCGCGAGCTGCATCAGCTCTGCGCGAACCAGCTCGCCCTTGGGCCCCGTCGGCACCAACGGGGTGAGCGTGAGGGTGTCTCCTCGGCGCCGAGCGCGCACCATGTCAGCGGTAAGCACTGTGCTCCCTCCGGCGTTCGCTGGTGAACGTCTCGTGGGTGTCCGCCGTGACCAGCTCGTACAGCACGGCGCGCTTGTCGCCCACCTTGCGCAACACGCGTCCGAGGCGCTGCACGTGCTCGCGCACCGACCCGCTGCCAGACACGATGATGGCGACGTTCGCGTCCGGCACGTCCACGCCCTCGTTCAGCACCTTCGACGTCACCACGGCTCGGTAGCGCCCGCTGGCCAGCCCCTCGAGGATCTCGCTGCGCTCCGTGACGCGCGTCTGGTGCGTGATGGCTGGCACCAGGAAGCGCCGCGAGATGTCGTAGGCGGTGGCGTTGTCCTGCGTGAACAGCAGCGTGCGGTCCGCGCGGTGGCGGTGCAGCAGGTGCTCCACCATCTCGAGCTTGGCCTCGGCGGCGAACGCGATGTGCCGCTGCTCGCGGTAGGCGGCCATGGCGCGCTGCCCCTCGTCGGACCAGGTCGAGCGCTGCACGAACTCCCCCCAGCCGTGGGGCGAGCTCATGCGGATGCCCTGCGACAGCACGAAGCCCCGGTACACGCCCCGCGCCTTGTCGTAGCGCGCGCGCTCGTCCGGGCTGAGGTCCACGCTGACCTTCTCGGTCTCGTAGTCCGCCAGGAAGTCTCCCGAGAGCTCGACGATGTCCTTGCGGTACACGACCGGGCCCACCAGCTCGGTCAGGTCTGCGTGGCGTCCGTCCGCGCGCTCCAACGTCGCGCTCAAGCCCAGCCGGAACGGGGCGAGGTAGCCGCGCGCGGCGAGCGCGTAGCTCTCCCCGGGGAGGTGGTGCACCTCGTCGTAGATGACCATCCCGAAGCGGGCGCCCAGGTGCGGCATGTGCAGATGCGCCGAGTCGTAGGTGGTCACCGTCAGCGGCAGCACCCGGTGATCCCCGCCTCCCACCACACCCACCTCGCCGCCGAAGGACGCGCGTAGCAGGTCGTACCACTGCCGCACCAGGTCGAGGGTGGGCGCGACCACGAGGGTGGCGCGCGCGTGCTTCGCGATGGCCATCACCGCCACGTGGCTCTTGCCCGCGCCTGTGGGCAGCACCACCAGCCCGCGGCTGCGCGCCCGCGCAAAGGCCTCCATCGCCTCGCGCTGGTAGAAGCGTGGCTCGCGGTGCACACGCAGCGTCTTGCCCAACTCGGGGTAGTCGCGTGCCTCGTCGGTGTACTCGGAGCCCGCGCGCAGGAGCGCCCGCACCGTGTCGGCGTAGTGCACCGCCGGCGCCCGGTAGCAGTCGCTGCGTGTGTCCCACACGAAGGCGTCCGTGGGTGGGCTCGCGTCCCGTGCCAGGCCGAGGGCCAGCAGCGTGCCGCCCGTGAAGCGCAGCGTGATCATGCGCTGCGGGTCTGACGCAGGCGGTACGCTTCCGCCACCCGGATGATGAGCGGCAGCGGCGCGTCGAACCAGGCCGCCGCCAGGCGCCCCTTGCGGCGCGCCCGGATGGTGGCCTCTTGCTCGGCCTCGCCTCTCGCGTCGGCGTCGCGGAGGGTGACCTCGAGGTGGGGGTAGAGAGGTCTCAGCCGACCGGGAAGAGCGGCGTGGGTCTCGCCGAAGCCTTCGATCTCGCTCCAGCCAAAGGCCCGCACGCCTCCGGGGAAACCGATCACGCACCCGTCGGGCGCCAACACCAGGACGCGGGGCTTGCCCCGCATGCGCCCCTGTAGCAGGTGCCACCCGGCTGGGGAGGCGGCCCCGAGCGCCAGGCTGACGCCGGCAAACGCCCCGGCGAGCGAAGGGGCCACCATCAGCCCGGCCACGAGCCCGGTCGCTCCCGCGGCGGCGCTGCTGGCGGCTGCGGTGAGGAAGCGGTTGAAGCCTGCGCCCGGTCCGTGCCCCACCGGAACCTCGAGCGCGCCCGGGATCTCCAGTCGTGCGATGACGCGGCTCAGCAGCTCGGCAGGGGGCAGAGGGGCGCCGAGGCCTGCGTGGTCGCGGTACGTCCCCTGACGCGCGCGGAGGTCGATCCGCTGCGCCAACCCCGAAAGGCCCAGCTGCTGCAGCTCCTCAGGCAAAGCGTCCTTGCCCACCGCGAACCACGGCGGCGCGGGGGGACGGCGCGGCACCAGCACGTAGAGCTCCTTCGGCGCGTCCGCCGGCAGGGCCAGCGCGCCGAGCACGGATCCCCACGGCACCAGGCTCTTGCCAACGCGGACCCCGCTCGACTCGAGGGACAGCGTCTTGGACGCAGGGAGGTCTTCGTCGATCCACTCGCTCATCAGCCGCTACCTGTAGGGGGCGCTCGGGCCGCCCCAGGCCCGTTCGGTGATGGCGCCCGCGAGGCCCTCCACCACTGTGATCGAGCGCGTCAGCGAGGGGGCGTCGTCCATCAGGCCCGCGGCCGTCGCGCGCACGCCTTCGTCTCCCACGTGCAGCTCCTTCGCCACGGCGTGGAGGGCCAGGATCCGGTCGGCCACCTGCCCCGTCAGCAGCGCCGCGATCTTGTCCTCGGGCTTGCCCTTGACCTTGAATTTCGCGTCGAAGGCCGGGTGTCCCACCTCGATGTCCTGCGTCCCGAAGAACTCGCCCACCGTGCTCCAGAAGCCCCCCTGGGGCAGCAGGCGCAGTCCCACCTCGAGGGAGGCGGGGAAGCGTACCTCGAACTCGGTCGTCCAGTTGCCTGCGGGGTGGTAGAGCGCGCGGAGGGCGGCGTGCTGTCGACCGCGCTGCCCGGCCACCTCGAGGCGCGCGTCGTCACACGGCAGGCCGAGGCTGGTGGCGGCATCACGCAGGGCCGCTTGGGCGCGCTGCTCCGCGTCGCTCAACGGGACCCGCCCCCGGGCGGACCGGATGCTGTCTGCCACCGCGTAGGTGGTGTTCAGCATGCCGCGCAGCTCCTCAGGGTCCGAGTACCAGTTGCTGATCGTGATGCTGCTCGCGACGTCCGTCACGCTCAGCTGGTTCCGTCGGGCGCTCAGCGCTCCGAGCATGGCCCCACGCACCCCCGAGTCCGCCAACAGCACGCCCGCGCGCTCCGGGTCCAACGTGCGGACGCGGTACTGCTCGTCGAACTGCAGGTGTCCGGTCGGGAGGTCCTGCCCGCCGAAGGCGGACCGCAAGAAGCGTCCCACCACGTTCTGCCGTGTGACGGCGAGGCTCATGCGCAGCGGGACGGGGTGCCCAGCGTCGACGGTCGTGTAGTAATTCGTGCTGTCGTCCGAGCGCGAGGACCACAGGTGCACACGTACCGGGATGCCCTGGTGTTCCCCCCGCAGGGTGTAGTCCCCGTCGTGGGACAGCCCCAGGGTGCGCGCCGCCATGGCCAGACCTTGCTTGTGGTTCTTGAACAACCCCATGTCGAACGAGCCTACCAACCGCGGCCCGTGACACGCCAGCGTGGTCATTGACCCCGGCTCGTCGCGCGGTTGTCACACATCTGTTGCATTTCGCCCGCAGGTTTGGGGTCAGATCCTGCTCAGCTCACGAACGAAGATTTTCATGCGAAATCAAAAGACTTTTTCGACCTCCAAGTCCCAAAACGCCCTGCTTGGCGCTGCCCTCCTGCCCGTTGCCGCCCTGGCCCTGACGATGACCTCCCTGGGCGCCCTCACGGCCTGCAGCGGTCGACACGACCCCGCGGCCCAGTCCAACACGGAGGGACAGACGGCCGAGCCCGAGGCGGCCTCCAGCACGCTCACCATCAAGGGGTCCGACACCATGGTCATCCTCGCCCAGCGCTGGGCCGAGCGCTTCATGGAGAACAACGCGGGCGCGACCCTGCAGGTCTCGGGTGGGGGCTCTGGCACCGGCATCGCGGCGCTCATCAACGGCACGGCCGACATCGCCAACGCCAGCCGCCCCATGAAGGACCGCGAGCGCGCTCAGGTGCTCGAGCGGCGCGGCGGCGAGGCCCACGAGACCCGCGTGGCGCTCGATGCCCTCGCCGTGTACGTGCAGGCCGACAACCCCGTCCAGTCGCTGACCATCCCCCAGATCCGCGACATCTTCCGCGGCACCGTCACCAACTGGAGCCAGGTGGGCGGCCCGGACCACGAGATCGTGCTGTACAGCCGCGAGAACAACTCGGGCACCTACGCGTACTTCAAGGAGCACGTGCTCGAGGACATGGACTTCGCCACCAGCGTCGCCACCCTGCCCGGCACCGCGGCGGTCATCAACGCCGTGGGCCAGGACCGCTTCGGCATCGGGTACGGCGGCATCGCCTACGCCACCGGGGTGCGCGCCATCCGTGTGGCCGCCGAGGGGGGCGAGCCGATCGAGCCGAACATGACGAACGCGACGAACGGGACCTACCCCCTCAGCCGCTTCCTCTATGTGTACACGGCGGGCGAGCCCACTGGGCTGGCCCAGCAGTACATCGCCTTCGTGCTCTCGGAGGCGGGCCAGTCCATCGTCGAGGGCGTGGGCTACTACCCGCTCCCCGACAGCGCCGCCGCGGCCGCCCCCAGCGCCGAGCCAGCTGCCGAAGCCCCCGCCGCAGACGCGCCGACCGACGAGGCCGCCGCCGAGCCCGCGGAGGCGCCCGCCGCCGAAGCCCCCGCTGCCGAGCCGGCCGCCGCCGAGTAGTCCTACCGTTTCTGGAAGAGAGTCCGCATCATGAGCGCAGCCGAACCCGCCATGCCTTCACTCACCGCCGAGCCCGCGTCCTCTTCGGAGGCCAACACCGCCTCGGCGGAGCGTGCGAGCGGACGCGGCGCGCCGCCATTGGGGACCACCTTCCAGACGCCGCTGTGGCACAAGGTGGCGGAGAAGGTCATCACCTTCATGGCGCTCAGCGCCATCGCCGCCATCGTCCTCATCTTCCTGTTCATCGGGCGCGAGGCGGTCCCCATGCTGTGGGAGGCCGACTTCGCGCACGAGGTGAACCTGCGTGACCTCTTCTTCGCTCGGCAGTGGAACGGCTACGACGAAGCCGTCTACATCTGGCAGCCCGTCGGCAGCGTCCCCAAGTACAACGTCATCCCGCTCTTCGTCGGCGCGCTGAAGGTGACCGTGCTGGCGATGGCCATGAGCGTGCCCATCGGCATCGGCGCGGCGCTCTTCGTCGCGCTCTACGCGCCGCGTCGCGTCCGTGAGGTGGTCAAGCCAGTGGTGGAGCTGCTCGCGGGCATCCCCTCGGTGGTGCTCGGGTTCTTCGCGCTCATGGTCGTGGCCACCTGGGCGCAGGACTTGTTCGGCTTCCGCTTCCGCCTCAACGCCGTGGTGGCCGCCATCGCGCTCTCGCTCACCATCGTCCCCGTCATCTTCACCATCGCAGAGGACGCGTTGCAGGCCGTGCCCCGCTCGCTCTCCGAGGCGGCGCTGGCCCTGGGCGCTCGCAAGTATCAGGTGGCGCTGCGTGTCGTGGTCCCCGCCGCGCTCCCCGGCATCGCCGCGGGGGTGGTGCTGGGCTTCGGGCGGGCCATCGGCGAGACGATGATCGTGCTGATGGCCTCCGGCAACGCCGCCATGATGGAGCCCACCAACCTGGCCACCAGCGTGCGCACCGTGACCGCCACCATCGCGGCCGAGCTCGGCGAGGTGGCCGTGGGTGACCCTCACTGGCGCGTGCTCTTCATGCTCGGCGTGCTCCTCTTCGCCGTGACCTTCGTGCTGAACGTCATCGGCGACGTCGCCATCCGCCGCCTACAGAAGCGCCTCACGGCGACCTGAGAGCCCCCCATGAACTACACACGCAAAGACTGGATCCTGGGCGGGCTCAGCGGCCTCGCGCTGCTGATCATCCTCCTGCTCTTGGCGGTGCTGTTGGGCCAGATCGTGATGCACGGCACGCCCGTGGTCTCGGCCGAGTTCCTCACCGGCAGCCCCACGGCCGACATGACTGGCGGCGGCATCTGGCCCGCCATCTACGGCACCGTGTTCATGACGCTGCTGATGACCCTCGCGGGCGTTCCGGTCGGAATCGCGACGGCCGTCTATCTGACGGAGTACGCGTCGTCGCGCAGCCGCATGGCGCAGCTGGTGCGCGTCGCCGTGAACAACCTCGCGGGCGTGCCCTCCATCGTGTTCGGCCTGTTCGGGCTCGGCTTCTTCGTGCTCTTCGTCGGCGGCTCGCTGGACACCCTGGTGTACGGCGAGGGGTCGGCGCCGGTGTGGGGCAAGCCCTCCATCCTGTGGGCCTCGCTCACACTCGCGGTGCTCACGCTCCCCGTGGTCATCGTCACCACCGAGGAGGCGTTGCGCCAGGTGCCGCACGAGCTGCGCGAGGCCTCGCTGGCGCTCGGAGCCACCAAGTTCCAGACGGTCTACAAGGTCGTCCTCCCCAACGCGGTGGGCGGCATCCTGACGGGCGTCATCCTCGCGGTGAGCCGTGGGGCGGGTGAGGTCGCGCCCATCATCTTCGTGGGCGCCGCGAACTTCTTGCCCTATCTGCCCACGGACCTGCGCGACATGTTCATGCACCTGGGCTACCACGTGTACGCCCTGGCGACGCAGTCCCCCAACGTCGACGCGGCCAAGCCCACCCTCTTCGGGACGGTGCTGGTCTTGCTCACGCTGACGTTCAGCCTCAACTTCCTGGCTATCGTCATCCGAAGCCGAACCCGAGCGACGCGCACGTGAGCCCAGCCCTCTCCCACTCCTCGAAGTCCCAACCCGGCGCGCAGCTGCACGTCAAGATGCAGACGCGCGCCGTGGACGTGTTCTACGGCGAGGCGCAGGCCATCAAGGCGGTGGATCTCGACATCTACTCGCGCACTGTCACGGCCTTCATCGGTCCTTCGGGCTGCGGCAAGAGCACGTTCCTACGCGCCCTGAACCGCATGAACGACACCATCGAGATCTGCCGCGTGAAGGGCGAGATCCTGCTCGACGGGTACAACGTTTACGGCAAGGGCGTGGATCCGGTCGAAGTGCGGCGGCGCGTGGGCATGGTGTTCCAGAAGTCGAACCCGTTCCCCAAGTCCATCTTCGAGAACGTCGCGTTCGGCCTGCGTATCGCCGGCATGAAGGACAAGGCCGAGATCGCCCAGCGCGTGGAGGAGTCCCTGCGCGGCGCCGCCCTGTGGGACGAGCTCAAGGATCGCCTGGAGGAGAGCGCGCTGGGCCTCAGCGGCGGTCAGCAGCAGCGTCTGTGCATTGCCCGCACCCTGGCCGTGCGCCCCGAGGTCATCCTGATGGACGAGCCCACGAGCGCCCTCGACCCCATCGCCACGGCGCGCATCGAGGAGCTCCTGCGCGAGCTCAAGCAGCAGTACACCATCGTCATCGTCACGCACTCCATGCAGCAGGCGGCGCGCGTCAGCGACCACACGGCCTTCTTCTACATGGGTGAGCTGGTGGAGTATGGCGATACGGAGACGGTCTTCACTCGCCCGTCACAAAAGAAGACGGAAGAGTATATCACCGGTAGATTCGGGTGATGACCCTGCTGACTCACACCAGTCACGAGTTCGAGGCCGAGCTGCGGCAGCTCAAGGGCCGGCTGTTGGCCATGGGGGGGCGCTGCGAGCAGATGATCCTCTGGGCCGTCAACGCCCTCGAGGACCAGAACGTGCAGCTGGCCGAGGACGTCATGCGCGCCGACCGGCAGATGAACGAAGACGAGATGGCCGTCGACGAGATGGCCATGCGCATGCTCGCGTTGCGCCAGCCGGTGGGCCGCGACCTGCGCTTCGCGATCACCGCCGTCAAGGTCGTGACGGACCTCGAGCGCATCGGCGACGAAGCGGTCAACCTGGCCGAGCGCGCCAGCGAGCTGGCCGCGTCCGGGGCCATGCCCGCGCCCGCCAAGCGTCTGTCCGAGATGGCCATGCTGGCCAAGAACATGCTGCGGCACGCGCTCGACTCGTTCGTGGAGGAGAACGTGGACAAGGCGCGCCTGGTGCTGGCCGAGGACGACGCGGTGGACGAGATCTACGGCGAGATCCTGCGTGGCAGCGTCGCCTTCATGCGCTCCGAGCCGAGCGCCATCGACGACGGCATGCGCGTCAGCAACTGCGCCAAGTACCTCGAGCGCATCGGCGACCACGCCACCAACATCGCGGAGATGGTGATCTTCCTGGTGGACGGCGTGGACGTGCGCCACGGCGGCGGCTGAGCCCCCAGCGTCCGCTCGCTCGCCGCCCGGCTGCGGAACCGGCTGCGGGGTAGGACGCGCGGTCGCCCACCTCCCACGCGGCCGGGAGCGGACGGCGCAGCGTCGCCGCCGTCTCGCGGGCTACGCGGCCTTCAGCTCCGTGGTGCAGTTGGGGCAGCGCGTGGCCTTGATGTGGATGGTGCTGAAGCAGGCCGGGCACTCCTTGGTGGTCGGGTCGGCGGGGGGCGCCTCCGCTTCCTTTTTCTTCAAGCGGTTGATCGACTTCACCAGCAAGAAGACCGCGAAGGACACGATCAAGAACGAGATCACGTTGTTGAGGAACACGCCGTACTTGATGGCCACGGCGGCGACTTCCTCACCGGCCTCGTTCGTGCTGGCCTCCTGAAGCACGATCTGCATTGCGCTGAAGTCGACCCCGCCAGTGGCCAGACCGATGGGGGGCATGATGACGTTCTCGACCAACGACTTGGCGATGGTCCCGAAGGCCCCGCCGATGATGATGCCGACGGCCATGTCGACGACGTTGCCTTTGACGGCAAACTCTTTGAACTCACTCATCATTCCCATGTTCGTCCTCGCTTCGTCGAGCTGTTCGGGCTCCGGTTGGGGTGTGTGGTGGGCCGGTCTCCCGCCCCCGTTCGCGGAGTATAGGTCAGCCGCGCCGTCGCACCCACAACCATGCGGCCGGGGCTAGCACCAGGCTCGCCGCGACCCCGACGGCGGCCGTCACGCCCATGGCCCGCATCGCTGGCTGGGCGCTGAGGCCCAGCACGCCGAACGACAAGACGGTGCTGCCGCACGCCGTCAGGAGGCTGACCACCGTCGGCGCTTCGTCCTCGGGGTGGGCCTGCGTCTCGACCATGAAGACGCCGTAGTCCACGCCCATGCTGAGCACGAGCAGCAGGGTGACCACATGCAGGAGATTGGCCTCGACCCCGGCCAGGCCGAGCACGCCCAGCGTGGCGCCCGTCGCGAGCAGCGCGGGCAGAAAAGCCGCCAGGGTGGGGCGCCCGCGCCGGTAGCGCAGCCAGACGAGCAGGAGCACACCCAGCAGCCCGAACCCCACGAGCTCGACCGTGCGCTCGCGGAATTCGCGGTAGGCGCGAGTCATGAACGCCCCCTGATCGAAGAAGCGCACGCCTTCGAGCGTCTCGACGCGCGCGGCGAGGGCGTCCGGGTCTCGGACCCCCGTCACGAACGTGAGGATCGAGACGCCCGCGTCGGAGCGTACGACGAAGCTGTCGGCGATGGCCCCGAGGGGAGTGGCCGACAGGTCCGCGAGGGTGAGGGGCGCGGCGTGCGAGCGCGCCTCCGCGAGGGTCTGCTCGAACGCCGCGAAGGGCGCGCGCACGAAGTCTTCCGCCTCGAGCGCGCTCATGGTGCGCTCGAAGGCATCCCGGGGGATCGCCGTCAGGCTTGCCTGCTGTCGCTCCGGGGAAGGCAGGAAGGTGGCCAGAGACCGGAAGCCGTCGATGTCGCCCGCCGCGCGCGCTTCGCCCAGCAGAGCGGCCACCTGGTCGTTGTGTGCGAGCGCGCTCGCCTCGTCAGGGGCTGTGGCGATTACGAAGCGGCCAGCCTCCATGCGCGCCACGCGCCCACGTACGCGCGCGTCCTCGGCGGCCATGGCGGGGTCCGGCTCGCTCAACGCGCGGATGTCGTCCTGCCACGAGAGGCGTGGGATCCCGAGCGCCATCAGGAGCAGCGCGGTGGCGGGCAGGGCGTACAGCAACTTCGGCCGCGCCGCGAGCCACGCCAAGCCACGCGTGCACGAGTGGGTCAGGCGCAGGTGCAGCCCCGTGGGGGTAGGCCGCACAGGCATGAACGCGGGGACCACCAGGGCCGTCGTGAGCAGCGCCCCCGCCACTCCGACCGTCGTGAACAGGGCCATCTGCCGGATGCCTGGGAAAGAGGTCCACGCGAGCCCCGAGAGCCCTGCGATGGTGGTGGCGGCGCCCAGCAGCAGGCCCATGCCGATGCGTCGCAGGCTGCCGTAGGGGCCCTCGGGGGCAGGCGCGAGCACATGGTGGTTCAGGTAGTGGGCCACGTAGTCGATGGCCACGCCGATCAGCGTCGCACCGAACGCGAGCGTGAGCCCGTGCACGGCGCCGAAGAGCGCGCGGGCCGCCGCCACTGCGATGACCAGGCCTGCCACCAGCGGAAGCGCGCCCAGGACGAGCACCCGGGGCGAACGGAACAGCACCAGCAGCAGCAGCACCACGCCGAGGCTCCCGGCCACGCTGACGCGCTGGATGTCGGCGCGGATGGTCTGCTCCGAGTGATGCGCGAGCCGGTGCACGCTGGCCTGCTCGAGGCGCAGCGCGCCTCCTTGCTCTGCGTTGACGTCGCGAAAGTGCTCGTCGATGGCGGACAGCAGCGGTCCCGTCGCCGCGCCGTCGAAGGGCGAGCGCTCGCTGGCCAGCAACACCACGCCAGCCGGGGTCCCGCCCCGTTCGGTGACGAACACGCCCTGGTGGACGCTCAGCTCGCCCTGCTGTGCGTCGCGCAGCCGCTCCACGTGGTGCAGGAACGCGAGCCATGGGTCCGCGACCGCGATCTGCCGCACGAACGCGCCCGCTGGGGAGGCGAGGCGCGCGCGCAGCTCGGCCGCGCGCTCGCGCAGCCCCTCGGGGGTCATCAGCGCTCGGGCCTGCGGCTCGTCGCCCAAGAGCTGGAAGCGGTGCGGGAAGTACACCTCGTAGAACGCACGCTGCAAGTCATCGGTGGGGCCGGTGCGTACCCAAGCCACGCCCGGTGTCTGGGCCAGGCGCTCGCCGAGCGCTCGCGTGCCCACGGCCACCACATCCAAGCTGGGCCCCTCGACCGTCAGGGTGATCGTCCGGTTCAGGTCCGACGCCGCGACGTGCCGTGACAACTGCGCCAGCTCGCGGTCGCCCGCGTCCGGCAGAAAGTCCATGATCTCGGTGCGCAGCGGCAACCCCGAGAACGCCCACGCCCCCAGCACGGCAACGGCCGTCAGGTACAGCACCGACAGCAGGCGAGCGCGCGCGGTTCCGTTCATGCGGCGCCTATACCACGCTGAGCGGGCCTCCGCGGGCGCTCGCCGCAGCGCCGTTGGGGACCGCCATGCCACGTCGCGTAGGTCAATCCGGCAGCTGGCGCGTACAAGGAGGGCATGAGGACGTCCGCGCGTGGTCCGTGGGGTGCTGGGTGGCCGAGCGTCGCGATCGTGGTGTTCACGCTCGGCGTGGTCACGGGTGTCCCGGGTGCGCGGTTTGGCGGCTCGTTCGGGGCCGGCCCCTCGCTGGCGTCGCGCGTGGGGGCCCAGCAGCCCGCTTCGGACGCGGGGTGCGCGGACCCCGCCCGTGTGCGCCGCGGGGTACAGCTGGTGCTGCGCGCCTTGCGAGAGGTGCACCCCGCCGCTGCGCGCGGCTGCGAGCAGCACGTTCTGTGCGGGACCGAAGCCCCGGCCGTGGACCGCTCACGCTGCACGGTGGAGCTGGCCCCCGAGGAGTGGGGCTACCGCGCCCGCGTCCGCCCGCGCCCGTCGAACGGCGTGCCCGACGAGTTCGCGGCCAACGTCAGCGTGGCCGACGGGACCACGCACCAGGCCTACACCTCGGGCAGCGTGTGGGCCGTGGGACGCGGCGTGGCCGTCGTCGGGCTCACGCAGCAGCGCCGCCACACGCACGGCGGTGCGCCCGCCCGCATCGCCCACGCCCGCTTCCGCGCCTGGAACGACGGGCCCGCGCCGCTGCCGCTCGCGCTGGTCGGGGGCGACTTCGTGCGCAACGGGAACCCGCGCCCGCTCGGGAACGCCAGCCTCGACGTCACGTCGCTGCCGCCGGGTGAGAGCGAGTTCGAGGTGCGCTTCGACGTCCAAGACGCCTACCAGAGCTGGAACGACCACTTCGGCGTGGCCGTCCGCCTCCGCGCGGGTGAGCAGGCGCTGGCCCCCCAAGCCGCGTGGCGCGTGACGCGGGTCACCCCGCTGCGTCACTGAGGCGACACAGCTCACATGGCGCAGTCACGCCTCAAGCACGTACGACGAGGACCGAGCAGGGCGCGTAGCGGGACACCAGCTCCGCCACGCTGCCCATCATGAGCCGCTTGAGCCCGCTGCGGCCGTGTGTGCCCACGACGATCAGGTCGGCGTCCACCCGCTCGGCCAGGTCGGCCACGGCCATGCCGCTGTTTGGGCTGTGCAGGATGTGCGTCTCCACGTTCAGGCCCGCGAAGTGGCTCTCGGTCAGCTCCTTCAGGTGCTGCTTGGCGTACTCCTCGATGCCGTCGCGGAGCGCGTCCGTGCCCACCAGGGTGTCGAGGCCGGGGCCGATGTGGGGCAGCGGGTCGATCACGTGCGCCAAGAAGACCGTGGCTCCTTCACGCGCAGCGATCGAAGCTGCCGCCTTGAGCGCAGGGAAGGAGGGCTCGGAGAAGTCGGTGCCGACGACGATACGACGGACCTCGGGGAACGTGGGGTGGGTCATGGCAGCCCACAGTGCAACTCATAGACCAGCGCCGCGCAAGCAGGTTCGCGCATGGTCGCTCGGTGCGCGCTGGCGGTGCACATGTCTCCGCGACGCGCACTCCCTGCGCGGTCCACGCCATCGAACGCAAGCCGTGCGCCGCAGCCGGGAGCCCCTTGTCTCCGGTCGCGCGCGCGTTCGCCACGCGTCGTGAAGCTGCTTCGCGGAGGGGAGGCCTTCAGGTGCCCGCGAGCGCTGGGTCGATACCCTCGGCGCCGAGGTCTGCCGCGGTGGTGCGTGGATCGGGGATCCACTCTTCGTCGGGGCCCTCGTCCGGGAGCACCAACGGGTTGCCCAGGTAGTCCACGCGCCGGCTGAGGCCGAAGGTCTTGAACAGGTAGACCAGCAGCGAGGGCTGATCGAGGTTCGGGTGGACGTGCGGCACCATCAGCTCGGCGTGCTTCTCGGGCAGCAGCGACCAGTGCAGCCCCGGCTGCATGTGGTGCAGGCCATGGTAGCCGTTGTTGTAGGCCCACCAGTTGACCGCCTTGCCCACGAAGTTGCGCGAGTGGTTGTACGGGTGGTTCGCGTCCGTTCCGTCGTGCTGCAGCATGTTCATGCCGACCAGGCCCCACTGCGCGTAGATGTGCGGGATGAACCAGAACACCAGCGCCTTGCGCCAGTCGACCACGAAGAGCGCGATCTGGATGCTCCACAGCAGCGCCAGCTCGAACAGCATCTGGCGGAACCAGCGCGGGTGCCGGGTGCGCATCTGCTTCGTGTAGGCCATGTCCGCCTTCGAGGTGGAGGGCGCCACGATGAACAGGAAGAAGAGGCCGTTGAGCAGGTGCCAGCGGAAGCGCGCCTTGCTGGTGCGCATGACGTCTTTGCGCGTCTGCGTGTGCTTGTGGTGGCTCAGCGTGTGCCCCGGCACGAGGCTGCTGACCGGGTGCCCGTACGTGCAGGTGAGCACGCCCTGGTACAGCTTGTTCAGCCAGCGCTGCTTGAAGATGGGGCAGTGCACCGCGTTGTGTGTCTGCACCGCGCCCATGAACGACGTGAGGCACAGCGCCGCGAAGAGCGGGAGCGAGAGGCGCAGGTCGTTCAACGGCACGGCGGCGAACGCCCAGCCGAGCAGCGCGAAGTAGACCGCGTTGAAGAAGAGCGGTCGGAGGTCGGCACGGAAGCGGAGCATGGCTGGTTCTTCCTACTGCGCGTCGCTCGCACGGGCAAGATCCCGCGGCCTTCTACGACGGCGAGCGCGGCGACGAGGACTACGCGCTCGGCGTGTCGGCGAGCAGCTCCTCGACGTCGCGCCACGGGAGCCCCAGCAGGTACAGCATGCGGTCCAGGCCGCCTGCGCTCACGGCCGTGTCTGCCGCGGCTTTGAGCTTGGCCTTGGCGTGGAACGCGATGCCGAGGCCTGCCGCCGTCAGCATGCCGAGGTCGTTCGCGCCGTCGCCCATCGCGATGGTCTGATCGAGGGCGATGCCTTCGCGCTCGGCGATCTCGCGCAGGAGCTCGGCCTTGCGCTCGGGCGTCACGATGGCTCCCACGACGCGGCCGGTCAGCACGCCGTCCTCGACCTCGAGCTCGTTGGCGAACGCATAGTCGAGCCCCAGCGTCTTCTGCAGCTCGTTCGCCGCGAAGGTGAACCCACCCGAGATGACCGCCGTCTTGTAGCCCAACCGGCGGAGCACCGTCAGCAGCTCGGGCGCGCCCTGCATCAGGGGCAGCGCGTCGGCCAGCTCGAGCGCCTTGGCGTAGGGGAGCCCCTTCAGCAGCCCCACGCGCTCCTTCAGGCTGGCCGCGAAGTCCAGCTCGCCAGCCATGGCGCGACGCGTAATCTCCGCCACGCGGTCGACCACGCCATGCATGCGCGCCAGCTCGTCGATCACCTCGATCTGGATGAGCGTCGAGTCCATGTCCATGACGATCAGGCGCTTGGCGCGGCGTGTGAGGCGCTCGCGCTGCACACCCACGTCGATGTCGCTGTGCTCGAGGCCCTGCAGCAGCGCGCGGCGCAGCTCCGCGGCGCGACACTCCCCGCCCGGTAAGGAGACGATGATCTCGAGGGAGATCAAGCGGTTGCTGCTGAGCTTGCGGATGGACTCGATGTTGGCGCCCAAGGTCGCCAGCTCGCGTGTCAGGATGTGCACACCCTCTGCATCGAGCGAGTCCCCGATGGCCGTGACGGCGTAGCGCAGGTGCCCCTCGGTGGAGTACGCCGGGAGCGTGTCGAGGCGGCTGTCGATAACCTTGAACTGCAGGTCGAGTCCCATGGACTTGGCGCGGAAGAGGAGGTCCTTGATGACGGGCTCACCCACGGCCGTCTGGGGAGAGACGCCGATCAGCATGCACAGGGTGAGCTGCCCCTGGACGACCACCTGCTCGATGTCCAGGAGGCGCCCGTGGTTCTCGGCGACCACGCCGCTCATGGCGGCGGTGATGCCCGGGGTGTCCGGTCCGATCACCGTCACCAACACCTTCTGAAGCTCGGCCATGGCCGCTCTGTAGCAGCCGCTCTCGCAGTTTCAACGCGTGCGCAGGAAGAGCGCGGTCAGCACGCCGAGGGTCAGCGCGACGAGAGGTGGCAGCCACGGGCGCTTCGGCTGAGGGACGGTCTTCGCGTGGGCCTCGAGCCAGGCCACGACGTCCGTGCGTTGGCTGGCGCTCAGCCCGGCGAACGGCAGGACGTGGAAGGTCGTGGGCGTCGGATGCAACAGCGCCCGCTCTTCGCGCAGCTCGTAGCGCAGCTCGGGCCACGCGAGCAGCGTCTCGTGCCCCTGGCTAGCGAGCACGACGCCCGCGAGTGAGAAGCGCCACGTCGCTGCCGGGCTCGGGAGCGCGTGGAACATGCGGTCCCCCAGCCGGCTGATCAGCCACAGACCCCCGAGGCCAGTGCCGGCCAGCACGAGCGCGAAGACCGCGAGCACTGTGGGGACGCTGCCGAGCATCACGGCCGTCTGGATGGCGTAGACCACCATCCCCGCGGTGAGCCCCAGCCAGATGGGCCACAGACGTGCCAGGCGGGTCTGGCGCAGCACCGTGCGCAGCAGCCCCGCGCGCACGTCCTCGGGTCGCAACGTGACCGACAGCTGTAGCTCGCGGGAAGCGCTCACGCTCCGGTGATGGCGTGACAACTCGCTCGGTGCAAACCCCTTATCCTTTTCCGTTCGGACAGGTAGACTTCAACTGCTGTGAACGAAAAGAAGACGCCATCCTCCCAGCCGGTGTTGGGGCGGGTGGGGACGCGCGCCGTCCCTGCGCACGAAGCACGCCCAGGCGGTCGCGAGCGTTCGCGCGACAGCAACACGGGTCGCCACGCCGTGACGGAGGACATCGTGGGGGTGACCGGTCTCAGCGCCGTCGGGACCGCGACCGACCGACCGCCCGCTCCCGAGGACCGTCCCTCGAGCGAGATCGAGCGCGTCACGCGCCTGGTCGCAGAGCTGACGGGGGCCACGCCCGGCCTGGAGGGGCCGACCATTCACGCGTTGCTGCGCTATGGTGCGGCGGCTCTCCCAGAGCTGGTGCAGGTCTTTCCGGGGGCCGTGTGGTTCAACCGCCAGCAGACCGCGACGCGCCTGCCCAAGGGCCGGGGGGTGTCTGGGGTGGCCTCCGCGCTCGTGGAATTCGGCGCAAAGGCGCTGCCACACGTGCTGCCGCTGCTGCGGCACCCCGACGCGGACAAGCGCTACTTCGCGCTGTTGGTGTGCGCGGAGATCGACCCAGACGACCTGCCCGAGCACGTGGCGTCGCTGGTGTGTGACCCCGACCCCGGGGTCTCGAACATCGCCATCCTCGCCATGCGGGCCCACGCCAACCCGCACTCCCGGGTGCGCGCCACCGCCTCCCTGTACGCGCTGCTGACGCAGCCGAGCCCGCCGGTGGTGCCCTTGCTGCGCACCTTCGGGGTGCTGCGCGACCCGGGCTGTGTCCCGCATGTCGCAGAACTGCTCGTCCACCCCGACCCGAACATCGTCGCTGCCGCCGAGCGCATCCTCCGCGCGGTCACGGCGCGCGACCTGGGGCGCAAGCCGGCCCGGTGGCGGACCTGGTACAAGCGCCGCGCGGCGCGCTCTCGGGGCGAGTGGCTGCTGGAGGCGGCACGCAGCTTCCGTGTGGCCGAGCGCACCCTGGCGGCCGAAGAGCTGGCGCAGCTCACGGGTGAGACCTACGACTACTCGCCCAGCGCCGGGTGGCGAGCGCGGCGCAGCGCCCTCGCGCTCTACCGGGCCCACCTGGCGCAGATGGCGGACGAGGTGCCGCGCGAGAGCGGTGTGGTGGAACGTCGCGGGGGCCGTGATCCCGCCGCCGATGTAGGCTGAGGCCGTGGGACCTTTGCTCAGTGCGGCCCTCCTGGCAGCCGCGCTCGCTCCGTGGTTCGAAGCGCGCGCTTGGCGCGTGCCCTTGCGCTACGTGCCTCTCGCGCGGATGGCGCGTACCTTCCTGAGCACGCTCGTGCTGACGGGGTTGGCCGGTGGGGCCTTCTGGCTCGTGCTGGTGCAGGCCGGGGCCGAGGCGCGGCTGACCGTGTTGACGGCCGCGGCGCTGGCGTGGGCCACGGGGGTGACGCTGGCCTTGCTGGCGGCGCGCCGCGACCGGGGCCTGCGCGGGCTGCATGTCCTCTGCGCACAGCTGGGCTTGCCGGACCGGCGCGACGACGCCGCGACACGCATCGACGAGCGCCTCACACGGGACCGGGGACGCGACCCGCGCCAGCACGCGCTGCTGGTGCTGTTCGCTGCCGGACCGCTCACGCGGCACGGGCTGGTCGGGCTGAGCCGCAAGCACTTGGCGCAGGCCGACGAGGCGCAGCTGGCACCTCCCGAGGCCGCGCTGCGGGCCCACCTGGTCGCCATGAGCCACTTGCACGACGGCGCCCTCGAGGCGGCGCTCGAAGCCCTGGACGCCGCACCGTATCCGACGACCGAGGCCGTGGACGCGTGGGTGGACCTCACACGCGCGCTGGTGCATGTGCTTTGTGGGGGGGTGGAGCAGGCGCGGGCGCTGCGCTCACGTCGTCGCGACGAGGCCGAGGCGGACCCTGCCCTGCGCCTGCAGGCCGACACCGTCGAGGCCCACGCGCTGTCTGCGGAGGGGGACGACGAGGGCGCCAAGGCGCTCGTGCGTGCGATGCTCGAGCGCTCGGGCGCTGGGGCGCTCGCCTTGTTGTTGCGCCCGGTCGGCCCGGCGACCGACTTGGCACGCGAGGCTGTGGGGCGGCATCTGGCCGGCTCGGTGGGCGACGTTGGCGGCGCGGACTCGCTCCCGTCGGCATAGCGCGTCGGCGGGAGTGTGGGGGAGCATGCGGCGGCACGGGCACGAGGGGTGATCGGGAGGGGTTGCGAAACCCTCGGACGCGACACACGACTGAAGCGCTATGAAGCAAGTCACCCTGTTGGTGGTCACGAACTTCGCCGTCCTGATGATGCTCAGCGGGCTCCTCGCCGTGTTGCGCATCCTGGGGGTGATCCCGCCGGATCTCGGGCTCTCCAGCTACACCGGCATGCTGGTGCTCTCGGCGCTGATGGGCTTCGGCGGCGCGTTCATCTCGCTCGCCATGTCCAAGACCATGGCCAAGCACGCGACGGGCGCGCAGGTCATCACACAGCCGCGCAGCGAGGTGGAGCGCTGGCTGGTGGAGACGGTGCGTCGACAGGCCCAGGCGGCGGGCATCCAGATGCCGGAGGTCGCCATCTACGCGTCGGACGACATGAACGCGTTCGCGACGGGCATGAGCAAGGACAGCTCGCTGGTGGCCGTGACGACGGGCTTGCTGAACCGCATGACGCGCGAGGAGGTCGAGGCCGTGCTCGCTCACGAGATCTCCCACGCGGCGAACGGCGACATGGTCACGCTCACGCTCGTGCAGGGCGTCACGAACACGTTCGTGTACTTCATCCCGCGGGTGTTGGGCGACGTGATCGACTCGGCCGTGTCGCGGGGCGAGCAGCGGCGTGGGCGGGGGCCGTTCTACTTCGTCATCGTGATGGTGATGCAGTTCCTGCTGGGCATCCTGGCCACGCTGGTGGTGCGCTGGTTCAGCCGCTACCGCGAGTACGCCGCCGACGCCGGGGCAGCCCGCCTGGTGGGCGCGGACAAGATGATCAGCGCGCTCCGGCGGCTGAAGACCAGCGCGCCCCCGCAGCTGCCCGCCAGCATGGAGGCGATGGGCATCGCGGGGAACGTGGGCGCGCTGTTCGCCACGCACCCCTCGCTCGACCTGCGCATCGCCGCCCTCGGGGGCGCCACGGCGCGCAGGGACGGCACCTGGGGCGGGTGAGCCGCACCGAGGGCGGTGAGACGCGCTAGACGTCCCACACCGCTCGTGGACTGCTGGCGTCAGCCGTCGTCGCTGCGACGGACCTCAGCGCAGGATCTTGAGCCGCTTGCGCCCCTCGGCGGCCGGGGCCTTGTCCCCCCCGTGCCGGTCGAAGTGCTGCTTCGCGATGAGCGTGGCGAGGCTGTCGGCCACCGCCGCGAAGGCCGCGCCCGCGTCGGACTCGGGCGCGGCCTGCACCACGGGCGTGCCCTTGTCGCCCCACTCGCGCACCTGGGCGTCCATCGGGATCTGCCCCAGCAGCGGCGCCTTGGCGTACTCGGCCACCTTCGCGCCGCCGCCCGAGCCGAAGATCTCGTGCTTCACGCCCGCGCTGTCGATGAAGAAGCTCATGTTCTCGACCACGCCCAGGATGGGGAGGTTGACCTTCTGGCACAGCGACACGCCCTTGTAGACGTCGGCCAGCGCCACCTCTTGCGGGGTGGTCACCACCACGGCGCCGGTGACCTTGATCTTCTGGGCCAGCGTGAGCGCCACGTCGCCCGTGCCCGGCGGCAGGTCGAGCACCAGGTAGTCGAGCTCGCCCCAGTCCACGTCGTTCACGAACTGCTGCAGCGCGCCGTGCAGCATGGGGCCGCGCCAGATGATGGCCTGCTTGGGCTCGTCCAGCAGGAAGCCGATGCTCATCAGCTTGAGGCCGAAGCGCTGCAGCGGCGCGATGCGCTTACCGTCGGTGCTGTGCGGGCGGCCGGTGATGCCGAGCATGGTGGGGAGCGACGGGCCGTAGAGGTCGGCGTCCAGTAGGCCCACGCGCGTGCCCATGCGACGCAGCGCGAGCGCGAGGTTGGTGGCGACGGTGCTCTTGCCCACGCCGCCCTTGCCGCTCATCACCAGGATGACGTTCTTCACGTTGGGCAGCGGGTCCTCGCTGGTGGTGTCGCGCGTGGGCACTTGCACGCTGAAGGTCACCTCCACCAGCGTCACCCCGATGGCGGCGGCGGCGCGGTCGATGGCCTGCTTGACCTGCTGCTTGACCTCTTCCGCGGGGGAGGAGAGCCGCACCTGCGCGGCGCCCACCGTTCCCGTGAGGCTCACGCCCGACAGCGTGCCCAGGTCGCCCAGGGGCTTGCCGAAGGTGGGGTCGACGACGGCAGCCAAGGCGGCCGAGAGAGCTTCCAGCGTGGGCGCGGACATGGAGCCTGTTCTGCGTTGCTTGCCGCGGTGGGTCAACCGTCCGGCGTCGGCGTGACGGGCGTGAGCGTTGCCCGGGTGGAGCGCGGCTGGTAGGTCCCCCGCATGACTCCCGCGCGCTCCGATTTGCTCGCCATCGACAGGCGGCACCTCTGGCGACCCTACACGTCCAGCGAGGACCACGAGGCGCTCGACCCGCTGGTCATCACGCGCGCCGACGGGCCCTACCTGTATGCCGACGATGGCCGCCGCTACCTCGACGGCAGCGGGGCGTGGTGGTGCAACAACCTCGGTCACGGCCATCCCCGTCTGCGCGAGGCGTTGGTCCGGCAGGCTCAGGACATGCTGCACTGTTCGATGGCGGGCACGGCGCACCCCGCCGCCGTGCTCTTGGCCGAGGAGCTGGTGACGCTGGCGCCGCCCGGGCTCACGCGGGTCTTTTACAGCGACAATGGCAGCACCTCGGTGGAGGTGGCGCTCAAGATGGCGTTCCAGTTCTGGCAGCAGAACGGGCGCCCCAGCCGCACGCGCTTCCTGGCGCTCCCGGGCGGCTACCACGGCGACACGGTGGGCGCGATGTCGGTCGGAAACGTCGGCGCGTTCAACGGCCTGTTCGCGCCCCTCTTCCCGGGCGGCCGCGCCGCGGCCGAGGGGCTGCCCGAGCCCGCGCACGCGGACGACGAGGCGGGCTGGGACGCGCTCTTCGATGCGCTCGAGGACACGCTGCGCCGCGACCAGGACCAGATCGCGGGGGTCATCGTCGAGCCAATGATCCAGGGCGCTGCGGGCATGCGCACCTATCCGGCGCGCCTGCTGCGCCGCTTGCGCGAGGTGACGCGCGCCGTGGACACGTTCTTGATCTGCGACGAGGTCTTCACCGGGCTCGGCCGGACGGGCGCCATGTGGGCCAGCACGCACGCGGACATCACGCCCGACCTGTTGTGCACCGCCAAGGGCCTGTCGGGCGGTGCGCTGCCGTTCTCCGCGACCTTGGCCACCGAGCGGGTGTTCGATGGGTTCCGTGGGGACAAGACGCGCGCGCTGATGCACGGGCACACGTTCTACGGCAACCCCCTGGGTGCGGCGGTGGCGCGAGAGGTGCTGGCCATCTACCGCGACGAGCAGATCCTCGAGCGCAGTCAGGCGCGCTGCGCGCAGCTCGCCACCGGCTTCGAGGCGCTGGCGCGGCTGCCCGGCGTGAAGCGTACGCGGGCGCTCGGGATGGTTGCGGCGGCCGACCTGGGCGACGGGGGATATCTCGCCAAGCTGGGCTGGGCCGTACACGACGAGGCTCGCGCGCGGGGGGCCCAGCTGCGCCCGCTGGGGGACACGGTATACGTCGTGCCCCCCCTCAACATCACGGAAGGCGCGCTGGACGAGCTGCTCTCCGTCGTCCACGCTAGCGTCGCCGCAGCGCTCGAGACGCAGCGTGTGCGCCCCTCCCCCTGACCTGATACGTTCCCTGCCAGATGGCCCAGCCGCCTCCGCCACCACCCGACAAGCCGCGCGTCCTGTGCGTGGAAGACGAGCCCGCCGTGCTCACCCTGGTCTCCCGCCTATTGGAGCCGATTGCCCGTGTGCAGACCGCGACGGACGGCATGGCGGCGCTCGAGATCCTGAAGGCCAGCAAGCGCCCGCCCGACCTGGTCATCACCGACGTCATGATGCCGCGCCTCGACGGCCATGGGCTCACGAAGGCGATGCGCGAAGACGAGCGCCTGGCGCGCGTGCCCGTCATCATGCTCACCGCGAAGACGGGCGCGATGGACGTCGTGAGCGGCATCAACGCTGGCGCCAAGCACTACGTCACCAAGCCGTTCAAGCAGGAAGACCTCCTCGCCAAGGTCCGCAAGCTGCTGCGCCTCTGACCGAGGCAGCTCCCGCGCATGACTGACCCGACGACGTCGTCCGACGAGGGCGCCCCGCCCACGCGGGAGGGTGCGGCCGCGCCGCCTGAGACCCCGACCAGCCGCGGCTACGTGCCCTTCGCTCTGGCCGCGCTCTCGGGCACGCTGCACTTCCTCTCGTTCTGCGGCTTCGGCATCTGGCCGCTGGCCTTCGTGTGCTTCCTGCCGCTGTTCTTCGCCCTGTCGCACCCCAGCGTCCGCACCGCGCGCCGCGCGGCGGCCGTGGGCTTCACGCACGGCTTCGTGGCCTATGCGGGGGGCTACCACTGGATGGCGAAGATGCTGGAGGTCTTCAGCGGCTTCAACCTCGGCATCGCCTCCCTGCTGGCCTCGTTCTTCTGGGCCTACCTCGGGCTGCTGCAGCTCGTCTTGGCGCTCGGGCTGTGGCGCGCCAAGCGCAACGGCTACCCCATCGCGTGGGCGGCGGTGGCCTTCATCCTGGCGCTCGAACAGTGGTTCCCCACGCTGTTTCCCAGCCACTTCGGCTACGCCTTCTTCGACCAGACTTGGCTCATGCAGGCGGCCGATCTGGGAGGCCCGGGGCTGGTGGGCGCCCTGGCGCTGCTGGTGCAGGCCGCGCTGTTCCCGCTGGTTCGCGCGCGCGTCGAACGCGCCCCCGTGCCCCGCGCGGCGCTCGGACCGCTGCTCGCGAGCGTGGGCCTGGTCGGGCTGAGCGCGGCCTATGGGGCCTACCGAGTACACGAGGTGGACGCGCGCGCAGCCCGCGCGGAGACGCTGCACGTGGGCATCGTGCAGGCCGCGATGGGCGTGTTCGAGAAGCACCTCTATCCGGCGCGGGGTCATCGCCTGCACCTCGAGGGGTCGCGCGCGCTCGAGAGCGCCCAGCGCGCCCTCGGTGACCCGCTGGACCTGATCGTGTGGCCCGAGTCTGCGTACCTCTGGACGCTGCCTGCGAACGCCGACCTCGGTCGCGTGCTCCGCGACATCACCACGCCGCTGCTCTTCGGGGGGCTGCGGCGCGAGTACGACGAGAGCGGTGAGCGCCAATACTTCAACACCGCCTACCTGATCGACGCCGAGGCGCGCACGCTGGGGACGTACGACAAGACGTACCTGCTGGCGTTCGGCGAGTACCTGCCGCTGGGCGACGTGTTCCCGCAGCTGTACGAGCTGTCGCCGCGCACGGGCAACCTCACGCCGGGGACGCACGTGCGGCCGCTGGTGCTGCCCGGGGAGTCGTCGGACACGCGCATCACGGCGCTGATCTGTTACGAGGACGTGCTGCCCGGCTTCACGCGCTACGCCGTGTCCGAGGCGCAGCCGCACCTGCTCGTCAACATCACCAACGACGCGTGGTTCGGCATGAGCCAGGAGCCGCACATCCACCTGGCCATGGCGCGCTTTCGCGCCGTCGAGCACCACCGCGCGCTGGTGCGCTCCACCAACAGCGGCGTGAGCGCGTTCATCGACCCCGTCGGGCGCATCATCACGTCGGGGGGGCTGTTCACGGGCGAGCAGCTGCACGCGACGGTGCCGCGCATGGACCAGCCCACGCTGTACGAGACGCTCGGCGACTGGCCCGCGTGGGTGTCCACGCTGCTCGCGCTGGTCATGCTCGTGCGTCGTCGCCGGGCCGCTGGAACCGCTCCCGTGGTTGGCGCGTGAGCGCGGTCGCGGTAGGAACGGAGTCCATGTCCGCCAGCGACCAGCGGCTGCAGCAACGCTTCGGCCTGCCCAGCTTCCACGCGTGGCAGCGCGAGGCCATCGACGCGCTGCTGAGCGGGCCGCGCAGGGTGCTGGTGGTGGCGCCCACCGGCGGCGGCAAGTCGCTGTGCTACCAGTACCCCGCGACGGAGCTCGAGGGGACCACGCTGGTCGTGTCCCCGCTGATCGCGCTGATGGAGGATCAGGTGCGGGCGCTGCGGGCGCGCGGCGTACGGGCCACCTTCCTGGCGTCCACGCTGCCGTTCGAAGAGCTGAAGGAGCGCGAGGCCGCCGTGGGGCGCGGAGAGTACGACTTGGTGTACGTGGCCCCCGAGCGCCTCAGCAACCGCTACACGCTCGAGATGGTGCGCGCGCTGCGTCCGCCGTTCGTGGCCATCGACGAGGCGCACTGCATCGCACAGTGGGGGCACGACTTCCGCCCCGAGTACCTGCGTCTGGGCGAGGTGCTGCGCGTGTTGGATCCACCTCACGTCCTGGCCTGCACGGCCACCGCCACGCCTGCGGTGCGCGACGAGATCCTGGCGCGCCTGGTGCTCGATGAGCGGGACACACGCGTGGTGCTGCGCGGCTTCGCGCGCCCCAACCTGCACCTGTCCTGCGAGGAGATCGACGGGCAGAAGGCGCGCCGGCGGGCGACGGTGTCCATCCTGCGCGAGGTGCTCGGGAGCACGAGCGCGCCGGCGGGTGGCGCCATCGTGTACGCGGCCACGCGCAAGAACGCGGAGGCGATGGGGGAGACGCTGACCGAGGCGGGCTTCCGCGCCGGGGTCTATCACGCGGGCATGGGCCCCGAGGAGCGCGCGGACGTGAACGCCCGCTTCGCGAGCGGCGCGCTGCACGTGGTGGCCGCCACCAACGCGTTCGGCATGGGCATCGACCGCGCCGACATCCGCGTGGTGGTGCACCTGCAGGCGCCGGGATCGATCGAAGCCTACTACCAGGAGGTGGGGCGCGCGGGGCGCGACGGCGCGCCGGCCGAGGGCGTGCTCCTGGCGAGCGCGAGCGACATGGGGCTCCGCAAGCGTTTGATCGACATGCGCGGCTCGGGCGCGGAGCTCGCCGCGCGGCAGTGGGGGCTGTTCCTGGACCTCATGCGCTACGTGGAGGCAGGCAGCTGCCGCCACGACTTCATCTTGCGCTACTTCGGCGACGACCAAGAGACGCTGGGCGGGTGCGGTCACTGCGACGTGTGCAGCGCGCTCGAGGCGCGCGAGGGCGTGGCGTCTGGGCAGTCGGTCGAGGATCTCGAGGGCGCGCGCCTGAAGGTGCGGCAGGCGCTCAGCGGTGTCGCCCGCGCCCGTGGCAGCGTGGGACTGCGCGCCGTCGCCGAGATGCTCGCGGGAAAGAGCAGCGTCAAGAGCAAGAGGTGGGGGTTCGAGTCCCTGTCCACGTTCGGGCTGTTTCGCGACGAGGGGCTCGAGTGGACCATCGCGCTCTTGCGGCGCCTGGTGACGGCGGCGCTGGTGGACCTCACGAGCGACGAATATCCGCTGCTGGTGCTCACTCCGCGCGGCGTGAGCGTGATGAAGGGCGAGCTGCCGGCCGACGTGCTGCTGCCTTCGGCGAGCGCCGGGCGCCACACGTCGCGCAAGCGCGGTGGACGTGACGGTGCGCCTGCGAGCAAGGCCAGCAGCGCGGTCGATCTCGACGCGCTCGACGACACCTCGCGTGAGCTGTTCATGGCCCTGCGTGAAGAGCGCACCGCGCTCGCGCGAGAGCGCAGCGTGCCCCCGTACGTCATCTGTCACGACCGCACGTTGCTCGGTCTCGCCGTGCAGCGACCCACCACGGACGGCGGCTTGGCGGGCGTTCACGGCATGGGTCCCGCGCGCATCGAGGCGTATGGTGCGCGCTTGATCGCGGTCATCGAGCGTAGTGTCGGCTTGTCGTAGTGCCCGCTTCGCACGTAGAATCAGGTTTCGTGGTGGCGCGACGTACGCGCGCGCATGCAAGTTCGCATTGGTAGGAGACAACGTTCGTGGGCAAGAGAATCTTCGTCGGGAACCTGGCGTACTCGACGACTGACGATTCACTCAGGGCACACTTCGAGGCCAAGGGGCACGAGGTGCGAAAGGCCACCGTGGTGTTGGACCGCGAGACCGGACGGTCACGCGGCTTCGCGTTCGTCGACTTCGACGACACGGAGGACCTCGAAGCCATCATCGCCGCCAACCACGAGCGCGACTTGGACGGTCGTCGGGTGACCGTCACGGAGGCCGTCGAACGGCCGCGTCCAGGTGGCCCCGGTGGTGGGCCGCGCGGGCCGCGACCTGGCCCAGGCGGCGATGGGCCGCGTCCGAGCTACGGCGACCGTCCGCGTGGGCCCGGTGGCTATCAAGGTGGTGGCGGAGACCGTATGGGAGGCGGCGAGCGCTCGGGCCCAGGTGGCTACGCTGGGTCTCCCGGTCCGGCAGCGCGGCGTCCCCCGATGGATCGAGACTCTGGTCCTCCGCCGCGTCCCTATCGCGAAGGACCTCCGCCCGATGCGGCCGCCGGTCCAGATGGCGACGCGCAGTCGCGCAAGCGTCGCGAGAAGCACGCGCCCAAGCGGCGCGACGAGACGCGCCCCGCGCCGCGTCGCGGGGAGCGTGACGAAGAGCGTCGCCCCAACAACAAGTGGCGCGGCGGCCGTGGCTGGGAAGCGGACGACGACGACGACGAGTGAGCTGGGGCGGTCGGTGAAGATGGGGGCACCAGGCTGAAGCCAGGTGCCCCGGGGCTGCAGCGTGACCTGCAAGTCCGCCCCACGGCGGGGGCGGACTGCGTGGTCGCGTGCCATGGAAGGCCGGTGCGCGGACTCTCAGAGGGCCCTGCAGCTACGCACCAGGCTTCGGCCTGGTGCATCCCGATGCCATCCGGCTCAGTGAGCGCCGCCGAGGCCCTGACGCTGCATCTGCTCCTGGATCTGGCGCATCAGCTCCTCGGGGATCTGCTGGCCGCCGGGTCCGCCCATACCCTCGAGGCCTGGGGGGGCGTCGAGGCCCGCCGCGTCCTCCGCACCTTCCGCGCCAGGCTCGGGGTCCTGGAACAGGCTGGGCTCGCCGCGCAGGCGGTCCGCGCTGTAGCGCGAGATGGTGTAGATGGTCGGGTTGCCGCGCAGACGCACGTAGATCTGACCGTCACTCGGCGCGTCGCCGCCGAGCTCCAGCACCAGCGTTTCCGTCGGAACGGGAGCGGCCGGCGCGGCAGGCTCGGCGGGTGCGTCGGCTTCGGCCACGCCGCCATCGGCGGTCTCCGCAGCGTCGCCTTCCGTGGCTTCGGGGGCAGCGGGCTCGGGTCCGATGGTGAGCGTCACGACGGCCGCTGGCGTCTCGAGCCCGGCTGCGCCCTCGGTCACGTCCGCTGCGGCGAACTCGGTGGCGCGCATGCGTGCCAGGGTCGCGGCCACGGCCTGGACCCGCTGCGCACCGAAGCGCTCGATGGGCTCGCCCTCGGACAGGGCCCACTCGTCGTCGCTGCCGCGCGCGAAGGCGAGCGCGCGCTCGCCCACTTGATAGCGCAGGCCGACGACGCGCTCGGGGGCCACGTCCACGATGCGCTTGTTGCGGAACGCGCTCAGCTCACGGTCGAACGCGAAGCGCAGCGAGCCACGCGCGCTGACCACGACGTCCTGCCCTGCTACGCGCACCATGGTGCCGCCGCCCCGCGTGGCGCCCAGGATCAGGTCCGCCACCTCGGCGTCGCCGGCGCGCACCGTCACGCGGACGCCGTGCTCGTCGTCCACCTCGAGGCGCGTGTGGTTCTCGGGGTTGCGCGCCACCACCGAGTCCGCTTCCAGCTCGTCCAGCTTTTCGATGGCCGTGCGCAGGATGTTGTCGTCCGCGTCCGCCTCGATGGGCGCCGTGACACGCCAGGTCTCTCCGTCGCGCGTGAGCGTGATGGCCTCGGCGTTGGGCCGGTGGATGGTGAGCGAGGTGATCTCGCTGCCCGTGATGTCCGGCAGGCTCGCGCCGCCGTCGGCGCTGCTGCCGCCGCCTGCGTCGTTGCTGCTGCGGCGGTTGGCCATGAAGGCCACGAGGCCGATCAAGGCGACCAACACGCCGCCCGCGATGAGGAGCTTCTTGTTCTGCATCGTTCTCTCAGAGCTTGATGTTGTTCTTCTTGGCGATGCGCTGACGCCAGCGGATCACCCCGAAGAGCGCGAGCAAGAGGGGCAGCCCGAGCGTGAGCGCCCACTGCGTGACCTGCTGCGAGCGCTTGTACGCGTCCTCGGCGGCCTGTCGCTCCTCGAGCGCCGCGGCGAACTCGTCGCGGTCCTCGTTCTCGCGCGCGGTCTGGGCGCGCTGCTCGGCGGCGCGCAGGCTGGCGGGCTGGTCGAGCCCGGGCTCGGCCACGCTCTTGGTGCGGATGGCGATGAGGTCTTCCTCGGCCGCGAGCCAGTCCACGCTGTTGAGGGCGAAGACCAGCGTGTCGGTCATCTGACCCTGACCGGCCTGCAGGAACAGCGCGCTGCTGCCCACGACGAGCACGCGCACGTCGCTCGCCGCGCGCGCGGGGGTGTCTCCACCGGCGTCGGGGAAGGCGCTGGGCAGCGGACCCTGGATGGCCACGGCCATTCCGCGCGTGCCTACGCGGCCCGTGCGATGCCACTCGGTCGGGTCACGCGGCATGATGGCGATGTTGCTGTCGTTGACCACCCACGCGCCCTCGGACGAGGAGATGACGGGCAGGATGCGCACGTCGGCCGGCGACTCGTCGAGGACGCTGACCGACGCGCTGAACGGCATCGTCACCGTGGCCAGACCGAACGCCGACGGATGCTCCTGCTGCTCGGCGTCCAACACCGCGCGCGGGAAGAAGGGGTAGGGCACGGCCATGCCCCCCATCGGCAGCAGCTCGCACTGCGGGTCCGCCACCAGGTTCTGCTCCAGGCGCACACCCCAGCGCTCGAGCAGGGTGTTCAGCCCGGTGTCCACCAGCTCGGCGCTGGGCGGGCCCTGCTGCTGCTCGAGGTTCAGCTTGACGGAGCCACCGATGATGCCGAGCCCACCGCCGTTCATGACGAAAGCGTTCAGGTTCTGCAGCTCGGCCTCCGGGATGGCCTCGTTCGGGGCCACCACCAGCATCGCGACGACGTCGGCCGGGATGGGCTCCGCCGCGCTCACCTCGCGCAGCTCGTAGTTGGGCAGCAGCTGGCGCAACGGTCCGAGGTCCGTGGACAGGCTGGACGCGCCGTGGCCGCTCATGATGCCGATCACGCGCTGCTCACCCACCAGCTGCTTGATGCGCATGGTGAGCTCGTACTCGAGACCGTCCGTCCCCGCGATGACGGGGATGGGCCGCGTCTCGCCCAGGTACTTGATGACCAGGCCGCGGAAGCCGAGGCGCGAGCTGCGCGCGCCCGCCTCGATCAGCTGGTGCTGCACGGCCTCGACACCGTCCTCTTCGGCCTGCGCCTTCAGCTCGTCGGTGTCCGGGTTGATCACGCGCACGGTGAGGTGCCCGTTGCTGGCCTGGACGTACTCCTCGAGCAGGTCGCGCACCTCGCGCTCCGTGGAGGCGAACTGCGGCGGCAGATCCTGGCTGAAGTAAGCCACGATCTCCATGTCCTCGTTCAGCTCGTTCATGAGCCGCTCGGAGCTGGGTGCCAGGCTGAACAGGTGGTTGCGGGTGGCGTCGAAGCGGCCGTACGGAGTGAACAGGCCGAGGACGTTCAGGGCGAGCAGGATGCCGGCCCCGATGAGCAGGAAGACGAGCGACTCACTGGCCGCGCGCGTGCGCTTGTTGGTGGACATGAGTCAGCTCCAGCGGCGGCTCTCGAGGGAGCGGAAGGCGATGCCCAGACAGAGGGCGGTCACGGAGAGGAAGAACACGACGTTGCGCAGGTCGATGACGCCGCGCGTGAGGGGGCCCGCGTGATAGCCGAAGCTGAACCACTGGAACCCGCTGGGGAGGAAGACCAGCATCTTGTCGATGAGGACGAAGATCATGGTGATGGTCAGCGCCACGAAGAAGGCCACCACCTGGTTCTCGGTGAAGCTGCTGGCCATGAGGCCGATGGCGAGCATGGCGCTTCCCTGCAGCAACATGCCGACGTAGCCGGTGACCACGGGGCCCGCCTCGAGGGGCCCGAACTGCGATACGGCGATGGGGTAGGGGATGGTCAGCAGCGCGAGCACGCCATACAGGCCGAGCACGCCCAGGAACTTGCCGAGGACCACTTCGTGGTCACGCACAGGCAGCGTGATGAGCAGCTCGATGGTGCCCTGTCGCTTCTCGTCCGCCAGGAGGCCCATGGCGAGCGCGGGGGCCGCAAAGCCGCTGAGGATGCCCAGCCACTCGAACATGGAGCGTACGCTCGCTTGGTCGATGAGGAAGAAGGGGCTCCAGAAAAACCAGCCCAGCGCGGCGAGCACGAGGGCGAGGACGATGTAGGCCGTCGGGCCGTTCCAGTAGCTGCGGAACTGCCGCCCCGCGATGGTCAGGATGTTCTGCATGTCACGCCTCTCCCACTTGGGTGAGCTCGCGGAAGATGTCTTCCAGGTTCTCGCCCTGGTGCTCGAGTCCGAGTAGCACCAGGTCGGCGGCCACGGCGGCCTTGAAGATGTCCGCGCGGAGGTCCTTGTCGCCCTCCGGCAGGATCTCGAAGATCAGCTCGCCAGATTCCTCGCCCGTGCGCGCGCGCACGGTGGAGGCGCCCTTGACCTTCTCGAAGGCTTTCTGCGCGGCGGCGGAGCTGTCGGCGTTCCCCTGCACGGTGGCCACGTACTTGGCCTTGCCCGCGCGGTCCGTGAGCTCCTCGGGGGTGTCGTCCGCCACGATGCGCCCGCCCGAGATGATGAGCACGCGGTCGCAGGTGACCTGCACCTCGGCGAGGTTGTGCGTGCTCAGGATGACCGTGCGCTTCTCGCCGATCTCCTTGATGAGGTCGCGGATCTCCGACGCCTGGTTGGGGTCGAGGCCGCTCATCGGCTCGTCCAGGATCAGGATGGGCGGCTCGTGCACGAGCGCCTGAGCCAGGCCGACGCGCTGCTTGTAGCCCTTGGAGAGCGCGCGGATCTCCTTGCCGAGCACATCGCCCAGCGAGGTCTGCTCGACCGCGGTCTTGATGCGTCGGCGCCCCTCGACGCCCTTGAAGCCGCGCATGGCGGCCATGAACTCGAGGTACTCGAGCACCATCATCTCGTAGTAGAGCGGGGTGCTCTCGGGCAGGTAGCCGATGGCCCGGCGCGCGCCGACGGGGTCGTCGAACACGTCGCAGCCGTTCACCGTGGCCGTCCCGCTGGTGGGCGAGATGTAGCAGGTGAGGATCTTCATGGTGGTGCTCTTGCCGGCGCCGTTCGGGCCCAGGAGGCCGACGACTTCGCCGCGATGCACCTTGAAGCTCGCCTTCGAGAGGGCGGTCTGGGGCCCGTAGAGCTTGTGCAGCTCTTGGGCCTCGATCATCAGGTCACTCATATGAAGCGTATCTTCCGTCGAGAAATCGATAGGTTCGGGGCGCGCGGATGGTAGTCCGGGGGCCCTCCTAGTCAAGAACCCCGGCAGATCCAGCTGCCGGGGCTCGTAACACACTTCTTGGCCCGGCATTCCGGGTGGTTCGCCTTTTAGTCGAAGCTGGGGGCTTGGTCGTGCGAGGACGGGAGGCGCCCTGGTCACGGGCTCGGTCGCGCAGGCGCTCCCTGCGGGGCCTCCCGTTTTCTACGCGCCGCGGGGCGGCGCTTGAAAAGCGGGTCCCTCCGACACCCTTAGACCAGGGCGCCCCCCGTCCTCGGGCGGCTTGGCCGCACGGGGCGGGTGGGGCCCGTCGGGGGAGGCGCGGGGTAGGCGGGTGAACGCGGGTTGGCGCGATGGGATGCGGGAGCGCTCGGGGGCGGGACGGGCCGCCGGAGTACCGGGTGGGGGCGCGCCGGAAGGGGGGCGCGCCTGGACTCGGCTGAGGCTGGTGGTGCTGGTGGGGCCGGCGCAGCTGGTCTCGGCGGCGGTCAGTGCGGTTGGCGTGTGTGGGCTGGCCGGGCGTGCGGCGGCGCTCGGGGACCGGGCGGCGGACCTGGGGCTCGGGGACCGGGTGGTGGACCTGGGACTCGGGGACCGGGTGGCAGGATCCGGGACTCGGGGACCGGGCGGCGGGACGTGGGACTCGGGAACCGGCCGGATCTGGGACTCGGGAACCGGGACCTGGACGTGGGAACCGGGCGGCGTGACCGGGCCCGGGGCGCGCGGCGGGCTCAGGGGGTGAGGCAGGTCTGGTTCGGGAAGGCGAACTGCGTCAGGGGGTCGGGGGAGTAGTTGATGGGCCCCAGGGGTCCAGCGTTGGCGGCGGCGAGGAACGTGGTCAGCTGGGCCTGGGTGTTGCCGGTGAAGCCCTGGATGGAGGTGGTGAGTCCGGCGTGCGTACCGAGGCGGCGGATGCGGATGGACGAGCCGCCGCCGAAGTCGGGGATGTCGTTGCCGTTTACGTTCGCGCAGTAGGTCCCGGCCGGGCCGGCGGAGGAGCTGGACGCCATGGTGAGGCGCAGGCCGTAGAGGTAGTTGGTGCCAGGTGAGACGGGCGAGCGCACCGTGTTGTTGCGCACGGTGACGTGCATGTTGTTGTTGAGCGGCTGCTTGTTCAGATCGATGGCCATGGTGCCCATGGCGGTGAACATGTTGTTCTCGACGGCGACGATCATGGTCGACCCGGCGTTGTCGTTGACGCCCACCGAGATGCCTGTCGCGAAGCCGTTGGGCAGGCCTGTGATGTTGTTGTTGCTGACGTGACCGCGCGCCGTTTGTTGCGCGCCCAGGCTGGTCCCGATGAACACCTGGACGGCCGTGATGTTGATGTTCGTGAAGGTGTTGCCGCGGATGTCGTAGGTGTTGGCGTTCGAGCTGCCCTCGTAGAAGACGAACACCTCGGACGTCCCCACCAGGTTCGTGGGGAACGTGCTGTTCGTGAGGGTGAGCGCCGTCGCGCCGCTGCCCGTGGGGTGGACGTAGACAGCGCGTCCCTGGTTGGAGGCGAAGCTGCAGCGGTCGATGGTGAGCGAGCTCGCGACGGAACTGCTCGAGTCGAGCTTCACGCCTGCGCCGCTGGTCTCGAGGCTGACATTGTCATAGACGGACCCGTTGAAGGCCATGTAGCTGAAGCTCACCGCCGCGCTGACGTTCGTGAGCTGCACGCCATGGGCGGTGGTGTTCTGGATGGTGCCGCCCGAGCCCGCGGTGGACCCGTCGCCCGTCACCGTGAAGGTGCCACCCACCCCGGAGAGCGAGATGCCGCGGGTGCCGCCCGTGGTGCTGACGCTGCGGAACGAGAGGTTCCCGCTGGAGCCCGTGAGCGACACGCCGACGCCGCCCGACGTCGTGACGCGCACGTTGGACGCGACGAGCCCTGCGCGGGCCACGCCCCCATCGGTGACACCGCCGCCGGACGACGGGGTCACATGCACACCAAAGAGCCCGGCGTTGGCGCCGCCGAAGGTGACGCTGCCCTGGATACCCGGGTGCGTGGTGGCGCTTGGCAGGGCCACGCTGAACGGAGCGGGCGTGAAGCCCAGGCTGCTGGCGTCCAGCGCCACGCCCTGACCGATGAGCCGCTGGTTGGCTTGTAGCGTGACGTTGGTGACGTAGTTCGAGGCCTGCCGGTAGACGAAGATGCGGTCACCGGCGGTGGCCCCGCTCATGGCCGTGGCGAGGTTGTTGCGCGGGCTCGACAGGCGCCCGTCACCCGCGCTCGCCGTCGAGTCCACGAACCACACCCGGTTGGTGATGCTGAGCGTCACTTGCGCGGTCGTCGTGTTCCCGCCGCTGGTGAGGCGGTAGTGGAAGGCGTCGGTGCCCGTGTAGCCAGCGGGCGGGTTGTAGGTGAAGCTGCCGTTCGCCTGGAGCGTCACGCTGCCGCCGTTGCTGGTGGTGATGGTCCCGGGGACGGCCGTCGTCGTGGAGGCTGCGGGCCCGACGTGCGTGAGGGTCGCGCCGCTCAGCGTGTCGTTGCCGAGGACGCCGGGGGCGGGGACGCTGACGCCGATGTTGCCCGTCACCCCATACGCGTCGGCGACGGCCACGGGGTTGCCGGCGACGGTGATGGAGAAGTTGAGCGTGGCGGGGGAGCCGACGCCGTTGGACGCGGTGACGGTGAGCCCGGAGAAGGTGCCCGCCATGGTGGGCATGCCTGTGATGCTGTTGCCCGCGAGCGCGAGGCCGGGCGGGAGCGTGCCGGCGGTCAGGCTGAGCGTGGGCGCGGGGAAGCCTGCGACGGTGAACGTGTGGTTGTAGCTCGTGCTGACGGTGCCGCTGGGCGGAGCGCCGCTGACGGTCGGCGCTTGGTTCACGGTGAGCGTGAAGGACTGGACGGCGTTGCTGCCGACGCCGTTGGTGGCCGTGAAGGTGAGCGGGTAGGTCCCGCCGGTGCCTGCGGCGGGGGTGCCGGAGAGCACGCCGCCCGCGAACGTGACGCCTGTGGGGAGCGCGCCCGTGCGGGCGATGGTCGGGGCGGGCGTGCCGGTGGCCGTGACGGTGAACGAGCCCGCCGCACCGACGACGAACGTGGTGCTCGCGGCGCTGGTGATGGCCGGCGGGCTGTTGACGGTGATGGAGAAGGTGAGCGTGGCGGGGGAGCCGACTCCGTTGCTGGCGGTGACGGTGAGCCCGGAGAAGGTGCCGGGCATGGTGGGCGTGCCGGTGATGCTGTTGCCCACCAGCGCGAGGCCGGGCGGGAGCGTGCCGGCGGTCAGGCTGAGCGTGGGCGCGGGGAAGCCTGCGACGGTGAAGGCGTGGTTGTAGCTGGTGCCGAGGGCGCCGCTCGGGGGTGCCCCGCTGACGCTGGGGGCCTGGTTCACGGTGAGCGTGAAGGACTGCACCGCGTTGCTGCCGACACCGTTGGACGCGGTGAAGGTGACCGGGTAGGTGCCGCCCGTGCCGGCGGCGGGGGTTCCGGAGAGCACACCGCCCGCGAACGTGACGCCGGTGGGGAGCGCGCCCGTGCGGGCGATGGTCGGGGCGGGCGTGCCGGTGGCCGTGACGGTGAACGAGCCCGCCACACCGACGACGAACGTGGTGCTCGCGGCGCTGGTGATGGCTGGCGGGCTGTTGACGGTGATGGCGAAGTCGAGCGTCGCTGGCGCGCCGACGCCGTTGCCGGCGGTGACGGTGATCCCGCTGAAGTTGCCCGGCATGGTGGGTGTCCCCGTGATGCTGTTGCCCGAGAGCGCGAGGCCGGGGGGCAGCGCACCGGCGGTCACGTTGAGCGTCGGGGTGGGGAAGCCGCTCACCGTGAAGTTGAACGCGTAGGACACACCGACCTCACCGTTGGGGGGCGTGCCCGCCAGCGTGGGAGCGGCCTGAACGGTGATCGTCACCGTGCCGGTGGAGCTGCCCAGCGCATTCATGATCTCGTAGTCGAAGGTGAACTGACCGCTGAACCCCGCCTCGGGGACCAGCTCGACGCCGCCGTCGGCGGTGACCGTGAGCGAGCCGGTCGTGCCGAACGAGGCCGTCGCGCCGGCGCTGTGGTCGTCCACCGAGCCGCCCAGGTCGCCGCCTCCGAAGCTCACCACGCTAGGCGCAGGCGCACCCAGGTCGTTCGCGAGCAGGGCGTCGGCCGTGCCACCGAGGACTTGGAACGTCGTGTCGGCGAGCGCGGCGTAGGTGTCGTCGACCGCGGTGGGGCCCGCGCTGACCTCGATCGTGACTGTGGCGCTCGCGCTGCCCTCCGCGTTGGCGAGCACGTAGTCCACGGTGAACGAGCCCAGGAAGCCCGTGTCTGGGGTGAAGTCGAAGCTGCCGTCGGCGCGCAGCACGAGTGAGCCCGTCCCGATGGCGGCGGTCGCGCCTGCGACGCGATCTGCGGCCGTCCCGCCCAGCGAACCGCCGCCGAAGCTCACGACCGTGCCTACTGGGTCGCCCAGGGTGTCGTTCGCCAAGACGCCGGTGGAGGCGTCGACCGAGAGCGTGAAGCCGCTCGACGCCGCATACCCATCCGCCAGGGCGGATGGCGCAACGCCGACGAAACCGTCCGGTGTCCCGAGATCGTTGGACGTGCCGCCGTCGCCCCCGAAGTCGATGCTACCGTCCGACGCGCCCGTGTCGGCGCTCCCGTCCGTGGCCGCGTCGACCAGGCGGTCCGCGCCGTCCCCACAGCCCGGCATCACCCACGCCGTCGACAACCACACGCACCAACTCGCCCTCATGAGCATCCGCTTCATCGGCCAACTCCTCTAATCCGCTTGGTCCGGCAGTGTGCCACGTACGTCGGCGGCGTGTGAGGACCGCAGCTGCCGTGCGTCGCGTTGCGCGCGAGTCGCTCTCGTTGCTGGGCGCACCAGCGAGCTGACTGCCGCGCTCCAGCGCGCGCCAAGCGGTCTCGCACTGTGTGCACGCAGGCGGTGACCTTCGCGTCGCTTGCCGCGAGGCGGCCGAAGGGCGAGGCTGAGCGCATGCGCTGTCTCATGCGTGCCTTGCTCTTGCTGGCGTCTGGTGGCGTCGCCACGGGCTGTGGGTCGACCACAGCCACGGAGACCGTGGGAGGTGAAGTGGATCCGGTCCAACAGGCAACCGCGCCCGGAGGAGAAGCGGGTGGCGCCTCCGACACACGTGGGCCCGCAGGTGGTGAGGGACCAGCACAGGCGGAAGGGCGCGCGACCGACCCGACCGGCGACGACGCCACGCTGGCGTTGCACGGTCAGGACGCGGGCGATGACACGCCTGCGGCCGCGCGGGATGCCCGTCCGTGGGCCGGATGCGCCGTGGTGCACCTCGGGTTCGACCTGCGCGCGCTGCCGCACGGGACGCGTGGGAACGGGGTGGACATGTACGTGCGCAGCCGAGCCCAGGACCTCGCCGACCTCGCGGGGGCGCCCGAGATGCGCATGGCGCACATCCCCGGCACGGGGGTGATGTGGGGCTTCTTCGACGCCGTCGACGAGCGCGCCGCGCTGTCGCGCTGCGAGCGGGCGGTGGTGCGCTACCTGGAGGACCCGCCGCTGCTGCCGGTCATCCGGGAGCCTGCCGTCATCGTGATCGAGGCCTGTCGTCCCTGCGACGCCCCGGCCGACGCGGCCGACGCGGCCGACGCAGCGCCATAGGCGTCGCGGCCGCATGGGGGTAGCCTCGCCCGATGGACGACGCGCTCTCCCGTGCCAAGCAGACCGGAAAGAACGTCGCGAAGAACAGCTGGACCGTGTTCAAGGCCGAGCTGCGCTTCGTGCTGGCCTCGTTCTTTCGGCCCTTCGGGAAGACCCTCCTGGTGGTGGGCGGCCTGCTGTTCGCGTTCCTGATGGTCGCGTGCGTCGACGGCATGAGGTCCGAGGGGACCGACCCGCTCATGTGGGTGGTGCTGCCCTTCTTCGCGCTGTTTTACGCGCTGACGGTCGCGTTCCCCATCGCCACGGTGGGGGGCGCGCTACGCGCGGCGTGGACCCTCTCGGGCCCGTGGGTGCTGGTCCCGGTGTTCTGCATCCCGCTCGCGCTCGTGATCTCGTTCTGGCTCATGAGCGGCCCGCTCGAGCACGCGGGCGTGGGCGTGGCCGAGGCGTGCATGCAAGTGGGCAGCGAGCGCCACTGGCTGCTGGAGGGGATGGGCCACGTGGGCCACGCGGGGCCCGTGGCGCTCGTCATCTTGCTCCCCGTGCTGCTGATCGACCTGGGCGCCATCCTGTTCAGCGGCCCCGTGCTGGCCGCGCTGGCCTGGCTGCTCTTCATGTTCGTCATCGCGGCGCTCCTGGGCCTCATCCCCTCCGGCATCGCGTCGTTCCTGGCCGTCACGCTGGGCTACGTGCGCCGCTTTCGTCGTCGCCACGGCGACAAGCTCGCGCGCCTGCACGAGCCCAGCGCGAGCGACCCACCCACGTCCCCCTGATGCCATGGCCCGACGCTCTTTTGCGCACACCCGGGTGACCTGGCACACCAGCACCACCGACATGGCCTACACCTGCGGACGAACGCGCGGCATCCGCGTGCTGTGGCTGGCGCTGGCGCCCGCGGCCATCACCGTGGTGCCCAGCGCGGCCGTGCGGGAAGTGGTCGAGGGCTTCGTCCCTGCCTGGTGGGTGGCCGCCAGCGGCGTCTCATTGTTGTTTCTTCTCGGATCCGTCTTGCACCGCGAGGGGCGCCGCGTGTGGCGTGCCGTGGTGACGCTCGCGCTGATGGCGTTCATGGCGGCCATGCTGCTCTCCCGGCCGGAGGACGCCGAGCGCGGGCTCGTGCTGCTGTCGGGAATGGTCGGCTTCTTGGCCTATGTCTGGCCCCCGGATCGGCTGCGGGTGCTGGACCACCTGAGGGTCGAGCACCCCGCCGAGTTCGAGGTGCAGGTGGCCGCGTTGGTCGCGACGCTGTTCGGCTTCGACGCGTGGCTCAGCATGCCCGCCGCTACCGTGGCGAGCGTCAGCGCGCTGACGGTGCTGTTCCTCGTCCCCGTCGCCTATGCGTGGCGCGGGCGCCTGCCTGCCACGCGCTGGCAGGTGGCGCTGGTGGTGTCCGCCGGGCTCACCGCGCTGCTGCCCGCGGCCGTCGTCATCGCGACGCTCGCGCTGGGCGCGCCTCTGGAGGAGTCGCTCCGCTATGTGGCGCTCGGGCTCTTGTCGCCGCTGGCCATGCTGGGCCTCGCGTCGCGGCACGCGTTCCGACGCAGGCTCGCGCCCTCCGCGGCCATCGCGCGCGAGCCCGACCTGGTGGACGTGGTGCTGAACAACCCGTCGCGCGTCCTGGTGGTCTCCTTCGTGGCCATCTGCGCCGTGGGCACGCTCTTGCTGGCGCTGCCCATCGCCGCTGCGCACGGTGACCCGCTGCCGTTCATGGACGCCGTCTTCACCGCGGTCAGCGCGACGTGCGTGACGGGCTTGATCACGGTGGACACGCCCGTGGCCTTCTCCGGCTTCGGGCAAGCCGTGGTGCTCACCCTCATCCAGGTGGGGGGCCTCGGCATCATGGTGTTCTCGGCGGCGGCGGTGGTGTTCTTGGGCAAGCGCTTGTCGCTCTCGCACGAGCGCGCGGCGGTGGACTTGGTCGGAGCGTCTGGGCGAGCGGGTCTGCGGGGCGCGCTGCGCGACGTGTTCGTGGTGACCGTGGCCACCGAGGGGCTCTCCGCGCTGCTCTTGACGCTGGCGTTCTGGGCCGGCGACGACGGGTTCCTCATGGCGCTCTGGCGCGGCACCTTCACCGCCATCTCGGCGTTCTGCAACGCGGGGTTCGCGCTCCAGAGCGCCAGCCTGGTCCCCTACGCCGAGAGTCCGTTCGTGCTGGGCGTCATCTCCGTCACCATCGTGGTGGGCGGCCTCGGCCCCAGCGTGGTCATGGCCCTCGTGTGGTTCCGGCGCCCGCGTGTCCAGCGGCACTCGCTGCACACACGGCTGGTGCTCTCCACGACGGCCCTCTTGATCGTCGCACCCGCGTTCCTGATCGCCGCGCTCGAGTGGAACAACACCCTCGCGGACATGAGCCTGGTGGACAAGCTGGGCAACGCGCTCTTCCAGTCCATCACGTTGCGCACGGCGGGCTTCAACTCCATCGACCTGGCGCGCGTGGCCCCGGCCACGTGGACGCTGATGATCCTGCTGATGTTCGTCGGCGGAAGCCCCGGGTCCACCGCGGGCGGCGCGAAGACCACCACGCTGGCCGTGGTGGTGCTGTCCATCCTGGCCGTGGCGCGCGGCCGCGAGCGCATCGAGATCTTCGGGCGCACGCTGCCCAACGTGAGCGTGCTGCGCGCGACGGCGGTCACCACGCTCGGCGTGCTCGCCAGCTGCGTGGGGCTCGCGTGCGTCCAGATCACGCAGGACATCCCGCTCGACGCGGCGCTGTTCGAGGTGGTCAGCGCGCTGGCGACCGTGGGCCTCAGCGTGGGCGCCACGGGCATGCTGGACGACATCGGCAAGGTCATCATCGTGGCCTGCATGTTCGCGGGGCGCGTCGGCCCGCTCACCCTCTTCGTCTTTCTGGCGTCGGCTTCTTCGGCGCGCGTCGACCACACGTACCCAGAAGAGAACGTGTCGGTCGGGTGATCTCGAGCGCCCTCGGGCGGAGGCTCTATGTCCAAGCAAACGGTAGTCATCGGTCTCGGTCAGTTCGGCATGGCGCTGGCGCGCGCGCTCGCCAAGAACGGCGGCGAGGTGCTGGCGGTGGACGTGAACCCCGCGCACATCCACGACATCGCCTCGCACGTGGCGGACGCGGTGCTGATGGACGCCATGGACGAAGAAGCGCTCGCCGCGCTGGCGCCGGCCACGCGCGACACGTGCGTGTGCGCGATCGGCGACGACAATCGGGAGGGCAGCATCATCGTCACGGCGCTGCTGAAGCAGCTGGGGGCCAAGCACATCGTGGCGCGCGCCACCGACGACCTGCACGCGCGCATCCTCAAGCTGGTGGGCGCCGACGAGGTCATCAACCCCGAGCGCAGCTACGGCGAGCGGCTGGCCGTGCGCCTGGCGTGGCGCAACGTGCTGAACGTGATGCCGCTGGGGGGCGACCTGGTGCTCACCGAGCTGGTGGCGCCCGAGTCCTTCTGGGGCCGCACGCTGGCCGAGCTGGCGCTGCCAAAGCGCTTCTTGGTGACCGTCTCGGCCGTGCGACGCGAGCGACAGAGCGTGGTGCACGCCAGCATCCCGGACCCACAGGAGCCCCTGCAGCAGGGCGACATCCTGATGCTGGTCAGCACCGAGGCGGCAGCGCGCAAGCTCACGGAGCGCAGCTGATGCGGCTGCGCCAAGAGGCCAGCGTCGGCATCGGGTCCATCCTGGTCCTGCAGGTGCTGCTGTCCGCGCTGGGCATCGTGCTGCTCAACCGCATGGGGCCGGCCATCGAGCACATCCTCGAGGACAACGTCTTCAGCAGCCTGGCCGTGGAGGAGATGCTGAGCATCCTCGCCGAGCCGGACGTGGCCAGCCATCCGGCCAGCCACCAGCGTTTCGAGGAGGCGTTCTCACGGGCGCGCGAGAACGTCACCGAGCCCGAGGAGCGGCCGCTCATCCAGCGCATCGCGCGGGGCAAGGCCGGGGCGCTGGCGGGGGAGCCCGACGCGCGGCGTGACGTCATCGCCGCGCTGCGTCAGCTGGCGCAGGTCAACCATGACTCGATGGCGCGCGCCGACCGGGGGGCGCGGCGACTCGGGACCGCGGGCGCGTGGGCGGCCGCCATGCTGGGCGCGCTCGCGCTCGGGCTGGGCGTGATGGTGTATCGCCGGCTGCGGCTGCGGCTCGAGCTGCCCGTGGAGATCCTGCGTCAGACCCTCGAGCGCATCCGCAACGGCGACGCCCGCGCGCGCTGCGTGGTCGGCCCGGGGCCCACGGAGCTGCGGCAGATCGCGCGGGACCTGAACGCCATCCTGGACCGCGGCGCGGGGGAGCCCGCCACCCCGAGCGCAGACGCGGAGCGCCGCGACGCGACCGAGCTACGGCGCCTGCTCGGGTGGGCGCTGGATCGCGAGGCCGCACCCACGCTGGTGATCGACGCGAAGGGGCGCGTGGTGGCCATGAACCAGGCCATGCGGGACCGCCAGGACGCGGAGGATGCTCCGCCCGCCGTGGACGCCGAAGGTGCCGTCACGGAGGGCTGGGTGGTGAGCGAGCTCGACGGGACGACGCTGCGCGTCGTGCAGCCTGCGGGCTGAGGCGGCGCGCAGCCAGGTGCCCACGCGGTCCACGGGCGCGAGCGGGCGGCCCGTCAGCTCCGCGTCGCTGTCCACGCCGGGCTCTCTGATGACAGTCAACCACATCATGGGTGATTGTCATGCGCCGTCTGGGCGACTATCATGCGCCTGTGACCACCTACCGGCCCCGACTGATCAGCCGCGCCCTCTCGGAGGATCTGGCCACGTTTCCCGTGGCCGTCCTCACGGGTGCGCGACAGGTCGGCAAGAGCACGCTCACGCGCGAGAGCGACGCGTTCGCCGAGCGGCCCTACCTGACCTTGGACGACCTCGGCGTGCGCCAGCAAGCGGCGGACGCGCCCGAGGACCTGCTGCTGCGGTACGCGGCCATGACCCTCGACGAGGTGCAGCGCGAGCCGGACCTGTTGCTGGCCGTGAAGGCGCTGGTGGACCGCGACCGGCCGCGGCGTCGGGGGCGCTTCCTGCTCACCGGGTCGGCCAACCTCCTGCTGATGGGGGCCGTGGGCGACTCCTTGGCGGGGCGCGCCGCCTACCGGACCCTGCACCCGCTCACGCGGCGCGAGCAGCTGGGCCTCGGCTGTGCGGGCCAGTGGCGGGCGCTGCTGGAGGAACCCGTCGAGCGGTGGCCGACGCTCCTTGCAGACGACGCGACGCCAGCGGAGGACTGGACCGCGCTCGCCCGTCGCGGCGGTTTCCCCGTGCCGGCGCTCGAGCTGTCGTCGGCTGCGCGCCGCGGGACGTGGTTCGAAGGGTATGTGCGCACCTACCTCGAGCGCGACCTGCGCGACCTGGCCCAGGTGCAGTCGCTGCCCGACTTCCGGCGCCTGATGCGTGCCGCGGCGCTGCGCCTCGGCGGGCTACTGAACCAGGCGGAGCTGGGGCGAGACATCGGGCTCCCGGCCTCGACCGTACAGCGTCACATCGGTCTGCTCGAGACGTCCCACCTCGTCTTTCGCCTCGAGCCATACGCCGTGAACCGCACCAAGCGGTTGATCAAGGCTCCCAAGCTGTACTGGGCCGACACGGGGCTGGCGCTGCACCTCAGCGGCGCCGAGCCGGGCGGGGTGCACCTCGAGAACCTGATCGTCGGTGACCTCGTGGCGTGGGCCGACGCTCAGCCTGGCCCGCGGCCCGCGATCCTCTACTGGCGCACTGCGTCGGGCCAAGAGGTGGACGCCGTGATCGAAGACCGAGGGCGCCTGCTGGGCGTGGAGGTCAAGGCAGGCGCCCACCCGACAGCGAACGATGCGCGCCACCTGCGCGCGTTCCGCGACGAGTACGGTGACGACGTGGCCGGTTGCCTGCTGCTGCACACGGGCGACGCCACGTTCCGCATGGAGCGTGGCATCGTCGCCGCGCCTTGGTGGCGTGTGATCTGAGCCGGACCTGTCCCGCGGTTGGCGTCCACGGCCAACGCGTTGCTACCTTGAGCGTTCATGCCTCGTGTTGCACGCGTCGAGGACGACCCTGGGTTGGTAGGCGCCTGCCCGGATGGTGTCGTCGCGGTCGCTGTTGTCGCGGGCAGCGCTGTGCAGCCCACGCGCGCTGCCGACGCCACCCGCTCGCGTGACCGGGGCCCCTCCTTGCGCTTGCTCGCGGTCGGTCTGCTGCTCGTGGTGGCAGTAGGCTCGCCGCGTCGAGGGGCCTCGCAGCGCGCGTCGGAAGACTTCCACGTCGTGGCAGTCGAGCGCGACGGGCGAACTGTGCTCCTCGTGGACCTCCACGAGACCGACCGAGGTTGGGACGGCGCCATCGCGGTGGACGACCTCTATCCCGATCGCCGCGGTGGGGCAGATCGCTACGTCGCGCCGCCGGTCTCGGAGACCATCGTTGCCGTCCGGCGCTCGCGACGGATCTTGAGGAACATCCACCGTCGAGGCGTGATCCAAGACCTGCCCGAGACCTTCTACGTCACGACCACGTCAAGGAGGACCCGCCGTGCCCGCTTCTCCGTGCGGTGGACGGGGACCCGTGCGCTGAGCGAGACCGAACCCGTGCCGACACGGGATTCCACGGGCGACGAAGCCACGTTCTTGTGGTGGCACGGGAGCCCCCGTGACGTCCGGCTCAATGGGGCGTGTTGCTCTCGAAACCAGCCGAGGCCCCACTGGTGGTAGAGAGGCACTCTGGGCGGAACGTCGACGGAGCGCCACGCCTGTGTCGCGGATGGTGTGGAGCTCATCCACAGCGAAGCGATGCCAGATGATGTTCGCCCTGTTTGAGTCGACCTGGGCGATGTTCGATGAGCCGATGTCTCTGGCAGCGTGCCTCCTCGAAGGGGTGTGAATACGTGTCGTGTGCCATGCTTCGAAGGCGGGAGATACAGTGGAGACGCTTCGTTGCTTTCGTCTCCTGGGCTGCGTGCCTGGGTGCGTGTGCACACCATGAGACACTCCGACCAACCGCCCGACCGACGCTCGGCGCCACGGACCCGATAGCTCTTGGAGAGCGCCAGCTCGCCGACGTTTGTCGATGCGCCTCGAGTCGCGTGTCGGGAGACGTAGCGTGTCGAGACGATGAGATGGCGTACGAGTACGATGGCGTGTCCGAAGGGTACGTGTTGGATGGGCAACCAACGCGCGAACGCTATCGGGTCCTATTCGAGCTCGACGGTTCCGATGCAGCGACTGGACGCGTTCGGCTGGAACGATACGAAGTCCTCGTGCGGTCGAGGATGTCTTGTAGTCCCCATGGAGGCGTTCTCCCCCGAACCTTTGCCGTACGCGACTCCCGTGGGATGCCAGAGGGTGACTTTGCAGACGTGGTTCGATCGTGCCTTTGACGTCGCTACGTGGTGGCGCCGAGCCACGTGATGCTGGTCACACCCTCATCGCGGTGGGCGCTCCACGAAGTTGTAGCGCACGAAGTCCCGCAGGAAGTGCACGGGGTCCGTGTCCGCCTTGCGTTGCACGCGCGCCCGGGCCTTGAAGCTGGCCAAGCCCGCGGCGTGCACGACGTTGGCGGCCCAGGTGTACGCGGCGCCGTGGTTCTTGGTGAAGTAGTGGCGGCGGCTGTCGAACCAGTAGCGAGGCATGGGGCGCGCCTTGTTCTTCATGCCGGTGGAGACGCTCCCGATGTGGGCCACGCGGCTCTCGACGACGTACCAGCACTCCCAGCCGGCGAGCATGGCGCGGCGGCAGAGGTCGGTCTCTTCGAAGTAGAGGAAGAAGGTCTCGTCGAAGAGGCCGATCTCTTGGAGCAGCTCGCGGCGGAACATCATGGACGCGCCGGCCAGCCATTCCACGCGCTGGGTGGTGCTGGGCATGGGGTGCACGGGCACCTCGCGCTCCGGCAGCAGGCGTTGGAGGGCACCCAGGCGGAAGCCGCTCAGGGCCTCGCTGGCCACGCTGGGGAAGCGGAAGGCGGTCAGGTGCGGGTCGCCCTCGGGGCCGTGGATGAAGCTGCCGGCGATGCCTGCGCGCGGGTGCGCCTCCATGAACGTGACGAGCGCCTTGATGGCGTCCGGAGCGGGGAAGGCGTCCGAGTTGAGGATGTACAGGAACTCGGGGGGCTCGGCCTCGCGCAGGGCGGCGCGCAGGGCCACGTTGTTGCCCGCCCCGAAGCCGCCGTTGTGGCCGCTCTGCACCACGCGCACGTCGTCCCAGCCGGCCTCGCGCGCGGCGGCGCTCAGCTGCTCGAAGGAGCCGTCCTGCGAGTCGTTGTCCACCACGTCGATGCGGTGGGATACGCCTTCGAGGGCCACGCGCGCGGCGCGCACGGCGTCCAGCGTCATGCTGGCCGTCTTGTAGTTGAGCACCACGCACAAGACCTTCATCGCGCCCTCCGCAGCTGGTTCTCGGCCGCCTCGACCACGGCGCGCAGCTGGCGGGCCAGCACGCGCACGTTGGGCTCCAGCACCATCGAGTCGTGGTCGCCCGGCACCTCGCTCACGTGCACCGCGCGCACGTACGGGCTCCAGCCGTTGTCCTCGTACACGTACGAGCGCTCGTGGTTGATGCGCCGGCCGTTGCCCAGGTCGTACGCCACGGGCAGCACGGGCCGGAACAGGTGCAGCTCGGCCGCGGGGCGTGCGCGCACCTCGTAGCGCTCGAGCGCGCGCCGGAAGGCTTGCTCGATGGCCTCGTCGTGGAACTTCTCCGGCGTGCTGTCGGGCGTGGCGCTCTCGAAGCGGCGGCGCAGCTTGCCCAGCTCCCACGCGGCGCGACGCTCCACCCACTCGGCCACGTAGGCTGGGCCCTTGGCGCGCAGCTCGGCGCGCTGGATGAGCACACGGTCGCGCACGCTCAGGTCGGCGGGGGGCATGGGCACGGGCGTGTCCAGCATCACCAGCAGCGCCACCTCGTCGCCCTGCGCCTCCAGCTGCCGCGCGATCTCGTAGGCGGTGATGCCGCCGCCCGAGAAGCCGCCCAGGAAGTATGGCCCGCGCGGCTGCACGCTCTTGAGCTCCTCGATGTAGGCCGCGGCCATCTCCTCGAAGGTCTCGTGCGGCGCCTGTTCGCCGTACAGCCCGCGCGCCTGCAGTCCGTAGAAGCGCCGGTCGGTGCCCACCAGGTGCGCCAGGTGCCGCAGGTTGAGCACGTTGCCGAACATGCCCGCCACCAGGAAGAAGGGCGTCTTGGGCCCGCCGTCGCCGGTGTGCATGGGCACCAGGTGCGTATAGCGGGGGGCGTGCGCGGCCTTGCCGCTGCCGCCCTCGCTTGCGGCGCCGTCGGCAGACACGCCGCGCTCGGCCAGGCGCTCCTTCACCAGCAGCGCACAGCGCTCGATGGTGGGCGCCTCGAACAGCACCGAGATGGGGAACTCCACGCGGTACGCGGCCTTGATCTTGGCGAACAGGCGCACCGCCAAGAGCGAGTGGCCGCCCAGGTCGAAGAAGCTGTCCTGCACGCCCACCTGGTCCACGCCCAGCAGCTCCTGCCAGAAGCCCACGAGCGTCTTCTCCACCTCGTCGCGCGGGGCCAGATAGTCCACGCCCAGGTCCGGGCGCGCCAGCTCGAGCCCGCCGCCGGCCGTCTCACCGCCCGCGCTCACGCCGCTCTCACGCACCAGCGTGGGCAGGTCCATGGAGCTCACGAAGATCTGCGCGGGCGCCTTGCGCGCCGCGTCTGACGAACCCCCCAGCCCCAGCAGCTGGAGCACGCGGCCGAGCGCGTCTTGCCCTTCTGTGGTGCCGATGCCGCGCGCCAAGAGCCGATCGCGCTGCAGCTCGCCGGGGGAGGGGGCCTGCGCGCCGTGCTCCTCGTCGAAGGCCACGTCGGCGGGGGCCACGCGCTCGCCCTGCGCGAAGTCCGGGCCCGGCGTCATGCGCCGCAGGCCGAGGCGCTCGACCTCCATCAGCACGCGCCCGCTCGGGTCCATCAACGTCACGTCGAAGAACGCGAACTCGGCGTCGGCGTGGTTGGGCACGGGTGTGCGCACCCAGCTCAGCAACTGCGGGGTGAGGTCCGCATACACACGCGCGCGCTCGTAGGCCACGGGCACGTAGAGGGCCTCCGCCCCGTAGCCCTCGATGAGCGGCATGGCCCAGCCGGTGGCGATGTCGAGCAGCGCCGGGTGCAGCCCCAGCTCCGCGACCTCGCCGGCAAAGGCGGGCGGCAACGCGAGACGCGCCAGGCCCTCGGTGGCCCCCAGGTGCGCCTCGTGCAGCACGCGCCAGCGCGGGCCGAAGCGCAGGTGCGCCTCTTGGGGCGTGCGCAGCCCGGCGCTGTCCGGCCCCTGGTGAGCACGGTCACAGCGCGCCTGGAGCGCCTGCAGCGCGGCCGTGTCCAGCGCGGCTCGCGGGGGCTCCGGCCGCAGCGCCAGGTGGGCCTGCGCCACCAGCACCGTGCCCTCGCGCCCGCCGACGTGCACCTGCCCGCGTACCTCGAAGCGGTAACCGCGCTCGCTCGGGCGCAGCTTCACGTGCAGGTCGCGCGCCTCGCCGTCGGCCACGGCGAAGGGGCGCACGAAGAAGAGGTCCTCGATCTCGAAGGGGCCTTCTTCGCCATACGCACGGAGCGCCGCCCGCGCCAGCTCGACGAAGCCCGTGCCCGGCACGAGCGCGCGCCCACCGAGCGTGCGGTGCCCGTCCAGCAGCCAGTGCCGCGCGGGGGCGAGCGTGCCGCGCAGGGTGGACTCGCCGCGCCCGTCGCTCACGCGCGCGCTCAGCCACGGGTGCGTCGGCTGCTGTCCGATGGGCGTGCCGACGGGCGCGTGGGCGCGCACGCGGGCCGGCTCGGCCGCCATGCCCACGTCGCTCCAGATGCCCCAGTGCAGCGAGGTCACGGGGTGTCCCTGCGCGCGCTCGCTCTCGGCGAAGGCGTCCAGGAACGCGTTGGCCGCCACGTAGTCCACCTGCCCGGCGGGGGCGGTGGCCGTCGAGGTGGAGCTGAACAGCAGCAGGAAGTCGAGCCCGCGCTCGCGCGTGAGCTCGTGCAGGATGCGCGTGCCCTGGATCTTGGGCGCGAACACGTGCTCCACGCTCTCGAGCGTCTTCAGCGCGATGAGGTCGTCGTCCAGCTCGCCGGCGGCGTGGAACACGCCGTGCAGCGCAGAGAAGCGCTGGTCCACGGCCGCGAGCGCGGCGCGCACCTCGTCCGCGTTGGTGACGTCGCCCGTGAGCAGCAGCACCTCGGCGCCCGCCGCTTCCAGCTCCAGCACGCGCTGCATGCGCCGGCTGCTGCGCTCGTCGGCGCCGTGCTGCGCGATCCAGGTGTCCCACTGCTCGCGCGGGGGCAGGGGCGTGCGCCCCAAGAGCGCGAGGCGCGCGTGACACGTGCGCGCCAGGTACTGGCTGACGGTCAGGCCGAGCCCGCCGAGGCCGCCCGTGATCAGGTACACGCCGCGCTCGCGCAGCGCGGCAGGTAGCGTCTCGGGGGTGAGCGCGGCGGCCGGGGACTCGGCGTGAGCGGCCGAGCCCGCACCGTTCTTCGTGGCGCTCGCGGCGGCCGCGCTCGGCTTTGGCGCGTCGCCCACAGGAGCAAGCGCGCGCGGCACGAACACCTGCGTCAACCGCTTGTCCCCGCGCAGCGCGACGACCTCGTCGCCCGCCGTCGCGCGCAGCTCGTCGAACAGGCGCTCGCTGAGCGTGTCCAGCGCCTGCTCCACGCGCCGCTTGCCGCCGAACGGGTCCAGCAGGCCCGCGCGCAGCGAGCCCCCGAACAGCTGGGCGCGCTGCGTCGGCAGGGTCACGTCGATCAAGCGCGCCGTGGCCCCCTCCAGCTCGCGCGAGAGCACCTTCACGGGCCCCAGCACGGTGCTCTTCTGCGGGTGCGGCGGCGCCTCGTCCGCGCCCACGCGCAGGAGCCCGTTGCCGACCACGCTCAGGTGCACGCCGGGGAGGCTCGCGTCGATGAGCGCCTTGGCCAGGAAGAACAGGCTGAAGAATCCGCGCTCCAAGTGGTGGTGGAACAAGCTGGACCCGGGGCGGAACTCCTCGCTCAGCTCCAGCAGCCACAGGTGCGCGACGCGCTCCGGTGTGCGTCCGCGCTCCACCAGGTCTTGGATGAGCGAGGCGTAGCCTTCGCGCCCGCGCTCTGGGCTGAGCGTGTACTCGTCGTCGCCGCGGTAGTGGAACGCGTCGCCCTCGTACACGGCCACCACCCGCTGCCCAGCCGCCTGCAGCCGCGCGCGCAGCCGCTGGCCCACGCCGCCGCGGTCCATGAAGATCAGGTGCGTCTGCTGCGCACCTTCCGCTCCAGCTCCCGTCGAGCCCTCGTCCAGGAGCCCGTCGTCCGCCAGCGGCAGGTCCACCAGCGAAGGCTTGAAGCGCGGCACGAAGCCCCAGTCGCGCACGTCGGGCAGCTTCTCGAGCGCGCTCTCCTCCGCCACGCGCGCGGGCGCCGCCGGCTCGATGAAGTACGGCTTGTGGTCCCACGCGTAGGTGGGCAGCTCCACGCGCGAGCGCAGCTCCCCCGGCCACAGCTGGCCCCAGTCCAGCTCCGCCCCCGTGGCCCACAGCCGCCCGAGGCACGCCGTGAGGTAGTGCGCGTCCGAGACGGCCTCGTCCTTGTGCCGCACCGACGCGAAGGCCTGGTGTCCGCCGCTGCGGAACGCGCCGTGCTGCCGCGCCAGTGAGCTGAGCGTGCGGCCCGGGCCCACCTCCAGCAGCACGCTCGGGCCCCGCTGCAGCAGCGCGTCCACGTTGTCGGCGAAGCGCACGGCCGAGCGCAGGTGGCTCACCCAGTAGGCCGGGTCGGTGGCCTCGGCGTCGGTGATCCACGTGCCGCTGCGGTTCGACAGGAACGACACGCGCGGCGGCGAGAGCGTGATGCTGCGCAGGTACGCGCCGAAGCGCTCCAAGATCGGGTCCAAGAGCCGCGAGTGCGCGGCCACCGGGATGGCCAGGCGCTGCGTCTCCACGTCTTCGCGCGCCGCAAGGCTCGCCTCGAGCGCCGCGATGGCTCCCGGCTCGCCGGACACCACGCACGCCTCGGGCCCGTTCACCACGGCCAGCTCCAGCGTGTCCGGCAGCAGCGCGCGCAGCTCCGCCTCGGGAAGCGTCACCGACAGCATCGCGCCCGGCTCGGTCTGCATGAACAGCTGGGCGCGCAGCATCACCAAGCCCAGGCAGTCCTCGAGGCTCATCACGCCCGAGAGGTGCGCGGCGGTGTTCTCGCCGGCGCTGTGCCCCAGGTACGCGCTGGCGGTCACGCCGTAGTGCTCGAAGGTGCGCGCCATGGCCACGCTGGTGAGGAAGATGGCCGGCAGCTGCCGGTCCATGCGCGCGTCCAGCTCGGACTGCGCGCGCGCTTCGTCGCCCGCCGCCGGGTAGAGCAGCGGCGCGAGGTCCAGCTGGTGCCGCGTGCGCAGCAGCTCGAGCCCGCGCTCCATGTGCTCGCGGAACACCGGCTCGTGCTCGAACAGCCCCGCCGTCATGCGCGCGTACTGCGCCCCGCCGCCCGGCAGCAGGAACGCCACGTGCGGCGCGCCGCTCTCCGTGGTGCCACGCAGCGCCGTGTGCGTGAACACGCGCTGGGGGTCGCCCGCCTGCAGCAGCTCGGCCGCCTCGCGCAGGCTGCTGGCCGCCAGCACGCGTCGCTCACCGAAGGCGCGCCGCCCGTGGTGCAGCGTGAAGGCCACGTCGGCCAGGCTCAGCTCGGAGGGCTCGTCTGCGCCGTCGCCCGCCTCTTGGCGCTGTGCGTGGTCCAAGAGGTGCGCGGCCAGGCGCTGGCTCTGCGCGTCGAGGCTGCTGCGCGTGCGCGCCGACAGCGTGATGAGCTGCGTCGTGCGCTTGGGCGGCTCGGGCTCGGGCAGGCCCGGCGGCTCCTGCAAGACCACGTGCGCGTTGGTGCCGCCCACGCCGAGCGAGTTCACCGCCGCGCGACGCGGGTGCTGTGCGGGCGCTGGCCACGCGCTGAGCTGGCTGGCCACGCGGAAGGGCGAGCTCTCGAAGTCGATGGCCGGGTTGGGCTTCTCGTAGCCGAGCGAGGGCGGGATCTGTGCGTGCTTCAGAGCCAGCGTGGCCTTGATCAGGCCGATCACCCCCGCGGCCGTGTCCAGGTGCCCGATGTTGGTCTTGATGGAGCCCAGCTGGCAGAAGCCGCGCTCCTCGGTCTGCGTGCGGAAGCCCTGCGTCAGCGCCTCGACCTCGATCGGGTCGCCCAGCGCGGTGCCCGTCCCGTGGCACTCGATGTACTCCACGCTGCGCGCAGGAACACCCGCCACGCCCAGCGCCTCCACCACGCACGCGGCCTGTCCGTCCACGCTGGGCGCCAGGTAGTTCACCTTCTTCGCGCCGTCGTTATTCACGGCCGTGCCGCGGATGACCGCGTGGATCACGTCGCCGTCGTCCAGCGCGTCGCCCAGGCGGCGCAGCACCACCACGCCCACGCCCGAGCCGAACACGGTGCCCTGCCCGCGGTGATCGAACGCGTGGCAGTGCCCGTCCGGCGAGAGCACCTCGCCCTCGTGGTACAGGTAGCCCCGCTCGTGCGGCAGCTCGATCGTCACCCCCCCCGCCAGCGCCATGTCGCACTCCCGAGCGAGCAGGCTCTGCACGGCGAGGTGCGTGGCCACCAGCGAGGTGGAGCAGGCGGTCTGCACGTTGATGGCGGGCCCGGCCAGGTCCAGCAGGTAGCTCACCCGCGTGGAGAGAAAGTCCTTGTCGTTGCCCGTGTGGCGCAGCAGGAAGAGCCCCACGTCGCGCACCAGCTCGGCCTGCGAGCACACGTTCACGTAGAAGTAGCTGCCCATGCCGCAGCCCGCGAACACGCCCACCGGGCCACCGAAGCGCTCGGGCGGGTGCGCGGCGTTCTCGAGCGCCTCCCACGCGCACTCGAGGAAGTGCCGGTGCTGCGGGTCCATGATGGCGCAGTCCTTCGGGCTGAAGCCGAAGAACTCTCCGTCGAAGTTCGGCAGGCCGGCGAGAGGCGCCGCCGCGCGCACGTAGCGGGGGTCGCGCAGCAGCTCCGGGCGCTCGCCCTTCTGCAGCAGCTCCTCGTCCGTGTACTGCCTTATGGACTCGACCCCGCCCACCAGGTTCTTCCACAGCTCGGCGGGGGTCTGCGCCCCGGGCACGCGCGCCGCCATCCCGACGATGGCGATGTCGCGCTCCATGACTTCGTATTCGTCGGACATGATCAGTTCGCTTCCGTGGGGCAGGTCGCGCCCGAGCGGGGGTAGAGGCGGACCGCGCGCTGGGCAAGCGCCGCCAGCGCGCGCGCCGTGTCAGGGGGGACGCTGACCAGCTCGCCGTCGGCGCGGGGCACTTGGTGCGGGGCGCCGGTGAGGTCCACGTGCGTGAGCGTCGCCACCTGGACCAACGCGATGAAGTAGTTGCCGAGGTCGCTCAGGTGCACGCCGTCCGTGAAGAGCTCCACCTCGCGTGCCACCCCGGGCACCTCACCCGCGCGCACGGCGTCCACCAGCGCGGCCAGCGCCTGCCCACCCGGGACGATGTGCACGTCGAGGGGCGCGGCGTCGGGCGCGCTGCGCATGGCTTCACGCGTGGCCGCGTCCACGATGTGCTCCCACTTGCCGAGGTCCGCGTCCAGCTGCTCGCGCCAGCTCAGCCGGCTGGGCAGCACGGGCAAGCCACTCGCGTGCCGCGGCTCGCTGCGGTGGTGCCACGTCTCGTAGAAGAACAGGCGCGCGTCCGGGCGCGCCGCGCGGGCCAGCAAGTACCAGCGCAGCGCGTGTCCCGGCGGATCGCTCCAGCGCAGGTGGTCGTCCAGGTTCACGGCCTCGGTGAGCACCATGGTGTCGTACGCGCCCGTGCCCAGCGCCTCGCGCGCGTTCACGCCCGTGGCCTCCTCCGCGTGGTTCCAGTTGACCTCGAGCGAGCCCCCGTCGATGAGCTGTACGTCGTAGGTGAGCTCCACCCCGAGCGCCGCGGCGATGGCCGACGCCATGCGTGGCATGGTCTGGTTCACCAGGCTGTGGCCCACGAACAGCACGTGCAGCCGGGGCACCACACCGGCGGGTTCGCAGCTCCCCTGCGCCATGCCGCGGCTGGGGGGCTCGGGGATGAACCAGAGCTTGTGCCAGCGGCGATGCACGAGAAGGCCCACGCCGCCCACCAGCGCCGACGTCAGCGCGAGCACGAAGCCTGCCCTCTTGCGCCGCGACATGCCGGTCACTTCGCGTTCTGGTGCACCGCGCGTCCGAACACCGTCATGAACACGATCTTGATGTCCAGCAAGAGGTTCCAGCGCCGGATGTACTCGAGGTCGTGCTCGATGCGCTTCTCCATCTTCTCGAGCGTGTCCGTCTCGCCACGCCAGCCGTTGACCTGCGCCCAGCCGGTGAGCCCCGGTTTGACCTTGTGGCGCAGCATGTAGCCGTAGATGTGCTTGCGGTACGCCTCGTTGTGCGCGACGGCGTGCGGGCGCGGGCCCACCAGGCTCATGCTGCCGGTGACCACGTGCACCAGCTGCGGCAGCTCGTCCAGCGAGGTGCGCCGGAGGAACGCGCCGAAGGGCGTGATGCGGCTGTCGTTGGCGGTGGCCTGACGCACGTTGGTGCCGTCTTCGGCCACGGTCATGGAGCGGAACTTGTAGACGTCGATGACCTCACCGTGCAGCCCGTAGCGGCGCTGCTTGAACAGCACGGGGCCCTTGCTGGTGAGCTTGATGCCGATGGCGATGAGCGCCATGGGGATGGCGGCCACGGCGACGGCGAACGTGCCCAGCACCAGGTCCTCCGCGCGCTTGAGCCAGCCCTCGGTGCCCATGAAGGGCGTCTCGAAGATGCTCACGACCGGGATCTCGCCGAGCGCCGTCCAGCGCGCGTGCAACAGGTCGAACACGAAGAAGTCGGGCACGACGTACACGCTCACGGTGGTGTCGGCCAGCTGGGCGATCAGCTTGTGCACGCGCGACTCGGCGCGCAGCGGCAGGCACACGTAGACCAGGTCCAGGTCGCCCAGGGTGGCGCGCGCCACCAGCTCGTCGAAGGTGCCCGCGAACTCGCCCAGCTCGGCGTCGATGGCCTCGCGCCGGTCGTCGCCGCGGTCGTCGTAGAAGCCTTCGAGCGACAGCCCGAGCGAGGGCGCCTGATGGATGCTGCGCGCGACGCGCTCCCCGAGCGGGGTCATGCCGACGATGGCCACACGGCGCGTGCTGTGGCCGCGACGCCGAGCCTCGTGCAGCGCGAGGCGCACCAGCGAGCGCCACACGCTCACGAACACGGGGGCGCTGAGCATCCAGCCCATGGACACGACACGGCTGTAGTTGGCGGACTCCTTGAGCGCGAACGCCGTGAGCAGCAACAGGCCGAACACCGCGAACCACGCCAACCAGACGCGCTTCAGCTCCTGGACCAACGGCACGCCGCGGAAGCCCTGGTACAGCCCGCAGGCGTCGGCCGAGAAGAGGAAGAGGAGCGCGGCGGCGCCGGCCTCCAGCGTGTCGTGAACCCGCCAAGGCTCGAACTCGGGAGCGTACAGCCCACGGGTGACCCACAGGGCGACCACGATCATGGCCACGTCCAGCGCCCGCTGGACCAGGGTCAACAGCGAGTGGTAGGGGCGAATGATTCCAGGCTTGGACGAGTCGAAAAGCGGCATGGCGACGTAGTGCTCCAGCGGACTACATGGCGGACTCTGGGTCAGAATGACCTACCTGGCCACCCACTTCGGCACCTGCGTGCGAGAAACTTGACCATGTGAACGGATTCCGATTCGGCTGCACGGAAGCTGGCACGGTGTGCCCTCCAGTCGCGTATCGCTCGTGTAAATAGGACTTTTGTCGCCTTGCCGCCGCTCCCGATCGGCGCTAGCAGGAACCGCGTGCCTACATTCACACATACCTGCACACGTTATGGGTGGTGGGTCCCCATGTCGGGAGTCGTGCTCGCTCTCCTGACCGCCGGCTGCGGCAGCTCGCTGCCCCCGCTCCCCACCGTGCCATCCGCAGAGCACGGATTTGTGCAGGCCCCCGCCCCCGAGCTCACGGGCCTCGACGAGGACCCCCCGCAGGCGCTGACGCTCATGCCCGGCGACGTGGTCAACCTCCAGATGATCAGCGGCACCGACTCCGCCGTGTTGGGGCTGACCGTGGACGAGCGCGGCGTATTGCACGTGCCCCTCGCGGGCGATGTCGACGTGGCGGGTCTGTCGCTCACCGAGGGCGAGGCGCGCATCGAGGCTGCGCTGCGGCCGTTCGATCAGACCGTGCGCGTGACCATCATCGTCGCGCAGCCCAACGGTCAGCGCGCGACGGTCATCGGCGCCGTGGCTTCGCCTGGACGCGTCACAGTGGTGCCGGGCATGCGCCTTGCGGACCTGCTGGCCTCCGCGGGGGGGAGCGCGCACGGCGAAGAGGCGAACATGACGGTGCCTCTCGCCGATCTCCACGGCGCGCGTCTCGTGCGCCAAGGGCAGGTGGTGCCCGTCAGCCTGGTGCTCGCGGTCATGGGCGACCCACGCCACAACGTGCGTGTCCGCCCAGGCGACCACCTCTACGTGCCGCCCCAGCTCGAGGGGTTGGTGAGCGTGCTCGGTGAGGTCCACGCCGCCCGCACCATGCCCTACCGCGCGGGCTTGCGGCTCACGCTGGCGCTCGCCTTTGCGGGCGGGCCCACGCGTGACGCGGACCACGCCGAGATCATCGTGGTGCGCGGCGACCACGCGGCGCCGGAGGTCTACGTGGCGCGGTTGGATCAGCTGCTGGACGGCGAGGGCGCGGACCCGATCCTGGCCCCTGGTGACGTCGTCTACGTGGGCGCCACCGGCCTCTCGAAGTTGCGGGACGTGATGGCGGCGATCGCGCCCGTCGTCAGCGTCGCGGCCACCACAGGCCTTGGCGCGGCCGTGGTGAGCACCTCGCGCTGAGCCGGCGCGCACCCAGGTCAGAGAACGGATGTCGGAGACGAAGATGCAAGCGCAAAACCCCTTTCGCAGCGTGCTCATGGGCAACGGGACGCTCCTCGTGCAGTGCGCCGAGGCGCTGCTCGCGCGTGGGAACGCGGTGCAGACCATCGTCACCGAGAACGCAGACATCGCCCGTTGGGCAGAGGGGCGTGGGCTGCGCGTGCTCGAGCCCGCCCCACGCAAGACGCTCGCGCAGCGGCTCGGGAGCGAGCCGTTCGAGTGGCTGTTCAGCATCGCGAACCTGTCCATCATTCCCGAGGACGTGCTGGCGCTGCCGGCGCGCGGCGCCATCAACTTCCACGACGGCCCGCTGCCGCGCTACGCCGGGCTCAACGCGCCGGTCTGGGCGCTGCTGAACCAAGAGCCCACGCACGGCATCACGTTCCACCTCATCGAGGGGGGCGTCGACGAAGGCGACATCGTCGCGCAGCGCACGTTCGACGTCGCGCCGGGCGAGACCTGCCTCACGCTCAACACGCGCTGCTACGAGGTGGCCATCGAGACCTTCGCGGGTGTGGCCGACGCGCTGGGCCGCGGTGAGCTCCCACGCACGAAGCAGGACCTCTCGCAGCGCAGCTACTTCGCCAAGGCGCAGCGACCCGCGGGGGCCTGCGCGCTCGACTTCACGCGCTCGGCGGCGGAGCTGGTGGCGTGGGTGCGCGCGCTCGACCACGGCCGCTACCCCAACCCCGTCGGCACGGCGAAGCTGGTGCTCGACGGTGGCGTGGTGCTCGTGGGCGCCGCGCAAGAGACGGGGGCGAGCGCGTTGCTGGTGCCGGGCAGCGTGGTGGCGGTGGACGCGGGCAGCCTCGACGTCGCGACCGGGCGTGGGACCATCCGCCTGAGCGATCTGCGCAGCACGAGCGGGGAGCCGCTGACCGACGGCGCGCTCACGGCCCTGGGGGTCTCGCCTGGGTCCAGCGTGCAGGCCAGCGACGCCGTTCGCGCCCAGCTCACCGAACTCGACGCGCGGCTCGCGCCGCACGAGCCCGTGTGGGTGCGCGCGCTGCGGGACAGCGCGCCGGCGCGCTTGCCGGGCGCGACTAGCGGGAGCGGCGCCGCCGAGTCCAGCGCTGCGGACGCCGCACCGCAGACCAACGCTGCCGGCGCTGCGTCGCAGGGGGACACGCTCGTGCTCGAGACCGGCGTGGCCGATCCCGCAGCGCTGCTCGCGGGTGTCAGCGCGCTCTTGCACCGCCTCGGGGCGGCGTCGCGCGTGGAGCTCGGTCACACCCACGCGGGGCTCGCGCGTGTGGCGGGCGCGGCGCACGTCTTCAGCGGCCGCGTGCCGCTCGTGCTCGCTGTCGCGCGCGACAGCTCGTTTCAAGAGCTCGCTGGGAGCGCCGCCGACGCGCTCGCGACCACGGCGCGCCGCGGGACCTTCCCGCTGGACCTCGCCGCGCGGCAGCCTGGGCTCACGCTGCCCAGTTGGCCCGTGGCGTTCGACGTGCAGGAACACATCGCGCCCAACGCCGAGCTCCCTGTCGGTGCGCTGCTCGCGGTGCAGACCGACGGCCGCCGCGCGCAGCTGGTGTTCGACGCGGCGCAGGTCGACGAGCGCACGGCGACCCGCTTCGCGCAGCAGCTGGACGTGCTCTTGCAGAGCGCGCTGGCCGACGGCGCGCAGGCGGTGGGCAAGCTGCCGCTGCTCAGCGAGGCGGAGCGCGCGCGCCTGCTGACCGAGTGGAACCCCAGCGCCACGCCGTACCCGTCCGAGCTGGGCGTGCACCAACTGTTCGAGCAGCAGGTGGACCGCACCCCCGACGCGGTGGCGCTCGTGCATCGCGAGACCCAGCTGACGTACGCGCAGCTGGACCAGCGCAGCAACCGCCTGGCCGCGCACCTGCGCGCGCTTGGCGCTACGGCGGACGCGCCCATCGGCCTGTACACCGACCGCTCGGTGGACCTCGTGGTGGGCGCGCTGGGAATCCTCAAGGCGGGCGCGGCCTATCTGCCGCTCGACCCCACGTACCCCGCCGACCGCGTCGCGTTCATGCTGCGCGACAGTGAGGCACGCCTGGTGGTCACCCAGGCCGCGCTGCGCGCCGACCTCGACGGGACCGAGGCCCACCTGGTGGCGCTAGACGCGTGCCCCGAGCTGGCGCAGCAGTCGGACGCGCGGCACCCCGTGGACGGCTTCTCGTCGCGGCACCTCGCGTACCTCATCTACACCAGCGGCTCCACCGGCACGCCCAAGGGCGTGATGGTCGAGCACCAGCAGGTGTCGAACTTCTTCGTCGGCATGGACGAGCGCATCGCGCACGAGCCCGGCAGCACGTGGCTCGCGGTCACCAGCTTGAGCTTCGACATCTCCGTGCTGGAGCTGTTCTACACGCTGGCGCGCGGCTTCCGCGTGGTGCTGGCCGGCGACGAGGACCGCGGGCTGGTGAGCGGCGGCGCCGTCACGCGCAGCTGTGAGCGCAGCATCGACTTCAGCTTGTTCTACTTCGCGTCGGACGAAGGCGAGAACGCGGCCGACAAGTACAAATTGCTGCTGGACGGCGCGCGCTTCGCCGACGAGCACGGCTTCTCGGCCGTGTGGACCCCCGAGCGCCACTTCCACGCCTTCGGCGGCCTCTACCCGAACCCGTCCGTCGTGAGCGCCGCCATCGCCGCCGTCACGAAGCGGGTGCGCATCCGCGCGGGCAGCTGCGTCAGCCCGCTGCACCACCCCGTGCGCATCGCCGAAGAGTGGGGCCTGGTGGACAACCTCTCGGGCGGGCGCGTGGACATCAGCTTCGCGGCTGGCTGGCAGCCGAACGACTTCCTCCTGCGCCCGCAATCGTTCGGTCGTCAGAAGGAGCAGATGATCGAGGACATCGAGACCATCGGGCGCCTGTGGCGCGGCGAGCACGTCACCTTCGAGGGCCCCACGGGCCCGGTGGCCGTGCGCTCGCTGCCGCGCCCGGTGCAGCCCGAGCTGCCCTTCATGATCACGGCGGCGGGCAACCCCGAGACCTTCGAGCTCGCCGGCCGCATGGGCGGAGGCATCCTCACGCACCTGCTCGGGCAGAGCCTGAGCGACGTGGCCGACAAGATCCGCGTCTACCGCGAGGCCTGGAAGAAGGCCGGGCACCCGGGCGAGGGCACGGTCGTGCTCATGCTGCACACCTTCATCGGCGAGGACGACGCGGCCGTGAAGGAGCTGGTGCGCGGTCCCATGAAGGACTACCTGCGCAGCTCGATCGCGCTCATCCAGACGCACGCGTGGGCCTTCCCTGCGTTCAAGGCGGCGGCCGACAGCACCAAGTCGTTCGCGGACAACTTCGAGAGCCTGTCGCCCGAGGACACCGAGGCGCTGCTCGACCACTCGTTCGAGCGCTACTACGAGACCAGCGCGCTGTTCGGGACGCCCGCCTCGGCGCGTCGCATGGTCGAGGCCTGTCGCGCGGTCGGCGTCGACGAGGTGGGCTGCCTGATCGACTTCGGCGTGGACTCGGCCACGGTCATGGCGCACTTGCCCATGCTGAACCAGCTGCGCGCGGCATGTAGCGACGATGCGCCCAGCCACGCCGCCGACGACTACAGCATCGCCGCGCAGCTCGTGCGGCATGGCGTGACGCACCTGCAGTGCACACCATCGATGGCCCGCATGCTGGTCACCAACGACGAGTCGCGCCGCGCCCTCGCGAGGGTGCAGCACATGATGATCGGGGGCGAGGCGCTGCCGCTCAGCCTGGCGCAGGACATCCGTCGCGCGTCGGCCACGACCATCACGAACATGTACGGCCCCACGGAGACGACCATCTGGTCCTCCACGTCGGCGGTCGACCCCGAGGCGGCGGCCATCACCATCGGCCGACCCATCTGCAACACGCAGCTCTACGTGCTGGACGAGGCGCACGAGCTGGTGCCGCCAGGCATGCCGGGTGAGCTGTACATCGGCGGCGAGGGCGTCACGCGCGGCTACTGGAACCGCCCCGAGCTCACGGCCGAGCGCTTCGTGCGCGACCCATTCGCGAGCGCCGCCGGCGCGCGCATGTACCGCACGGGTGACGAGGTGCAGTGGCGTCACGACGGCGAGCTGACGTTCCTCGGCCGCGTCGATCATCAGGTGAAGCTGCGCGGCTACCGCATCGAGCTGGGCGAGATCGAGGCGCGCCTCGAGGCGCACGCGAGCGTCACCAACGCGGTGGTCATCGCGCGCGAGGACGTGCCGGGCGACAAGCGCCTGGTGGCCTACCTGCTGAGCCCGGCACCGCTGGACGTGCCCACGCTCAAGGCGCACCTGGCCGAGACGCTGCCGACGTTCATGGTGCCGGCCCACTTCGTGCGGCTCCCGGCCTATCCGCTCACCCCCAACAAGAAGGTCGACCGCAAGGCGCTCCCGCGGCCCGAGCACAAGGCCGAGGGCGCGTCGGCCGAGCGCGTGCCCACCACCGGCGAGACGCAGAAGCAGATCGCCGAGGTTTGGAAGCGGCTGCTCGGGCTGGCCGACGTCGGCGCGCGCGACAACTTCTTCGACCTGGGCGGGCACTCGTTGCTGGCCGTGCAGGCGCACCGCGAGATCCGCGAGGCCACGGGCAAGACACTGACCGTGACCGACGTGTTCCGCTTCCCGACCATCGCCGCCCTCGCCGAGCATCTGGACGGCGGCGGCGCGGCCAACCAGGCCTTGGCCAAGGCCGCGGAGCGCGCCGCGGAGCGCGCCGCTGCCAACGGCGCCACCCCCGCACCCGAAGGTTCGCGACGCGTCTTGAGGCGCCGCTGAGGAGGGCACGATGAGTCGACGACCCGAAGACGACATGGACGACGAAGGCGCCGGCGGGCGGGCCGGGACGCCGCTCGACCCGTTGCGGCTCGTGCGCGTGGTCTGGCAGCGCAAGGCGTGGATCGTGGGCGCGGCCTGCGTGGGCCTCGTGATCGGCGTGCTGGTGGCCAAGTTCGGCGTGGGGCGCTCCTACCTGACGTCTGCCGTGGTCCGTTATGACGGCCTCCCTGGGCAGAGCTTCCTCGAGGCGCAGCAGGAGCTGCCCTCGCTCGCGTCCGTCGCGCTGACCGACCGCTACGTGCTCGAGATGCGTGAGCGCGCTGGGCTCCAGCACCTGACGCTCGACGCGATGCGCGCGGTGCTGCAGGTGGTCGCCGACCACGGGACGCGGCAGGTGAGCTTCAACGCGTACGGCGACAGCCCAGAGGCGGCGGCGGCCCTCGCCAACAGCGCGGCGGAGCTGTTCCTGATGCACCACGCCGAGCTACGGCGCGCAGCCCTCGAGAGCGAGCAGGCGAGCGTGGCCGAGCGCATCGCGGCGGCCGCGGTGGAGCTCAACGACGCGCGCGCCGCCTACGACACCTTCCGGTCGGAGCACGGCATCAGCGAGATGGACGTGGAGCAGTCGCAGGTCATCGCCCAGGCCGCCGAGCTTCGCACGCAAGCCACGCTGGCGGCCGCCGAGGTGGAGGCCATGCGCGCACGAGTCGCGCAGCTGGAGGACGGCGCCAACGAGGCGCCTCGCGTGCGCAGCGCGTCGACCGCCACTCCGGAGCGTCGGCGTGAAGAGGCGCGCTTGGCCGAGCTGCGGCAGCACCTGCGCGAGGCGCGCGGGCAGGGGCTCGGCGAGTCGCACCCGCAGGTGCAGTCCCTCCAGCGGCAGGTGAATGCCCTGGCGCGGCAACAGGAGAGCGCGGACGCCACTGCAGGAACGGTGGTGGTCGGTGGGAGCGCGCTGAGCGCCGAGCGCCGCAGCCGGTTGGCGACGGCGCAGACCGAGCTGGGCTCCCTCGAGCAGCGGCAGCGCACGCTCGAGCAGCTCGCCACGCAGGCCGAGGAGCGAGGGAATCGCTTCAGCGACATCGAGTCGCAGGCCGCGAGCCTGCTCGCGCAGGTCAACGTGAAGGGCGCGTTGGTGGAGAGCCTGACCGAGCGCGCGGGCTCCATCGACGACCAGCTGCACGACGTCCCGACGGGCTTCCGGTCGGTGTCCGCCGCCATCCCCCCGGAGATGGCCGTGCCCTCCAAGAAGAAGAAGATCATCGCGCTCGCCGTGCCGCTCGCGTTCGCCCTGTTCGCGCTGCTCGTGGTCGTGGCGCGCGACCTGAACGGCCTGCGCCTGATCGCACCGCAGGAGATCGCGTGGTGGGGCAACGGGCCCGTGGTGGCGACGTCTCGCTGGCCGTCCGACGGCGAGGCGCTGACGGACCTCTTGGCGGATCTCGAAGAGCTGCTGCGCGACAAGCGCGGTGAGCTGCTGATGGTCGGGGCCACCGAGGTCGAGCGCAGCCTCGCGGAGATGCTCACCTTGACCATCCGGAGCAGTTGGCGCGGCGTGGAGCAGGAGGGCTCCGAGACCGTGCTCGCGTCCTTGCGGGCGGTGAGCGCGGGGGAGCCCGAGCGCCACGTCATCGGGAACGTGCTGCCCATCGAGCGCCGCGGGCGACCCAGCTCCCCCACCGGCATCCCGAGTGGAGCGTCGGGCCACCCGCCGGCCGGACAACCGTCGGGAGACGAAACGGGGGGCATCCGTGTCAGCCAGGCCCTGCGTGTGGTCACCCACGCGTGGGAGGGGCCACGCGGGATCGCGGGCTTGCGGCGCGCAGCGAGGCGCGCGGACGGAGTGCTGGTGCTGGTGGGGGCGGGCATCAAGGCCGCCGAGCTGACGTGGCTGCGGCGCGATTTGGCGCGCGAGGAGGGCGTCGCGTTTGCGCTCTTGGCCGTCTCCGAGACGGTCGCGCGTCAGAACGACCGCGCGGGCGATGTGGGGGGGTTCCTCGCGGGGTTCGCTGGTTGACATGCCCGGGCGGCGACAGAAGGTGTTGGCCATCAGCTCCGGGGGCGGTCACTTCGTGGAGCTGCTGCGTTTGCGGCCGGCCTTGGAAGGACACTTCGTGGTGTTCGTGACCGTGGACGAGCGCTACCGGGCGCACGTGGGCAACGCGCCCTTGCGGGTCGTTCCCGACACCACGCGCTGGGACCGCGTGGGGATGTTGCGCTGTGCGTCGGCGGTGCTGCGGGTGCTGGTGTCCGAGCGCCCTGACGTAGTGGTCAGCACTGGCGCGCTGCCGGGTTTCTTCGGCGTGGTGCTGGGGCGCGCGCTGGGGGCGCGTACCATCTGGGTGGACAGCCTCGCCAACGTCGAGGAGCTGTCCATGAGCGGGCAGAAGGTGGGGCGCTTCGCGAACCTGTGGCTCACGCAGTGGCCCGAGCTGGCGCGCCCGGGCGGGCCGCTGTTCGCGGGGAGCGTGCTGGGATGAAGCTGCTGCTGACGGTGGGCGCCCAGATGCCGTTCGACCGCTTGGTGGATGCCATGGACGGGTGGGCTGGGTTGCACCCCGAGGCGAGTGTCAGGGCGCAGATCGGGCCGAGCGCGCTGTGTCCCACGCACCTGCGCGCGCAGCCCTTCCTCGACCCCGAGCACTTCGAGCGCGCCTGCGACGAGGCCGATGCCATCGTGGGCCACGCCGGGACCGGCACGCTCTTCGCCGCGCTCGAGCGGGGCAAGCCCGTGTTGGTGCTGCCGCGCCGCGCCGACCTGCGCGAGACCCGCAACGATCACCAGCTGGCGACCGCACGCCGCTTTGCGCTCCGACCCGGGGTGCTGGTGGCCTGGGAAGCGCGCGAGCTCCCCGCGCAGCTCGAGCGCCTCGCCGTCCTCTTGCGCGCCGCGCCCGTGGTGCCCGTGCCGGCCCAGACCGATGGTCCGCTCTTCGACGCGCTGCGCGCCTTCATCGACACCGGGGCGCTCCCGACGGCGCGACCGTGAGCCGCGCACGGGACGCGCTGCGGGTACAGGAAGCGCGACGCGTACACGACGCGCGGGACACCCACCCCGGCCCGGTGCGCGTGTCCGGGGGCACGCGGCTGGGATCGCGGGACTGCTCGCGGGACATGCCTCCGAGCGGGGCGCGCCTGCGCTCCACGTCGCTCGCGCTCGCCGCTCTGGTCACGCTCGGGTGCGCTGGCGCCGGCCGCGACGGCCACGGTCCCTCGGTCGCACCCGAGCGCTTGGATACCACGCCTGCCGTGCCCGCGTCGGCACGTCCCTACCGTCCGTTCGCCGACGACAGCCCGTGGAATACCCCAATCGCCGCGGACGCGCCGGTTCGCCCTGACAGCGCGGCGCTGATCCAGCATCTCGCGCGGAGCTCGCGCTGGCCGGGGTTGAGCGTGAGCATCCACCCGTGGAGCGTGCCGGTGTACACGGTCGACAGCCGCACCCCGCGCGTGGCGGTCCACACCTCACTCAGCAATGAAGGCGAGCACCCCACGTTGCGCTGGCCAGTGCCCACGGACGCGCAGCCCGCGCCCGAGTCCGATGGTCACCTGGCCCTCGTCGATCGCGCGGCTGGCCGCGCCTACGACTTCTTTCAGGCGCGGCGACGCTCCGATGGAGGCTGGGACTGCACGCTGTGCGCCACGGTGGACCTCGGGGGCTCAGGCGTGCGTCCCCCCAAGGGCGGCCCCGCGCCATGGTACGCGTCGCACGGTTCCCGCGCGTGTGGCTTTCCGCTCGTCGCCGGGTTGGTCACCCCCGACGAGCTACGCGCGGGCGAGATCCGCCACGCCCTCGTGCTCGCCTACCCCGGAGTTCGCCAGCGTTGGTTCGTCTCCCCTGCGAGCACGGGACACCCCGCCAACGGCCGCATCTCGGAACACACGGGGATCCCCTGCGGAGGCCGCGTGCAGCTCGACCCGCGGCTCGACGTGGACGCCCTCGGCCTCTCCCCTGGCGCGCGCGTCATTGCGCGGGCCATCCAGGTCTACGGTGCCTACGTGGGCGACTACTCGGACTCCATCAACGTGTACGCGGATGGCTCAGAGGCGGCGCGCGGAGCCTACGCGGGTGTTCTGGCGAGCGGGGACACCGCGGGCATCGACCTCGCTCACCTGCGCGTATTGGAGTGGGGCAGGCTGACCCCGGACGGCTGAGCAGGTTCGGGCAGCACACGTCCATCGAGCGCGAAGCCCAGGAGGCGACGCGCGTCAGGGAGGTAGCGGTCGCGCGGCAGCACGACGACTCGGTCGAAGCCACCGCGCGCCGCGTCGGGGACGTCGACGGGGTCGTTCGACGCGGGCGCCACGAGCTCCGCGAGGCGCGTGTCGCCCCGGTAGAACCACAGCTCGCGTCGGTCCGGAGGGTCGAGCGTCACGGTGACCTGGTGGGCGCGCGCCACGCCCTCGAGCTCGACGTGGATGCCCATGTCGCGCACTCCCACGGGGCCGCGGGTGAGCTGGCCCGCCGCTACGTGCGTCGCGTGCCAGAGCAGGTAGCGGTCCACGTCCAGGCCATCGGTGCTCTGGTGGGTCATGAACCACGCGATGGCTTCCCAGCGCGCGCGTGTGAACAACGGCCCGCGGGTCAGCAGGCGTACGCGCTCCCACAGCGCGCCCAGCGCCTCGTCGTCGAAGCGGTTCTCTCCGACGCGCTCGCTGACCACGTAGCCGGGCGGGACGACGCGCGGCAGGTGCCCAGCGCGGAAGAGCGGCATCCGAAACGCTGGCAAGCGCGACAGCAGCGGGTCGGCCAGCGCGTAGGCGTCCAGCAGGTGGACCGCGGGGCCACCATAGAAGCCGAAGAACCCCGCCTGCGCGCCCTCGACGACGCGCCGCTGTCCCGACTCTCGCAGCTCGGCGGCGAGCGCCCGCGCGCGCCGGCCGGAGAGCGTCGTCCACGGGCCGCGTCCCTCGACCCACGCTTGGATGCTGACGTCGCCCCGATAGAAGGCTCGCTCGTCGTAGACCCCATACTCGTAGTCGGTCACCAGCTCGGTGGCGGGCTCTGGTTGGCCCGGATGCACCCCGAGCGCGAACACGGCGGCGTGGGCACCCAGCACGATCAGCGACGCCGTGGTCGCGAGGACCCAGCCACGCCGGGCGTGTGGCGTCGCGGTCGTCAGGGGCGGCGGGTCTGCAGGGGCGTGCAGCACGAGCACGATCGCCGACAGCGCGATCAGGGGAGTCCAGAATCGCCCCAGCATGAAGTCTCCGCCGATGCTCACGATGTACGTGACGTGCAGGAGCATGCCGAGCCACCACGCGAACGCTACCGCCCCGGACGACTCGGTGTGCTTCCGTGCGAGCGCCCGCAACGCCGTCGCCGAGGCCGCCGCGACCAGGACCAGCGCCGCGGGGTCCCGCACCAGCGTTCCGAGGTAGTGGAGCCCGACGGGCCACGTGTGTCGCGGAGGGAGCCCGGCGCCGAGCTTGGCCAGCGCCGTGTTCGCGATGGGTGTCCCATAGTAGATCAGCGCCCACGCATACCACCCCAGCACTGGCAGCAGGGCGACCAGTGTGTCGCGTGCGGGACGGCGCGGCCCGTCCGCTCGAACCGCGCGCCACAGCACGAGGGCGAGCGGAGGTGCCATCAGCAGCACACCGTCCGGGCGCGTGAGGTGCAGGAGCCCCGCCCACAGCACGAGGCGGGCGACCCGAGGGTGTGGGCGACGTGCTTCGAGGGCCCCGAGCAGCAACAGGAGGTGCGTGAGGGGGTTCTCCAGGCCCGAGGTGGCGAAGTCCACGAAGGAGGGCGAGGCGGCGAGCAGGGCGGCCACGAAGCATCCGCGTCCCAAGCGTGCGTGCCGCATCAGCCCGGCGACGAACGCGAACGAGAGCGCGACCCCGAGCGCCATGGGCGTGAGGAAGAACTCGCGTGTCACGCCAACGACGATCACCAGCAGCGCAAACCAGGCCGGGTGTGTGTACGCCTGCACCCGCTGCCCTTCGTTCCACACGGCGCCGCGCCCTTCGAGCACGTTGTCGACCACCCGCAGCGTGATGAACGCGTCGTCGCTCACCCATGCCTGCAGCGCACACGGCGCAGCCACCAGCAGCCCCAGCAGCAGGGCGGTCGCGACGCGGCTCGAGCGCGAGGAATCCATGCGGACCCGCATATCCGATGGACTGACCGAAGACAATCGCCGCAACGCACGATGGCGGTGCCGTTGGACCTCGTGGCGGCACCGCCAGACCGCCGCCCGCCCGTCGGGCCCGAGCGTGTGATGTGGAACCGGCGACTAGCGCGCGGCCACCCCACTGCGCGAGTCGCCGAGCACCACCTGCCACGCGACCTCCTGGAGCACGGGGATGGCGGACGCGGGCGGGGGCGGGATGGGCTGTTCGAATCGGTTGGTCGTCTCTGCGGGCAACCCCACCGGGCTACGTCGGTAGATGGTGGCGTACTGCACCATCGCGATGAAGTACCACCCGATGTTCGTGAGGTGGATGTCGTCCACGAACAGATCTCGGTGGTCGCTGATGCCGGGCACCTGGCCAGCCTCGATACGGTCGTAGAGCGCAGCCATCGCCGCGCCGCCCGGGATGAGCAGCATGTCACGACCCGGGTGCTCGTCGTTCACCGCGTCCACGATCGACACCCACAGGGCTCGGTCGCTGTCCAGCCGGCCACGCCAGTCGTCCACCGTGAGGTAGTCCCACGTCTCGTAGAGGTACGTCTGCACGTCGGGGTTCTGGCCGTGCGCCAGCGCCACGAAGCGTCGCGCATTGGCGAAGCTGTCGGCTCCGTTGATCTGCGAGGCGAGCGGGATCGCTTCCGTCATCACCAGCACGTCGAAGGGCTCCGTGGCGAGCGTCGTGCGCGGGTTGCTCCCCTCGGCACCCTCCGGGTGCGTCCACTGCCACGCCAGGTTCGCGCCAATCCCGATGGCGGCTTGATACTGGTACGTGACCCCGGCGTCGGTCGCGAACGAGCCGATCATCGCCGGCGCATCCCAGCCCTGCAGGCTGTGGCCGAGGAAGAATACGTTCGCCTGCGTGAGGGGGGTACCTGGGTCGGGCTGCGGGGGGCGGACCTCGGGCGGCGCTGTGCCGTCGGTGGACGTGGTGGCATCACCGCCCGAGGTCCCTTCGCTGGCAGGGGTGCCGCACTGCCCGGCGCAGGCTGCAGGTACGACGAGCAGCAGCGTGCCGAGCAGGCGCATGCCGAGGGTGGACCACAGAGACGGAAGGGAGCGGGCTCGTGTGAGGTGGGTCATGTCAGCCGTGGGAGCGCGAACGCGCGTGGAGCGGCGCACGGGCGCCAGAGGGAGGTTCGACAGGCGGCTGCCCATCGACGCGCATGGCCAGCTCGCCGAGCGCGCCAGCGATGAACGGCGTCTGCCGGCCCGGACGGAGGGGGCCGAGGGGTTTCACATACCCGGGCGGGCCATGTGCATGCGGAGTTCACGACGCTCGCTCCGTGCGCACCCACTCCTGCTCGGCGCGGCTGGCGCGCAGGATGGCGGGGGCGAGGGCGACCTTGCGCACGACGTACAGGGGCGCCTTGGCGAGCGCGGACCAGTCGTCCCGCGAAGCGCCGCTGGTGAACAGACTGGCGAGCACGTGTGCGCCCACCAGCGCGAGCGCCGAAGCAGCGTAGAGCTGCGTAGGCGGGAACGGCAGCGCCAGCACCACGAGCAGGACACCCACGTGCGTCGCGAGGGGCAACAACAGCAGCTCCCCCAGCGGCTCGACGCAGCGCCCGCGTCCACGGAGCACGTCGCCCAAGAGGCTCGGCGCCAGCTCGCGCAACACGCGCAGCCGACCGCCCTCCCAGCGTGCCCGCTGCGTACGTACCGCGGCATCTGCGGTTGGTACGTCGGCGCTCACGTGGGTCTGCTCGACGAAGCGCATGGCGAAGCCCGCACGCACCATCATGACGTGGTACTCGAGGTCCTCTACGACCGAACGCGCGGTGTAGGGGACGGTCTCCAGCACGCGGCGGTGCAGGCCGAAGCCGTTGCCGAGGACACCCACCGACAGGCCGAAACACTCGCGCGCACGAGGTCGCGCAACGTTGAAGGCCAAGAGGGCGACATTGCGTAGGCGCTGTGCGTCTGGGTTGCTCACCAGGTACCGGCACTGCGCCCCGTCCGCGCCCGGAGTCCCATCCGCACCTGGCGCGAACGCCGCCGCCATGGTCACGAGGAAGCTCTCGGCCACGGTCGTGTCGGCGTCGACCACCAGCGCGGCCTCCACGCGGGGATCCGACAGGACGTGCTCGAACCCGAGCTCGAGCGCGTAGCCCTTGCCACGCCTCTCGGGGTCGTTGCGCTCCAGGACCTCGGCGCCCGCCGCGCGTGCGCGCTCGGCCGTGTCGTCACTGCAGTTGTCAGCCACAACCAGCACCCGCACGCCGCCGGGCGGAGGGACGCAGGCGAGCAGGCTCGCGACGCAGCGTCCGATGCCGTCCGCTTCGTCGTGGGCCGGCACCACCACCGCGAGCACGCCGCAGCGGGCCGGGTCACCGAGCGGGCGTGGGCGCGCCAGCAGCGAGCCGAGCGTGAGGGCGCCTAGCTCGAGCGTCCCCGGCAGCGTCAGCAGCGTCCCGCTCAGACCGAGTCCCGCGCTGGCCGCGAAGATCACGGGCGCTTCTCCGACGTGCGACGAGTGCGCGCCCCGCTGGCCGCGCGCGCACGCCTGCGCTCGCCGTGAGGGGACGGGGCCCGCTCGAGTCCTGGGTTCGTGGCGCGCAGCTCGTCGGCGCTGGCCTTCCGGGTGCGCGCCGCCGCGTCGAGCGACGCGACGTGCGCGTCTCCCGCCGTCGCGGGCGCCAGCTCGAAGTGCTCCTCCACCGGCCGGTGGATCCCCTCGGCGACCAGCCGCTCGCGCCGCTGCTCGGGCAGCCAGCCCAGCTCGCGCGCGGCCTTGCTGCAGTCGAAGGTGGCCGCGAAGCTGCGCCCCTCGCAGTCCGCGTAGCTGGGCTGCAGCGCGCGTGGGTCGCCCCCTAGCGCCTTGATGGCGTACTTGGACCAGGCCGTGACGAAGGCGCGCGGCGCCGACACGGGCACCCGGCGGATGGAGACGCCCGCGTGCCGCTCGACCTCGTCCAGGTACTCGTTGGCCGTGATGCACGCCTCGGCCGTGAGGTTGTACGACTTGCCCAACACCTCTTCGGCCGTGCGCGCCGCGACCATCGCGTCGGCCACGTCGTCCACCAGCACGATGGGCAGCGGGTGGTCGCCGGAGCCATACAGGCGGCAGACGGAGGCATAGGGCCACGCGGCGATGCCCCAGTGCAGCGGCGGGCCGCCCGCGCCCAGCACGATGCCCGGGCGGAAGATCGTCAGCGGGAGCCCCGCGTCGCGCATGAGCTCGCGCAGCACGCGCTCGTTCTCGGCCTTGCTCCGCGCGTAGGGGTTCGCGGCCAGCATGTCCTCGAGGGGCGCCGTCTCCTCCGTGATGACGCTCGCGCGCGCCCCGGCGTAGTAGATGGCGATGGAGCTGGCGTAGAAGAAGCGCGACACACCGGCCTTGGCGCACGCCTCGGCGAACGCGCGCGTCGGCGCCACGTCCCAGCGCAGGTACTCGTCCCACGTGTTCCCGTAGCCGCGGGCCAGGTGGTAGACGTGCTGGATGCCTTCGAGCGCAGGCACGACGGACCCGAGGTCCGTGAAGTCGCCGCGCACGCACTCCACCTCGGGGCGCTGCAGCTCGGGGGGGGCGCCAGCTGGGTCACGCGCCAGGACGCGCACGCTCACGCCGCTCTCCACCAGGCGGCGCACCAGCGCGCGTCCGATGAAGCCCGTGCCGCCCACCACCAGCGTGTCCGGACGGCGCGCGGTGGCCACCTTGCGGGCACCGGCAGTAGTCCCCGTCTTCGCGGCTGGGGCACTGGCGCTACGGGCCTCACCCAGCCCGGCCTGCTCAGCCACGCGCTCGGCGATGCGCTCGGCCAAGGCCACCGTCGCGTGCGCCAGCGGCAGGCCCAGGCGCGTGTCCAGCGCGTCCGTGCGCGTCGCGTAGAAGGCGCCCACGGCGCGCGCGATGCTCTCCGCGAAGGGCCCGGCCGCGAACGGCAGCCCGGCCTTGGCCAACACCACGCGCCCCAGCGTCGCGCCCGCCTGCCGCACGGCGCTCTCTGCGCCGCGGGCCACGTTCACCATGCGGTCGATGTCCAGCAGGTAGGGCGTGTGCTCCTGCCGCACGTAGGTGTTGTTCTCGAAGTCGACGTGCCCCGTGCCGTTGCTGCCGTGCACGTGCACGTAGTGCTCGGGGTAGCCCGCGTCGAAGCCGAAGCGCAGGCGCACGCTGGTCTTGCCCAGCCAGCCGCGGATCTCCCAGCGCCGGAAGAAGCGCAGGCCCCGCGGCAGCGCCACCTCGTCGCGCGCGTCGACGCTCAGGTCGTCCCACGCGGCCGCGTCCACCACACCCGCGGCGCGCGGCCCGACGCTGGTCAGGTGCAGCGCGTGCGCGAACGAGTGCGGCGCCACCTCGAACAGGATGTTGCGCGGGTCGGCCAGCATGAAGGCCGAGAAGGGCCCGCCCTTCAGCTGCCCCAGCTCCTTGTTCCAGACCACGTCGATCTGGTCCACGTGCCCGAGGCGCCCGCTCTCTACGTCGGCCACCAGCCGCTCGTAGGGCTTGGTGAACAGGAAGTTGTGGCTGATGCCCAGCTGCGCGCGCCCCTCGCGTGCCGCGTGGGCCAGCTCCTCGCAGCCCGCGAGCGTGTGGGCGAGCGGCTTCTCCAGCAGCACGTCCACCCCCGCGCGCAGCGCCTGCGCGGCCGGCGCGACGTGGGCCTGGGGTGGCGTCAGCACGTGTACCGCGTCCAGAGTCTCCGCGTTCAGCATCGCCCCCAGGTCGCCGTACGAGGCCCCGATCCCGTGGGACGCGGCGAAGCGTGCGGCCGCGCTCTCGCGCAGGTCGCACACCGCGGCGATGCGGACCCCGGGCACGGCGCGCAGCGCGGCCACGTGGTAGTCGGCGATGTACCCCGCGCCGACGATGGCGACGGACAGGGGCGAAGGCGTGCTCGGGTCGTTGGCGCTCATGACTTGTACTCGATGATCTCGGGGGCGGCGCGCCGTGCGCGGTCGCGGTGGAACTTGAGGGCGCCCTGCGCTTCCGGGAAGGGCGCGAGGGCCACGCTGCCGCCCCACGCCAGCGCGTGCGAGACCGGGAAGCCCTGCCGTCGCGTCCGCAGCGCCGCGCGCACGGCGACCAGCGGGTAACGCGCGAAGAGGCCCAGCGAGAGCCCGAGCGTGGGTGGCGCGAGCAGCAGCGCGCCAGCTGGCACCACCAGCCCCCACAACAGGCTGCGTCGCAGCTGCGCCTCGAAGTAGCGCTCCGGCGGCGCGCCGTGCAGGTGGTTCACCTGCGCGTAGCCGTGGCCGCAGCGCTTGGCCCGCTGCCACCACTGGCTGGCGTGGTGCATGTCCGCGTCGTGCAGCGTGGTGTCCTGCGCGAGCCGCACGAAGCGCCCGCCCGTGGCGGCGCGCAGGCGCACGCCCAGCTCGTCGTCCTCGGCCGCGATCACGCTCGGGTCGTAGCCGCCCACGGCCTGCAGCGCGGTGGCGCGGATCATCACGTCTCCGCCAAAGCAGCGCACGTCCCCCGCCGGGCCGCTGCGCCACTCCACGTCGCACACGCGGTTGTACACGCTGGCCTCGGGGTAGCGCTCGCGGCGGTAGCCCATGACGGCCACCACGGTGTCGTCCTCGGCCAGCGCGGCGGCGCCGCTCGTGAGCCAGTCCTCGGCGACCTCGCAGTCGCCGTCCACGAACTGCACCGCGTCCAGGTCCGGGTGTGCGGCGAGCAGCGCACGCCAGCCAGCGTTGCGCGCTCGCGCCGCGCTGAAGGGCTGCGACATGTCGAGCGCCACCACCAGGGCGCCACGCGCCTGCGCCTCCGCCACGCTGTCGTCGGTGGAGCCCGAGTCCACGTAGACCACGGGGCGCCGTCCGTCGCACACGGACTCGAGGGAGCGCACCAGGCGCGCGCCCTCGTTGCGTCCGATCAGCACGACCCCCACGCGTGCGACCCGGCCGCCCCGGCTCACGAGCGACCCCCCGTTTCCCAGCGGACCGCCGCACGGCTCACGGTGCGCCGAGCCGTCACACGATCTCCTGACGCACGCGCTGCAGGCGGTGCAGGTTCTGGTCCACCACGCGCCACGCGTCCATCGCCCCACGGGTCTGCAGCGCGAACAACGACAGGGGCTCGCCGCCCTCCACCTTCACGCGCGGCAGGCTGATGGGGTCGGCACCGGGCCGCACCGCGCCGTGCATGCTGTTGAACGCGATGTGATAGCCGGCCTCGGCCAGCACGCGCTCGGTCACGCCGTTGAAGTCTGCGCGCGTCCCGAACGGGTAGGCGAACGAACGCACCTCGTGCCCCAGCTGCGCCTCCAGCGTCTCTCGCGAGCGACGCGCCTCGGTGCGCGCCTCGGCGGGGTCCATCAGGCCCAGCGAGCGGTGCGTGTGCGCGTGTGAGCCGATGGTGACCAGCGGGCTTGCGTCGAGCGTGCGCAGCTCGTCCCACGTCAGGTAGCGCTCGGGCAGCCCCTCGTAGTCTGCGCCGACGAGCGCGGCGCTCACGAACGCCACCGCCGGCACGCCCCAGCGCTGCAGCGTCGGGAGCACCTCGGTCAGCGTGCTCAGGCAGCCGTCGTCGATGGTCACCAAGCACGCGTCCGCGGGGAGCACTGCGCCGTCGGTCGGTGCGCCGCTCACGAACGCTTGCACCTGCGCGAGGGACACCGCGCGCCCCTCCTCGGCCAGCAGGCGCATCTGCGCGTCGAACGCGTCGCGCGTCACGCAGAAGGGGTCCTCCGGGCAGTCGTCCCCCACGCGGTGGTAGGTCAGCACGCGCACGCACGCGCCCCCTGCCATGGCGGAGCGCAGCCATAGCGAGCCGCTCAACGCCGAGCCCAGCGTCACGCCGGCGCGCGCCGCCTTCTTCACCACCCAGCGCTTGTTCAGCGGGCGCTTCACGCGGCACCTCCCTCGGCCGGCGTGTCCAGCAGCGCGCGCAGCGCCTTGCGGTCCACCTTGCCGTTCGCGTTGAGCGGGAATTCGTCGATCAGCAGCACGCGCGACGGCTGCATGTAGCTCGGCAGTCGCTCGCGGGCGCCGGCCACGTGCGCACCGCCGAGCGCGTCGCGCGCGGCTTGGCTGGCGGCGTCCGTCTTGCCCACCAGCTCGCTCGGCGTGGGCACGAAGCCCACCACGCCGTCGGCGCCGCTGGTGGACAGGGGCCAGCCCAGCGCGATGGCCACCTCGGCCCCGGCCACCTCGCGCAGCACGGCCTCGATCTCGCCGAGCTCCACGCGGTAGCCCTGGATCTTCACCTGGTTGTCCACGCGTCCGAGGTAGAGCAGCGGTCCCCCCGCGGGCCAGCGCACGCGGTCGCCCGTGCGGTAGAAGGTCTCGTGCTCGTCAGGCGGCACCACGAACGCCTGCGCCGTGCGCTCCGGGTCTTGCCAGTAGCCCGGCGTGACCTGCGGGCCTGTGAGCAACAGCTCGCCCGCCTCGCCGCGGGGCACCGCGCGCAGCTGCTCGTCCACCACGATGGCGCGCATGCCCGGGTAGGGCTCGCCGATGGGCACCACGCCGTGCTCGCTCTCGGGCAGGGACGCGTCACCGCGCCAGCGGTAGAGCGTGCACGCGATGGTGAGCTCGGTCGGGCCGTAGAGGTTCTCCACCACGCTCGCGGGCGCGGCGGCCGCGAACTGCGTGACCACCTCCGTGGGCAGGGCCTCACCGCAAAACAGCGTGTAGCGCAGGCTCGGATAGCTGTCGGGCTTGAGCATGCGCAGGCGGCTCATGAGCACGCCCGTGGACGGCACACTGAACCACACGGTCAGCGCGTGCTGCTTCAGGTACTTGCTGGGGAACAGCTTCTGCTGCGCCGTGGGCACGCACACGCACGCGCCGCGCTCCCACGCGCAGAACATGTCGAACACGCTCAGGTCGAAGGTGAGGTCGAAGGTCTGGCTGAAGCGGTCCTGCTCCGAGACCCCGTAGCGCTCGACCATGACGTCCACGAAGGCGGTCACGTTGCGCTGCGCCACCATCACGCCCTTGGGCTGGCCGGTGGAGCCGCTGGTGAAGAGCAGGTAGGCGATGTCGTCCGGCGAGGCCTCGCCCAGCACGTGCTCGTTCGCGGGGCGCAGGTCCACCGCGCCCAGGACAGTGTGCTCCGGCAGGGCAGCCTGCAGCGCGCTCACGTCGGCTTCGTCGGGCAGCACGATGGTCAGGGCGCGCGGAAAATCGGCTACCAGCTCCACCAGCTTGCTGCTGGCCGTCGCGTCCACCACGAGCGCGCAGCAGCCCGAGCGCTCCAGCATGGCGCGGCTGCGCGGGACCGGGAACATGGGGTTCAGCGGCACGTAGCCGCTGCCGTGGAGCAGCGCCCCGAGGATGCCCGCGAAGGCGGTGGGGTGGCGATGACCGAAGACGGCCACCAGGCGGCTCTCCCCGGGGCTCACCTCGGCACCGACGTCAGCGCCCACGTCAGGGTTCGCGTCGGGGCTCGCCGGGCGGCGCACCTCGGAGCCCTCGTCGCGGAACCCGACGGCGCGGAGCGTTGCAGCCACCTGCGCGGCGCGCACCCCAAGCTCGGCGAAGCTCCACGCCTCGTCCCCGATGGCCAGGGCCGGCCGGTCCGGGAAGCGCTCGAGCGAGCCCAGGAAGCCGTCCCTCAGCGTGCGCGTCGCTTGCCCCACGTCCGTTGTCTCCCTACGCCGCCAGGGGCGCGAAGAACGCGTCCCACAGGCTGTCGACGTTGGTGAAGACCTCGGGCTCGATGGCGTCGGTGTCGACCTCTTCGCCGCGCAGGTCCTCGATGAAGAGCACGAACTCCACGATGTCGAGCGAGTTCAGCAGCCCCACCTCCAAGATGGGCAGCTGGTCGGTGAACTCCTCTGGTGGGGCCGCCGAGGCGTGTTCCAGGAGCCAGCTTTTCAGCTGCGCGCGAATGTTTTGGGGGTCGTGCATCGGTCCGTGGCGTCGTAGGGCCAAAAAGGGCCTCGGAAACCTGTCATGTGCGCCAAAGTGCTGCAAGGTGGGCGAAGACACCCCAGGTACCCCGGTGGCCGCTATTGGCGCACGATGTGCGCGGGTGTGCCAGGCCCCCTGGTGCGCTCGGGATTCCCGATCTCGCGACCGTCACGAGCCGAGGCACAAGCAGAGAGCGCGCTTGCGCGGACATTCGACGGGCACCGACAGCCATCTGGCGAGATCCCTGGTGCTCGAGGTTGACCGTCCCCGCGCGTCGGGTCAGCTAAGTGCATGAGCCGCTTCGCGCCCCTCCCGGAGCCCCCGTACTACGCCGTCATCTTTGCCAACCAAGCCGCGCAGGACGACACGGCGGACTACCCCGTCACGGCCGCCCGCATGGTCGAGCTGGCCGAACAGCAACCCGGCTTCCTGGGCATCGAGTCCACGCGCGACGCGGCGGGCTTCGGCATCACGGTGTCGTACTGGCGCGACGAGGCATCCATCGCGTCGTGGAAGGCGCAGGTGGAGCACGCTGCAGCCCGCGAGCAGGGCCGCGCGCGCTGGTACGACCGCTACACCCTGCGCGTCGCGAAGATCGAGCGCGCGTACGGCTGGTCGCGCTGAGCCCCGCCTACCCTCGGGTCCCGGCCCACGCGTGGGTCGGTCTGCGACTCGGTGCCCACCCGCGTGCCGAGGCGCAGTGTTCAGGCGACCGCCAACGCCATGCGGCGACGCGCGGCAAAGCGGGACGCAGCGCCCTCAGAGCGCCGGCGCTTCGCTGAGCAGCCCGCAGTCCAAGAACAGCCGCACCAGCTTGGCGCTCGCCTGCGTACGCAGCGCCGCGCTCGCCGGGTGCGCCATGACCGCCGTGCGCAGCTTGAACGCGTCGGGCAGCCCCGCGTCGCGGTACATGCTGGGGTTGTAGAAGTCGGCCCAGCTGGCTTTCAGGTACTGCGCCAGCCACGTCTGCACGCGCATGCGCACCTCGTCGCTCCACTCACTCAGCCAGTGCGCGGCGAGCTCCGCCAGGTGCAGGCGACCGAAGGCGATGTGCCGCGACTCGTCGCGGTGATGCACGTCGTTCAGCTCGCGCACGATGGGCTCGAGGCGCGCGTCGTTCATCATCTTCATGTTGTAGTAGTCGCCCAGCTCCTCCACGACGAGCGCCTTGCAGAAGAACATCACTTCTTCTTCGCCCTTGGCGTAGCTGCGCTCGAGCGCCACCTTCTTCTCGGGGTAGACCTTGCCCACGTAGCGGTTCAGGAACATCCCGAACATCACCATGTGCTTGTTCTCCTCGTCGAGGAAGTGGTGCAGGTACTCGGTGCCTTCCTTGGTGACGCGCTTCGAGTAGAGGCGGTCGCTCAGCCCCGCCACCAGCGGCCGCTCGCCCTGCAGCGTCAGGCTGAAGAAGTTGGCGCACTCGTAGAGCGACAGCCGCAGTCGCTGAGCCTCGTCGAGTGTGTCCCAGTACTCCGTGCCCCAAACGCTCATCAGCTCGGGCGCCATGCAGTAGCGCTCGCCGGTCAGCGCCTCGGGCCACGCGATGTCGCGGTACACGTCCCAGGCGCGCTCGCGCGAGAGCGCGGTCAGGCGCACGGCCACGTCGGAGGCGGACTTGGTGGTACGGGCGGGAGCGGCTGTCGACATGGGTCCTCGAGAGGTGGGGGCAGCGGGGCGCGGGAGCAGCGGGCCGGGGGAGCAGCGGCGGGAGCAGCGAAAGGTGGGGACTAGAGCATCGGCCCGTGGCCGTCGAAGTTGGTCAGGAACAGGCCGCGGCGCGTCTGCTCGAAGGGCTGCAGCAGCGCCTGGAGCTCGGGGGAGGCGCAGAAGAGCCGGCGCTTGGGCATCACCACGAAGCCGTTGTCCGCGTAGCTCGCGACCCACCCCGGGTGCGACTGGTTCGCGGTCACCAGGTCCACGCCGAGCCCGCGCAGGTGCGTGAAGGCCGCATGCAGCACCTCGCCCGCGTGCTCCGGCAGCCCGAAGCAGTCGGCCACCTGACCCACGTGCAGATCTCCGAAGCGCGCGTCCCCCTCGAGCCGCTTGTGCACCACCACCGCCCAGCCCAGCGTCTCGCCGCCGCGCACCACGCGCAGCCGGGTGGGCGCAGGCCACTCGAGCGTGTGGTGCTCGCTGGGCACCAGCGTGTTCATGGCCGACGCGTCGCGCACCGCGATGGCCGCGTAGCGATCCTTGGCGCGTTCCCACAGCGCGTCTGCCCACGGCCCGAACGAGGGCACCACCTGCGCCTCCGCCGTGAAGCGCTTGCGTGAGCGTGCACGCAGCCCGCCGTGCAGCAGCGAGAACCCGACCGCGCCCAGCCCCGTCGCGGCCAGCGCGTCCTGCGCCAACGCGCGCCGCGGGTCGCGCCGCAGGTAGGCGTTCTTGCGCAGGAAGTTCCCCGCGTGACAGACGCGGAACACGAAGGGCGTGTCGTACAGCATCCAGCCCATCTTCGTGAGCAGCTGCACGATGGGCTCGTCGCCGCCGCCGTGGCCCCAGCTGTAGAGGTGTGGCTGCTTCTTCTTCATGTCGCGCAAGAGGCGCAGCCCCAGCGCGGCGTAGCGGTTGTCGATGGCGCCGAGCGACACCGGCCCCTGCCAGTCCGCCACCACGTGCTCCTGCCCGTGCACGCGCCAGACCTGCGGCTTGAGCCCATAGGCGCCCACGCAGCGCTCTTCCGGCGCGCCCTCCGTACCCTGTGCCCCGGCCCCGCGCTCCACGGCGAGGTGCAGCTCCCGCCACACGGGCTGGTCGTCGCGCTGCTTCGGGATCCAGGCGGGCACCGGGTCCACGTAAAACCCCCACGGCGACTGGGCCGCGCGCAGCTCGGCGTTGAACGCTTCGACGAGGGGCTTCCGCTCGACGCTGTGGGGGACGATCGCGATGGCCATGAGTGCACGTTGCCCTAGGGTCCGAGACCATGTAGGGAAAGGTCAGTATGGCGCACACGAGTGCGCACGCCAGTGGCCGCGCCCCGCCACCGACCCCACGCCTCCGTCAACGCTCATGCAAACGCCGCTCATCACGCCCTTCACCCCGGCCGATCTCACCCGCCTGAACGCCCAGTTTCGGGCGGCGCAGCCGTTCCCGCACGTGGTGCTGGACAACTTCCTCGATCCGGCGGCGGCGGCGCGCATCGCCGCCGCGTATCCGACCTTCGAGCGCGCTCGGGAGCTGGGGGACGAGTTCAAGGGCGTGAACGAGCACGGCAAGATCCAGATCACGGATGCGTCGCGCTTTCCGGTGCCCGTGCAGGAGCTCAACGAGGCGCTCGGCTCCGATGCGTTCCTGGCGGCCCTGGCGGCGATCACGGGCATCGAGGGGCTGCGCTACGACCCGACGCTGGCCGGCGGCGGCATCCACGTCACGGGACCGCGGGGGCGCTTGGACGTGCACGTGGACTTCAACTACCTCGAGTCGCAGAAGCTCTATCGCCGCCTGAACCTGCTGCTCTACCTGAACCCCACCTGGGAGCCCGCCTGGGGCGGCGGGGTCGAGTTCTGGAACGACACCGTCACCCAGCGCGCGAACTGCCTCGCCCCCGTGCTCAACCGCTGCGTGCTGTTCGAGACCAGCGAGCGCAGCTTCCACGGCGTGGAGGAGGTGCGCTGCCCGCCGGGGACCGTGCGCCAGTCGTTCGCGGTCTACTACTACACGGAGCAGGCGCCCTCGGACTACCGCGGGGTGGACCACACCACCATCTTCCGCGCGCGGCCGGACGAGAGCCTGAAGCGCTACGTGCTCATGCCGGCCGAGCGCGCGCTGACCGAGGTGCGGCGCCAAGGGGCCCGCGTCCGCCGCGCACGCGAGCGCCTGTCGCGGCTGGTGTCGCGCTGAGTCGAGACGTGCTCGTGTAGACTGGCGCCGCCCATGAGCGAAGACGAGCCCGCCGGCACCGTGACGCCGCGTACCGCGAGCGAGCCCGCACCGTCCGGCGCGGCGACATCGACCTCGCCCGACGGAGTCGGCGGCGTGCTCGGCGCCACGCCCCGTTCGCGCGAGGGCATGGTGGACGTTTTGATCCTGCTCCTGGTGTTCGCGTCGTCCCGCTGGCTCTACCTGCGCCTCGGCGTGCGCTTCGACGCGAGCCCACTCACGTACTTCTGGCAGTACCTGGACGTGCAGTGGCTGCTCGAGCGGCCCTTCGAGAGTCTCTATCACCTGCACGCGCAGCCCCCGGGTTGGAACGCCGTGTTGGCGCTCGCGCTGCGCCTGGGCGGGGAGGAGCACGCCCCCGCGATCCTCGAGGCCTTCTTCCGCCTCGACGGCGTCTGCCTGCTGCTCGGGATGTACGCGCTCATGCGCCGCTTCGCGCTGCCTCGCGGGTTGTCGCTGGGGCTCACGTGCGCATGGATCGCAAGCCCCACGGCCATCCTCTACGAGTCGTGGCTGTTCTACACGTACCCCACGGCGGTCATCCTGCTGCTGCTGGTCCTCTCGGTGTCCTTCGCGCTCGAGCGGCCGACCACCGCGCGCCTGGTCACGGTGGCTGCGCTCGTCTGCAGCGCCTGCTACGTGCGGAGCGCGCTGCACATCACGTGGGCGCTCGCGGTGGTCGCCCTGCTCGCGTGGTCCTTGCGCGAACACCCGCGTCGCGTCCTGCTGGCGCTCGCGCTGCCTGTGCTGGTGCTGGTCGGTGGCCTGCACGTGAAGAACGCAATGGTGTTCGGGAGCCCGGCGGCGTCGTCGTGGCTCGGTATGTCGCTGGCCAAGCTCACGGTCGAGGCGCTGCCCCCCGGCGAACGGGAGGCGTTCATGCGCGACGGAGCGCTCAGCGCGCTGGCCGACATCCCCCCGTTCTCGCCCCCGGAGGTCTACGCGCGGCGCGGCGTCTTCCCGGACAGCACACACCCAGACGTCCCAGCGCTCTCGGCTCCCGTGCGCCCCAGCAACCACCTGAACCTCAACCACGAGGCCTACCTCGGCCTGTCGCACACCTACCTCGCCGACTCGCTCACCGTCATCCGCGAGCGCCCTGGCATCTACCTGCTGAGCGTGCGCCGCGCGTTCGCCCTCTACATCAAGGCACCCAGCCAGTATTGGTTCCTGGCGCGCAACCGCGCGGGAATCGAGAGGTGGACCGACGTGTACGATCGGTTGCTGTACGGTGCGGCCCCGGACGAGCGTCACCGCCCGCACTGGGACGAGTGGAAGGGCACCTGCTGGTGGGCCCTGCTCGGCATCCTCGCCTGCGTCGCGTACGCCTTCCACGAACGCCGGAGCAGCGATGCGCGGGCGGTCACCTATCGCGTCGGTGTGTTCACGATCGTGTTCGTGTCGGTGGTGGTGAACCTCGTCGAGCTGGGCGAGAACCAGCGCTTTCGCGTGCTCGTCGAGCCGCTGATTGTGGTGCTGGGCGCGCGCGCGCTCTTCGTGCTCTCCCAGGGTGTGGTCAGTCGCAGGGCTGCAGCAGCTCCACGCTCGCCTGGTCGGTGAACACAGTGAAGCAGCCCCTGAGAGAGCTACCGTCACGGAACGCTCCCTCGAACGCGCCGATGTGCTCTTCCGTGGTCTGCCGCGTCATGGTCAGCGTCCCCGACACGAGCTTGTCGTCCGAGCTCCCACCGGCGGCGATGACGCGCATGGAGACGTCCACCAGGTCGTCACGCGTTCCGTCTTCGCACGGCGGCGAGACGCGCACGTCCTGCGTCACGTCCCCGTCCGCGCGCGTGTCGGGGTCTCCGAGGCTGCCCACGGACAATCGAAACGAGAAGTAGGGTGAGTCTCCGAAGAGGTCGATGCCGTTCCGCACGAGGCTGTCGTCCGGAAGCCGCAGGCTCGCGGTGTTGACCTCGACCAGATCCGCATCGACGACCACGGGCACACCGTCCAGTGACCCCTCGAACGAGAAGACCCCGCTGCACGGGTCGCCCGCGTCACGCAGCGCACGGCAGGCCGCGACGCGCTCCGCGTAGAGCGCCGGCTCGTCGCACAGGTAGACCTCGTCCTCGTAGGCCGTGGTGATGTCCACAGGCGAGACGCAGCCCGCGGCCGCGAGCACCAGGCCGGCGCCGATCACGCGGGTCACGCTCACTCGACGACCTCGAGGTCGTTCTCGATGCAGTCCGCCGTGATGGAGAACTCGAGGCGCTCGGTCGCAGACCACACGGCCGACGCGGTGACGCCGATGGTGCCCGTGTCGTCCGGAATGATGTTGCTGTTCGTGGGCGGCGTGCCGCTCAGAAGCTGGAGGGTAACCGTGCCCTGCTGCGCCGCCTGCTCGTACTCGTCCAGGAGATCAGCCGACTCCCACTCGAACTCGAGCCACACCTGGTCGGGCGGGGGGAGCATGGTGTCCACGCGCGGGGTGATCGTGACGATGGTGCCCTCCGGGTCGCTCTGCAGGTCGTGCTCCTTGAGCTCCACCTGGAACTCGTATTCCTGCCCCATGTACGTGAAGAGCGCGGTCAGCTCGACCTCCACGAAGGCGGCCATCGACGGATCTTCCACGCCGTCCACCAGCGGCACGATGTACTCGCGCTGGCAGGTGATCGTGGCGTTCGTCTCATCGAGGTCCAGGTCGAGGTCACGGCCATCGATGGTGCCCTGAACGACGAAGTGCGGCTCGGCGCCTTGCCACGCGAGGGTCGAGCCACCGTCTTCGCCGCCACAACCGGGGACGAGCGTGAGGGTGGTGAGCAGAGCGAGGGCGGGCACGTGTCGCATGACGAACTCCTGACGGTGGGCTCGCGCAGGATAGGACATTTCACCCATCCGATTCAAGCGGAGGCCGAAATTTCAAGGCTTAGTGGATAGCCGGGCCCCACCGGACGCGAGCGTCAGCGCTTGAGCTTGAGCAGGCGCATGGCGGCGCCCAGCTGACGCGTCAGGGAGCCGATGTTGCCCTTCTGCGTGAACGCCCCGTCGAAGCCGTACTCGCGGAAGCGCGCCTCCTCGGCAGGGTCCGACGTGTACATGTAGAAGAGTGGCGGGGTCTGCATGTTGTCTGCGGCGGCGCGCAGGTTCTCGAGCACCTGACCGCCGTGCAGCCCGGGCATGTGCATGTCGAGGATGACGAGGTCGGCCCCCACGAGCAGGCGCGCCGTGCCGACCGTCTGGGTGGACGTCTTGACGGTGTACCCGAGAGGCTCGAGCTCCGCTCGAATCTGCTCGAGCACGATCTCGCTGTCGTCGATGACGACGATCGTTCCTTTGGTGCTCATGGCTGCCTTCTCTCGATCTGCGTGAGGATGAATTGGGTACCACGACCCACCTGCGTTGTCACCGTCAGGTGATAGTCGATGGCCCGGAGGTCCGCGATCACCGCGTCCATGCCCACCCCCTGGCCGCTCAGGTCGTCGGCGGCCTCGCGCGACGAGAGGCCCGCGACGCTCATCAGCTCCAGCAGGCTCATCGACGTGACGTCGATCCCGCTGCTCTCGGCCATGCGGCGCAGCTTCGCCTCGTCGACCCCCGCCCCATCATCCTCGACCACGACGCGGACGCCGTTCCCGTTGCGCTCGCAGCGGACGTGGATGCTCCCGACCTCGGGCTTTCCGTTCGTCGTGCGCGCCCCAGGCGCCTCGATGCCATGCGCGATGGCGTTGCGCACGAGATGACTCAGCACGCCGCCGAGCACGTCGCTGAGCGAGGCCGGTACGGGGCACTCGCGGCCCTCGATCGCGATCTGCGCCTTGATGCCCGCCCGCTCGCACCAGCGTGGCGTGGCCTCCTGCACCAGGAACACCAGCTCGCCGAAGGGGCGCGCGGCCAGGGTCTCGAGGTGCTCGCGCAGCGCTGGCGCGGCGGTTGGGATCAGCTCCATCACCTGCTGCAGGTCGCTGCGGCGCACCGTGATCTGATCGAGGATGGCTTCGCCCACGGGGCTCTGCGCGACGAACAGGAGCTCAGCCTGGGTCAGGGCGTCGCGCAGCTCGCGCAGCCGCTCACGCATCTCGTCGACCGGGATCTCCACGCCGGACTTGGCGCTGCGGAGGTCGTTCAGGCGCGTCTCGATGCTCTGTGCGTTGCGCCCCACCGTCTCCAGGTCGAAGCAGCGGGCCTCGGCGCGCAGCGTGTGCATCGTGCGGAACACCTCGCCGGTGAGCGAGCGGGGCAGGTGCTCGTGGCCACGCAGTCCCTCTTCGATGTGGCGCAGGCGCGCGCGCGTCTGATCCAGAAAGCGGACGAAGACTTGTCCGCCACCCGCCACGAGGCGCCGCATGGCGGCGACCGCGTTCTGGTGCACGCGCTCGTTCTCACGCACCGAGCGCTCGAGCTCGCGCTGTGCGGTGACGTCCGTGCCGATGAAGAGCACGCGCTGCAGGCGCTCGCCTTCGAACACGGGCCGGAACAGCACGGCGAAGCTGCGCTCGCGACCGTCCGTGACCAGCGCGAGCTCCTCGGGGGCCAGCTCGAGCAGCTCGTCCCACGCGGCGCGGCCTCCCTCGAACACTGCCGTCATCCACATGCGGAACGCGTCGCGTTCGATGGCCAGGCTGCCCTCCGGGTAAAGCAGCGCGCCGATGTCCGAGAGTGGCGCGTCCCCGATGAGCGCGTCTGCCTGGCGCGAGCGGCTGCCCTCGACCGCGCCCGTGGGTCCGAAGAGCAGGATGACCTGCCCCATGTGATCCAGGAGCGTCTGGAGACGGGCCGAGGTCTCGGCGATGCGCGTCTCGCGCTCCCGGATCGCGCCCGCCATCTCGTTGAACGCGTGTCCCAGCCGCGCCACCTCGTCGTTGCCGACGACGCGCACCTGCGCGAGCTGACCCTGGGCCAGCTCTGCCGAGGCGCTGCCCAGCACGTGCAGCGGACCGGTCACCATGCGACCCAGCATGCCCCACAGCAGCAGCGCGACGGCGAGGCCCAGCACGGACGCGAACAAGGCGATGGCGTCCTTGGCGGCCTGGTGCGCTTCGACTTCGGCGTCGAGCGTGACGTCGATGCGCACGCGCCCGATCACTCCCCCCTCGGGGTTTCGCACGAAGCGCGCGACCTGGATGCTGGACTCCCCTACTGTGACCCCCTCCTCCGCGGGAGGGAGAGGGGCCTCGGGGGCGCCCGGACCGACCCGCAGCTCGGCGTCGGGGGTCGTGGCGTCTCCCATCCACACCGCGCCGTAGGACACGCCGTCCGTCTCCCGCAACCGCTCGATGTCGGTGCGCAAGGTGTCGGCGTCGCCGAAGTAGACCGCGGCAGCCTCGAACTCGGCGAACAAGGCCGCGATCTGCTCGACCGTGTGGACCTTCGCGTCCACGAGCCGCGTCCACTCTCGCCCCGAGATGACCGACGACGCGATGAAGGCCGCCGCAGCGAGCACGACGGCCATGCCGAGGACCAGCTTGGCCGCCAGGGGGAACGAGCGCGACGGGCGGGGCTCCATGGCGCCCCAGATCGTATCACCTTACGCTCCTATTCTTGGACAAATCTTGCTATGGTGAAAACGTGGTCTGGTTTCGACGTTGGACGGTGCCCCGCGCGGTGTGCCTCGTAGGGCTCGCTGTGGCGCCGCTGGCCCCCACGCCGACGTCCGCCCAGGCGCCCGCGGAGGTCGAAGCGACGGCCCCCGACGCGCGCGACGCCGACGACGCCGACGACGCCGGGGACGCGGCTGCGGTCGAGGATACTTCGTTGGAAGAGCTGCTGGGGCTCGAGCTGCGCGACACGCTGGGCCAGACCGACGCGGCCTCGCGCGCGACCGAGGACGTGCTCGACGCGCCGGCGACGGTGACCGTTCTGACACATGAGGACATCGTCCGCAGCGGGGCGCGCACCATCCCCGACCTGCTCCGCTACGTACCCGGCGTCCAGGTTCAGCAGGTCGCCCCTGGGAGCTACCTGGTCGCCATCCGCGGCGCAGGGGGACTCACCGGCAACAACGTGGTCGTGATGGTGGACGGTGTCCCCATCAACAGCCCGCTGGACGGGAGCGTCGAGTGGTCGTCCATCCCCTTCGACCTGCCCGACATCCAGAGCATCGAGGTGGTGCGCGGTCCGGTGTCGACCGTACACGGGGCGAACGCGTTCACGGGCGTGGTGCAGATCCGTAGCTTCCAGGGGCTCGGCGATGCGCGCCAAGGGGCCGCGCGGGTGCGCGTCGGCGTGACCGACGACGGCGCCTTCGACGGAGTCGCCTCGGCGCGCTACGTGCGCCGGGCTCGCGGGTTCGAGCAGGCCTACTTCCTGACGGCTCGGCACGAGGGCAACGGACGGCAGGGCGCTGGCGTCGAACAGCCTCCGGCGCTGGGGGCATCGCTGGGCACGAGGCTCGCGCTCAACCTCGATGGGGGGCACCGGATCGCCTTGGTGCTGAGCGGCGCGTTCCTACAGCGCTCGAGCCTCGAGCATCTGGTGCTGGAGTCTCTCGACGAGCAGCGCATCACGGCGCAGGGGGAGCTGCGCTACACGCTGCAGCGCGACGAAGGGGTGTTCGCGGAGGCAACGGTCTACGCGCGCGGACGCCTCGCGCACGTCGACGCCGTGTCGGATGCCTTCGTGGGCTTCAGCTACGACGACACGCTCGCTCTCTCGCAGCGCACGGGCGCGGAGCTCCAGCTGAGGTTGGGGCCCTACGTGCGCGCCTTCGTCGGTGCGGAGTTGGCGCTGGAGCACGTGAGCGCCCCATACCTGCATCCCCAGGCCTCCGGTCGCACACGCGTGGGGTATGCGGGTTCGGTGCGGCTGCGTTGGGATCCCAGCGCGAGGCTCACGTTCGAGGGTGCGGTGCGCGGCGACGTGCCCGCCATCACAGGCGAGCTGACCCCGTCGTTTCGGCTGTCGGCCAGCTACCACACCGACTCCATGGCGCTCCGCGTGTCGGGCGCGCGCGCCTTTCGCGCACCGACCTACGTCGAGCGCGGAGGCTCGTTCGTGGACCCCAACTCCGGCCTGATCCTCCTCGAGGGCTCCAGCGACGTGGCGAACCCCACCGTCGACGGCGCAGAGGTCTACGTGGCTGCGAGCTTGGGCAACGGGGTGGACTTCAGCGGCGCGGCGTACTTCCAGCGCTTCAGCGGGCTGGTCGTCGAGGACTTCGCGCCGCTGGCTCGCAAGACGTTCGTCACAGACCCGGACGACCACTACGCGGTTGGCGCCGAGCTCACGGGACGCTACCGCGTGTCGGACGAGCTGCAGTTCGTCTTGGCGCTGTCCGTGCTCTCGCTGCTCGAGCGAGGTCACGAAGACGCGAGCGTCGAGCCGCTGTCGGCCGTCCCAGACCAGAACAGCCGCTTCACGGGCTCGTTGCGTGCGCTCGGCGGCGGCTTCGCGGACCGCTTCCACTACGGCGCCGGCGTCCAGCTGGCGACGGGTCGGGAGTTCGCGGTGCGCGCGGGTATTCCCCCCGCCATCTTGAATGCCGACATCGGGCTGCGCGTACACGTCCAGGCCATGGCCGAAGTCCAACCGTCGCTCGCGCTCCCGCTGTGGATCTCCTTGCGGGCCACGGGGATGCTCACGCCGGGCGCAGAGTCTCCGCTGCCCGGCGCGGGTCGGCCCGGGGCCTCGTTCATGGTCGGCCTGGCCTACAGGAGCCTCTGATGGCGCTGCAGCACGACATCGTGCGCGCAATGCGCTGCGTGGGGCTGCTCGGGGCCGTCCTCGTCGCGAGCCTCGCCGACGCGCCCAGCGCGCAGGCTCAGGCGGCGGCGCGCGTGGCGCCCGTCCTGGCTCGCGTGCTCGCTTACGACCGCACGCTGACCGCGCGGGCCGGCTCCGAGGTGGACGTCGTCATCGCGCACACGGGTCTGTCGTCCGCGAGCGGCGCCCAGGGGCGCGCGCTGTCGACGGCCTTCGAGCGCCTCGGGCAACAAACGGTGCAGGGCCTCCCACTACGCGTACACCTGGTGGACGTCTCCGGCGGCCTCGCGGGTCTGCCCGCGGGGACGGACGTGATCGTGGCGTGCGACGGCATGCCGAGCTCGACCACCAGCGCGTTGTTCGCGCACGCGCGGGCCCGCCGGCTGCTGCTCGTCGCGCTCAGTCGAGCGGGCCTGGAGCACGGCGCCGTCGCCATCTTCATGGAAGACGGGCGACCTCGCATCGTCACCAAGATGCGTCACGTTCAGGACAGCGGCATCCAGCTGGCGTCGCCGCTGCTGCGCCTGGCCGAGGTCATCTGAGCGGTGCCGACTCGACGTGATGTAGTGCGCGGATCGTACGAGATGCGTTCTGGAACACACTTGTGGCAAGGCGAATTCTGCCGTTCGAGCGTGGGTTGCCGGTTGTGGCGGGGGGCCGTGTCGTGCCAACCTGAGCACGAGGTCCGGTGAACACTCGACACGCAACCGAGCGCGTGCAACGCGCGTCGGCGCCCTCCGCGACGCGCCCCGGCGCGAGCGTCAGGAGCGGGCGCCTGTCCGTCATGGAGACCGCCGTGGCCGCCGTCGTCGCGAGCCTGTTGCTGCCCACGGCGCTGCGCGCAGAGGACGTGTCGGTGCCCATCTCGCTGCAGGTCGACCTGCTCAACCGCGTCGCCGCCTACGAGAGTCACTTCGCCGCGCAGGCTGGTGCGGAGGCGGTGGTGCTGGTCATCGCGCGGCCGGGTCACCCCGAGTCTGCGCGCGCGGCAGGGCAGATCGACGCGGCGCTGCGACGTGTCCGGCGCCTCGGCGGTCGGCCCGTGCGCGTGGTGGTCCACGCGTTCGTGAGCGCGGCGGCCTTGCGCGATGCCGTGGACACGCAGCACGTCGCGATCGCGTATCTCACCCCCGGGCTCGAAGGACAGGTGGGCGCCGTGGCACGCGCGCTCGAAGGCGCCTCGGTCCTGACGGTCAGCGCCGTGGGCTCCGACGCGGAGCGCGGGGCCGTGTTGGGCTTCGAGTTGGTGGCGGCCCGGCCCAACCTCGTGGTCAACCTGCGGCAGGCGCGGCGCCAGAACGTCTCGTTCTCTTCTCAGTTCCTCCGACTGGCGAGGGTGATCCAGTGATCCTCCGGTGCACGACCACGAAGCTGCTCGGCCTGCTGGTGTGGGCGTTGTTCGCGCTCCACGCCTCGGTGTGGGCAGCACGAGCTGGTGCGCAACCATCCGCGGGCACGGAGGTCGTCGCAGACGAGGCCCCCGCCGACGGCGACCCGGCCGAAGACGCCCGGCCTCGGGGGGACGAGCGCGACGAGGCCGGCGGACCTGACGAGGCCGGCGGCCCCGAGGACTTCAGCGACCTCGAGGCGCTCCTGGGCGAGGAGGTGGTCACGACCGCGTCGCGCAGCGCCGAGCGCGCCAGCGCGGCCCCCGCGACCGTCGTCACCATCGACGGCGGCACGATGCGCCGCTACGGCATGCGCTCCGTGGACGAGGTGCTGGCCTTCTTGGGGCTCGCGTCCTTCGTCGCGAGCTCCGGAGGCGACTACGTGTCGTCGAACGACATCGGCTTCCAGGGGGTGCTGCTGCGCAACCGCAACCGGCACGTCCTGCTCCTCATCGATGGCCACGTGGCCAACGCATCGAGCACCGGTGAGGTGCGCCTGGACGTCGCGATGGGCGTACCGCTCGAGCTGATCGACCACGTCGAGGTGATGCTCGGGGCGGGCTCGGTGTCGTACGGCAGCAACGCCATGATGGCGGTCGTCAACGTCGTCATTCGGCGCGCCAGCGACTACGGTCGCGTCCGCGCCGTCGCGGAGGGTACCCTCGCCACACCCACCGGGGTGGACTCGAGCGTGTCCCTGGGCGGCGGCGGGGACCGCTGGGGCGGCCGGTATCGGCTGGGCGCGGGGTTCGCGCGGGAGGGGCGCCTCTTCGGGCACGACGCCGAGATCGTGCTGCATGCGGAGTGGCAGCAGGAGGTCGGCGCGACGTTCCGGGTCCCGTACCAGAACGGCGAGACCTTCGACGTGCGGCCGGGCGAACCGGGCTGGGGCGGCGTCGGGCGCTCGCGCATGCGTACCCCGAGGGCCTACCTGAGCGCTCGCCTAGGTGACGTGCGCTTGTGGGCCCTCGTGAGCCAATACAGGCGGACCCTGCCCGTCGTCGGCACCTTCAGCGAGCCGAGCACGCGCGAGGTGCTGACCTCCGCGCGCTTCTCGCTCCAGCACGACGCGACCCTGTCGGCGGAGGTGTCGCTGACCTCGCGGCTGTACGGAGACATCGTGCACACCGACGAGCGGTCTCGCTGGATACGCTACTTCTACTGTCTGCCGGGACAGCAGGTCGACGGGTGCCAGTTCCGTCGTCGCTCGGCGTCCGCCTGGGTGGGCTTGGAGGAGCAGCTCAGCGTCGACTGGAAGCTGGATGGGCGCTTCGTGACGACCGTCGGAGGCGACCTGCGCTTCCGGAGCGGCGCGGCTCGCCCCGCCGACTACACGGACGTGGTCACCGGGGCTGGGCCTGCCACCGTACGGCTGCCCTACTGGGAGTCCCGCAGCGTGCTCGGCGCCGCCTTCGTGCAGCAGGTCCTGCGCCTGCACGAACACTTCGAGGCCAACCTCGGGGCTCGCCTCGACGCGGACTCGCTCTTCGGCGTGCACCTCTCCCCGCGCGCGGCGCTCATGTATCTGCCCACGCCTCGGACGACGATACGACTCGGCTTCGCGGAGGCCTTCCGCGCGCCAAGCGCGCAGGAGCTGTTCGACACCGATCCGACCTACGTGGTGGCCCCTGCCGACCTCTCGGCGGAGGTGGTGCGCACGCTCGACCTCGAGCTCGGTCAGCGCTTCTCTCGAGGGTCTTTCGCGGTGCGCGCCTTTGGTTCCATCCTCGATGGCCTGATCGACGCGCGGTCGGTCACGCAGGCCGAGTTCGACGCGGCGCTGGCCAGCGGACAGCTCGTCGCCAACGCGGACCCCTTCTACGTGGCGGTGTGGGACAACAGCGCGTTGATCCGCGTGGTCGGCGGCACGTTCAGCGGGCGGGCCGAGCTGGTGGAGGGCCTCGAGGTCGGCACCAACCTCACGGTGGCGGCCAACGACGTCCGTGGGGACCAGTCGTTGCCGATCATCCCTTCCTTCTACGGCAACGCGCGTGTCGCGTATCGCGTCGGGGCGACGGGGCCGACGTTCGCCCTGGTCGGTCGCTTCAGCTCCCGTCGCCTGGCGCTGAACGACTCGGGAGTGGGCACGCAGACGCGCATCTCGGCGGGGCCGCTCGGGGAGCTGCGCCTGACGGGGAGCGGGCCCCTGTTCGGTGTGGCGGGGCTCCGCTGGCGCGCCTTCCTGAACACGGCGCTCAGCCGGCGCGAGCCCTACGTCCTCTCGGCCGGCCCCGCCGACGACGCCCCCGGCAACGTGCGCGCGCTGGGCGTGATGCCGCGACTGTTCGCGTTCCTCGGAGTTTCGTATGACCTGCCCTGACCTCCGCCACGCGCTCCCCAGGGGGTCTCGATGGGTGCTGCTCACGACGCTGTGGTTCGCCGCGCTGGCACCCGGGTGCTGGCTGTCCGCGCCCGAGGATCCGCCGCCCTTCGACTGCGCCGCGATCGACCGCGCCGAAGAGCGCTTCCCCGACGAGTGCGGCGGCGACGCCGGTGTCGCCGAGGATGCAGGCGCGCAGGATGGCGGCGACGACGCGGCACCCGCCGACGACGGGGGCTCGGCCGACGCGGGCGACGGCGGCCCGTAGCGGTGTGTCGGCGCACCCTGGGAGCAGCGGCGTGTCGGCGCGCCCGGCGAGCGGCGGCCGGCGGCCACGCGGTCGCTCGTCGGTGAACCCGTCGCCGAGGCAGAGACTCGGCGCGTTTTTCCCAGACTCGGGGTACCTTCGCCCCAGACGCAGGCTGGGCCCATGACCATCGAGGAACGCGCGAGCTACGAGATTCTGCCGGTCGGGGTGGCCTTGCTCGACCGCCATGGCACGATCCTCAGCGCCAACCGCTGCTTGCGGAGCATGGCCGGCGAGGGGGCGGAGGAGCTCGCGGGCACGAAGCTCGACGGTCTGGTCAAGCACGCTTCGCTGTCGCTCGTGCTCGAGGGGCTGCTGCTCGGCGAGCGGCAGGAGGCCACGTTCGACGCCACGCTCCGGCGGGGGCGGGGCGGCGAGCTCGGCGTACGGGTGCTGGTGTCCCGGGCCGACGCGCCTTCTGCGGACGAGACGACGCCCAGTGTTGGGGCGTCCCAGAGTCCGGATGCCCCGACCCCTGCGTCCGACGACGCGGAGCCCGCGTTCGTGGCCGTGTTCGCGCGCGACGAGGAGCGACGCGTCGCCGAGCGCGCGCTGCGCAGCTCACTGGCGCTGCAACAAGCCACGTTCGACGCGGCGGCAGACGGTTTCCTGGTGACGGACGCCGACGAGGTCGCGCTCACCTGCAACCGCCAGATGATGGCCATGTGGCGCCTCGACCCACGGCACGCCGCGTCTTGGGAGCGCCTCCTGCGCACGCCCGCCATCGTGGACCAGGTGCTCGATCCCGAGGGGTTCTTGCGGGACCTCGAGTCGTTGGCGCAGACCCCCGAGGCCACCTTCTCCCGACGCCTCGAGCTGACGGAGGGGCGCGTCTTCGAGTTCCAGGCGACACCGCGCGTGGCATCAGGTCGCATCGACGGACGCGTGTTCGCGTTCCGCGACATCACGGAGCGGGTGCGCGCCCAGGCCGAGCTGTTGGCCAGCCGGGAGGCGCTACTACAGGCGCAGAAGATGGACGCCGTGGGGCGCTTGGCGGGCGGGGTGGCGCACGACTTCAACAACCTGCTGACCGTGATCACGTCCTACGCGCACTTCCTACGGCGCGGCACGGCCAGCGCGGTGCGGGCGGACGACGCGCTCGACGAGATCAGCGCCGCGGCCCATCGCGCCGCCGAGCTGACCCGTCAGCTCTTGGCGTTCAGCCGCAAGCAGGTGCTGGTGGCGCGGGTGCTGGACCTCAACGAGCTGGTGCGCGACCTGGTCCGCATGCTGAGCCGCTTGCTCGGCGACCACGTCGAGCTCACCACGCACCTCGCCGAAGACCTGTGGCGCGTGCGGGCAGACCGCGCGCAGCTCGATCAGGTCGTGATGAACCTGGTCGTCAACGCGCGCGACGCGATGCCCAGGGGGGGCGTGGTCACCATCCGGACCGCCAACGTCGACGTCACGCCCGGGGCCTGCGGCGCGCCTCGCGAAGCGAAGGCCGGTCCGCACGTCGTGCTCACGGTGCGCGACTCGGGGCAAGGCATGGACGACGCCACGTTGGCGCGCGTCTTCGACCCCTTCTTCACCACCAAGGAAGCCGGCCATGGCACCGGACTGGGCCTGGCGACCGTGTACGGCGTGGTCAGCCAGAGTGGCGGCTTCATGACCGTGCAGTCGACGGTCGGGGAGGGCTCGACGTTCTCCATGTACCTCCCGCGCGTCGACGCGCCCACGGATCGGGTGTCGCACGAGAACCTGAACGACCCGCTCGAGGGGCACGAGCGCGTGCTGCTCGTCGAGGACTCGGTGCCGGTGCGCAAGATCGCCCAGAAGGCCCTCGAGCACTACGGCTACCAGGTGACGGTGGCCAGCGACTCGGAGGACGCCGTGCGCCTGCTCGAGCGCGGCGCGCTCGACTTCGACGTGGTCGTCACGGACGTCGCGATGCCGAGGATGGACGGGCGCACGTTGGTGGAGCACCTGCGCCGCCTCCGCGCCGACCTGCGCGTGCTGTTCGTGTCGGGCTACACGGAGACCGCGGTGGTGGACCCGAGCGGGCGGGACGAGCGCACGCGCTTCTTGGCCAAGCCGTTCACGCCCGAGGGGCTGGCGCGCGCCCTGCGACGACTGTTGGCTGAAGACTGAGCGTGTCGTGGTGGTCAGTGGTGGCCGAGCAGCAGCTCGTGAAGCTGTGCCACGACGCGGCGCTGATGGGCACGCAAGACGCGGGCGTGCTCGGCGGCCGTCTGCGCGACCTGCCGCGTGGTGGTGGCGCTGAGCGTAGGCAGGGTGCGCTCGCTGCGCCGGGGGAACGGGTCCACGGTCAGCTCGGCCTGATAGAGGGGCACGAGCACCGCTCGGAGCCCCCCGGTGTGGAGCAGCTGGTCGAGGCCCGCGGAGACGAGCAGCGCGTCGCCCGCACGGAGTGTGTGTCGCGCCAGGCGTTCCGTGCGGCCTGCGAGCGAGGCGCCATGAGAGATGCTCAGCGTCGTGTCTTCGAGCGCCAGCACCAGCGTGGAGCGACGCGTGAGGGGCGGGTCGTGTCGCCGTTGGGTGAAGCTGCGCCGGGGCGCGTCGGCGCCGGCGACGAACAACCCCTGCTCGCGTCGGTGGGGGTCCAGCAACAGGCGCCCCGTGCCCGTGGCGTCCTCGATGGCGGCGACCGTCGCCGGGTGTGTCAGCGCTGCCAGCAGCTCGGCGGCGCCCGCGGACACCGTGTCCTCTGGCACGAAGCCATCGCGCGGGACGCTAGAATGCGGGGCCCCGCCGGGCCCGGTGAGCGTGTCGCGTAGGGCGAGGGCCGCGGCGCGGGCCAAGACGCTGCTGGCGACGTAGGTGGACGCGGCGTGGCCGGGTGAGGGCGCGTGCTGCGTGCGGGTGTCGGGCGCAGGGAGGCGCTGCCCCCGCGTGTGGGTGTCCCGCGTGTGGGTGTCCCTCGTGTGGGTGGCCCGCGTGTGGGTGGCCCGCGTGTGGGTGGCCCGCGTGTGGGTGTCCTGGGGTCCAGGGCTTGCCGCGGGGGCGAGCGCCCGTAGGCGTTCCGCGAGAGCGGGGGCCGGGCCACGGTCCGACCGAGCGGCGGCTCGTGCGTGCGCTTGGGTCCCGGTCTTCTCGGCGGCGCGCTCCAGCGCGGCCTCCATGCGCTCCGTGGCGTCGTCCATGGTGTAGCCGGTGGCGCGCGCACAGGCAGCGTCCGACCGCGCGCGCCACTCGGCCGCGGGCAGCGTGGCGAGCTGTAGGAGGGCGTCGGCCAGCGCGGCGGGATCTTCGTGCGGCACCAACACACCTCCGCCGCTCGGCAGGAGCTCGGGTGCGGCGCCCGCCGGGGTGGCGGCCACGGGCGTGCGGCAGGCCATGGCCTCGAGCAGCGGCAGCCCGAAGCCCTCGGCGCGAGACGCGTGCACGAACACGTCGCAGCTCGCGTACAGCGACCGCAGCGCCTCGGGGCTGGGCGACGTGTGGAACTCGACCCAGCTCGACAACGCGCGCTCCGGCGGTGGGGCGCTGCGGCCGAAGCACAGCGCGCGTAGCGCGGGCTCTCGCTCCTTGGCGAGCCGCAGCGCGGCGCGCGTGATGTCGCCGCCCTTGATGGCGAGCGGCCCAACCTCCATGAAGCCGACGGTCGGCACGGCGTTGCGTTCGCGCGGCGGCGCGTGGAACAGCGCGGCGTCGATGGCGTTCGGGACGAGCGAGAGGTCGTCGTCGCCGAATTCCTCGCGGGCCAGCTGCGCCATGAACTCCGCGATCACGATCTTGTGCAGCGGCAGACGCCAGGTCTGCTTGACGCGCTCGACTGGCATGTCGTCGATGGTCCACTCGACGCCTTGGATGAAGTAGGCCTTCGCGCCCTTGCGTGGAGGAAGCGCGGCTACGGCCTCGGCGGTCTCCCACCACGTGGCCACGACCACGTCAGCGTCGGGTAGATCGGCGGCGCGCACGGGTCGGGCGCGCTCCAGCACCCGGTGCTCGACGGGCAGCGCGTCGAGCCAGCTACGGCCGTCACCCACCTGATAGCGATGCCCGCGTACCTTGTTGAGCAGCCCACGCAAGGGTCGCGGCCGAGGGTCCGGGCCGCTGACTACACACACCTCGTGTCCGCGTGCCTGCAGGCGCTCCGCGTAGGTGGCGACCACGCGGTTGCCCCCGGAGAAGTTGGCCGACTTGTGGACGAAGGTGATGCGCATGACCGCCCGCTAGGCCTCCGCTCTGGGGGGCTCGGTGTGGGCCGCGCGACGGGCGCGGCGCTGGGCCAGCCGGTCGCGCAGCAGGGGCGAGCCGAGGGGCGCCCATGCCAGTGTGATGACCAGCGCGATGACGGCCGAGCGGAGGACGACGTGCAGCTCGAGCGCGCGCAGCCCGGCTTCGAGGAACGCCCCGAGGCCTCCGGTGAGCGCGACGACCAGCGAGAGGCGCGCGTCACCGCGCAGGCCGGTGAGCTGCAGCTCGCGGCACGCATAGGCGCACACCGCGTAGCGCACCGCTTCGGCCACGGCGTACCCGAGCACTGCGCCGGGGAACCCGAGCCCAGGGTGACGCGCCTCACCCACGTAGAAGCCTGCGGGGATGAGCACCGCCATGGCGAGCACCTTCGCGAACGAGCCCGCCGCCACGCCGCGCGGGAGGTCGGACGCCAACAGCGCCGCGCCGTACGTGTTGCCCAAGACCAGCACCCAGCCGCCCGCGGCGAGCACTTGCACGGCCCAGCCCGCGTCTTGGTAGCGGTCGTCGTAGAGCAGGTCCACGGCCGTGGGGCCGCCTGCGACGAGCCCCGCGAACGCCCAGCCCGCGAGGATGAGCAGCGGCGTGCGGATGGTCTCGAAGACGGCGCGGAAGTGACCGTCGCGCTCGCGGACGCGGGCATACACGGGGAAGATGATCTGCATCGACAGGCGACTGAGCGCTTCGCTCGGGATGGTCGCGATGACCACTCCGATGTAGTAGACGCCCAGCCGATCGAGGGGCACCAGCCGCCCGAACACGAGCCGATCTGCCTGCCCGGCGAGGAACGTCAGCAGCGTGCTGACGAAGATCCAACGGCCGAAACGCACCAGCTCGCGCGCGGCGCCCGGCTCCCACGCGAAGCCGTTGCGCAGGCCCGGCAGGTAGGTGTGCGTGAGCACCATGCGCACCAGGCACGTGACCAGCGCGCCCGCCACCAGGGCCAGCACGGAGCGATCGACTATCGCCCAGGCCACCATCGTCACCAGCCCCGCCACCTGGGCGACGATGAGCGAGATCTCGATGCGCCGGACGTCCAGCTGCCGGTTGAGCGTGAACAGCTTGGTGGAATTGAAGCCAGCGACGAGCGCGGTGGCCGACACGATGGGCAGCAACCACGCGAGCTGAGGCTCCTCGTAGAACGTGGCGAACGGCACGGCCAACGCGCAGGCCACCGCCCAGATGGCGACTCCACGCGCCACCTGCAGCGTCCAGGCCGTGTTCACGAAGGCCGGGTCCTCGCGCTCGTTCTGGATGAGGCTGGGGCCGATGCCCACGTCGCTGAACAGCTCGAGGCCCTGCAGCACGGTGGACATCAGCGCCATGATGCCGAAGGCCTCCTCGAACAGCAGGCGCGTCAGGATCAGGTTTCCGACCAGCCGGATGACCTGCGCGCCGCCATAGCCGAGCACCACCCACAGCGCGCCACGCTCGGCGCGGCCCTCGAGGGGGCGCTCGTCGGCGGACACGGGCGCGGGCGCGCTGGGCGCGTCGGTGACGGTCGCACTCATGCGGCCCTCCGTACCCCTAGCGCGAGCTGTTCGCAAAGGCGCGCGCGAGCCACGCGGAGGCGATCGACGCGAAGGCACGCCAATCCGATGCGCAGGTGTCTGAGCGCTTCGCGCGCGCGCGAGAGCCCGACGCGTCGTTGGGCCACCTCGATGCGCATGGCCTCCCGCTGACCGTACGACACGTCCTCTAGCGCTTCGAGCTCCTGCACGCCCGTCACCTCGGCCTCCGTGCGCCTTCTGCGCGGGGGGCCGGCCGGACCCTCCTGCCGCGCGCTCGTGTCGGCGATGCCGTGCAGCAGCCCGTAGAGCGCGCCCGCGAAGAAGAACGGTAGACAGTGGAACAGCCCGTTGGGCAGCAGGTCGACGACCCACAACGCGGTGATCAGCGCGAGCGTACAAAGCCGCAGCCGGTCGTCGCGTGAGCGGATGCGCCGTAGCCGGCGCCACGTGAGCAGGACGGGCACCGTGAGCAGGCCGTACAGCGCCACGAAGCCCACGAGACCGCGCGTGCCGATCTGGATGGTCCAGTCGCCGTCCGTGACGCTCAGGTCCTCGCCCGTCTCGGGGTCGAAGTGGCGGTTGCGGTTGTAGCCGCCCCAGCCGAAATACGGACGCTCGAGCGCGCGCTGCAGCAGCTGGAACTCTTGGTCGAAGCGGAACCAGAGCGAGAGGGCGCGCTCCTCGTTGATCCGCTCCGCCTGCTCGACGAGCGTGTCGGTCGGGAAGGTGTCGGTGGTGCGCAGCAGCGGGTAGAGCAGCGTGAGCAGCGCGAGCGCGGCGGGAAGGCGCGCCCGGGGACGCCGCACGAAGGCTGCGACGGGCAGCACGACCAGCGCATAGAGGATGGCGCCCGTGCTCTTGCACAGCACCAGCACCACCGCGAGGAACACCACCGTGCGCGCGCGCGCGTTGCCCGTGCGGCGCAAGGCGATGGCCGCGAGCGTGACGGCCAGCATGAACATGCCGACGGCCAGGCCGGTCTGCATGAAGATCATGGGCCGGTAGCCGCCGAAGCGGATGGCCATGGAGAAGTCCATTTGGTGGTAGCCGTACAGCCAGTTGTGCAGCTGCGGGCTCAGGCGGATCTCCACCAGCGCTAGGCACGCGTACACCAACCCGAACGAGAGCAGCGCGCTGAGCAGTGTGTGCAGGTCACGGCGCTGCGTGACCATGGCGCGGCCCAGCAAGAACGGGAGGTAGATGGCGAGGGTGTCCTTGATGCCGAGCGCCACCGCGTCGTACAGCACGAGGCCGGGGCGCACGATGGGCCCCGTGACGAGTGGGTCCGGGTTGGTCAGCGCCGTGCCCACGTTGCACAGCAACAGCAGCACGAACAGACCGTCGATGCCCCGCAGCGGGCGGGCGCGAACCAGCTGCCGGCGGGCCTTCCACAGACAGCCCACCAGCGCCCATGCTGCGGTGATGGACGTCTTGTCCATGGGGGGCAGCAGCGGCGGGTCGATGGCCAGCACTTCGGGCAGGAACAGCACGCCCGCGAGCATCGCCACGATGGTCGCCTTGGTCGCCGACAGACGCGCGTAGAGCGCGAGCGTCACTGGGATGAACAGAAAGAGCGCGGCGTAGGCGAGCAGGTTGGGGTGACCGAAGAACACGCGCGCTCTACATCGGCTCGGCCGTGGACACGTCCGTGCCGTGGGCGGAGGGGGCGCGTGCCGCGGACGACGTGGCGCCTGGGACGTGCGCGTACAGCAGCTCGGCCAGGCTGTGCGCCGTGACCCGCACGTCGTGTCGCGCCAGCACCGCCTCACGACCGGCGGCGCCCATGGCGGCCAGGGTGTCCGTGGGGGTGGCGAGCACGTCGCGCAGCGCGGACACCAGGTGGGGCACGCTGCCCGCGGGGACCAGCCAGCCGTTGCGACCCGGGACGACCAGCTCCGGGATGCCGGCCACGTAGGTGGAGAGCACGGGCCGCCCGAGCCCCAGGGCCTCCATGATGACGACGGGCAGACCCTCCGCGAAGCTGGGCAGCACCATGGCGCGTGCGGCGAGCAGGTGTTCGCGCACCTCGGGTCCGCTCGCCCAGCCGGTGATGTGGACGCGCTGCGTGAGCCCGTGCTGCGCGATGGCGGCCTCGATGTCGGCGCGCATCTCTCCGTCGCCCACCAGGACCAGCTCGAAGACCGCGCCCTCGCGCGCGAGCTGCCCGAGCGCCTCGATCAGGAGGATCTGCCCCTTTTGCTCGCTGAGGCGCCCGACGCTCACCAAGCGCGGGGCCGTGGGGTAGTCACGGCCGTCGCCGCTGAGGAACGCGGGCTCCACGCCGCAGCGCACGACGTGGACCTTGGGCCAGTGCGCGTAGCTCACCTGGCGGTACAGCTGGCTGCAGCCGAAGTGGCTGATGGCGCACACGAAGCGGCTACGCTCCACCTTTTCACCCAGCGCGATGGCCGCAGGCTTGTCGAACTCCTCGGGCCCGTGGACATGGAAGCTGTAGCCGGGGCCACCCAGCGCCGCGACCAGCATCGCGACCGTCGTCGAGTTGGTGCCGAAGTGCGCGTGCACATGGTCGACGCCTGCCTCCTCCAGCCACTCCAGCAGCACGCTGGCCTCACCCAGGTAGGCGCCGTGGATGACCACACCCCGCTCCGAGCCGACGCCTACACGCGCCGCCATTGCGGATGCGCGGGCGAACCCCGCCGGTCGCTTGGCCGCGACGCGCGCCATGGCCGCCGCCAGCCCCTGCGGACCACCGTCCAGGATGACCCGCGTACGCTCGGCCTCGTCGCGATCGGCCTGGTCCGTCAGGGGCTCGGCCACGCGGCGCACCGAGTAGCGCAGCACCTCGACGCCCTGCAGTTCCAGCGCCTGCAGCTCGCGCCGGATGAAGGTGTGGCTGACCTTCGGGTATTGATTGACCAGGTAGGCGACGCGCATGGAGGGCGTAGTGTACGGCCAGGTGGGCGATGTGCCACATGGTGGGTGTCCCGCAACGGCCTCCGCGCTGGCGAGCCGTAACCTCCATCTCGGCGCCGACCCGCTGCCTACGGTGTGCGCGCCACCCGTCGCCTTGGCCATCCACCAGGAACGGGTGCGCTTCACCCCGGGCGTCGCAGCAGGAATTTTCCCACGGCGTGACCGTACGAAGCGGATAGAATCGCGCCCCATGGACCAGCCGCCCCAGCCGCCTCCCGACTTCAGCGCCCAGCCTGCGGCGCCGGCCGCGCCTGCGTCGGACGCAGCGGCGGCCGGGCGCAAGTTCCCGTGTCCTTCGTGCGGCGCCCCCGAGATGGCGTGGGACGCGGCGGCGCAGGCGTTGAAGTGCCCCTACTGCGGCCACGTGCATCCGATCGCGGCGCAGGAGGGCTCGCACGACATCGTCGAGCACGACCTTCAGGCTGGGCTCACCATGGCCACCGCGCGTGGCTTCGGCGCGACGACCCGCACCATCAAGTGCAACACCTGCGGCGCGACCGTGGCCTTCGGCGGTCAGAGCGTCAGCACCCGCTGCGACTTCTGCGGCTCCCCGCACGTGCTGGAGCAGGAGAGCAACCGCAACCTCATCCGGCCCGAGTCCATGCTGCCCTTCGCCGTGGAGCAGGCGCGCGCGCGCAGCATGTTCTCCGAGTGGATTGGTGGCCTGTGGTTCCGCCCCAGCGACCTGAAGAAGAAGGCCAGCGTCGGCGAGATCAACGGCGTCTACATCCCGTACTGGACCTTCGACGCTTGGGTCAACTCGAGCTGGACGGCACAGGCTGGAACCGACTACCAGGAGCAGGAAACCTACTGGGGCAGGGACGCCAACGGCAACAACGTGCAGATGACGCGCACGGTCACGAAGACCCACTGGCGACCAGCCTGGGGCTCGCGGCAGGACCACCACGACGACGTGCTCGTCTGCGCCAGCCGCGGCCTCCCGGAGAGCCTGGTGCAGTCGCTGCGGGGCTTCACGCTGGGGCAGCTGCGCCCCTACGATCCGGGGTTCCTCTCGGGGTGGCGCGCGGAAGAGTACGCCGTGGACCTCAACGAGGGATGGGGGAAGGCGGTGAAGCACATCGAGAGCGAGCAGCGCAGCCGCTGCCACAACGACGTGCGGGCCGATCGCGTGCAGAACCTCAACGTGGTGAACCAGTTCGGCAGCGAGAAGTTCAAGCACATCCTCTTGCCCATCTGGATCGCGTCGTACCGCTACAACGACAAGACCTTCCGCTTCTTGATCAACGGACAGAACGGCGAGCTGCGCGGCGAGGCGCCCTACAGCTGGGTGAAGATCTTCTTCTTCATCCTGTTCCTCGTGTTCGTGGTCATGACCATCTACACGGTCTCACAGGCGCTCTGAGGGACCGGTGCGCGTCGAGTCCCACTCGAGCCTGCAGCTCGCCACGGTGCACGACCACGCCATCGCGCGGCACGGCCTCGTCAAGCTGGGCGATGGGCGGGCCTTCGTCCTGACGACGGGCATCGGGCAGCCGCGCACGTGGGGCTTCACGCGCGAGCCGCTCGTCGCGGGCTTCGAGGCCGGCCTCGAGGAGGGGGCGCAGATGGGCCCCAAGGAGCGCGTCCGGCACGCGTTCGGGGCGGCGCGAGCGCGGCTCGTGACGTGCTGCAACGCGCTCATCGAGCAGCGCGTGCCCGACAGCTCGCTCGCGGCGCTGGTGCTGCTCGACGACTCGGCGCACGTGATCTCGGTGGGGCGCGTGCGCGCCTACCTGTGGCGGCGGGGCGAGCACCAGCGCCTGACGCCGGACAACGAAGGCGACCCAGGCAGCGCGACCGGCGTGCTGCACGGCGAGCCCGCCCATGCGCAGGTGGCGCTCGAGCCGCGCGACGTGCTCATGCTTGGATCCACCACGGCGTTCTCACCCTCGGCGGTGGCCAAGGTCGCTTCGGTCATGCAGGCCGACGCCGAGACGCCGGTCAGCATCTTGGCGACGCTCATGACCGAGCCGGCGAAGGCGACGGGCGCAGGGGCGGCTGCGGTGGTCGCACGGGTCCGCTGAGGCTCCTGCCAATCGGGCTGTGGGTGACGACGATGGGGGCACCTGGCCGTGGCCCGATGCCCTTCGCACCGTGCGCTGGGCCGATGGAGTCTCGGCGGTTCAGCCCGACCCCTCGCGGAACGCGCGCCCGGTCGTGCGCTGGGCCCGGGGAGTCTCGGCGGCTCAGCCCGACCCCTCGCGGAACTCGCGCGGGACCACGGCGACGGCCGTCAGCGCCAGCCAGACGAGCGTGAAGCCCGCCATCAGGGCGAACGCGATGGGGAGCTCCACGACCGGCTCGAGGCCGCTGTCCGTCCCGCTCAGCAACAGCGCGTGATGGTGCATGGTGAGCAGCGGGAGGTAGCCGGGCCCCATCTCGCCCATGATGAACTCGAAGATGGCCAGGTAGAGCCCGCCCACGATGCCCGCGGCAGGCGGCACGAGCGCCCCGAAGCACATGGTCAGCGCGCTGTAGCCGGCGGAGAGCAGCAGCACGGCCCCCAGCGTGCGACCCAGCAGGCCGAGCTCGTCCACGAAGACCGTGGGGGAGGTGGCCAACGAGCTGATGTGCATGAGCACGGCGGCGCCGCCCAGGAGGGCCGCCGAGAACAGGGTGGCGGTGAGCCACTTGCCCACGACCATGCCCAGGCGGCTGGCGGGGCGCGAGGCGAGGTACGTGAACGTGCGCGACTCGACCTCCTCCGAGATGGCGCCCGACGCGAACAGGAACGGCAGCAGGTAGCCCAGCAGCAGAAACAGCGCGAACTTGTAGCCGCCACGCAGCGCGCCCACGGCGTCGTCGCCCAGGTTGGCGGAGAGCGCCACCGCCGCGACCATGGGCAGCGTGGCGCCCACGGCGAGCTTGAGCTTGGCCGAGCGGCGCAGGCGCAACACCTGCAAGCGCGCGTGCACGGCGATGGACGCGCCGAGCGATGGTGCGGGGGGCACGCGTCGGGCGGGTGGAGCGCCGTCGCCGTGCGCGGTGGCCTTCGAGGTCGCGCTGCTCACAGGTCCCTCCAAGCGGTCTGGGTCTGGGTCTGGGCCTTCGTCGGCGCCAGCGGGTGACAGGTCATGGGGCCACCACCTTCGCGCTGCCCACGGCGGCGTCCGCGCCCGTCCCTGCACCAGCAGAGCCGCGCTCGACGAGGTAGTGGAAGAGCGCCTCCAGCGTGGCGTCGGGGCTGGTGATGCTCTCGATGGGGTGGCCGTTCGCCAGCGCCACCTCGGCTACCTGCGTGTACGTCTGGTCTGGCGTTCCGGTGCGGAACGTCACGGCGTCGGGGTGCAGCTCCACGCTGGCGATGGAGGCATCGGCGCGCAGCACGAGGCTCGCGAACTCGCGGGGGCGCTCGCACCGCACGTGGATGTGGTGCGGGTGCTCGTGCAAGAGGTCGCGGATCTCGCCGACCTCACCTTGCGCTACCAGCTGGCCGCGGGCGATGAGCATCACGCGGTCGGTCAGCGCCTCCACCTCGTGCAGCACGTGTGTCGAGAAGAGCACCACGGCGCCGGCCTCCGCGCGCGCGCGCAGCGCCTCGAGGATGACCGCCCGGCTGCGTGGGTCGGTGCCGGTCAGCGGCTCGTCGAGGATGAGCACGTCCGGCTCGTGCACGATGGCCTGAGCCAGCTTGGTGCGCTGGCGCATGCCGCGGCTGTAGCCGCCCACGCGGCGCTCCATGGCGTCGGTCAGACCGAAGACGGAGAGGGCGTGCGCGGCGCGCTCCTTCGCCTCCTTGGCGGGGTAGCCGCTGAGCTCGGCCAGGGTCGAGACGTGCTCCAGCGCGGTCAGCTCGTCGTACATGGCGTCGGCTTCGGGGCACAGGCCGATGCGGCGCAGCACGTTCGGGTTGGCGAACGGGGCGTCGCCGCACACGCGTACGCTGCCGAGGCTGGGGCGCAGCTGTCCGGCGGCGAGGCGCAGGAACGTGGTCTTGCCCGAGCCGTTGGGACCGAGCAGGCCCCAGACGCCAGGCCCGAGGTGCAGGGACACGTCCTGTAAGGCGGTGACCTGCCCGTACCACTTGGTCAGCTGCACGGCGCGGATGCTGGGGGCGTCGCTGCGCGCGTCGTCTCTCGTCTCGGGTATGCTCACGCGACCACCTCCACGTTGCGAATGCGGCGGTAGGCGATGGCGATGGCGCCCGCGACGAGCGCGATGGCGACCGGCGCGCTGTGGTACCAGCGCACCACCTCTTCGGCCTCCGTCTGAGCGCACACGGCGTCCACCAGGTCGCTGACCAGCAGCGGGAACGCGAGCAGGCGCAGCCACGGCCAGTCGGAGACGAGCTCCACCAGCACGGCCAGGCCCCACGGGACGAAGAACGTCAGCACCCACGCGCTGAACGTGAACGCGCGGCTGCGGTTGAGCGCCGAGAAGCCGACCGAGCACACCCCCATCATGACGGAGATGGTCACGGCGCCCGCGGTGGCGCGCAGCAGCGAGACGAGGTTGCTGACCGGGTCGCCCGAGCCGAGGGCCAGCATGGCGGCGCTGAAGAGGCCCACCGGCATGAGCGTGACGAACAGGCACAGCAGCACCACCGCGCCCATCCGGCCGATGAGGTACTGCGCCGCGGTGACCGGCTTGGAGAAGAAGTACGCGAAGGCGTTGTGGTTGAGGTCGTAGGCGATGGCGCCGGCGCCGGCGGTGAGCGCGACCACGAAGGCGGCGCTGAGCCACTGCGTGTGCAGCAGCCAGTCGAGCCACGGGTTGGCGTCGAATTCGGCCTCACCCCCGACCTGGCTCTGCACGAGGCTGGCCGCGCGCGTGCCCAGGATGAAGCCCATGACGGGGATCCAGGAGAACAGGAGTGTGAGCTTGATGATCCACGACCGCCAGGCACGGCCCAGCGAGTGACGCAGGATGACCCAGGCGTTCTGCTCTGCAGGGTGGCGCTCGCCGTCGTAGGGGCGGTATCCGAGGTCTCGAATGGACATGGGCGGTGCGGGAGGGGGCGGAGGGGGGCGCGGTGTGGCTCGGTGTGGCTACGAGCGGGAAGGCCCTGGAGCGTGAGCGCGCGTCAGAGGTACAGGCAGCGGTAGTTGACGTCGGATCCGGGGATGGTCTCGTGGAGGAGCTCGTAGCGCACGCCGATGACGTTGCCGAGCTCTTGGTGCGCGGCGCCGGTGACGAGGATCTCGTTCGCCTTGGCGGTGTCCTCTCCCAGCTTGCTGGCCGCGTTGACCTCGCGACCCCACACGTCGTGGTCGCCCACGCGTAGCACGTCGCCGTAGCCGATGCCCAGACACAGGATGATCTGTTCTTCGGGCAAGCGGCGCTCGTTGGTCAGCTGGCAGCGCCGCTGCATCTCGATGGCGCACTGCAGCGCGCGCTCCGGTCGGCGGAAGATCAGCAGGAAGCTGTCGGCCTCGACCTTGAGCAGGATGCCGTCGTGTGCCGCCACGATGGGCAGCAGCATCTTCTTCTTCTCGTGGATGATCTGCAGGAAGTGGGTGACCCCGAACTTGGCCGTCGCGCGCGAGAAGCCGCTCAGGTCCGTGAACATGATGGCCCAGCGCTCGCCGAACAGGTCCCAGATGCGCTGATCGATGGCGTCCGTGTCGGCGTCCGGCTTGGTGCGCTGTTCGATCAGGTCCCAGAGGCGCGCGTCGCTGCCCTTGAGGAGGTCCAAGTTGGTCATGAGCGGTTCCGGCTCCTTCGGACGGAGCATGTACCGTGCTTTTCGGGCCGACGGCAACTCTCGCATCCGCTTCCGGCCGCGCATGGCATATCGCGCGCCCGAGCGTGTTGGCGGTGAGATGTCGACGAACGCCAGGTCCGATGCGGAGGCGAGGCGCGGCTCAGGCGCGGGCCTGCAGCTCGGCGACGCTGTGCGCGGGGTCGAGGTAGTCGTCCAGCTTGCCCTCGACGTACTTGCGCCCACCGAGCTTCTCGGCGAGGAAGCCTGCGTCCACGTCGGCGCGCACCTGGCCTGCGGTGACCGTCACGCGCGCGTCGAACTTCACCCCCTTGACCTTGCCGTACACGTGGCAGGCGTTGCCCGTCCAGTCCGCGCTGAGCCCGTGCTTGCGGCGCCAGTAGTCGGTCAGCGCGTGCAGGCGCGTGAGGGCTTCTTCGTCGGAGCAGGCGTAGCGGCGTTCGAGGTGCATCATGGTGATGGGCGTTGTTTCCCGACGGGGCGCCCCGTGTCAATGTGCGCCCGATGCGCGCCACGAAACGCGAGCTGTGGGCCATGCGCTTCGCGCGGGTGAGGCGCTTGACCCGCCGGGTGCGCGATGTGGTCCCCGTGACCACGCTGGGTGTCGCGGTGGGGCTCGGGGCGGCGCTCGGTCTCAGGTACTTCGCGTTCGCCCGGCTGGACCTGGTGTGGCTCGTCGTGGCGTACGCCCTCCTCGGGCTGCTCGCGCTCACCGTGCTGCTGGTCGTGGTAGGGTCCGTGTGGCTCAAGGTGCGTCTCCGCGCCCCCGCGGGAGAGGCGCGGAAGACCCAGACCGACACGCCGACCATGACGGCCTTCCAGCCTCCGCGCTGGGGCTTCGCGCCGCTCGTCCGGGTGCGCCACGAGGTGCTCGTGCCGGAGCGGGTGACCGTGGCGTCGCCCGACCTGTCCGGGGTGCGTGACCCCGAGCAGCGGCGCGCCCTCGAGGCGCTCGAGTGGCTGCGCATCGCGCGCCGAGGGGAGGTGCGGCACATCACGCGTCGAGTGGTGGTGTCCGACGTGTTCGGCTTCGCCGAGCTGGCGCTGCGGGTCGAGCAGCAGCTGACGCTGGATGTCCTGCCGCACCCCGGTGCCCTCGAGCGCATGCCGGTGCTCACGTCGTTCGCGGCCGGCGACGAGGTGGCCCACCCGCTGGGCGCCGCAGACGGCGACCGCGTCGAGCTCCGCCGGTATCAACCCGGTGACCCGGCGCGGCTCATCCACTGGAAGATCTATGCGCGCACCGGGAAGCTGCTGGTGCGGCAACCCGAGCGCTCCCTCACCCAGACCACGCGCACCGTCGCGTACCTCCTCGCCGGCCCCCGCGACGAGGCCACGGCGGCCGCCGCCCGGGTCGCGCTCGAGCAGGGCGCCCTCGGCGCCGACTGGCTCTTCGGGGCTGCGGGGACACCCACCCCAACCAGCGACCTGCCGTCCGCCCTGGCCGCCATCGTCCGCTCGGGGTACTCCGGGGACACCCATCGCTCGGGGGACGGCTCGGGGGACACCCATCGCTCGCGAGACGGCTCGGGGGACACCCATCGCTCGGGGGACGGCTCGGGGGACACCCATCGGGACACCGATGGTTCAGGGGACACCCATCGCAATGACCTAGAGTCGTTCCTGACCCAGGCCGAGGCTCAGGGGCCCGCCCAGGTCGTCGTCTTTGCGCCGCCTGTGCCGTCCGGGTGGGTGTCCTCGAGACCCGCGCATGGATGGGTGTCCTCAGAGACCCCCTCGGACTCCCCGTTGTCCTCGGAGTCCGGGTGGGTGTCCTCGTTGCTGAGGGCGGCCGAGGGGAGGGGGGGGCGAATCCATGTCGTCATTGGCGTCGATGGGGTCGCCGCTCCCGCACGGCGCGGGGTCGCCAGCCGCCTGCTGCGCGCGGCGCCACCCGTCCAGGGGGATGATCTCTCCGCGCTCACGGTGCTGCTCCAGACGCTGGCTGCCGCTGGCATCGACACGTTGGTGGTCGACCGCCGCACGGGACAGGTGCTCGGCGAGGCTCACCTACAAGCGGCGCAGGAGGCGGCGTGACCCGCGCGAACCGCGTCCACCTGCCAACTCTGTTGCGCGTGTGCGCCTACGTCGTCACTGGCGCGGTGCTCGCGCTGCCGTTGTCGCGCACGCCAGCCGTCCTGGCGGCCGCCGTCGGTGCCGCGGCGGGCGCCGTGCTCGGCGGTCGGCTCGCGCGCGGTCCGTATCGCACGCTCCCACTCCTCGGCGCCGCCCTCGCGATGGGTGTCCTCGCAGGCGGGCTCCACACGCTCCTGCTCTCCTCGACGAGCTGGTCCGCTTGGCTCGGCCCAGCACGGGCCTATCGGACGGCCGACGCGCTCCTCGCGATGGGTGTCCTCGGGGGCGGGGCCTTCGCGCTGCGGGTGCTCTCGGCTCGGCACGCGTGGTGCGCGGTGCTCGAGGTCCTGGTGCCCGTGTTCGCGTTCACGCAGCTGGTCGTCGCGCACCGGGACGGGGCCATCAACCGACCGTTCGAGATCGCGGACCCGATCCTCGCGACGGGTGGGGACCCGACGCTGGTGTTCCTCGGGGTGGGCGTGGTGGCCGTCGTGTCCGTCTCCCTGGTGCTCCTGTCCGAGGAGCGAGTGGGACGGCTGGCGCTCCACTTCGGCGTGCTGCTCGCGCTGTTGGCCGTGCTGGTGGTGACCACGCGCCTGGTGGGCATGCCGACACCCCCCGAGGGCGGTGCAGGTCTGGGGCTGCGGCCCGAGGACGGGGAGGCGTCCGAGCGGCGCGCGCAGGGACAATCGTCGGACTCACAGGGCCAGGGCGGTGGGCCGGGTGACATGGGCGACTTTCGGGACGACTACGAGACGCCCAACTCCGACGTCCCCGTGGGCGTGGTCATCTTCCGCGACGACTACTCGGCCCCCACGGGCACGTACTACTTCCGCCAGGGCGCGTTCAGCCAGTGGAACGGTCGCCGCCTCGTCGCCAGCACGCTGCCCGAGGTGGACCGCGATCTGGTGCAGGGCTTCCCGGTCGAGTCCACCTCGGTGCGCGAGCCCCCGCCGCTGAACGCGCAGCGCCGCGAGGTGGAGACCACCGTCGTGTTGCTCGCGGACCACACGCTCCCCTTTGCGCTCGAGTCGCCACTTCGCCTTCGGCCAGCTCCCAACCCCGACCCGTCGCGCTTCCGGGTCGCCTACCACGCCACCTCCGCGTCCCTCAGCGCCGACTACTTCGCGCTCCTGCAGGCGCCCGCTGGCTCGCCCTCCTGGACCGCCGAGGCCCGCGCCGAGTACCTCGCCGCCCCCGCTGACCCGCGCTACCGAGAGCTGGCCGAGCGCATCCTGGCCGAGCGCGTCCCCGCCGACCTGCGCCACCTGGACGCGGCCAAGGTGTTCGCCATCACGGAGTGGCTGGGCGAGCACGGCTTCTACAGTCTCCGCAGCCAACACGCCGGCGCGGACGACCCCACCGCAGACTTCCTCTTCGGTGACCTGACGGGCTACTGCGTGCACTTCTCGCACGCCGCGACCTTCCTCTTTCGCGCAGCCGGTGTCCCCGCGCGCGTCGCCACGGGCTATGCCATCCCGGAGTCCAACCGGCAGGGCGGGTCGGCGCTGCTCGTCACCGGGCAGAGCTCCCACGCGTGGCCCGAGGTCTACTTCGAGGGCTTCGGGTGGGTCGTGACCGACGTGTTCCCGCACGAGTCCCTCGACCCGCCCGGGACGCCTCCCGACGCGGACCTGCAGCGCCTCTTGGGCGAGCTGGCACGCGGTCAGTCACTCGCCCCCGAGGACGCGTCCGACGAGGCCGCGGACGTCATCGCGCGCCTGATCGAGCATCTCCCCGCGCTGGGCTGGGGTGCGCTCGCTGGCGTGCTGCTGCTGTGGCTCGCGCTCTACGTCGCCAAGCTGTACCGGCGCGTCGCGTACCGCTTCGCGTCCGATGCGCAGCTCGCTCGAGCGCTACATCGTGCGGCGCTCGACCGCCTGTCCGAGGTGTCACTCCGGCGCGCGCGCGGTGAGACCCGCGAGGCCTTCGCGCAGCGCGTCGCCGGCGACGTGCCGAGTCTGGCGCGCGTGGCCGCCGTGGCCGAGGGGCGTGCGCTCGGCAGCCCCCGCGCGACCGCCGTCCCTCGTGCCGAGCTGCTCGCGCTCGGTGTCGCCGTGCGTCGCGAACACGCGCGCGCCTTCCGTTTCCGCCGGCGCTTGTTCGGCGCCCTGCTCCCCTGGACCTTCCTCCAGTCACGCTAGCGGTCCACATGACCGCACGCCGCCCGCAATCCGCCGCGCCAAGCCGCGCCTCATCACCTCCGATACCGACCGCCCGGTCTCCCGCCGCCTCCAGCCGCCTTCAGCCGCCTCCCGCCGCCTCTCCCGCGCGCCCTGCACCCCCGAGCCATCATGACCACCTCCACCGACACTCCGCTCCGCCCCTCCGACGCATCTGCCGTGAGCTCCAGCGCTCCCAGCGGCGCCGGTGCCACCACCGGAGGAACCTCCGCCCCCACGACCCTCGACGCGGCGCACGCCGTGATCACGCGCCTCCGCCACCGGCTGCGCGCGGCGGTCAAGGGGCGCGACGAGGTCATCGACCTGGTCCTGGTCGCGCTGCTCGCCGACGGCCACGTGCTCCTCGAGGACTACCCCGGTTCGGGCAAGACCACGCTGGCGCGCGCGCTCGGCGAGGGCATCGCGGACGACGACACCGCGTCGGGCATCGCCGCGTTCCGACGCGTCCAGTTCACCCCCGACCTGCTGCCGAGCGACATCACGGGCACCAACATCTTCGACATGGAGTCGCAGCGCTTCGTCTTCCGCCCCGGGCCGCTCTTCGCGCACGTAGTGCTCGCCGACGAGATCAACCGCACGTCGCCCAAGGTCCAGTCCGCCATGCTCGAGGCGATGGGCGAGAAGCAGGTCACGGCCGACAACGTCAGCCACCCGCTCGACGACCTGTTCTTTGTAATCGCGACGCAGAACCCACTCGACCTGGCGGGCACCTACCCGCTCCCCACACCGCAGCTCGACCGCTTCCTGTTCAAGCTGGTCATGAAGCACATCGCGCGCGAAGCGGAGCTCGACGTGCTGGCCAGCTACCCGACACCGACGCTGGCGCGCGCGGCCGAGGCAGAGACCGTCCAGCGCGGCGAGCTGCTCTCCGCCCGTCGCACCATGCGGGAAGGGGTGGTCATCCACCCGCTCTTCCGCGAGTGCCTGGTGGACCTCGCGCACGCCCTCCGCGCCGATCCACGCACGCTGCAGGGGGCCTCGACGCGCGCGCTGGTGCTGATGCTGCCTGCGCTGCAGGCCCACGCGCTGATCATGGGGCGCGACTACGTCTCTCCAGACGACCTCGCCGCGATCGCACCGCACGTCTTCGCGCATCGCCTCACGCTCGCGCCTGGCGGCGTCCGGGCCGAGGCCATCATCCATGACGCGCTGGTCCCGCAGCTCGAGCGCCTCTCACGGGTGACGCGCTGAGATGAGCTGGGCCACCCCACGGACGACTCGACGGTGGACACCCACTTCGCGACGCCGACGCGCCGTCGGGCTCGCGTGCGCTTCGTTGGTGGGGGTGCTCGCGTTGTGCGAGGTGGCCGTGCGCGTGCAGGCCCAGGAGACCCTCCCCGCGTGGACGGCGGAGACCCCGAGAGAGCAGGCCGCGTTCGCTGCGGTGGAGCAGAACGAGCTCATCCGGGCGCGCGAGCTGGGTGAGGCCCTGGTGGCCGCCGAGCCCACCTCGTTCATCGGGCACCTGGTGCTCGCCTTCGCGCAGCACTTCGCCGAGGCCAACTTCCCGCGGGCGCTCTATCACGCGAACCTCGCGCTGCAGTACTTCGAGGCGCGCTTCGGGCCTGACCCACGCGCCCCCGCGCCATGGATGTGGCACGCGCGCATCCTGCAGGAGCTGGGCAACATCCACGGCGAGCTGGGCCATCACGCCGAGCGCATCGCCCTGATCGAGCGCTTCAACGAGCGCTACCAGCCGCGCATGGTGGCCGAGGTGGCCTGGTCGCTCATGAAGATGGGTCGCTACGAGGCCGCGCGCGCCGCCGCGCAGCAGGGGCTGGCGGAGGAGCGACCCGGGCAGACCGTGTTGGCGCTCAACGCGCTGTGCGCCATCGAGTTCGAAGCTGGACGCGACGGGGCCAGCTACGACGCGTGCGCGCAGGCCCTCGCCTACTCCCGCAGCCGCGGCGCCGTCTCCGTGGTGGACCTGACCAACTTCGCGGAGGCTGCGCGCGGCGCGTTCCAGCTCGCCGAGGCCGAGCGCACGTTGCTCGAGGCCACACAGGCGGAGCCCTCGACCTACGGCAACCCGTGGCTGGAGCTGGCGGAGCTCTACACCCGCGCGGGGCGCTTCGCGGAGGCGGGCCAGGCGCTGCAAGAGATCGCGGCTTGGCGTGCTCGTCGCCCACCGTTCGCGCGTGACGCCGACCGCAACGAGAGCCGGCGCGCCATCGCAGAGTTCATGTTGGTGACCGGCATGCACGAGGCCGCGCTGACCGTCACGAGCAAGGCCATGGTCACGCCCGACCGTCGCGCCCACAACAGCCGTGACCCCGCCCAGGACCGGGCGCTCACCGCGCTCATCGATCGCCGCGCGCGGCGGATCGCCGCCGAGAGTCGCGTCGAGGGTGCCGCCGCGCTCGCCTGGCACGCGCGCCTCGGAGCGCATCTGGAGGCGCTCTGGTTGCGCGCGCAGGCGTTCGCGAGCGGGCGGGAGGCCACGCGCATCCTCAGCGGCGACGACGCGGTGTTGGTCGGCTTGCTGCGCTTCGGCGCCGCTTCGAGTGGCATCCAGCCGCCGTGGCTCACCGGGGATCTGGTCGAGTTGTTCGGGGCGGGTGTGATGCACGAGGCCATCGCACGGGCGGACGAGGGGGACCAGCGCGAGCAGGCGGACCCTTACTACGCTGCGCTGCGGGCAGAGGTGGCGCTCGCACAAGGTGATGACGCCGCGGTCCAGCGACATGCTGCGGCGGCGCTCGCGGGGGTCGGGACGGGCGACGCCTTGCTCCGCGCGCGCGTGATGGCCTTGATGGCGCAGGCGGGGCTGGACGTGAACTACGACGCTGTGCTCGGGGTCGACCCTGGCGTGTTCCGGCGGCTCGAGGTCCCCGTGCCCGTCCGCCTGCAGGTGCAGGGGGACGCCCTCGCGCAGATGGTGGCTGCGGCGCTCCGACGTAGCCCCCGCTTCGATGTGAGGTCCGACGCGCCGCTGACCGCGCAGGTCGACGTCCGGGCCGCGGGGGGGCGCGTCTGCCTCTTGGGAGGCGCCGGGCGTGTGTTCGGCTGCGGTGAGGTCAGCGTGGACCACGACGCGGACGACCTGGACGTCCTGGCGCAGCGCGTGGTGGACGCGTTCCACGACGATGTCTTCGCCCCGCGCGTCGACATGTCTCAGGCGGAGATCAACTCGCTGGACGGAAGTGGTCAGGGCACCCGCAACCCGTTGGAGACGTTGTTCGGTCCCGCGCCCGTGATCACGCTGCCCGAGTGAACGCGCCTGGGTCGCTTGACCGGAAGCTTGTTCGCCCACAAAATCCTACCCGCACCTACAGCAAGGAGCGGCCGTGATGGTGACGCAGCCCCTGCGCGACGAGCTCGACCCGAAGACCCGCTTGCTGGTGATCCAGTATGGCTGCTACGCCGACGCCGCCGAACGCTTCCAGCGAGGTGGCGGGGAGACCTATTTCGCGCAGCGCTACACGGTCGACTTCCTCGCCGACGTCGCGCGCCACGTCGCGCGGGTCACGGTGTTGTCGTACGGCACGTCCTACCCGCGGCGGCGGCTGCACAACGGCGTGTACGTGGTGGGCTCGGAGCTGTACCCGCCAGGCCGCGGTGTCCAAGCGCGTCTCGCCCATTTCGCGCTCCTGCGGGTTGCCCAGCGTGAGCGACCGACACACATCGCGGTCGCGTGCCCCGAGCCCACCGTGCTGGCGTGGGCGCTCATGCAGCGCGCGCGTACGTTCGCCGTGTTCGCGGATAGCTTCACCCGCGCGTCGCGCGGCGCACGACTGAAGTACCGGGCGCTCGCGGGGCTGCTCAATCGACCGGGTGTGGCGTGGGTGTCCAACCACAACCTCGCGGCGTCGCTCGACCTCGCACGTATCGGTGTGCGGCCGGAGAAGGTGGTTCCCTTCGACTGGCCCCCGACCATCCGGGCTGCGGACAATCCACCGAAGACGTTGCGCCGTGAGGGCCCGTTTCGCGTCGTCTACGTCGGCATGATGCTGGAGTCGAAGGGCGTAGGGGACGCCATCCGGGCCGTAGACATGTTGCGCCGGGGCGGGCGCGAGGTGGAGCTCTCGTTGGTGGGGGGGACTTCGCCCACGCTGGTCGCCGAGGTTGCGCGGCTGGGTCTCGACGCGCACGTGCACTTCCTGGGAAAGCGCCCGCACGCGCACATCGTGCCGCTCATGAGTGAGCATGACGCGGTGCTCGTGCCCACGCGCCACGAGTACCCCGAGGGGCTGCCGATGACCATCTACGAAGGGCTGTGCTCGCGTAGCCCCGTCGTGTTCTCGGACCACCCGATGTTCGCGTGGCGGATGCGTGACGGAGTGACGGGGGTGCGCTTTCAGGCTGGCTCGGCGGACGCGCTGGCCCGCGCGGTCGAGCGGCTGATGGACGACCCCGTCCTGTACGCGGCGCTGTCCGCATCGGCCGAGGACACCACGCGCGACTACCTCTGCCCAGTCAAGTGGGACCAGCTGTATCGCGCGCTGCTGAGCACTCGGCGCGCGACGCGTGAGTCCATCGCGCCCTACGCGCTCGCCCGTGGTCACTATGGCGACTTGCCGCTCGCGGGGTGAGACCCGTTCCTGGGGCTCGCCAGCTCGAGCACCGGCACGGGCGCGCCTCGCAGGATGTGGACGCAGGCGCGCCACCATCCGAGGAGGAAGGCCTTGCGAAACGGCTCCCCAAGGAACTCGTCGAGGGCGTTCGTCGCGCGCGCTGCCGTGGCCTGCTGCAGGCACACCCGCGCCGCGTCCAGGTCCCCACCCTCGAGCGCACAGTCGGCGAGGTTTCGCGGCGCGAACAGGCTGTAGTACACGTTCGGGGGGACGCTCCAATTGTCTTCCAGCATGGGCCAGTGCAGGGACCGATACGCGCTCAGCTGCTCCGCCAGCGGCTCGGGGATACCGTCTTCCAGCCAGCGTGCGACCGCCGCGAGGGTGGACTCCGCCAGCCTCGCGGGGACGGAAGCCATGGACATGATCCCGTCGTAGTAGGTGAGGTCGCCCGTCCGGGCCCACGCCGACCAGACGGGTACCGCCAGCTCGCACGCGGCGAGGAGCGCGCGGAGGCGCGCGGCCAGGGGGAGCGCGGCGAGGAGCGCCTGCGACGTCTCGATGCGAGGGGGGTGTGGCAGCGCGATGGCCTGACCCGACCGAGCGTCGACGAACTCGAAGCTCCGGCTTTCGTGCAGAAACGCGTCGGCGTGGTAGTCCGTCAACCACAGCACGGACAGCAGGAAGAGCGCGTCGGGCACGGACAGCGCGTCGTCCACCATCGTGAAGCTCACGTGGGCGTGGCGCTCCCCGCTCCCGACCGAGTTCGCCTCGGCCGTCCGAGGGTCGTCAGGGCGCGTCACGAGCCCCTCCGCGAAGCGCAACACGACCCGCTCGTCGGTTCGACGCACGAGCGCCCCGGACGCGAAGGGGCAGGTGGTGGTCGCCCCGTGGTCGAGGAGCAGCACATGGTCGGCCGGGTCGAGCGTGAGCCGCACCAAGGTGTCGGGAGGGATCTCCATGCCGCGCTGCTCTGAAGCTACTCGGTCGCGAAGACGTGCTCGCGCATGAGCATCACGCGCAGCGTGCGCATGTCGAGGAAGGAGCTGACGTCCTCGAAGATGCGCGCCATGTTGGCGTCGTCGCCGCCGTAGAGGCGCTTGGGATCCGTCGCGTCGGCCAGCTCGCGGAAGTGCAGCGCGACGATGCCTGCGAGCGGGGGCGTGTGCTCGCCGAGGCCGCTGAGTACGGCGTTGCGGTCGTACCGCCAGATGGGATGTACCTCGAGCGCCAGAGGGCCGTGCTTGCCGTGCCAGTGCTCCATGAAGTCGTCGCGCGACAGGCCGGGCTTGGGCTGCAGCAGGGTCACCTGGCGCACACCGGGTGAAGGCGTGCCGAGCTCCCACGTGCGCTCGTAGTCGCGTGGGATGTCTTGGGACACGGCGTAGCCGTCCACGTACTTCAGCGTGGGGTCCAGCACGGCCATCATCGCGAGCGCGTCCGCGCGATCGGCCAGGGTGGCGTGGACGATGCCGCTGAGCAGCGCGCCGTCCCCATCGCGCTTGGCGTTGAGCGCCGCGCCGCTCTCGGGCGGGAGGGCGGTGTCGATGGTGAGCGCGCTGGGCCTGAAGCGCTCGAGGGCCTTCTGAGTGGAGCCCAGCAGGGCCTGCGAGAACGCCTCGAGGGACGCACCCACGGGGCGGGAGAGGACGAAGCAGTAGCGTGCGGTCATCAGAGGTCCGGGGTGTCGAAGGGGGTGTTGCTGATCTCGATGCCACCATCGACAGCGAGGATGCGACCCGTCATGTAGCTGCCCGCGTCGGACGCGAGGTAGACCGCTGTTGCAGCGATGTCCTCCACCCGGCCGACCGCGCGCAGCGGCGTGCGCTTGACGAGACCCTCTCGTACGGCGGGGTTGGCCAGGAACTTCCCGAGCGCCTCGGTCTCGATCGCGCCACAGCAGATGGCGTTCACGCGCACCTTGGGCGCGAGCTCGTTGGCCATCAGCCGCGTCATGTGCTGCAGCGCGGCCTTGGCCGTGCCGTAGGCCACGAAGCCGCGCCCCACGATGCGCCCGAGCGAGCTCGAGATGTTGACGATGGAGCCCCGCCCGGACGCGAGCAAGTGCGGCGTCGCCAGGCGCGAGAGCAGGAACGCTTGGGTCAGGTTGAAGCGCAGCGCGTCTTCGAACACCTGCTCGCTCGTGCGCAGGAACGGCACGTGGGGTGCCCCACCCGCGTTGTTCACCAGCACGTCCAGACGCTCGTGCTCGCTCATCGTGCGCGCCATCAGCGCCTCCAGCTGCGCGCGTTCCGTCACGTCGCAGGCCACCGCCGTCGCGCGCCGACCCAGCGCCCGCGCGGCCTCCGCTACCTCCTCCACGTCGGCCAGCGTCCGCGAGGCCACCACGACGTCCGCCCCCGCCTCTGCGTACGCGAGCGCGATGCCGCGTCCAATGCCCTTGCCAGCGCCCGTGATCAGCGCCACGCGCCCGTCCATCCGAAATCGGTCCAGGATCATGCGCGCGAGTGTACCCGAGCCGCGATGTTCGGAGGACACCCATCCGCGAGCCGCGACGTTCGGAGGACACCCATCCGCGAGCTCCGCCAGGGCCGAGACCGGTGCATCCTCCCACCCATCTGGCGCGGACCCTGGTACGCTCCAGAAGATGTTCGACCGTCTCCGAGAGATCGAGAAGCGCTGGGACGCGATGCCAGTGGGGCCCTGGCGGGTCGACGGCGCAGAACCACGCTGGGTCGTCCGCGACGCGCATGGGCGCGCTCTGCTCGAGACGGCCGACAAGAACGTCGCGCGTGAAGTGGCCGCTAGCTACGAAGACATGGCGTTTCTCGTTGGCGAGGTGAAGAGGGCGCGCCGGGAGGCCAAGGACGCGCGGGAGAAGAGCGACGACTTCCTCGGAAAGGGCCACGACGGGCGCATCACGTTGGCGACCTACACGATCGCCTCGGGAGACCCGGATCCCGATCCAGACCCACGACGCTGAGCAAGCCTCCTCCAGATGGCTGCGTGTCTACACCTGCGGGCCTCGCGTACGTGGCGCACGTCGAACCCCCGCTGACGTCGCTGGCGAATGGCCCGCCCGCTCGGCCCGCGCGGCTATCTGCGCTCGTGCGTGTCCGGTTCACTCGAACCGCCCAGCTCGGAGGCGGCCATGCCCACGGCGGGTACGCTTGCGTCGCGAGGCGCCGTTCGCGTGGACGCGCGTCGTTCGGCAGGGAGCAGCCCCACGCCCGGTCGCGCCGCGGGCTGCGGCGGTGCGCCGTGGACCACCTCCGGCGTGGGTGCCAAGTCCACCGCGCGGCGCAGGAGCGTCTTTCCCAGCGCGTCCAGGGTCTCGTGTTGCAGGACGTGCAACAGCTGGCGCACGCGCGTCTTCAACGTGTTCTGCGAGACGCCGAGCCCACGCAGGATGTCGTCGCGGCCGTGGGGGAGGGTCGCGATGGCGGCCAGCTCCATCTGCCTCGCGGTGAGCTCGTGCTCCCGGCCCACGTTCTCCACCGCCGCTGCGACCAGGGCTCGGCGCGTTACCTCGTAGGCTAGAGAGTACCCCAAGAAGTAACGCTCCTCGGCGCGGGGGGCGCTCTTGGGCAGCCAACGGTGGGGAAGCTCGGAACAGCTCAGTTCGGGACGGGAGTCCGACTGAACGATGACTGGAGGGTTGCAGTCTGGCGGACGGTTGCGCCACAAGCTCGTCAGCGCCGCTCCATCCGCGGTCCCGTCGACCCACCAGGCGAGCCAGCGGGTCGCGGAGCGCAGCAATGGACGCGCCTCCGCAACCGTGGACACCAATTGCACATCCGCGTGGCCCTCCAGACGGGCCTTTAGTCGGCGCGCGCTCCCGCGCTCTACAAAGACCAAGAAGCTTACGTTATTGTTCATGTTTTAGAACAGTGGCGCGATCCGAGAACGGTTCCCACCTCGCCCAGTGACGACATGCTGACACCCCAATCCACCGCGTTCAAGGGATAAGTGTGTCCGTGTTTGGGGGTATATCACGAGGGCCACGAGCACGCGTCACGCGGTGGGTGTCCCCCAGGGACGCGCCGAGGGCGTCGGCGTCGCGCGAACGTGACCCGGCCGCCTGCAGCTCACCGTGGGCCCGCAGGGGGTAGGATGGCTCCGACGCCAGGTTGAGTGTGCGCTCGCGCTCGTGGGGTTGCATGGTCCGCAAGTGGGTGTCCCCCGACGGGTCTGCCATCGGCCGATGGTGGGTGTCCCTGCACCATTCTCGACCAAGCGTCCAGCAAATGACGCCGCCCGCGACAAAGTCGGCGTTCTGCGCAGCGGCCCGCCATACTGCGAGCACACATGGGTGTCCCCGAACTCGAGGTGGCCGCGCGTCCGGCCGAGCTGCTCTTCGTCATCCTGCTGCTGGCCTTCTCCGTGCTCGGGTGTGGGGCGCGGACGCTGCTGGACGAGTCGGTCGACTCGAGCGTCAGCGAGCGGATGACTGGGGACGAGCTCTGCGACGGACTGGACCAGGACCTGGACGGGGCGGTGGACGAGGACTTCCGCGACGCGCTCGGTCGCTACGTGCATCCCCGACACTGCGGGGCGTGCGGGGTCGAGTGCGTGGTGCCCGATACGGCCACTCTCGAGATGGACTGCCTGTTGGTGGACGAGAACCCCGTGTGCGGCGCCACGCTGTGTGTCCCCGGCTTCTGGCCCTCGCGCTCGGGTCGCTGTGTGCCCGCGTACGATCATCTGTGCCTGCCCTGCACGCAGGACACGGACTGCGGCCTCGGCGCGCTCGCTTCGTGCGCCGATGTCGGAGGAGAGCGTCGCTGCGCGGTCGCGTGCGAGGTCGGCTGTCCCAGCGGCTATGCGTGCCAGGCGGACGGCGTGTGTGCACCGGCCGGTGGCAGCTGCAGCTGCGAGCCCTCGGACTCCTTCGAGCTCGCGTGCGTCGTCGACACGACCGACGAGGACGCCCCAGGCGGCCCCGCGGGGATCCCGCTGCCAGACCCGCTCCCCGAGCCCGACATGCCCGCGTGTCCCGGACGGGCGACGTGCCTCGCGGGCGTCCTGAGCGAGTGCGTCGCTCCGGTCGAGTCCTGCAACGAGCGCGATGACGACTGCGACGGCGAGGTGGACGAGGACTTTCGCAACGCGGTCGGCGGATACTCGGACCTGCATCACTGCGGGCAGTGCGGCGTGGACTGCGCGCTCTCACCCGTCCCAGAAGGCGACCTCGTGTGCGGCGGCGATCCGTTCGCCCCAGCCTGCGTGCTCAGCTGCCCCGACACACTGGACGGGGTGCAGCCAGGCGATCGCGTGGATGGTGATCGCGACATCGCGACAGGCTGTGAGTGCACGGTGACGAGCCTCGACGACGCGCCGGGCCCCGTTGGCGCGGTGGGTCAAGACCTCGACGTGAACTGCGACGGTGCGGATGGCGAGGTGACGCTCAGCGTGTACGTCGCTCCCGACGGCGACGACGCAGGCCCAGGGTCCCCGACGCGCCCGATGGCGACCGTGACGGCGGCCATCGAGCGGGCGATGGAGGCCGGTCGCCCCGACGTGTTCATCGCGAGTGGGACCTATGTCGAGGCGCTCACGCTCCCCAGCGGCGTACGTCTGCACGGGGGCTACCGGCGTGACTTCCTGGCGCTCGACCCCGCGGGCTTCACCACGGTGCTGCGCGCGCCACTCGACTCACCGCTGCCTGGCGGTGCGGCGCTCATGTCGACCGACTGCACCCCAGGCGACACGGTCATCGAGTGGTTGAGCGTGCGTGGGCGCGACGCCGTGGAGCCATCGTCCGCGTCGGTCGCGATCTGGCTCGGGTGCCTGTCCGGCGGTCGCACGTTGCGCCTCGACACCATCGACGTTCGCCCTGGCGTCCCAGGAGCGGGCCGCGATGGGACGGCCGGAATGCCGGGGGCGTCTCCCGCGACGTTGCCGCTGGAAGGTGCGCCGCCGCGCGGGGCGCTCGAGAGCGGCCGACAGTGCACCAGCGGGCCGGCGAACACGGTCGCGGGGGGTGCAGGAGGTCAGCACGTGTGTGCAGGGCAGAGCACGGCGGGCGGCGCGGGCGCGTCCGCGGGGTGCCCCTTCTTCGCCAACTTCCAGCCGCAGGGCGACCGAGGCCAAGGTCGCGCGCCTGGACGCGGGGGCGACGGCGGCCAGGACTCGCGCGGCCCAGTGACGGGCTCCAGCTGCCCGCGCCCCGTGTGTTGCGGACTCGCCGACTTCCAGGTGCCGAGCATGTTCACGGGACCCCGGCCCGGTGACGCAGGAGCAGATGGAACCGCAGGTAGCCGTGGGGCGGGATGCGCCGACGCGCTCGGACGCTTCGCGGGGACCACATGGACGCCGGGCACTTCCACGAGCGGGAGCGCCGGCACGGCAGCCTCCGGTGGCGGCGGCGGGGGCGCAGGGGGCGGCGCGGAGATGGACTTCATCCCGAACGCGTGCGAGTTCGCAGACGGGCTCGGCGGCGGCGGCGGCGGCGGCGGCGCGGGGGGCTGCGGCGGAGGCGCAGGCAGCGCGGGCACCAGCGGCGGCCCAGCCATCGCCGTCTACGTGGACGACAGCAGTGCGCCGGGCCTCGTCGTTCAGGGCTCGCGCTTGACCGCGCCCGATGGCGGGCGGGGTGGGGACGGCGGCGCAGGCGGTGGCGGCGGTGCGGGCAGCCCTGGCGCTCCTGGCGGCTTCATCCCCCTCGCCGAGCGCATCACCCCGACGCTCGCCGGCCCCTTTCCCGGAGAGCGAGGCGGCTCCGGCGGACGGGGCGGAGACGGCGGCGGCGGCGGCGGCGGCTGTGGTGGCGCCAGCCTCGGCGTGTGGGGTGGCAGCGCGGCGGATGCCAGCCGCTGGCGCGCGCTCAACACCTTCGACGTGGGCATGGCCGGGCGCGCGGGCCGGGGCGGCGGCGGTGCCGCGCAGGGTGGCGACGGCATCCAAGGAGGGTCGTTCGATGTTCTCTCACGCTGACTTCGACTGCGGTTTCGCTCGACGCGTCGGACGTGGGTCTCGAGCCGCCGCTGCGACCGTGATCGTTCTGCTCCACTTGCTGCCGGGTTGTTTCAAGGCGCACCGCTGCGGCGACGAGACCTGCGACTACGGCGACGACGACTGCGACGGTCGCGTGGACGAAGGGTTCCTCGACGAGACGGGCGTGTACGCCACGAGTGAACACTGCGGAGGTTGCGGCGTGAGCTGCGCGGAGGTGTTCCCGACGGCAGCCGAGACCGCCTGCGAGATCATCGCGCAGGCGCCCACCTGTGTGCTCGTATCATGCCCTCCGGGGACCCATCGTGCAGACGCGGGGAGCTGCGTGCCGGACGTGCCCGTGACGTGCGCGCCCTGTGCGGACGATACCGAGTGCGCGCTCCGGTTCCCGGGGGCGACCTGCCGTGTGCTCGCCGCAGGCGACGCGCGGTGCTTCGAGCCGTGCGGTGAAGCGTGCGGGCCCGGCCTCGCGTGCACCGACGGCGCGTGTGTGCCGCCGTCGGGGACCTGCGAGTGCGCGGGTGTCGACGTGGACGCGCGCTTCGCCTGCCTGCTCACGAGCGCGCGTGGCGACGTGTGTGCGGGGGAGCGACCGTGCGAGCCCGGCGGCCTCGGGACGTGCGTCCCCGTCCTGAGCGAGAGCTGCAACGGCGAGGACGAAGACTGCGACGCGCTCGTCGACGAGGACTTCTTGGACGCCGAGGGGCGCTTCGCGCGCGACCCCCTCCACTGCGGCGCATGCAACACGCCGTGCGCACCTCCCGGCCCCAACATGCTGGCCGAGTGCGTGGGCCTCGTGTCGCCCGGGCCGGACGGGCTCGACGCGCGCTGCGACGTACGCTGCGAGGACGGCTTCGTCGACGTGGACGGCCTGGTCGCCAACGGGTGCGAGTGCGAGCGCTGGGACGGCGAAGGCCCGCCCCCCGTGGTCGGCGGCGACGCAGACTGCGATGGCGTCGTCGACGACGAGGACGCGTTCGTGCACGTCACCCCGACTGGCAACGACGCCGATCCCGGCACGCTGGTGCGGCCGATGCGTACGGTCGGAGCGGCCCTGCAGCGCGGGGCAGCCTCGGGCAAGGACGTGCTCGTCGCTGGCGGCGTCTATCCCGGGTTGGTCACGTTGGTGCCGGGGGTGGACGTGTTCGGCGGCTATCGTGTGGACTTCCGCGACCGAGACGTCGCGCTGTATCCCGTGACGCTGGAGCGCCCCGACCAGCCAGGGGAGCCAGTCATCGTCGCTCGGGACGTGCGCACGGCGACCCGCGTAGACGGCTTTCAGGTGCGGGCCGCGGATGCCACGACGTCGGGGCAGGGCAGCACGGCGGTGTACCTCGACGGGTGCAGCTCGGCGTTGGTGTTCTCGCACGTCACGGTGTTCGCGGGGCGCGGACAGGGCGGGCTCGAGGGAGACGACTCCAGCGACAACCTCGCCGAGCTGGACGCGACCCTCACATCGCTCGAGCAGCTGGAGGGAGCGGACGGGGCCACGGGCGGGGGCGGTACGGGAGACGGCACGTGTCGCGCCGTGAGCGGTGGCGCAGCGGGGCTGTTGCGCTGCGGAGCCATGGACGTGTCCGGTGGACGCGGAGCCGACGAGACCTGCGAGCCGCTCTCGTGTACGAACGGGTCCCCTTGTGCGAACGCGGGCTGCACGGACTTCACGACAGGCGGCGTGTGCGACATCGCGACCGTGCTCGCGCTCGCGGTGCCGAACCCGAGCGCGCGAGCTGGTCATGGACCCGATCCCGGGGCGGCGGGAGCGACGACGTACGATGCACCGACCAACCGCGCGGCTTGCAACTTCTGCGACGACAACCCCACGCTGCCGCGCGAAGGAGGCAACGGGCAAGACGGCGCGTCGGGGGCGGATGGCGAGGGAGGTCTCGGCTGCGGCGGGGGACCCGTGTTCGATGCGGTGAGTGGGCGCCTTCACGGTGCGGCGGGCGCAGACGGTGCGGCTGGCACGCACGGTAGCGGCGGGGGCGGCGGGTCCTCTGGCGCGGGTTACGCCATCATCGGTGGCACGGGCTTCTGCTTCGGTGGCGACCGGGCCGGCGGCGGCGGGGGTGGCGGTGGTAGCGGTGGCTGCGGCGCGCCACGCGCAGAGGGTGGGGAGGGTGGCGGCACGTCCGTCGCCGTGGTGGTGCGCCTGCCGGCTGGCATGACGAACGGACCGCGCTTCGAGGTGAGCCGCGTGCAGACCGAGAGCGGTGGTGATGGCGGCGACGGAGGGGTAGGCGCGCGCGGCGGACAAGGCGGCGACGGCTTGGCGGGCGGGGTGGCACCCTTCTGGTGCGCACGCAATGGTGGCCGCGGGGGCGACGGCGGCGACGGCGGCGCGGGTGGCGGTGGCGGTGGCGGCTGTGGCGGCGGCGCGCATGCGTTCGCGGTCACAGGCCCCGACGTCGAAGATGCGTATCTGCAGCAGCTCTCTGCCGACACGATGGTGGATCTCGTGGGGGTGGCAGGAGCTGGTGGGCGCGCGGGCTTCTCCCCCGGGCGCTCGGGCACGGCTGGGGCGCCCGGCGGCGCCGCGGTGGTGCTGCGGTTCTGAGCCCGCCCGTCCACACGGCGCGACCGGACGTCGGGACAGGAGCTCCCGGACGGGTGCGCGCGGTTGAATCCGGCCCGCGTCCGCGGCGTCTCGGGGAGGCTCTTGGGTGTCCGGGGGTGCCGCTGGAAAGTCGGGCGGCGCCCCCGGCCATTGGATGGGAGCCCGACTTTGGAGTATCCCCCAAGCGATGCACTCACTCGCCCGACCCCTCTCTGCGCTGCTCGTCATGGCCAGCGTCGCTGGTTTCTGCCTCGGCTACGGTCAGGCTCGCGGGCAAGCGCGCCGCCCCACGCCGGCCCCCGTGCCCGACCGCGTCCCGCCGCGCCCCGCGAACAACACCGCTTGCAACTACCAGGACCCCCAGGACTTCATGATCCGAAGCAACTGGGGCACGACCCGTGACATGAGCGACACGGAGCGCCGCGAGCGCCGGCAGATGGCGCAGCGGGCCGTGAACTACCGCACCGAGCAGTACGGCTACTTCACGGGTTTCGGGAGCCGCTCCCTGAACCGGTCCACGCCAATGGACAACGCGGAGCGCGTGTCGTTCATGGGCTTGAACGTGCGCCTGAACCGCAAGATCGCGCCCGTGCTGGGGTGTGTGGAGCAGCAGATCCGCGCCGAGTGCACGGACCCCGTCTACACGCCGCGGCGCCTGTCCGGTATTCGTGACCGCAACACCTACCACAACGGTGAGGTGAGCAATCACGTCTACGGCATTGCCATCGACGTCGACCCAACCGAGAACACCTGCTGCATGTGCGTCGCGCAATGGGGCGACCACCCCCTCTGCCAGCGCCCGGTCGACTCGATCTACGACCGCATGGCCATGCCCGAGTGCTGGGTGCACGTGTTCGAGCGCTTCGGCTTCTACTGGTTGGGGCGCGACCGCTTGCAGGACACCATGCACTTCGAGTTCCTCGGGGATCCCGACCGCATCGCCCGCGCCACCACCGACGCGGGTCGCGAGACCGCTGCAGGCACTGCGCCATCGCCAGCGCCCTCCGCGCCTTCGACCGCGACCGGGACGGACCACTGACGATGTCGGACGTCGTTCACCTCGACGACCTGGCGCACGCGTGCGTGACCGCCGTGAAGCGCGCGCTCGACATCGAGCTGGACTTCACGCAGGACACCCTGCCCATCCTGGACCACTACGTCAGCATGGCGCAGGGGACGCCCGCCGAGGTCATCGAGCTGCTCGCGCCCATGGCGGGGGCCTACTTCGGGGAGGTCTTGCGGCGCGGGGTGGGACCCGCTCGCTGGCACGCGCCAGGGACCGACTACGGGGCCTATCGTCTCGAGTTCGAGCACGCGTTCCTGCACTTCAATCCGGTCGGGATGGTGGTCGAGTCGATCCTCGGCGCACCCGCGGAGGGGTGGAACGCGCACCTCCAGATGCTGCCGCACGAGCGTGGTCCCGTGCAGGCTTCTCTAGACGCTCTGGGTGGGGTGCGGGACTCCGACTACTACCGGTTGAGCTTGCGCTTCGAAGCGGTCGAGCAGGTGTATCTGGTCCTCAGCCACCTCGCGCTCAAGGCCGGGGAAGACGCGCCCTACTTCAGCCACGAAGTGTACGAGGCGACGCTGACCACGGGCGTGCTCCCCAGTGACGGCCAGCTGCACTGACGGCCGGGGACCGATCCGCAACACGGAACGCACCGTCGTCGCGGCACTCGTGGTAGCGTGGGTTCAACCGTGACCCGACGCTACCCCGACGGTCCCCTCGGGCCCTCTCAGACCGAGCGCGTGCACGTGCGGCGTGGGCGCGACGCGGGTAGCTTGGAGCCGTTCGACCTCGTGCGCGTGGTCGACGCGGACGGTGACCCGGAGTTCGCCGAACGCGCCCTCGCCGGGACGCTCATGCGCTTGCCCGACGGAACGGACCTCGCCGAACCCTATGTGTTTCACGCGCGTGAGAGCTCGCTGCTCGTGCTCGTCGTGCCGGGGCCCGCCCGGCATCGCGAGCTTGGCGCCCGGCGTGAGCTGCTGGACGCGCTGGACGCCCTCGAGAGCGTCCCCGCGTACGCCTTCGACTTCCGCGTCGTCATCGACGCGATCGGCCTGCGCGCAGCGCTCGCGATACAACGAGCGTCCATCGGGCCGCCGCCCCTCATCGAGAACGTGTACGACGACGAGCTCGACGAGCTCCCGCTCGGGCCCGAGCTCAGCGACGAAGACCTCTCCCACCTGGCGACCGACCTGGTAGACGACGCCGAGGCCATGGCCCTCGAGGAGGTCCAGGAGCTCGACGCCGACGCTGCCGTCCAGGAACTCGGCGAGAGCGAGGACGCGGGCGACCTGGGCGAGGACACCCATCGGACCGCCGAGCGCGGGTTGCGCGAGTGGAGCGAGGACACCCATTGGACCGACGGGCCCCACGGCGTAAACGAGCCCATGGGAGACCCGGCAGACACTCAGGCCACCGCGGCCACTCGGGGTACGCAGCACACGCAGCGCACAGAGGACACCCATCTAGGTGTCGGGGCCCCCGAGGACACCCATCGCGGTGTCGGGGCCCCCGAGGACACCCATCGCGGTGTCGGGGCCCCCGAGGACACCCATCGCGGTGTCGGGGCCCCCGAGGACAGCCACGACACCATGGACGCCGCGTTCGAACCCACGACGGTTGATGGGCCCCGGAGTCTCGAGGACGACGTCGGACTCGTGGACGACCGGGACGTCACGGAGGAGGACCCAGGCCAGGACGAGGCCAACACAGACATCGGATGGGTGTCCTCCGCCCACTTCGGCACGACTGCGCCCAGCTCGAGCCTTCCCTCGGTCGAGCTGGTGGACGACATCCAAGACGTGGAGGACGCGGAGCTGGCGGATGCGATTCCCCCGCCTGACGCGCCGATTCAGTCGTTTCTGGACGAGGGCCCCGAGTACGCCGTGGTCGACGCGGATTGGGTGACGCTGCAAGAGGGCGAGGAGGATGAGCCGCTCACGTTGGACGATTCTGACCTGGTGGTCGTCCCCGACTCCTACTCGATCCTGAGCGAACTCCCCGCGGCCCTCCCGACCAACGTGAACGTCCCTCGGGACTTTGCAGTAGACTCGCGGCGGCTTCGTGCGGGGCTCTTCGCTGGGCGCGTCTGGCTCTTCGCCAAGTCACGCTCAGGGGTGTTCGAGGGAACGGGCATCGACGCAGCCGTCCAGTTCGCCAGTGTCGGCGGTCGGTCGATCGTTCTGGTGGCGCTCGCTGACCTGAGCGCGGATCGTGGCGAGGCCGTGAGACTCGCGGCGGACCTCGCGTCGCCAGCTCCACGGGCGCTGCTCAGTTCTTTGGCGTGCGACTTCGTCCTCTCGGTCGCCGTGTTCCACGAAGGCCCCGCGCCAGTCCGTTGCTTCGAGCTCCGGTCGCCGCGTGAAGACAACGTGGCTCGCCTCCTCGCCCGCCCCACGACGCCGGGCCCTGACGCAGTGGAGGTGGCAACGGCGATCGCACGCGCCATGGCGGCGCCTCCGCCACTCGATGCCCTGGAGCACCCTTTCCAACCGCGTCGCGCGGCCTCATCGCCGACCGACCTGCGCGCGGAGATCCGCAACGTCGCGCGCTGGCTCGAGCCTTCGCGTCGTGACCGGGTGCGCCTCGGGCTGGGTGTCCCCGAACCCGCCGTTCAGGAGGTCTGCGAAGCGGTCGTGCGTGACGCGCTGCGCGTCGGGATTGCGCTGCCCCCCATGCTCATGCAGTGGGGGGTGTCAGCAGGCTTGGCGATGACACCGGCGGACATCGTCGCCCAGCAGCTCGTGGCGTTCCTGACGCTCACCTCCGGTCCCGAGCGCGGCGGGCTGCGTGACGCCGAGGTCGCCGCGAACTGGAATGCTCTGCGCGGAGCTGCTGCCGCGTTTTCCGTGCCCATCCCGGTAGACGTCGAAGCCGTGCTGCGCGCGATGGACGCGGACGACATCGCGGCGGATTCGGGCGCACTCGAGACCCTCAATGTGGCCGCGCTGATCGAACTGACGCGTCACGCCGCGCATCGACGCGCCGCGGCCGCCGAACTCCTGCGTCGAGACGCCGAGCTCCACGCGGAGGTGGTTGGCGCCGCACTGCGTGACATGCGACGCGATGAGGTGATCGCGCTGGTGCCAGCGTTGAAGCGTGCGGGCGAGGCGGTCGTGTCGATGCTGCTCGACACGTTGGGGGCCAAGAAGACGTTCGTTCGCCAAGCTGCAGCCCTGACCCTGTCTTCTCTCCAAGCCGAAGAGGCCATCGGAGGTTTGCTCCACCTCGCGTGTACGGAGACGACATCGCTCTGGGAGGAGTTCGCGCGCGCTCTCGCGGCGTTTGGCGACGTAGCGTTGGAGTCCATCATCGCGGCCATCGAGACTGGCGACTTGACGCCAGACCGGGCGGCGCTCGTCCTCGCCTATCTCGCGAAGGGGGGGTACGCCAGCGTCGTCGAGGACCTCGTGTCCCATTCGCATCGTGTCGTCGCCGACGTCGCGGGATCCATCCCGGCGCGACTGCCCACGGTGGAGCGCCACCTCCGCGAGTTCTACGACGCGAGCGCCACTCCGACGGGACCCAGGGAATTCGGGAAGAAGGTGTTCCGGGCGTTGCACCCCGAGACGGCGGGCTGAAGTCGGCGGGGGGTGTTCTTACGTGTGGATTCCGGACGCAAACTGACGTACCGTCAGGTCTAGGACGCGGGTCTTCGCAAGGGAGAACCCGTCGTCGTTCAGCATGCGCATCGGAATCTTCAGCGACGTACACGCGAACATCGAAGCCCTCTCGGCGGTGATGGAGGCGTTCACCACCGAATCCATCGACCAGTTCTACTGCCTGGGAGACGTCGTCGGATACGGGGCCAGCCCGAACGAGTGCGCGGACATCGTCCGCGAGGTCACCGTGGCTACCATCCTCGGCAACCACGACGCAGCCGTCGCCGGGCGCATGGACTATTCGTACTACTACGAGGCCGCGCGCCAGGCGCTCGACTATCACGCTGGCATCTTGAGCCCCACGAACATGACGTGGCTCAAGGGGCTCCCGTACAAGCAGGAGCGCAACGACATCGGCCTCCACCTGTGCCACGGGTCCCCGCTGCGTCTCGAGGAGTTCGAGTACATCTTCGCCCCTGAGCAGGCGCGGGAGTGCTTGCCCATCTTCGACCAGCTGGGGGACATCACGCTCATCGGCCACTCGCACCTGTGCAAGGTGTTCGCGCTGCGCCCTGGCGAGGTGCAAGAGCTCCCTGCGACCAAGTTCAAGCTGGAGCGCGGGACGCGCTACATCGTCAGCGTCGGGTCCGTCGGCCAACCGCGCGACTACGACAACCGTGCGAGCTACACGATCTATGACAGCGACGCGCGTACCTTCGAGTTCAAGCGCGTCGAGTACGACATCGAGTCAGCCGCCTCGAAGATCTTCGACAGCAGTCTCGAGCGCAACTTCGGGAACCGCTTGTTCATCGGCGTCTGAGCGCGGTCCTGCGGGGAGAGCGTGGCAGCGATCCAGCAAGACAGCTGCACAACGCTACGATGCCACGTACCGGACCAGCCCGTGCCAGGCTGGGAGGCCGTCCCACACGCACGTGAACGGGGGTGTCTGCATCTCCCCCGGAGCGCACACGCGTGGCGTCAGTCCCGCCGGCAGGACACCCATCAGTCGAGAGCGCGTCAAAGCGGTTCCAGCCAGCCCGATCACCTTGAGCCGCGGACCGAGGACACCCAGGTTGCGCAACAGCGCTGGTTCGTCTGCGTAGCGGTGGACCGCAATGTTGCGATACCCGGGCGAGCTGCGGGGGGGCCGATCCGCTTCGTAGGTCACGCACGAAGCGTTCCCCTCGAGCGCCCGCCCCACGACTGAGGCAACGCCTCGGAACTGCGCCTGTTCTGCGGCGATGCTGGTGGGCAACGGCCCGCGAGGGAGGGTGCGCTCCAGGACGTCCAGCGCCTCGAGCAACTCCTCCGCGAACCCCTCCGGGGACACCCATCCGTTGTCCTCGACATAGATCGCCTGCGGTGAAAGGCAGCCACGTTGGTCGTAGGCGGCCACGTCGAGCGCGTACGCGGCCGCCGCCTCGGCGACGGCCTCGCGTCCTGCATTTGCCGAGCTCGGGAGGACACCCACACCCAGACCGTGTCCATGCTGAAGCACGGGGACACCCAGCGGAGCAAGACGCGCGACGGCGCCGCACGTCTCGTCGCCTCCATAGACTGACACGGTGTCCACGGCCCCCAAGAACGCTCTCAGCGTCTCCGCCCCTGCTGGCCCGTCGTAGTCGAACGAGACCAGCCCGATCCCTCGCGCAAGGGAGCGCATCGCAGGACACCCATCGAGGAGCGTCCGTTCGAGCAGCGACGCGAAGAGCTGCTCACGTGATGACACTCGCGCCAGAACGGGGACACCCATCAGGAGCGGCAGCAGGAGGGTCCGCGCGGGGCTCGTGAGTACGTTCCCGCTGAGCACGACACCCAGCAGCCCAATCGGACGCGCTCGATGGCCGGGGAGTTCTGCCTCGTTCAGCCACGAGATCAGGTGTTGCGCCGTCATGTCCGCGAACGTCGAGCGGATGGCCCAACGTGTCGCTTCCAACGAGAGTCCGCTGCTGCACGCGAGGGACTTGATCTCCCCCTCCCGCAGGTTCTGCATCGAGGACGCGAGTCCCATCAGCGCGTCCACTCGTTCACCGGCGGACAAGGTCGACGGGCTGGCGCGGCGGGTCCTAGCTGCGAGCGCGAGGACCAGGGGAGCGTCTGCCAGCGCGAACGTCACCGGTGGGTGTCCTCGGAGTCGCGTTCCCGGTGGGTGTCCTCGGAGTCGCGTTCCCGGTGGGTGTCCTCGGAGTCGCCAGTGGTGTCGAAGTCGGTCGTCCGTGATGGGTGTCCCCCCAGTTCACCCAGTTCACCTGCCCCGAAGTCACGCGTAGGGGTTTCATGGCTGGGGGCCCAAGGCCCTGTCGGACGGTGTCCAAGTGCCTCCTCCACGGCCAAGGAGCATCCCCGCAACGACGAGCCTTCTGCACGGCCGTGCAGCACCAGGCTACCGTCCGGCATCAGTTCCGCGAGATCGGATGTCAGGATGGAGGCGACAGAGTCCAGGTTGGCGGCATCGTCGATTCGTAGGACACCCACCTCGCCCCGCTGCACAGGCTGAAGGCTCTCGGGGTCCACGGGGGTAGCCCGGACCCAGGGAGGCGCAATCAGGTGGTGACGCGGCGATGGGTGTCCCTCCACCCGATCGCGTAGTGATGCCTCGTATAGCTGAGAGCTCATCTCGGTCATTCCGTACTCGGCCACGATGTTCGCGTCGTCGAGTCCGTACCGGTCAGCCAGCATCCCTCGGAGTAGCGCAGGCTCCACCTCGCGGGAACGGCCCTTGTATCCGCCAGTTTGCATGATGCGGCTCCCTCGCGGGAGCGCGAAGCGACGTTGGCCGAGAGCGTCCTCCGCGAACACGAACGCAAACGACGTGCCCAGCAACGCGATGGGCTCACCCGCGGCCTCGGCCGCCTCGAGTGCACGCGTCATGGCGTTGGTGTCCAACGTCGATCCGCGAAAACACCAGGCGGCCGGTCCTGCTCCGAACCAGGCTTCGAATCGACCCAACATGTACGAGAGGGAACTCTCGTGAGCGCGGGAGGGGTGCTCGGCGAGCATCACCAACGGCATTCGCGCAACGTCGGGAAACAGCATGTCCCGCGCATGTGCTTGTGCGGCCGCATCATACAAGGCGAGGTCGCGGAACGGGTGCGCTCCTCGCGCGCCGGACGACGTGCCCGATGTCCGGAAGACATGGGTGTCCTCCGTCGGCGGGAATGACGCGATCCGTGCGTAGCGGAAGGCGTCGGTTGGGAGCGCAGGCGCCCACGACCGAACTGACACCTCACGGGCCGCGCACAGGCGAGCGTACGGGCTCACGTGTGCTGCCTGGTAAGTCGCGAGGTCAGCGAACAGAGCATCCCTCGAGTGCTGGTCGGATTCGCGGAAGTCCTCCGTCCACCGTTCGGTTTTCCAGTGCGCACCCTCCCGGTGGGTGTCCCCGTCCCCGGAGGGACGCTCCCGGTGGGTGTCCCCGGAGGGACGCTCCCGGTGGGTGTCCCCCGACGGGCCCTCCTCCGACGGGCCCTCCCTTCCCGAAGTGGGGGCGTCATCACAGCGCATGATGTGGGTGTCCTCGGAGCGCTCGGAGCGAGTGTCGACGTTCTCGGCACACTCGACGCGCGACACAGAGTGTCGAGCGATGAACTCGAGCACGCGCGTTCTCAGAGCGGCGTGGGACGACACCTTCTCTGATGGGGTCTGACGGTCGCTCACGGGACACCCACCAGCGTCTCCAGCGCGTCCAACAGTCCCTCCACCTGTTGTTCGCTGATGTTGAGCGGCGGCACGAACTGGACGACGGACGCGTCGGCGCCGGCGGGGAGTACCAGATAGCCTCGTTCTAGCAGCTGCCGGACCAAGCGGAGCGTCCGCGAAGCTGGACCTGACTCGAGCGCGAAGAGGAGTCCGCTGTGTCGTACGTTGCCGTGGATGCCCAGTCGCTCCGTCATCTGCACTGCGCGCATGCGGCCCCGCTGGATGAGTTGTTCATCGTCGAGGACGTCCAGGACGGCGAGGGCAGCCGCTGCGCCGAGTGGGTGTCCGAAGAACGTCCCGGTGTGGAGGGCCTCCCCGTCTGGGTTCCCCCACGCCGACATGTACTGTGCATCGCCCAAGCACGCCGAGACTGGCATGCCACCGCCAAGGGCCTTCCCGACGCAGATCAGATGTGGCTCCGTCTCTCGTAGGGACAGCAACCACTCCCCGCAGCGCCCCAGCCCCGTCAGGATCTCGTCGGCGATGAGGAGGGCGCCGTGGTGATCGCAGAGTTCGCGCAGGCCCGCGAGGAACCCGGGAGGAGGCACACGCACGCCTCCGCGACCTTGCACCGGCTCGACGAGGATGGCACCCGGACGCTCGGATGGGTGTCCCCGGAACGCGACACGGACGGGGGCCAGTGCTTCCTCGAGCGCGCAATCAGGACTCGGCCAGGGCAATACGCGAGCGTGCGGGTTGAGCTGCGATGCGAACGGTCGACGGAAGCCCTCCGAGTAGCCACACAGCGCGAGTGGGCCGTGCGCCAGCCCATGATAGCCGCCTTCGAAGCCAAGGACGCCAGGGCGGCTGGTTGCGATTGCGGCCGTTTTCAGTGCGGCCTCGATCGCGTCGCTTCCCGACAGACCGAGGATCACTCGTGTCTCACGCCAGGGACCCAGCTGAGCGAGGCGCTCGAGGAGCATGATCTTCACGTCGGAGGGGTACACGTCGCCGAGTCCGTGAATGAGCTTGGCGGCTTGCGCGGAAAGCGCCGCCACGACTTGTGGGTGCCTGTGCCCAATGGCAGCCACGCCGAACCCGCTCGTGAAGTCCACAAACACGTTGCCATCGGCGTCCTCGACGTTGGCACCGAACGCGGTGGTCCACACGATCGGGTCGGTCCCCGCGCCGCTCGCCTCTGCCCGTCGCGCGCGGCGCGCCGTGAATGCCGGACACTCCGAGCGCGCGAGTCGTTCGACCCACGCTGTCCCCCGGACACCAGGAATCACCAGGCCGACCTGAGGGAGTTGGTCGCCGCGTGCCGCCGCGTTCGCCATCAGCAGTCAGCGCGCGGCATGGTTGGCCGGGTTAGGAGCGACGTAGATTGCCGAGTTGTGCTCGTTCTCGCGGCACTCGACCGACACGATCCACACACGACCCTTCGTGGCGCCCGCGATCCATTCGCGAGCATGCTGGTACACGAAGTGGGCTGTCCCCTCACAGCTGACGTCGGGGAGCACGTTCAGTCGCGCGCCGCCGCGCCTCTCGATCGCGCGAAAGTCGTCGATCAGTGGGTCGTCTGCATCGAGCAGCAGCGTGTGGTCGAACTGTTCGTCGAGCCAGGCCTTGAGCGGCTTCAGCGCGCCGAACTCCATCACGAACCCGTTCTCGTCCCGGTCCATGGATTCGAACCAGAAGGTGAACTCGCGACTGTAGCCATGGACGTGCGCGCAGTGCCCCCGGTGTCTCCACTTTCGATGCGCACACGAGAATCCACGGAAAGACTTTGATGACCGAAACACCGCACAACGATATCAGCCTGGGCGAACCCCGCTAGGCGGCGCCACGCGACCACACGGCGCGCGACGACAACCATAAGGGACACCCACGTCGCCAAGACCGAGATCGGGGACACCCACGTCAGATTGGGGGACACCCACGCGCCAGCTCGGGGACACCCACGCGCCAGCTCGGGGACACCCACGCGCCAGCTCGGGGACACCCACGTCGACTGAGGCGACGCGCCAGCTCGGGGACACCCACGTCGACTGAGGCGACAATCGAACGACACGGTCTCCTCCTCCTTCCAGCGCGCGCCCGAGCGGTGTCACACCCCTGTGCAAGTGTGCGTCTCATGACCACACCACGCTCCCTCCAAGTCCACCCGGAGACTACACCGTACTATCACTGCATGTCGCGTTGCGTCCGTCAGGCGTTCCTGCTCGGCGTCGACGGCGTATCCGGACGTCGCTTCGATCACCGCAAGCGATGGGTGCTGGAGGAGATGGCGACCTTGCAGCGCGTGTTCGCGATCGATGTGTGTGCGTACGCCGTCATGAGCAATCACCTTCACCTCGTCCTTCGTCTCGACACCGACCAAGCCGCGCGTTGGACGGCGGCCGAAGTCGTCGACCGTGCGCGGCGACTCTTTCCGCACGCGGTCCGGCTCGCCGAAGCGGCAGGGCCACAGGAGGACTGTGTGGACGCGTACAGGGCTCGCCTCTCCAGCTTGAGCTGGTTCATGCGTTGTCTGAACGAGCGCATCGCACGTCGCGCGAATCGGGAAGACGGCTGCACTGGACGCTTCTGGGAGGGGCGGTTCAAGTGTCGGCCACTACTCGACGTCGGCGCTTTGCTCACCTGCATGGCATATGTCGATCTCAATCCCACTCGTGCCGGCCTGGCAGGCACGCTCGCCGAGGCGGACTTTACATCGATCCAGCAGCGCTTGTCGGAGGTCGGTCGCGTCGTGTCCACCGCGAGCCCACCGCACGGAGAAGGCATACGCTGCGTTGCGCTCCCACAGGCCACCGGATCGCTGGTGCGAGCCGAATCGGCGAGCAAGCCAGGGATGAGTGCGCCGGCCTTGCTGCCATTCTCGGACGAGCATGCTGGGCGTGATGGTGCCGCGAACGACTCGATCCCCTTCGAGAGAGCCGCGTACGTCGAGCTCGTTCGAAGCATCGGAATGGCCGCGCATCCCACCAAGCAAGGGCGACTATCGCACGATGCGGCGACGCTGCTGCATGATGTCGGCCTGTCCTGCGAGGCATGGGCGAGCAGCGTGGAGGCGTTGCGCTCGTTGCGCTTCGCGGCAATCGGCGAGCGACATCTCATCGATGAGGACGCGCAGCGTCGCAGAGTGTGTCGCTCCGTCAATAGAGGGTGGGCGCAGACGGCATATCGAAGGCGTGCTTCCACGCCGTCATCGACTACCGACGAGATCGCGGACCGTCGCGCCGCTTGAGCCAGTGCCATAGCGCGGCACCCAGCAGGACCACCACTAGACCAATCCACGGTGCCATCACCCGAAGGCGCTCCCCGAACGTTCGCGGACGGTACGGCACCCGCACTCTCATGCTGAACGCCTCGGGATACGGTGTGTCTCGGTGGACCGACCCATGCTCGGTCAACTCGGTGGGAAACTCACCGATACCGCTAGCTAGCAACGTTGCCGCATCCCGTGCCCGAAATGACAAGTCGGTACGGTCGAACGCGTCCCGTGGCATATCGTCTGCCACGGAGACGAGATGCTCACCGCCATCGAGGACGAACTCGCCGACCATCTCGACGGCGCCGTCTACGGCGGACACTGGCCCGATCGGCTGCATGAAGGCCTCCCCATACAGGACCTCGACCAATGTGCCGTCCACCGAGATGCGTAGCTCTTCCCGGAGACCGTCGCCCCAGAGTGCCATGTACGCGTCGCGTTCTCCCGGGGACACCCACCCGTTCTGGTCGGTGTCGGCCTGGTGCATCACCCGGCTCATCTCCTGTGCGCCAAGCGTGAGCGACACGACGACTCGCACGCGGTACCCTGATACGTCGAGCTTGATGTAGCGCTCAGCCTGTTGGATGACGTGCCCAAGGTGCGCCAACCCTACGCTCGGCAAGAACCAGCCTCCAAGCAGGTACACGGTGCACGCCAGTAGAACGGCTGAGCATCGAGCCCGTGCGCGGCGGGCGTCGCAGAGACGACTCGATGTGGCGTGTGTAGCTCGAAGCGCGCCTAGGATCGGCATCTGGGTCCGTTGCACCTCGAAATCGTTGCAGCGAAGGGGACGCCGCATGGCTGTGCTCGAGTCTCCAATTAACGATGGGTGTCCTTAGGAGGACGTTACGAGGACGCGATGGGTGGGTGTCCCCTTCCCCTCAAACTGAGAGGATGTCCCCGGGAGAACTGGGATGGTTGTCCAACTGGGCGGACCTGGGCGCGGACCCCGGGCGAACCCGAGGAAAACGATGTATGCCGTACGAGCTCAGCCCGTATGGGTGTCCCCTGAACTCTCCGAGTCTCGTGCCAGTTGCTCCAGGAAGCTGACACCCGTCGCTACGCCGAAGCCTGTCCCGCCCTTTGGGTGGCGACCGTGTGCGTGGTCGACGTACGCGGGGCCCGCGATGTCCAGGTGGACCCAGCGGGTCTTACCGATGAACTCCTGCAGGAACAGGGCGGCAGTGATGGAGCCGCCGTACCGGGAACCTGTGTGCTTGAGATCCGCGACGTCGCTCTTCAGCGACGGCTTGAGGTCGGCGTCGAGGGGCATGCGCCAGTAGGCTTCGCCGCTCGCTCGCGCCGCTTCCAGATAGGCTTCTGCGAAGTCGTCGTCGTTCCCGTACAGTCCGGCGCGGTAGTTGCCGAGCGCGATCATGCATGCTCCCGTCAGCGTGGCATGGTCGATCATGTAGTCCGGCTCGAGCTCACTGGCCCAGTGCAGCACGTCGGCCAGAACGAGGCGCCCCTCGGCGTCCGTGTTGATGATCTCGACCGTCTTGCCTTCTCGTGACGTGTAGACGTCGCTCGGCCGGTAGGCGGACGCCCCCAAGAGGTTCTCGGTGGTGCCGATGATGCCGTGGACCTCCACGGGCAACCCCATTCGTGCGGCCGCGATGACGACGGCGACCGTGACGGCGGCCCCAGCCATGTCGCACTTCATGTCGACCATCGAGCCTGCCGGTTTGATGCAGAGCCCACCCGCATCGAAGGTGAGTCCCTTGCCCACGAATACGACCTTCTTCTTGGCGCCGGCGGGCTTGTACGTGAGGTGCGCGACCCTAGGCGGCGTCGTCCCTCCAGCGTTTACCGCAAGAAACAGGGCCATCCGCTCTTTGGCGATCCACTTCTCGTCGTGAACCTTGCAGGTGAGGCTGCCGTTCCCAATTTCTGCCGCCGCAACATCACATGCGCTCTTTGCCGCTTGCGCCAGCGCGACCGGGTTCATGTCGTTTGGCGGCCCGTTGACGAGATCACGCGCGAGGTTGACCGCCTCTCCGATGGCCCGCCCATGCTTGAGCGCGTCGCGCATCTCGGCCCGCTTCTTGTCCGCCGTCAGCAGCAGAGCGCTCTTGAGCCCGCCTTTGGTCTTCCTGCTGCCCGTCTTGTAGCTCTCGTAGCGGTAAGCAGCCCCGAGGAGGCCCTCTACGGCGAGCCGAGCTTCTTCTGGTGTGTCTTGGGGCAGAACGATGGCGACGCTCTTCTGCTGCCTCGCCGCACGTACCGCGCGCAGGCCGAGCGACCGCGCGTCTTCGGCCGTCGGCTTTCCGTCCAGCCCCACCAGCAAGACCCAACCCGCCTTGAGCCGCCCGCCCACAGCCAGCTTCAACGTCTGGCCAGCCTTGCCCTCGAAGCCCTCGTCCTTGATGGCTCGCGCGACGAGAGTGCCTCCTGCGGCCTTCTCGATCTTGTCGAGCATCTCGTCCTTCTTCGGGTTGTTCGAGCGGACCCCCACGACGAGGATGTCGACCTGGGCCTGGTTCAGCGAAACGTCGGAGAGGGAGATGCGCATGAGTACCTTCGGGAACAGGGTGGGGGCGCCGGCATTCCGGACCGCGACATGGTCCACCAAGCGCGCGTTGGGAGCAAGGTTCACGGGACCGCGTTGCGCGGGCCTGGGGGTGGCGGGTTCGAGCTGGAGTCAGAGAGAGCCCACCCGGACAGTCACGCTGCGCCGCTTCACGCACAGCTGCGCCCCTCGCCTCTCCGACGCACACAAAACCAGGAATGACCCGGCGCTGCGGGTAGTAGTCTGCCTGGGTGTCCTCGCATTCCTCGCCGTCGGTCCCGCCGCTAGTCCCGCCATCGGCCTCGTCTTCCCCACTCGCCACCGGACGACGTACGTCGCTGCGCGCGTCGTCCGAGGCCGAGGCCGAGGCCGAGGTCATGGTGGCTGCGCGGGCTACCCAGCTGCTGGTAGCTCATGTTGGCGCGGTGCTCCGTGGAAAGGCGGATGTCGTGGAGTTGGCGGTGACGGCACTCCTGGCTGGCGGGCATGTGCTCATCGAGGATGTCCCCGGCGTGGGAAAGACCACGCTCGCTCGAGCCCTGGCCTCGTCATTGGGGGTCGAGTTTCGTCGCCTGCAGTTCACCAGCGACCTGATGCCAGCCGACGTGCTCGGGGGTAACGTGTACGACCCAGTGGCGGGGACGTTCCAGTTTCGTCCGGGGCCCGTCTTCACGCAGCTTCTCCTAGCCGACGAGATCAACCGTACCACCCCCAAGACGCAGTCCGCCTTGCTGGAGGTGATGGATGAACGACAGGTCTCCATCGAGGGTCAGACGCATCGCCTGGAGGAGCCGTTCTTCGTCGTCGCCACCCAGAACCCGGACGACTTCTACGGTACATATCCTCTCCCCGAGTCGCAGCTCGACCGCTTCTTGGTCCGGCTCCGGATTGGCTACCCCGCCCCCGAGGTCGAGCGCGCCCTCCTGCGCGAGCGTGGCGCCGGGGACCCCGTCGCGGCGCTCTCTCGCTGCTGGTCGCTGGAGCAGCTCGCCGCGGCGCGAGCGTGCGTCGACGCGGTGAGGGTCGATGACGCAATCGTCGCCTACGTGCACGAGCTAGTCATCGCAACACGCAACACGCCGCGGCTGACGCTCGGCGCGAGTACACGCGCGGCCCTCGCCTTCGAACGTGCGGTCCGAGCGCATGCCTTGGTGCAGTCTCGCGGCTATGCGACGCCTGATGACGTTCATGCGCTGGCCGTCCCTGTCCTGGCTCACCGCGTGCGCACCACGGGCGACCCCCTCGACCGCACGCTGGCAGAGGGGGTGATTCGCGAGCTGCTGCACTCTCTACCCGTGCCGCTATGAGCCGCATCGGCCGCCGGCGTCAGCGCTTCTCGCTCACTCGTCAGGGGAAGGGCTATGTCTTCGTCACCTTCGGAGTGGGCATCGCGGCTGTCAACACGGGCAACAACTTGCTCTACCTCATCCTCGGGCTGCTGCTCAGCCTACTGCTCGTGAGCGGCACCCTCAGCGACCTGGCGCTGTACCAGCTGCAAGCCCACCGGAGGCTTCCGCCGCGCTTGTACGTCGGGGTCGCGCACTCCATCGAGGTCAGGCTGGTGAACACCAAGCGGTACCTTCCGAGTCTCTCGCTGGACATCCGCGAGGAGGTCGCCAGAGAGGAGGTCGCCAGAGGACACCCACCCAACGAGGAGGCCGCCCAGGAGGCGTCCAGAGGACACCCATCCGGGACGTCCTCCAGAGGACACCCATCTGCAGTGGGAGCCTTCACCGGCCGCGGCACATACGTCGTCCGGGTCCCCGCTCGCGCGCACGTGACCGTGTCGACCTCACTCACCCCACTCCGCCGGGGTGTCCACTCGCTCGGGATGCTGTTGGTGGCCACCCGCTACCCCTTTGGGCTCATCGAGAAGGTCAGCCGCAGGGCCACAGCGGAACAGGTGTTGGTGTTTCCGGCGGTCCGCGAGGTCGCACCCCCGAGGCTACCCACGGACGCGCGTGGCATGGTGGATAGTAGCCCGCGGCGAGGTTTCGGGCATGACACGCTCGGACTCAGGCCCCACCGCCCTTCGGACGAATCCCGGGACATCCACTGGCGGCGTAGCGCGAGTCAGGGCCGCCTCGTGTCGCGTGAGCGGGCCGCCGACGCGGACCGGACCCTGACGCTTCTGCTGGACGAGCGCCCTCCCAGCGCCGCTCATGCACGGGACAAGTGGGAAGCGGCCTTCGAGCACGCCGTCTCCGAGTGCGCGTCCCTCGCCGTAGCCTCGCTGGCACAGGGGATTTCTGTCGCAATTCGATGCGAACACTCGGCGAGTGTGCGGGTCGACGCTGGCGCAAGTGCCGACCCCCTCCTTCGGTTCTTGGCGCTGCTCGCGCCATTCGCAGCGGACCCCCTCGCGTCGCTCGATCCGCCCACTACCGACCGGTCCCAGTCGCGTCCGGAGTTCGCACATCGGGCCCCGGCATCGTCGCCGCGGATGCGGGACGGCTTCACGCTGCGCGTCGCGGTCGACGTCTCGGGCGTGGCGCCCGGTCCAGGTCGCCTCCCGGGGTCGCCACCGCCCTCTCGGCCGGAGCACGCCGCATGAGCTTCCTTCGGCTCCACAAGCTCGTTACCTATCTCGTGGCCAGCATCGGCCTCTTCGCGCTGACCCTTGGGGACACCCTGCAGCCCCCCTTGATCCTCGTGATGGGTGTCCTCGTGGTCGCGAGCTGGTTCGTCGACGAGCGGCGGTTCCTCCCCGTCCGTTGGTCGCGGGCGGTCACCGCCCTGATGGCGGCGGTGGGTGTCCTCCAAGTGGCGCGCGGGTTTTCGGGGACATCCATCCTCACGCTCTCTGTGGAGTTCGTGGGTGTCCTCCAAGTGTCGCGCCTCTATCACCGTCGCGGGGCGCTCGACCACCAGCACATCGCGGTCTTGGCCATCATCCACCTACTGGCGGCGACCATCCTCTCGAACGGGCTCGACTACGCGCTGATCTTTCTCCTCTATGTGGTGATCACGCCTTGGATCCTGGCGCTCAACCACCTCCGCGGGGAGCTGGAAACCCAATATGCGTTGCCCGGTGCGACGATCACGGATGGCCCGTCACCGGAGGCCCAGGTCTGGCTTCAGCGGCCGCTCGTGGGGAGCGGCTTCTTGGCGGGAACGGCGTTGCTCTCGCTACCGCTGTTCTTCGTCACGGCCTTCTTCTTCCTGCTCTTCCCGCGGGTGGGACTCGGATTCCTCTCTTTGGGCGACGGGGATCCGTCCAGTGTCGTGGGCTTTGGCGGGGACATCCAGCTGGGCGGCTTCGGTGTCATCCGCGATGACCCGACCGTTGTGATGCGCATCACTCCGCAGCACCTGTCTGCGTCCCCCGCTCCGTACCGCGCGTTTCGCATGCGCGGGACCTCGTTCGACCACTACGAGGCCGGTCACTGGTCGCGGCAACTCGACGACCAGGAGCGTGTCGTCGACATCGGAGAGCGCGTGCTGCTTCGCCGGCGGCCGGATGCCGGGGACACCCATCTCAGCGTCTTGGTGGACCCCTTGGACGATCCCGTCGTGTTCCTCCCCGAACGAGCCGTGGCAGTCGACGTCAGCGCCCGCGTCTCCAACGGTGTGGTGGTGTACCGTCGGCTGGAGCTTCGGAGCGGGCTCGACCTACGCTACCTCGAGCCAGATGGCCTCCCCCTGGCGTACGATGCGGTGACTGCCCCCGACGAGGCCGTCTGGGAGCGCGCGCCAACCACCTGGGACGCGCCTGCTCGGCCCCGGGAGCTCAGCGCGCTAGAACGCGAGGCCTACCTGCAGGTGCCAGAGGGGCACGAGCGCATCGCGGCGCTGACACGAGAGGTGGTGAGCGGGGCGCGCTCGACGTCCGAGATGGCCGTGCGCGTGCGCGACTACCTGCGGTCATCGGGGGAGTTCTCGTACAGTCTCGTCCAGCCGGACACCGCGGGCCAAGACCCGCTCCACGTGTTCCTGTTCGAGGCGCGCGCGGGCCACTGCGAGTACTTCTCGAGCGCCATGGCCATCATGCTCCGGACGGTGGGTGTCCCGACAAGGAGCGTGACCGGCTTCGTCGGCGGTGAGTTCAACCGCTTCGGCGGCTACTACGCCGTCCGGAACGGCGACGCCCATAGCTGGGTGGAGGCCCACATCGATGGAGACTGGCGCACTCTGGACCCCACACCAGCGGTGCGGGCGGACAACGGACCAGCACAGTCAGCGTTCCTGTCACCGGTGATGGACGTGCTCGACGCCCTCCGGACCGCCTGGCAAAGGCGCGTCGTGGGCTATGACCTACGCGCCCAAGTGGACGGACTCCGCGCGATCGGAGCGTTCCTGCGCGAGTTGGGTGTCCTCGGCCCGAGGGCGGCCACGGGAGGGGACGACGAGTCGCAGCTTGGCGTCGCGTTGCACGGGGGGCGGTCGCGGGGGGCAATCGCGGCGGCGTGCCTGCTTGGCGTCCTCCTCGTCGGGGCGCTGGTCTTGCGCCGTGGACGCACGTCCGGGCAGGGCACGCTGTCCGAGGACGCCGCGCGTGCCCGTGCGCTGTACCAGTCGCTCGAGCGGCGGTTGGCGCGCGTCGGCGTGCCACGACCCGCTGCGAGGACACCCATCCAACACATGGAGTTGATAGCGCAACGTGGTCACCCCGGTGCGGATGTCGTCCAGGCCATCACTGAAGCCTACGTCGCAGCGCGGTTCGGCACCCAGACGCTGAGTCGACGTGAGCAGCGACGCCTCGGGCGGCGGCTACGCGAGGTACGCTGAGTGGGGGCCCGGCCCGGAAGGCAAGCAGATGGGTGTCCCCGGCAGGCCCACGCGCCTGGCCCGCAGATGGGTGTCCCCGGCCGGCCCAAGCAGATGGGTGTCCCCGGCAGGCCCGCCAGGCCCAAGCAGATGGGTGTCCCCGGCCCGCCCGCCAGGCCCAAAGTCCGTCAGGCAGGCTGACGGCCTGGCTCAGGACTGTGTCATGAGGAACGCAGCTGCACCGCCAACGGCGACGACGAGTAGCGCCACGAGCATCCACTTGCCTGACCCCCCCGACGCAGCCTCCGGAGCTCCCGCCGCTGTGGGTGTCCTCGAGGGCGAGGAGTCCGAGGCATCGCGCGGAGCCGTCGTCGTGGGTGTCCCTCCGCCCGTGCTGCTGCTCGAACCCCCGTTCGACCCGCCTGCGCTTCTCACACCGGCCACCGCATCGAGGTCCACGTTCTGCGATTCCAGCTTGGCGATTCCGTCGTCCACGCCAGACTCACGCCAGCCCGGCAGCGGGGCTGCGCCCTCGGCTCCGGCGCCCTCCCCGAACCCGAACCCCGCACCATCCCCGTCGTCGCTGAACCAGGAGGACGGATCCTCGAACGAGCCCGCATCGAGAGGCTGCGCGCCCCCCATGTCGTCGTCCATGTCCAGCGCGTGTCCTGCCCCACCTCCGTCGCCACCGAGCGAGGTGAAGCGCACGAGCTCTTCCTGGATGAGCTTGTCGATGATCGACTGTTGCCCGACAGCTGCGCGCGGCTTGTCCTCGTTCTCGACGGCGTTTTTCACGAGGGCGGCGATGTCGTAGGAGGTGACCTTCAGCTGGTGGCTGAACAGGAAACCCGCCAGCGCGTCGCTCATCTCGCGCGCCGTCTGGTAGCGGTCAGCAGGGTTCTTCGCCAACGCCTTCGCCAGCACACGCTCGAGCGCCTCGTCGGCCTCGGGGTTGATCGCGGACAAGCTCGGCACCTGCGCCTGCTGCACCAGCTTGACGGTCTGGTAGTCCGAGTCGCCCAGGAACAGGCGCCGCCCCGCGATCATCTCCCAAAGCACGATGCCCAGCGCGAAGATGTCCGCACGCTCATCGACCGCGTCGCCCACGGCGGCCTCGGGCGCCAGGTAGCTGAACTTGCCCTTCACCACGCCCGGGTCGGTCTTCTCCAGCTGTGTGCTCGCCTTCGCGAGGCCGAAGTCGGTGACCTTCACCTCACCGCGCTTGCTGATGAGGATGTTCGGCGGGGAGATGTCGCGGTGCACGATGTCGAGGTCATTGCCCTCGTCGTCGCACAGCTCGTGCGCGTAGCTGAGGCCGCGGCTGGCCTCCATCGCGATGTAGACGGCCTCCTTCATCGGTACGGTGCGCCCCTGCTTGAGCAGCACCTCGATGATGGTCTTGAGGTTCGCCCCGTCCACGTACTCCATCACGATGAAGTAGGTGTTGTCGGCCGCGCCGATATCCATGACCGACACGATGTTCGCGTGGTTCATGCGCGCCCCGAGGCGGGCCTCGTCCAGGAACATCCCGATGAAGTTCTCGTTGGACGCCAGGTGCGGCAAGACGCGCTTGATCGCCACGCGCTTCTTGAAGCCCTGCACGCTCATGGCGTCGCCGACGAACACCTCGGCCATGCCACCAGCGGCTAAGCGCTCTACTACGCGATATCGCTGTTCGGCCATGATCGGTCAGTACCTCGAGACGCTCACTTACAGGGGGGGGACCATACTGCGGTTCACGCGTGTACAGGTCAAGTTCGCGAAGCGCCCAAGAGGCCACGACGACGCCCGAAAATGCGACCTTTGCTCGCCAATAGCAAGCGTTGTGCGCGGCGGTTCGCGGGGACTACGCGTCCCTCAGCATCGAGCGAGCGATCTGAGAGATCTGAATCTCGTCGGTTCCTCCGTAGATCTGAAGCACTTTTGCGTCTCTGCACAGCTGCTCCACGCGGTACTCGGCCATGTACCCGTTCCCGCCGAATAGCTGGACGGCCTCGAGGCACACCTCCATCGCGCTCTGCGCGCAGTACAGCTTGGCTGCGGATGCTTCAGCGAGGTTCATGTGCTTCCCGTGCCCCGCGAGCTCGATCTGCCGGAAGACGAGGTTCTGCACGTTCATGCGGGCCACCTCCATCTTGGCGAGCTTGAGCTGGATCAGCTGGAACTCGCCGATGGCTTTGCCGAACTGCACGCGGGTCTTGGCGTACTCCTTACACAGCTCGAGGCAGCGCTCGATGATGCCGAGGGACATCGCCGCGACCCCGGTGCGCTCGCTCCCGAACGTGTCTTTCGCGCTCTTGCGGGCCCCGCCTTCCTCGCTCTCGCCAAGCACGCGCGACTTGGGGACCCGCACGTCGTCGAGGAACAGCTGCCCTGTGGGTGAGCTGTGCATCCCCATCTTGCGGAGCGGCTTGCTCTGCTCGAGCCCCTTCATGCCGCGGTCGAGGATGAAGCTGACGATGGGTAGCTCGCCATCGGGCCCTGCGGCGCCCTCGAGCCGGCAGATGAACACGATGGTGTCCGCGTACGGCCCGTTCGTGATGAACGTCTTGCTGCCATTCAGGATGTAGTCGTCTCCGTCGCGGCGGGCGCTGGCGCGCATGGAGCCGAACGCGTCGGAGCCGCTGCCCGGCTCCGTGATGGCCCAGGCGCCGACCTTCTCCAGCGTGAGCAGCGGCGGCACGAACTCTTCTTGCTGTGCGAGGGTTCCCTTGCGCTCGATGGCGCCTGCCGTGAGCCCGATGCTGACCCCGAGGGCGGTCACCATGCCCGGGCTGTGGCGGCAGAGCTCGACGATGGGGATCAGCTGCATCGCCATCGCGTCTGCGGAGGGACCGTGGAAACCCTCGCGCTCCTTCTTCTCGCGTACCTCACCCTTCTTCTTGCGCTCGAGTTCCGCGAGAAACTTTCCCTTCGCCATGTCGCCGATGCCGAACGTCTTCAGCATCTTGCGCAGGACCTCGTACGGCGGCGTGTCCCCGTGCTCCAGCTCGTCGATCTGCGGGACGATCTCGGTCTCGACGAAGCGCCGCACCATGGACCGGATCTGCTTGTGTTGTTCGCTCCACTCGATCATCGCTCGCTCCTCGGAAGCTCACCGCGCGGTGAGTACATCCGAGCAGGGTACTGACTGAGCGTTCATTCACAAGAGCGGAATGGATGGGTGTCCCCGGGCGGGACGGGTGTCCCCAGGCGGGATGGGTGTCCCCGGGCGGGATGGGTGTCCCCGGGCGGGATGGGTGTCCCCAGGCCGAATGGGTGTCCCCAGGCCGAATGGGTGTCCCGCGAAGCTCAGCGCAGACCTGGCGGGCCGAAGCTCTCGTGGCCGCGACTGACGAGCTGCCCGATGCGTCGAACGAGGGAGTCTCGGACGTCCCGAAAGCGGTCCAGCAGGACGTCCCGGCGCAGGTCGTAGCCGATCAGGGTGGGGTCCTCCGTGTCCCAGTGTAGCCGTTCGAGCCCGCGGGGGAGGTCGGAGAGGATGTCGCGGCCCGCAAGCGAGATCACGAGGTCCACCCGCGACAGGTCGACGGTGCTGAGCTGTCGCGGTCGGTGGCTGCGGATGTCGAGGCGATCCTCCTCGCGCAGGGTCTCGACGGCCAGGGGGTGCACGCCAGCGCTCGGGTCCCGTCCAGCGCTCGTCACGTGGACCGTCTCCGGCAAGCGCGCCCGCGCGAGCGCCTCGGCCATGGGGCTGCGCGCGGAGTTGTGGGCGCACACGAACAGCACCCCGCGGACGGGCAGGAACGGCGCGGCTACGATCACCGTCGGTGCCCGTCCTCGTGGGGCCCGCTCGACCCGTCCCGCCTAGGTTCTGCACGCCCTTCGCGAGCGCCTCGCCCATCACCCGTGGTGCGTCCCTCGTGGTCGTCGCTCCCCCCTCGCTCGTCGCCTGCGACTGACCCCTGGTCGTCGCGTCCCTCGCGCGCTTCCCGCTCCACGCGTTCCACGCGCTCGTCTCGACCGCCTCCCAGGCGCTCGCTCACGAAGCTGGCGGTGTAGCGCACCAAGGGGACGACCTGCGCGTAGTCCATGCGCGTAGGCCCCACCACACCTAGCGTTCCGTGTGCGCGCTGCCCCGCCTCGTAGCGCGTCGCAATGAGTGAGATGTCCTCCACGGGGTGCAGGTTCGCCTCGGCGCCAATCAGCACTTGGACGCCGCCCGCGGCGATCGTCTCGTCCAACAGGCTCAGCAGCCGCTCGCGGTCTTCGAAGGCGCGCAGGTATCCTCGGATCTTTGCGGCGTCGCCGAACTCGGGCCGGTCGAACAGGCGCTGCTGTCCTTCGATCACCACGGTCGAAAGCGCGCTGGGGGCGCTGTCGGCGGCCGCCTCGATCAGAGCGCTCGCGTGCCCGCGCAGGGCGTCGTACTCGTCGCGCCGATCGTCCTGACGCGCCGCCAGGAAGTCACGCAGCTGACGGAGCGACTTCCCCGGCGCGTGCTCGCCCAGGTAGTTGTTGAGCCGCTCGAGCTCGCTCGCGTCGACGCCCTCGGGCAACGCCAGCACGCGGTTCTGGACGGTCCCCGCCCGCGTCACGAGGACAGCCAGCACTTGCCCCGCGCGCAGCAGCATGAAGCGCAGCTGGTCCAGCTCCTCTTCCTCTGGCTTCGGCCGCGTGATGACCGACACCGCGCCAGTGAGCGAGCTGAGCAGCTCACCCGCCTCTTGGACCAAGTCGTCGTTGGGTCCCAACGCCCCGAGCGCACGCCCGACGGCGCGTCGGTGTGCGGTGGAGACCGCTCGCATGCTCACCAGCGCGTCCACGAACGCGCGAAAGCCGGCCTCCGAAGGTACGCGCCCCGAGCTCGTGTGCGGCTGCACCAAGTAGCCCGCCTCTTCGAGATCCGAGAGCACGTTGCGGATGGTCGCGGGGGACAGCTCGATCTCGTACGCCTTCTGCAACCGACGCGAGGCGACGGGCTCGCCGGTCGCGATGTACTCCGTGACGGCAGCGAACAGGATGCGACGAGAGCGCTCGGACAGGGCAGGCGGCACCTGCACACAGTGTCACAAAGCGCTAAGGTCCCGCCAATGGCTTCCAAGCTCCGTCATCTGCGTGCGCGCGTCCTCAAGGCTGGGTTCCAGGCGCATGCTGTCCTCTATGAGCGCAGCGGTGGGCGCCTCGGGGCCTGGGCGGGGCTGCCCATGTTGTTGCTCACGGTGAGGGGGCGCAAGACCGGGCTCCCACGCAGTACCCCGCTCGTGTACTTCGAGGACGGAGGCCGATATGTGGTGGTCGGCTCGGACGGCGCGGCGCGGCGCGACCCGCAGTGGTGGAAGAACCTTCAGGTGGATCCCATCGCGGACGTGCGGGTCGGTCGCCGCTCGTTGCGTGCGCGTGCGTCGCTTGCAGAGGGCGAGGAGCGCGTGCGCCTGTGGGAACTCGGGGCAACGGTGAACCCGATGTGGAAGCGCTATCAGACGCGCACGGAGCGGCAGCTGCCGGTGGTGGTGTTGACCCCGCTGTAGCAGCGGATCCTCGAGCGGCTGGGGCGGCTTGGCGCGCGTACGCCGGAGCACGTTCGAGGGAGGGAGACCACGGAAGCGGCGTACATGGCAGCATGGCGCTCATGTTCCTACCTCGGTGGTCCTTCGCGGGGGCGCGCAGCGGCGCTCTGATCGTCTGTGTCGCCCATCTGCTCGGGTCGGGCTGCGGCGCCTCGGGTGGGGCTTCGTCGAGTGGGTCCACCGTCGCTGTGCAGACCGTGCCCGCCGCATACGCCCAGGGACAGGCGGTCCAGGTCGAGTGGCGAGGATCGTGGTACGCGGCGACCATCCTCGGCCAGCAGCCCGACGGGATGTACCGCATCCACTACGACGGTTGGTCCGACGAATGGGACGAGTCGGTCGACACGACACGCATCCGCCTGCCCCAGGCCAGCGATGAGGGGACGGATCTCCCGGAGGTGTTCGTCCAGCACCCGGGCGCCGAGGGGGCGGATGGCAACATGGGCAGCTCCGACGACCCCGGCGGATGGACACCCACCCCCGACACGGACCTGCCGGTCGGGCTCGCCGTGCACGTGGAGTGGCGCGGGCGCTGGTACCGCGCCGAGATCCTCGAGGCGCCGCCCTACGGCGAGACCTGTCGCGTGCACTACCCCGGTTGGTCCGACGAGTGGGACGAGGAAGTCCCTCGCACGCGTATTCGTGTGGACGGCGGGCAACCGTAGCGGCGCGCGTGAGGCGTGCGCGTGCGCGTATCGCCGTCGACGTGGGGTGACTCCGGGCGCATCCTGCGGGGGTGACGGCCCGTGACGACGCCGACGAGACGCTGCGCGCGGATATCGAGGCGCTCACGCTCGCCCTCGAGAAGGTCGGCGTCACCGTGCGTGAGGAGACGCTCCCCGAGGCCTCGTCGGGTGGCCTCGCGCGCGTCGGCGCCCAGCGCTGGTGCTTCGTGCCCCGCGACGCCGGGCCAACTGCGCGGCGTGCGATCCTCCTAGGCGCGCTTCGGCGGTTGCCTACGGAGGAGCTGTTCCTCCATCCCCGGGTCCGCGCCCTCTTGGGTCGCCAGTCCTGACAGCGTGGGGACACCCACACCGCGCCCGCGGGATGGGTGTCCTGGGACCGCTGGGACCGCGCCCGCGGGATGGGTGTCCTGGGACCGCTGGGACCGCTGGGACCGCGCCCGCGGGATGGGTGTCCTGGGACCGCGCCCGCGGGATGGGTGTCCTGGGACCGCTGGGACCGCGCCCCGCACCTGGGGCGAGCCCTCCGAACGCGGGGCTTCCCTCGCTCCCCACACGCGTGGGACGCTGACGTCGTCGACGAAGCTCCCAGGCGTCTGGTGGGTCTGGGAGAGCGAGCCAAGGAATCCGGCGCCACGCGCGTCGGAACTTCTCTCGTTCCGGGGCGTCAGCCCTCTTCGTGGTCGCCCCTCTCGGACCGCTTGCTCGCCCCTCTGGAGTTCCATGTCGCTCAGCCGCGCCCTCTCCTCGGTCGTTCGTCACCCGCGTCGGCCCTCGCTGAAGCCTCTCGCATGGCGGGACCTGCCCCGGACGGGGAGCCTCCCAAGGCCGGCTGGCGTCCTGGCGCTGACCCTGCTGCTCACCGCGGCCTGTGGTGGTGGTCCCGAGGACACCCATGACACCGTCGCGACGGCGCGTGCGGTGCGTGGGTCCCTGGGTGAGGGGACACCCACCTCGCTGCGCCTCGCGCCCGGGCAAGAGCTGGGTGTCCCCCAAGACGGTGTCGCCTGGGTGGAGCTGGACGCGGGTCCGCGCGTGCTGGCGGCCGCCGGCGCTCGGCTGGCGGTGGACGCCGAGGGCACGCTGACCGTCGATGGCGGCCGCGTTTACGTGGAGGTGGCCGCGGAGGACGCCCTGACCGTCCGCTTCGGGACTGAAACGGAGGGCATGGAGCTGCACCTGAGCGACGCCGCCGTGTCCCTCGAGAACACCCCGGCGCGCAACGTATACGTGGTGCGCGGGGACGTCACCTACGCGGCTCCGAACGGTGAGCATCCCGGCGCCGTCGGGACCGGCGAGCGCTACACTCAAGCGGCCGACGCGCCCGTCCCGGCGACGCTCTGGGAGGACTGGACGGGCGGCCTCGCCGAGCCAGGCGGAGCGCGTGAGCAGGGCGCTGGGGTGGGTGTCCTCGAAGCGCGTGTCCCCGACGAGGTGGGCCTCGCACGCTGGCCTCTGGTGGTCCGGCGCCTGAGCGTGCACGTGCGCATCGAGGGGGACCTGGCCGTCACCGAGGTGGAGCAGGAGTTCTTCAACCCCGCCAGTGAGATGGTCGAGGGCCTGTACCGCATCTCCGTGCCCGAGCAGGCCGTGCTGCAGCGCTTCGCCGTGGACCGCCGGGGCCGGCTGGTCGACGGCTACATCAAGGAGAAGGCGCAGGCGGCGCGTCAGTACCAGCAGCAGGTGTACCGCGGCTCCACCCTGGACCCGGCCTTGCTCGAGTGGGACGCGCCGGGTCGCTACCGCGCGCGCATCTACCCCATTCAGCCGGGCGCTACGCGGCGCATCGCCATCCGCTACGTGGAGTGGCTGCGGCGCCCCGGCGCCGACCAGCCGCGCGTCTACCGCTTCCCCATGGGCGCAGGTGGCGATGCCCCGCTGGTCTCCGAGTTCGAGTTCTCGGCCGACCTCCGCGAGGCCCTGGCCGGGTCCGTGCGCGCGGGTCACGGGGCGCGCGTGGAAGACGGCCGCGTCGTGCTGCGCCGCAGCGACTTCCGTCCCCGCAGCGACCTGTTCCTCGAGCTCGTGGACGGTGAGGACACGCCCCGTGGCCGCCTCGCCTATCGCGCCGAGCACCAGGCGCCCGCGCGTGACCCCTCGGCGGGCCCCATCGCCCAGGAGCCCGAGAGCGACTACTGGTACCTGCCCCTCGTTCTCCCGCGCGACCTCGCGACCGCGGACGGCGCCAACACCACGCCCCCGGGCCTGGATCTCGTGCTGGTGGCCGACGTCTCCGCCGCGACGGAGTCGACGCAGCTCGAGCTGGGCCGCGGCGTGATCGAGGCGCTCGCCGCGCACCTCTCCGCGGACGACCGCGTCGCCATCGTGGCCAGCGACCTGGGGCTGCGCGCCGTCACCGACGAGCCCGTCGCCCTCGGACCTGCCAGCCGGGAGCGCGTCGAGACCTTGCTGGACGGCCTCGCCCGCGTCCCGAGTGGCGGCGCCAGCGACCTGGGCGCCACGCTCGCCGCAGCCGCCGCGCTCCTGGACCCGCAGCGCCCTGGCGTCGTGGTCTACGTGGGTGACGGCGCCCCCACGGTGGGCGAGCTGGAAGCCGACGCGCTGCTCGAGCGGGTCGCGCGCTTGCCCCGCCCGCTGCGCGCCTACGCCGTCGCGGTGGGCGCCGACGCCGAGCTCGGCCTGCTGGAGACCCTGACCCGCGGCTCCGGTCTCTCGCGTCGCGTGGAGACACGCGCGGAGGGGGCCCGTGTGGCGCTCGAGGTGCTGGGCCACGCCCGCCGCCCCGTCGCCCAGCGCGTCGAGGTGGAGCTGGGCGCGGGCATCGAGCAGCAGTTCCCGCGGCGCCCAGTGGACGTCGTGCTCGGCGAACCGCTCAGCATCGTGGGGCGTGTCGACGGCACGCCGCCCACGTCCGTGACCGTGCGCGGCGAGCTCCACGGTCAGCCCTTCGAGCGCACCTTCGAGGTCGAGACCCAGACCATCTCGGACAGCGGCGACCTCCGCCTGCGCTGGGCCCAAGAGCGCCTGCACCAGCTCTTGCTGTCGGGAGAGGGGCGGCAGGAGATCGCCGACCTCGGCACCCGCTACGGGCTGATCACGCCCTTCACCAGCTTCTACGTGCCGAGCGAGCAGGAGCTGAGCCAGCTCGGCCCGAGCGCGCGCGAGCTGATGGGCGACGTGCAGTACGCGCACGCCGCGACCACGAACCCCCTCTTGTTCCCGTTCGCGCTGGCAGGCTGCAGCCTGGACGCTTCGCCCGAGGGGACGAGCGCGACCTACCCCGAGCCGAGCATGGAGGAGTCGGAGTCGGCCGACTCCCCCAGCGAGCCCCCTGGCCAGTGGGCCGGCTCCCACTCGCAGTCCGGTTCGCCAGCGCCCGTGGTCGCCGCGCCCTCCACCGTGCCGGTCCCCGCGGCTCCCTCGCCGGAGCCCGAAGCGCCCGCTGACGACGCCGCCGGCTACGGGCGGATGGCCCGTGAGGAGGCGCAGCCCGCCGAGGCAGCCGCGATGGCTGGCGCGCTCGGCAGCTTGGCAGGGGACGAGGCGCCTCCGCCCCCCGGTACCTATGGGATCACGGGCACGGGTCGCGGCGGTGGCGGCATGGGCGAGGGCACCCTTGGGATGGGCAACATCGGCACCATCGGGCACGGCAGCGGCGGCAGCGGCGGCGAGGCGCGCCCCATGAACGCGCCACGGCCCATGCGCTCCCGAGCGGCCTCCCAGGGCCCGGTTCAGGAGCGTGACGTACGGCGCAGCGCGTCGGGCTCGGAGCGCAGCCGCAACCAGGCGGCGGACGTGCTCGACGCCTTGGGCGACGCCACCCAACAGCGAAGCGCGCGCTACGACGACCGGGCTGAAGACTCCGAGGCGCTCGCTGACACGGGCGTGGCCATGAACCACGCGGGTGGACGCACCACCATCACCACCCGCGTCACCATCGACACGCAGCCGCGCCACGAGCGCAGCCGCTGCTCCGACGCGTCGCGCGCCTCCCTGGACGACCGCGTCGAGCTGTGGCGAGAGCGCCTGGGAGCCCGCAGCAACGCCTACGCGTGGCTGCAGGTTTACCAGCAGGCCGTCGCGCACTGCGAGGCGCGCAGCTGGACCGAGCGTCGCCGACTGCTGGACCTGATGCTCAGCCGAGCGGGCAACGTCCCCGCGATGATCTCGCTCTACACCGCGTCCACCAGCTCCAGCCTGCGCGGCTACTTCCGCAACGCCATCGTGCGCCGCGTGCGGTCGGCCGAGGACCTGCGCCTGGTGCGCCGCACCTTTGGTTCGAACGTGGACCAAGAGATGATCGACCGCGCGATGGCGGGTGCCGCCAACGACGCCGCCAAGGTGCGCGTGCTGCGTCGGCTGATCGCGCAGTTCCCCACCCACATGGAGCTGCAGCTGCAGCTGCTCGAGCTGCTCGAGCGCACCGGACAGCGCGCCGAGGCGCGTCGCCTGGCCCGCACCATGCGCCAGAGCCCCCTGGCCGACGCCGGGGTGCGCACCGCCATCGGCGAGTTCTATCTGCGCCTCGAGGACGAGGCCGAGGCGCGTCGCGTGTTCAGTGAGATCGTCGAGTTCGCGCCGCGCGACGAGCTAGCGCGCCGCCGCCTGGGCGACCTCTACCGCGCCCACGGCTGGTTCGACGAAGCGTACCGGCAGTACCAGACCCTCGCGGCCATCCGCCCTGACGACACCAGCGTCAACCTGTTGCTCGCCCAAGCGGCGGCTGGCGCAGGGCGCGTGGATGAAGCGCTGCGCCTCGAGCAAGCGCTGGCGCAGACGGGTCAGCCTGGTGACGCGGTGGGCCTCGCGCGCACCGCGCTCCTGTGGTCCTCCGTGCGCTTCGCCGAGCTGCGCGCCGCCGCGCATGCGGCCAACGACGCCGACGGTCTCGCGGCCCTCGTCGCGCGCATGCGCCGCAGCGGCGTCATGGGCCAAGCCTCGCCGCTGCGCGCGTCGCTCGTGTGGTCGCACCCCGATGCGAACGTGGGTCTGTGGGCGAGCTACCCCGGCCTGGGGCTCACGCGCCCGACCGACATCACCCCCGAGTACGGCATCGAGGCCTTCGATGTGCGCGAGGCCGAGGATGGCACCTATCGTCTGGAGGTTCGCCGCCAGGGCGAGCGACACCTGACCGCGGTCGAGGCCAAGCTCGTGGTCGTCTGGCGCGAGGGGGCGGACGACGAGCGCGTCGAGGTGCGCAGCCTGCGCTTCGAGGGCGACCAGCGCGCCTACGGCTTCACCATCGCGGGCGACACCCTGAGTGAGGCCACCCCCACACCGAGCAACAGCAGCACGGGGAGGCGCTGACCATGAACCGCACCCGCGCCCAGCACCGCCCGAACGAAGCGCTGACCATGAGCCGCACCCGCCCCGAGCGCCGTCTGCGCTCGGCACCGACCCTCGGCGCCGCCCGCGCGTCCTCTGCGTTCCATCCCGCACCAGAACACCCCCACGTCATGCTGCAGTCCGTGCCCAAGTCCCGCCGCCGCACCGCCGCGCCCGCGCGCCTCTCGCTCACCCTGGTCGCCGTGCTCGCTGCGTGTGGTGGGAGCGCGCCGCCCCCCGCCGCGACGGTGGGTCTCGTGGAGCCCGTGCGAGGTGCAGTCACCCTGAGCCGTGAGGGGCACGACACCACGGCGCGTGCCCCGGCGCGTGTCGAGACGGGGGCGACGTTGGCGACCCCCGAGGGCGCACGCGCCACCTTCACCCACGACGCAGGCCCGTGGTTCCTGCTCGACCGCGGCACGCGCATGAGCGTGACCCTCGGCGGGGTGAACGTCCTGTCGGGGCGCGTCTTCGTCGACGCGCGCGTCGATCAGGGGCTCGACGTCGAGTCCCCGAGCGGCACCGTCAGCGTGCAGAACGGCGCGATGGCTGTGCAGGTCACCGCCGAGCGCACCGAGGTGTACTGCGCCAGCGGCGAGGTCGTGTACCGCGCGTCGGGCGGAGAGGGACGCATCGCCCAAGGCGAGACGCTGGTGTTGACCGCGAGCGCTGCCGAGGTCGCCCCTGCCGCGCTCTGGGACGACTGGACAGGCGGCCTCGCCGACCCGAGCCCGCGTCCGCCGCCCGAGGCAGGCTACATCGGGCAGCTCGCGGGCCGCCGTCTCGACGAGCGCGGGGTCGCTCGCCGACCCCTGAGCATGCGCTCGCACGAGGTCCAGGTCTCGCTCGATGGCGAGCTGGCCCGCACCGAGGTCGTGCAGACGTTCTTCAACGGATACGACGACGCGCTCGAGGCCGAGTACCGTCTGCGCCTGCCCGAGGGGGCGGTGGTCGAGGGCTTCGAGGTGGATCAGGGCGCGGGCTTCGTGGCCTCGGCGGTCGAGCAGCTGCCGATGGGCGACGGCTACACGCTCCCCTATGTGCCGCCCCACATGGCGTCCGCGCGACTCTCCTACGACGGTCCCCAGCGCGTCCGCGCGCGCGTCTACCCAGTCTCGCCGGGCGAGGTCGTGCGGGTGAAGGTGGCCTACACGCAGTGGCTCATGCGCACCGGCGGGACGCGCACGTACGTGTATCCGATGCGCGCGAGCGGCGAGCCCCCGCTGGTGGGCGAGCTGCACCTGGCGGTCGACCTGGGGGCGTCGAGCGGGGCGACGACCCGCGCCGGGATGGGCGCGCTCACCGAGGGGGGGCGCGTGGTCCTGCGCCGCAGCGACTTCCGCCCACGTGCGGACTTCACGCTCGACATCATGGACCCGGCCGAGACCACGGAGGTGGCGCAGGCTCCCCACATCTACACCTACCGGGCGCAGACCGGTGAGCTCGACCCGCTCACGGGGGAGCGCATGCCCGACGAGACCTTCGTCGCCGTGGACATCCCCACGCACGACCTGGCTCCGACGGGCGAGGAGGTGCCGCTGTCCCTCGTGCTGCTGGTGGACACCTCGGGGGGCACCGAGCCAGAGGAGCTGGAGCTGGCCCGCGGGGTGGTGGAGCACGTGCTGCAGCAGCTGGCGCCCACCGACCGCGTGGCGCTGCGCTTCGGGGACCTGGTGACGCGCGCGCCCGAGGGCGACGCGGGCGGCCTCGCCGAGGCCAGCTCCGAGCACGGCGAGCGCCTGCTTTCGGCGCTGGGCACGGCGCAGCTGGGCGGGGCGACCGACCTCGGCACCATGCTGCGTGGCGCGGCGGGCGCGCTCGAGGGTGCACCCCGTGCGGCCGTGCTCTACCTGGGCGACGGACGCCCGACGACAGGTGCGCTCGACGCGACCAGCATCCGCGCAGCGCTGGATAGCCTGCCGCGCGCGCCGCGCTTCTTTGCGCTCGGCCTCGGAGACGACGCGAACATCGACCTGCTGCGCGCGGTGATGGGGACCTCGTCGGCGCGCACCGTCCACGCCCGGGAAGACCTGGCGGGCGCCGTGCTCGCCACCCTCACCGACGCGGCGCGCCCGATGCTGCGCGGGGTCGAGGTCGACCTGGGCGAAGGCGTGGAGCGTGTCTACCCGCGGGGGCGCTTGACCGTGCCCGACAGCGGACGTTTGCGCCTCTTCGGACGCTTGGTGGACGACGTGCCCACGACCGTTCGCGTCCGGGGCGCGCGGGACGGCGTGGAGTTCGACCAGACGCTCGAGCTGAGCGCCAGCAGCGTCACCGCGCCCGACATCCGGCGCCGCTGGGCCAGCGCGCGCCTGGACGAGCTGCTGGACGAGAACGCGGGCCGCGAGGCTCTCGTGGCCATCGGGCTCACCTACGACCTGCTCACGCCGTGGAACGCGCTGGTCGTGGGGGGAGGCAAGGGGCACACCTTCGGCTTGGTGCAGGACTTCGATCTCAACCCCCTCGAGTTCAGCTGGCACTTGGGGGGACGCGGTCCGTCCGTCCACGCCGAGGACGCAGGCTGGCGTCGACGCGCTGCGGCTGCCTCGCCCGTGGTGGAGACGCAGGCTGCGGAGCGCACCTGGGTGCCGCGCGTGTCGAGCGGCGCCAGCGCAGGCGAGGCCGAGCCGGCTCCAACGACGGATGGGGGCTATGCGCAGGCCGCGGTCGGACGCGTGCTGCGGCAGGGCGCCCGGGGACCCAACGCGTGTTACGAGCGCAAGCTGCTGGTGCGCCCGGACCTCGAGGGGTCCGTGACGGTCGCGGTGTCGGTCGACGGCACGGGCGCGGTCGAGAGCGCCACGCTGGTGCGCTCCACGCTGGACGAATCCGACGTGGACCTGTGCGTGGTGCAGGAGGTCCGGGGGCTGCGCTTCCCCAACACCGAGGGCCGCACCATCCGCGTCGAGCACACCTACGTGTTCAACGCACCCGACCGCGCCATCGGCACGCGCCGCACCTGCAGCGACGCGTCGCGCCAGGACCTCGCGGTGCGCCGCAACCTGTGGCGCGAGCGGCTCGCGGCCAGCGGCGGCGTGGGTGGAGCGCTCTCCGTTTATCGGGAGGCCCTCGGCCAGTGCGAGCTCGGCGACTTCCGCGCGCGCCGCGTGCTGCTCGACATGATGCTCGCCCACGTCGGCGCGCAGCGCGTGCAGCTCGCGGCGGCGTTCTCGGCCAACAGCGCTGCGGGAAGCTACCTGCGCGCCGTGGTGCTGCGCTCGCTCGGCAGCGCCCGCGAGGTGGAGCTGGCCCGTCGGCTGCTGGGGCTCGACGACCAGAACATCGACTGGAGCGTCTTCGACCGTCTCTACCGACGCGCGGGGAGCCCCGCCGCCAAGCTGCGCCTGGTGCGGCGCTGGCTGGAGATCGCCCCGGACGAGCTCGACCTGCGGCTGCGCCTGCTCCAGCTCCTGGAGGAGACCAACAACCTGCCCGAGGCGCGGCGCCTGGCCTGGGCGTTGCGGGCCGACCCCCTCGCGGACGCCGCCGTGCGCACCGCCGTGGGCGAGTTCTGGCTGCGGCAGGAGCGTCCCGACGAGGCCCGCCGCGTGTTCAGCGAGATCGTCGAGCGCGCGCCCCTCGACCCATGGGCGCGCCGACGGCTCGGGGACCTCTACCGCGCTCACGCGTGGCCCGACGACGCCTACCGCGAGTACCGCGCCCTGGCCCAGCTGCGTCAGGGGGACGAGGAGGTCTTCTTGCTGCTGGCGCGCGCAGCCGCCGACGCCGGACGCGTCGACGAGGCCCTGCGGCTCGAGCAGCGCGTGGCCGAGGCGGCCGATGGAGCCGCTGACGAGGGGGCCGCGGCGGTGGCTCAGGCCTGGACCCGGGTGCGCCTCGCGCTCCTCCGCGCGGAGGCCAACGACCCGGCCCTCGACGCGGCGGTGCTCCGCCGGCAGCGTCACTCGGGGGCGCTGCGCTCGCCCCCGGCGCTCTTCGCCGCGCTCACGTGGGCCCACCCGGACGACGTGCTGCAGATGACCGTGGCCTACCCCGACGCGCCCGAGCGCTTCGAGCCCGTCCAGTTGAACGGGCAAACTCACGGCATCCACGCCCTGACCCTGGCGGACCTCGACGAGGGTGCCCTGCGGCTCGCCTTCGCGCGCGACGAGCGCGAGGAGCTGCGCCCGACCGACGCGACGCTGGTGGTGGTGCTGGGGCTCGGCACGGACGGCGAGCGTATCCTGCGCGAGACGGTGCACCTGGACCGCGACACGCGGCGGCTCGTGATGCGCCTCGAAGGGGGCGCGCTCACCCGCGAGCCGGCGAGCGCCGCGTCGACCGCTCGCTAGGGCGCGGATCTGGATGGCCAGCAGGGTCCCGCGCTGGGCTCCTCCGACGACCGTGGAGCGCCCGTCGGGCCACCGAGATTGATCCCGGGTGCACGGCGGGCCTATCATCCCGCCGCCGTGACCTCGAACGCTCCGCCGCCCGTGTCCCTCGGCCGCTACCGCGTGCTGCGTCGCCTGGGCAAGGGCGGCATGGCCGAGGTGTTCCTGGCCAAGACCACGGGCGCCGAGGGCATCGAGAAGGTCCTGGTGGTCAAGCGCGTGCTCCCGCAGTTCGCCCGCAACGAGCACTTCCTGAGCATGTTCGTCGACGAGGCCAAGGTCGCCACGCGCCTCAACCACCCGAACATCGTGCAGGTCTACACCTTCGACCGAGTGGAGGGGGAGTTCCTCCTGGCGATGGAGTTCGTGGATGGCATCGACCTGGGGCGCCTCAGCGCGGCCGCCAAGCGCGCCGGGGAGAAGCTGCCGTACGGATTGTCCGCCTACATCGTCCACGAGGTGACCAAGGGGCTCGACTACGCGCACAAGCGACGCGACAGCGTGGGCGAGTCCATGGACATCGTCCACCGCGACGTGTCCCCGCAGAACGTCCTCTTGGGCTACGACGGCATCGTCAAGGTCGCGGACTTCGGCATCGCGAAGGCCAAGCTGGTGTCCGAGGACGACGGCGTCATCAAAGGCAAATTCAGCTACATGTCGCCGGAGCAGGCGAAGGGGCTGCCCGTGGACCGTCGCAGCGATGTGTACTCCCTGGGCGTGCTGCTGGCGGAGCTGCTGATGGGGCGCCCGATGTACCCGGGCCTGCAGGGCGTCGAGGCCCTCGAGCCAGCACGTGAGGGGCGCGTGACCTTCCCACGCGACGTGGACGCGGCCGTGCCCGAGGCGCTGGACCGCATCGTGCGGCGGGCCCTGCACCCGGACCCCGAGCAGCGCTTCCAGACCGCCCGCTCTCTGGGCAGCTCGCTTGCGCAGTTCCTGCACGGGTCGCCCGTACTGTGGGACGCCGAGGCCCTCGAGCAGCACCTCCTGCGCCTCGTCCCGCGCGCGCACGCCAGCGTGGAGGACCCTCGCGTGCGCGACGCGATGACCTTCGCGGGATTCACGGTGAACGCGGGCTCGCTCGCCATGGAGCGCGAGCTGCGTGAGCGACGCCGGGTGGTGGTGGTGGCTGGGCGCGTGCGGGACGGGAGCGCCCTCACCGATCCCGGCCAGCTGCCGAGCGTGGACCACGCGGCCGCGCGGATCCTGGCCGACCTGGCCTACAAAAACGACGCCGTGCTCTCGTGGGAGGATGGCGCCGAGAAGTCTCATTTTCGATATGTGATCGGCCTCGGCCGCACGACCCCTCAGGACGCGCTGCGTGGAGTCTCGCTCGCGTTCGACGTGGTGGAGGCGCTGCACGGTCTCTCGGCAGACCTCTTTGCGCCCATCACCGCCTCACTCGCGGTGTCGTCCGGGATCGTCACCACGGTGCGCGACGGAGCGGGACGTCTGCTTCGCTATGCGCCAGTCGAAGCGGCGTTGGCCGTCGCCGAGCGGCTGGCGAACGAGGGCAACGCGGGCTCCGTGCGTATCACGAGTGACGTGTTCCGGCTGGTTCGGCGTGACTTCCGGGTGAACGAGAGCGAGTTCGAGGACATCGTCGTAGAGGACGGCACGCGCACCCGGGCCTATCGGGCGCTCGGCGCGCGATCCCGCGAGGAGCGGGCGGTGGACACGCGCCACAGCCTCGGCTCCGAGGGGTTGGTGGGGCGGGTCGCCGAGCAGGAGACCATCCGGGGGCTGTATCGGGAAGCCGAGGCCACCGGGCGCGCGGTCTTCGCTGCCGTGGTGGGCGAGCTGGGCGTTGGAAAGTCGGCGCTCGTCTCGGCCGCGCTCGACTCCCTCGACCCCATGCCGGGCATCCTCTCGACGGAGTGTGGCTTCGGTACCAGCGACGTCCCCTTCTCGAGCCTGGCTACCCTGATCCGCGACATCTTCTTCGTCTCGGACGACGCGCCGGTCTCTCAGGTGCGAGAACAGATCCGCGCCGCCCTGCAGGCCGTGGTGATCGACCGAGACCGCCGCGACCTGATCGAACGCGGTGTGCTCACGCTGCTCGGCAGCGCCGATGAGCGCGCCCTCGAGAGCAGCCACGAAGAGCGCACGCGCGAGGTCGTACACGCCATCGAGCTGCTGCTTCGGCACCTCGCGAAGGGCGGGCCCATCGTGGTCTGGCTGGACTCGTTGCAGTGGGCGGACAGCGCGTCGCTCGACTTGCTGCGCACCATGAGCCAAGGCGTCCACCACAGCCCGGTGCTCATCCTCATGGCCACGCGCCCCGAAGCGCGCACCGCAGCGGCCCTGCGCGGTGTGCCCGTGATCGAGCTGAGCGAGCTCGAGGGGGACGAGCGCGACGAGATCGTCCGTCGCTGTTTCCGCGGCGCCGACGTGCCCCCCGACGTCTTGCACGCGATCGTCGAACGGGCGGGCGGCAACCCGTTCCACATTCAGGAGCTGTCGGACGCCCTGCTGGAGCGCGGTGTCGTGAGAGTCGTGGATGATACTCGTGGACGCGCATGTGTCATCCGAGATTCCGCGATCCCGATCTCGCTGCCCAGCTCCCTCGAGGGGGTGGTGGCGGCCCGGCTGGACGAGCTGGAGGAGTCGACGCGCCGCGCCCTGCGTTGGCTGGCGGTGGCTGGGGCAGGGCTGGAAGAGCGGCAGCTGGTGGTGATCGCAGGCAGCGACGTCCAGGGCGCCATTCAAGAGCTGCTCGAGCGTGGCTTCTTGGTGCGTCGCCCGAACGGTACCCTGTCCTTTGCCAGCGGCGTGGTGCGTCAGGTGGCCTACGAAGGCGCCGAACCCGAGGACCGTCGACGCATGCACCGTCACGTGGCCGACTACTTCCAGTCGGTGCCCGACGCCCCGGCGGCCCGCATCGCACATCACCTGGAGCACGCCGGGCAGCCAGGCGCCGCGGCTCACGCGTACCTCGAGGCCGCAGAGCTCGCCAGCGCCGTCTTCGCGAACGCCAGCGCGCTAGGTCTCTATGCGCGGGCCCTGGCGCTCTTCGCGGACGACCCCGAGGGGCAGTTCGCTGCACACGCGGGTCGCGAGCGGATCCTGCGCTTCCTCGGGCAGCGTGACGAGCAGCGGCGGGAGCTCGACGCGTTGGACCGCCTCTCGTTGTCCCCTGACGTGCCCAAGACCCTCCGGGCCTTCGCGCTGAACCGGCGCGCGCGCTTCGAGATCGACCACGGAGAGCTGGAGCGCGCCGAGCGGGACCTCGAGCACGCTCGGTCGCGAGCCGTGGCGGAAGGTGACCGCGGTGCCGAGATCGATACTGTGCGCATGCTGGCAGAGGTCGCCCGTGACCGAGGCGCCTCGGCGCGCGCTCTCCGCCTGTGTGACGAGGCCCTGTCGCGTGCGGGGGTGCTCCCGGAGTTCCTGCCTGCCCGGGGGCTCGTGCTGGTCCAGAAGGGCATCTTGCTCGAACGCGGCGGGCACGCCCGCAAGGCCCTCGAGGCATACGCAGAGGCCACCGTGGTGTTCCGTCGACTCGGGATCAAGCGACATGAAGCGCTGGCGCTCGATCACCTCGGCAACGCCTTGAGCTGCGTCGGGAGCTTCCAGGACGCCGTCGCGGTAACCCGCGCGTCGCTCAGCTTCGATCGGGAGACAGGCGACCGGTTGCGCCTAGGTCGCAAGCTGGCCCTGCTCGCGCTCTACTACGACACCCTCGGGGAGGCCGAACGGGCCGCGGAGTTCCTCACACACTCGCACTACGTACTGGGCGCGATGGTCTCGGCCGAGACCACGCCCGCGCGGAAGGAAGCGCAGTGCGCCATGGTCGAGCTCCACCTCCAGCGAGGCGAGGTCGAGAGAGCCGCGGTGGTCCTCGACCAGCTGCGTGTCCACATCGCCGCTCACGGTCCCTACCTGGCCGCCCGCGAGCGGCTCCTGACGGCCCGCTCGCTGGTCGCTGCAGGGGCGGCCAACCCAGACACTTTTCCAGCAAGCGCTGAAGAGGCGGCCGAGGAGGCGCGGGTGCTCTGCCTGGCACACGACTTCGTTAGCCTCGAGGTGGAAGCCCTCGCCCTGTTGGCATGGCTGCGTGCGTCGCGGGGAGCCGCCGAGGACGCGCTCGTGGCAGCGCAGGCGGCCGTCGCCCGTCTGGACGCGAAGGTATCGGTGCAGCGTCCCCCCACGGCGCGCGTCATGCTGGCGCGCGCCTTCGAGCGCCTGGGCGACATGGAGCGCGCACGCGCGGCTTGGCACGCCGCGCGGACCGTGATCGACACCCAGGTCGACCACCTCCGCGGGGACACCGCCAAGGCGCGGTTCCTGGCGACACCCGGGGTCGTGGCCGTGCTCGCGCAGGTGCCCGAGTGATGCGCGCTCGACGCTCTGCGAGCTTTCACCTCCAAGGGCGCTCCCGGGTTCATCAACAGGGTCTCACGCAGGAAGTGGAGTGGCTGTGGATAAAGGTCTGCATCTACTCGAAAATAATGCTGAATTGCACGTGACATCGGGTGTGCTACACTTGTGGACACACGTATCAACCATGCCGACCCTCCGCCCCTCTGCGCCCCCTCCGGATGACACCCCGGAGCAAGCCCTGCTCGCCGCTCTCCGTGCGCGTGGACCGGAGCTGCGCAAGCGGGCGGCCGAGCGTGGGCTCGCCGAGCACACGAGCGTCACGGGAGATACCAAGGTCCTGTTGCTGCGGCAGCTCTACGTCTCGCACGTCGAGCTTCGTCAACTACGTCAGGCAGCAGACGTCGCCATCCGGGCTGCCCGGCTCGGACCCCTCGAGGACATTCTCTGGCACGACGCCAGCCGCGCGCTGTTCGCGCTGGGCGAGATCCATGAAGCGATCTTGATGCAGCGTCGGGCGGCTCGCACAGCACCCGTCGAACGACGAAGCTTCCAGCTCTGGGGGCTCGCCACCGTGCAGCATCACATGGGTGACGCCGACGGGGCGCTGGCCACGCTCACCAAGGCGATGCGCAGCGCCCAGCGTGACCGGGCGTTGCTGCGCGCGCACGCCCTCTACGTGCGCCTGGACTCGGGTAAGCCCGCGCGCAACATCCGACGTACGGTCGAGTCGCTCAGGGCCTCTCCAAACGCCGACGGATACGGTCGCTTTCTCCTCGGAATGATCGCGTACCACGTAGGCGACATCCGCGAAGCGCGCGTGCACCTCGGCGCGTTCCTCCGTCGCAATGCGGCGGTTGGGGTCGTGAAGGAGCTCACCCTGCGGGAGGAGCTGCGTCGCGCCCGTGTGGCGCTGTCCGGCATCCACAGCGACTGAACCATGTCGCGTGTTGTCTGGTATGTTCGGCGGCATGAGCCAAGCCTCCCCTGCCGACTCGGCCAACGCCTACGCCGTGCTCTTCTCTGGTGACGACGAGGGGGCCCTGCGGTCCGCCCTGGCCTCGCTGGGCGCCGAGCCCCTCGACCTCTCCGCCCTCGCGCTCGCCGCTCGTGTCCTCGGGGAGCGTGGGCGTCGCGATGCGGCCGCCCGCGCGCACCAGCGGTTGGTGGTTCAGCTGGTCAACCGCGGCGACCTGCCCGGCGCGACCGCGGCCGCGCTCGACGCCCAAGCAGGCGAACCTGGCACCGCGCAAGCATTCGAGCGTATCGCGGCGGCGTTCGGACAAGGGAGCGAGCGGCTGGCCGACGTGTCACCGGCGCCGCCCCCGCTGCCGACGCGCAAGACCATCGCGCCCAACTTGCTGTCGGCGTCTGGGGATGCGTTGCTGGATCTTGCCGAGGAGATCTTGTTGGACGTCGCGGCTGCGCCCGACCCCGTCCCACCGGGCAAGGTGCCCGAGCTCCCGCTCTTCTCGGCATTGGCTCCCGATGCGCTGCGGGTGCTCCTCGAGGCTTTCGAGCTGCGTGACGTGCCCCGGGGCGAAGAGGTCATCGAGCAGAATACGGAGGGCGCCGAGGCGTACGTCGTGGTGCGTGGTTTACTCGAGGTGGCGCGCCAGGAGGACGGTGAGGTCGTGGCCCTGGCGCATCTCGGACCCGGAGCGATCTTTGGGGAGATGGCCTTGGTCAGCGATGCCCCACGCGCTGCGTTGGTCCGCACGATCGAGGCCTCTCAGCTACTGGCCGTCCGCCGGGAGACGCTGGAGGAGCTGGCCGAGCACACACCGGCCATCGGCGAGCAGCTGGGCGAATTCTGCCGAACGCGCATGCTCGCCAACCTGGTGCGCTCGAGCGCCATCCTCGGTGCCGTCGGGGTCGACGAGCGAGACGAGATCATGGATCTCTTCGGCACACGCACGTTCGAGCGCGGCGAGGTGTTGCTGAGCGAGGGCGACGAGGCCGCCGGGCTGTTCCTGATCGCCAGCGGTGGGGTCAGCGTCACGGGCCAGGACTCGGACGGGGACAGCATCGTGCTCGCCGAGCTCGGGCCGGGCGACGTGGTCGGCGAGATCTCGCTGGTGTTGCGTCGCCCCGCGACGGCCACGGTGGTCGCGACCCACACCACCATCGCGCTCGAGCTCACGCGGGACCGCTTCCAGGCGGCCATTCGCAAGCACCCCACGCTGTTGACGGAGCTGTACGACGTCGCGGTCAAGCGCGAGGAGGAGACGCGCAGCGTGGTCGCGCAGGAGGCGTTGGACGTCTCGGACGTGGTGTTGATCTGACGCAGGAGAACCGACGTCGACCCGCCCGTCAAAGGGGGTGAAGGGCGGAGGCGGGCACTAACGCGTGGTGCCTCGCCGCGTGCGGGGCCACGGGGAACACGCGGGGCCGAAAGAGAAAACCCCCGCCCGAAGGGCAGGGGTCTGGGTGGTGCCGATGAGTGGAATCGAACCACTGACCTAGCGCGTATGAAACGCCCGCTCTAGCCATCTGAGCTACATCGGCAACGGGAGCGGGAGTATAAGGGGGGCGCGAACGCTGTCAACGACGGATGCGTCGGACATGTGCAGTTCCATCGTGGCCGCGAACCCGACCGGCGCCGGTCACCTGACGTCCACGCTCCCGCGTGCTCAGGCGGGGGTGATCTCCACGTACACGTGGTCCGAACCGGGCTTGATGCGGCCGAAGAACTCGCCCGCGATGAAGCTCAGGCCGTACTTCTTCTTGAAGGCGTGCTTGGCGACGGCGGTCTCGCCTGGCTGCAACAGGCGTGCCTTGCCGGCCACGGTGGGGCCAGTGTTCTTCGAGCCCGTGACGTTGCACGGCGTGAGCTCACACGCGGGGTTCGCCGCGACGCGCTTGATCTTCCACGTGTTGCGCTGGCTCCAGATGTAGGCGCGGCCTTCGCTGACCGCGATCCAGATGGGCGTGGCCTTGCGCTCACCGTTCTTTCGGAACGTGGTGAAGTTCACGTATTGGGCGGCCGCGATGGGGTCGAAGGGGTGCGTCATGGGGCGCTCAAGGTATAGCGAACTCAGCTCAGCTGCCAGCCCGCCAGCGCGACCGCGCCCCAGCCCACCAGAAAGGCGAGGCCGCCGAGGGGCGTGACGGCTCCGAGCGCGCGGACCCCTGTCAGCGTCATGGTGTAGAGGCTGCCGGAGAACAGCAGGCAGCCAACCGAGAACGCGACGCCCGCCACGGCGCCTGGCCCAGGCGCGCGGGCCACGAGCACGGCGGCGAGGCCGATCGCCAGCGCGTGGATCAGGTGATACTGCGCTGCGGTGCCCCACCACTCGAGGCGCTTGGCGCCGTCTTCGAGCGCCTCCATCGACGACCGCAGGCCGTGCGCCCCGAACGCGCCCAGCGCTACCGCCAGGAACCCATGCACTCCAGCCATCATCATCAGTGCGCGCGCCATGCCAGCGAGCTTGAACCCCAGCCGTACGCGGCGCCACCCGCTCGGGTGGGTGTCCCCGGAGTCCGGGTGGGTGTCCCCGGAGCCCGGGTGGGTGTCCCCGGAGTCCGGGTGGGTGTCCCCGGAGTCCGGGTGGGTGTCCCCGGAGTCCGGGTGGGTGTCCCCGGAGTCCGGGTGGGTTTCCCCGGGGTGGGTGTCCTCACGGTGCTGGTTGCGCTCGGGTGTGGGCGGGGGCCTGTCGTGAGCCCGCAGCAGGCGGAGTTGGCGGCGCTGAACGAGGCGGCGCGCGCGGGGGAGGTGGTGGAGGAGCTGCACGGGGTGCCGGTGCGGGACCCCTTCCGATCGCTCGAGGTGGAGAGCCCGGAGACGACGCGCTGGGTGGAGGCGCAGAACGCGTACACGCGGGCGGTGTTGGCGCCTCTGGAACGGCCCGAGCGTCGGGAGCGCTTGCGGGAGCTGCTGTCCATCGACGCGCTGGGCGAGCCGCAGCTCGAGGGCGACACGCTGTTCTACTACCGGCGCGCGGGAGCAGAGGAGCAGGGGGCCTACTACGTCGCGCGCGCCCCGAGTTGGCAGACCGATGGGGACGCCGTGCTGCGGGCGGAGACGTTCGGGGAGCGCGCGTCCATCGACTACACGTACTTGTCGCCGGGCGGCCGCTTCGTGGTGTTCGGCGTGTCGCAGAACGGGGACGAGCGCTCGACGCTACGCGTGCTGGACCTCACCCGGCGTGAGCTGCTGCCCGACAGCATCGCGCACGCCAAGTGGAGCCGCGTCTCGTGGCTGGGGGACGACAGCGGCTTCTACTACACGCGCTACCCCGCAGAGCACGAGGCAGACTTCCCTCACGACGACCCCGCGCGCGTGGACACCTACGGCTCCCGAGCGTACCGCCACCGGTTGGGCGACGACCCCACCACGGACCCGCTGGTGTTCGAGGCGGACGACCCCACGCACTTCCCCAGCGTGAGCGTGCAGGCCGACGGACAGCACCTGGTGCTCGCCATCTCGCGCGGCTGGTCGGCGAACGACGTGTGGGTCGCGCGGCGCGGCGCGGACGACCGCCCCGAGGACGTGACGCCGCTGATGGTCGGCGAGACGGCCCGCAGCGCCGCGCTGGTGCACGGGGCGCACGTGCTGGTCGTCAGCAACTGGGACGCGCCGCGCTATCGCGTGCTGAGCACCCCCCTGATGCTCGGCACGTCAGCCCTCGCGGACCGCGCGCGCTGGACGGTGACCGTGCCCGAGTCGGACGGCGTGCTCGACTCGTTCGCGGAGCTCGGCGACGCGTTGCTGCTCGCGTACACGCGCGGGCTCGAGACCGTCCTCGAGCGCGCGCCGTTGGTGAACGACGACGACCTCGGCGGCCTCACCACGAACGCAGACGCGCGCACGCGCATCCCGCTGCCAGCCGGGGGCGAGCTGGGCGAGCTGAGCAGCGACCGCGCGGGGCACCACGCCGTCTTCTCGTTCAGCGGGTACCGCACGCCACCCGTCCTGTTCAGCCTGGACGACGGGGCCGCCGAGCCCAGCGCCACGGTGCGCGTCACAGCCGACGTCGACGTTTCGAGCCTCGTGTTCGAGGTGGTGCAGGTGACCTCGGCCGACGGGACGCAGGTGCCGCTCCAGCTCCTCTACCGTCGCGGGCTCCAGCGGAACAGCGAGAACCCGACCATCTTGTACGGCTACGGCGGCTTCAACGTGTCCCTGCTGCCGGGCTTCCAGCGCAACCTGCTCTACTGGCTCGAGCGCGGGGGCGTCTATGCGGTGGCGAACCTACGAGGGGGCGGTGAGCTGGGGGAGGACTGGCACCGCGCCGGCAGCCGCGAGAACAAGGAGCGCGTGTTCGAAGACTTCGAGGCGTGCCTGCGCCACCTGCGCGAGAGCGGTATCAGCCGCCCAGCGCGCATCGCCATCACGGGGGGGAGCAACGGGGGCCTCCTGATGGGCGCGATGCTCACGCGCGTCCCCGACTACATGGGCGCCGTGGTGTCGTACGTGGGCCTCTACGACATGCTGCGCTACCAGCACTTTCCGCCCGCGGAGATCTGGGAGCCCGAGTACATGAGCAGCGACACGGCCGAGGGGTTCGCCGTGCTGCGCGCCTACAGCCCGTACCACCGCGTCCCCGAGCGTGTTTCGCTGCCAGCCACGCTGATCGAGACCGCCGACCACGACAGCCGCGTCTACTGGGGCCACAGCACGAAGTTCGCCGCGCGCCTGCAGGTGAGCAATACGTCGGAGAACCCCGTGCTGTTCTACATGGAGCGCGAGCAGGGGCACGGCGCGGGCCGGAGGCTGAGCGACACCATCGCGCGCTACGTGCGCTTCTACACCTTCGTGGAGCACGCGCTGGGCGTGCGCTGAGGTTCACGCCCTCCACCGCGTGTCCCCGCTGCTACATCGAACTTGGGGCGCGCGCAGGCAACCACCAACACGCTCTCCGCCTCGACGATGGGTAACACACGCTGCTCGCCGGCGTGACGAATGGACACCGTCTCGCTCGCGACCTCACGCGACCCGACCACCAGCACGTGCGGGACGGCGTCGTCATGGGCACGCAGCACGCGTCGTGGGACCGAGTCGTCCGCGTCCACGTCGACGCGCAGCTTTGCGCGACGCAAGCGGTCCACGAGCGCTTGCGCGTAGGGCGCGTGAGCGTCCGCCACGGGGAGCACGCGCACCTGCGTCGGGGCCAGCCACGCCGGGAGGTTCGGGCCATGGTGCTCGAGCAGGATCCCCAAGAAGCGCTCCAGGCTGCCGAACAGGGCGCGGTGCAGCATGACGGGCGCAACACGCGCGCCATCGGACGTGACGTAGCGGAGATCGAAGCGCTCAGGCATGGAGAAGTCGTACTGGATCGTCCCGCACTGCCAACGGCGCCCCGCGCGGTCCGTCAGGACGAATTCGATCTTGGGTCCGTAGAACGCGCCCTCTCCGGGTTGGAGCACGTAGGGCATGCCCAGCTCGTCCAAGACGTTCGCGAGCACCGCTTCGGCCGCGTCCCACAGGGCGTCCTCGCCGAACCTCTCGGGCGGCCGCGTCGAGAGCCCGACCGAGATCCGCTCGAAGCCGAACGCCGCGTAGAAGGGGCCCACCGAGCGGAGGAAGCGCGCCACCTCGTGGGGGGCCTGCGCCGGCGTGCAGAACACGTGGCCATCGTCCTGTGTGAACTGGCGCAGCCGCAGCAGGCCGTGCAGCGTGCCGCTCGGCTCGTCGCGATGCACCACCCCGAACTCCGCGAGGCGCAGCGGCAGCTCACGGTAGGAGGGCAGGGCGCGCCGCACGATCTGCACGTGCCCCGGGCAGCTCACCGGCTTGAGCGCGGCGGCCGTCGCCTCGTTCTCGCTCGCGAGCTGGAACATGCCTTGTCGGAAGTGATGCCAGTGACCGCTCGCTTCCCACACGGGTCTTCGGAGCACCTGGGGCGTGCACACCTCGCGATACCCGGACGCGGCCAGGTTCTCGCGCACGGCGTGCTTCAGCTGCTGGTACATGAGCCAGCCGTTGGGGTGCCAGTAGACCATGGCGGGGGCGTCGTCCTCGAAGTGGAAGAGGTCGAGGCGTTCGGCGAGGCTGCGGTGATCGTGTGCTTCGAGCATGGGCTCCGGTCCTTTCGGGCCACATGGACGGAGCGACGCGCACGACGGCACCCCGGCCAGCGGCGGGGTGTTGGGTCGTGGTGAGAAACGCTAGCTCGCGCGCACGACCGCACACCCCGAGGGGGTGGTGGTCGTGGTGGTGACGCGAGCGCGCATGCCCAAACGCTATGGTCCGGACCGCGGTGCGTCAAGCCTCAGGACCGCGCAGGCGAGCAAGCCCCACCGGTGCGGCGCTGCCCCGCGAGCAGGCGATCGGTTCGGACAGGACGTCCCGCTCACCGGGCGTCACGTCTCGAGACTGGCGAAGCCCGCGTGCTCAGCCCGCCTGCTTGCGCAGCCCGTCGACCGAGACATGCCCGGGCCCGCGACACGCGATGTACAGCAGCACGACCGCGTACAGCGCCGCCAGCTCTCCGCGGTTCACCACGGGGAAGAAGTTCTGGTCGAACGCGAAGCTCCAGTGGAACTGCGCGTAGGCCACGGCCATGGTGCCGCTCGCGAGGAACGCTGCGGGGCGGGTGAACGCGCCCACGGCCACCAGCGCTCCGCACACCAGCTCGATGAGCCCTCCCACCCACAGCTGGGAGCCGACGGGTGGTGAGGGGCGCTCGGTCAGCAGCCCGAAGATCTTCTGCACGCCGTGGAACGTGAACATGAACCCGGCCACGAAGCGCAGCAGCGCGTAGGCCCGGTCCTGGTGCCGCGCGAGGGCGGCGTCGAAGCGTCGAATCATGCGGGCAACATAGCGTGCTTGGCCGCGAGGTACCCGAAGGTCATGGACGCCCCGATGGTCATGCCCGCGCCCGGGTAGCCTGGCCCCGCGACGCTCGCCGCCGCGTTGCCGACCGCGTAGAGGCCCGGCACCACGCCGCCCTCGGCGCGCAGCACCCGCCCGTCCACGTCGGTCTTCGGACCGCCCTTGGTGCCCATCGCCCCCGGGTGCAGCTGCACCGCGTAGAACGGCGCGCGCTCGAGCGTGCCCAGGCTGGGGTTGCCGCCCTGTTCGCGCTGCCTCGGGTCCCCGTAGAACTGGTCGAAGGCGCTCTCCCCGCGCCGGAAGTCCGGGTCCACACCAGCCCGCGCGAAGCCGTTGAAGCGCTCGATGGTGGCGGTCAGGCCAGCCGCGTCCACCCCGGTCTTCTCGGCCAGCTCCGCGAGCGAGTCGGCCACCACGAGCCAGTCGGGCAGGGGGCGCCCCTTGACCGCGGTGATGAGCACGTACTTGTCCAGGTACTGTTGGTCCACGATCAACCAGGCCGGCACGTTCGGACGGTCGTACGCCACCGGGTCGTGGTGGAAGTACGGCTTGGTCATGTCGTTGTAGTTGTGCGACTCGTTGGTGAAGCGCTGCCCCTTGCGGTTGACCAGCACGCTGTGCGGCAGGCAGCGCACGGAGAACTCGCTGCGGTAGAGCGGCGCGCCGTCGTACGTCTCGCCCGGGAGCGCTACGGCGGGCGTCCACCAGGCCTCGCCCATGTTGCCCAGCTCGGCCCCGACGCTCATGGCCATGCGCAGCCCGTCGCCCGTGTTCTGCGGCGGGCTGACGGGGTGCGTGAGCTCCAGCGGCAGGAACGCCTTGCGGTACGTCTCGCTCCACTCGAACCCACCGCTGGCCAGGATGACCCCACGGCGCGCCATCAGTCGCAGCGGCGCTCCCGCGTGCGTGACCTCGAGCCCCACCACGCGCTCGTCCTCGACGACCAGGCGCTCACCCGGAGTCTCCAGCAGCGGCTCCACGCCGGCGGCCAACAGCGCCTTCAGCAGCTTGCCGCACAGCCCCGCGCCCCCGTGCACGATGCCCGCCTTGGCGCGCGCGGCGACCTCTTGGTACGGCGCGCCGAACGGGTTCCAGAACACGCCCCAGCCCATGGCCTCCGGGATGCTGATGGGCATGCGCCCCGTGATGGGGTTCTTGCGCAGCTTCGGCTGCCACTCTCCGAGCGTGGTGGTGTCGAACAGGCCGTTGTCGAGCGAGCGGCCGCCCGTTTTGCCCCCGGGGAACTCGGGGTGATAGTCCGGATAGGTGGGCATCGCCGTGAAGCGGACCTCGGTGGCGTCCTCCACGTAGCGCACCATCTCGGGCGCGGCGTCCAGGTAGCGCTCGATCAGCGCCTGGGGGGCGCGACCGTCGGCGATGCGCGTCATGTAGGTGAGCGCTGCCTCGCGCGTGTCCGTCACGCCGGCCTCGGCCATGCGGTGGTTTCCGGGGACCCAGATGACCCCGCCCGACACGGCCGTGGTGCCCCCGATGGTGGAGGCCTTCTCCACCAGGCAGACGGACCCGCCCGCGCGCGCGACGGTCAGCGCGGCCAGCAGGCCGCCTCCGCCGCTGCCCATCACCACCACGTCGAAGCTGCGCTCCTCCATCGGAGCTCGCATCGGAGCTCGCATCGGAGCACGCATCTGCGCTCGGTCGCCGCTCATGGGATCTCAGCGCACCAGCGTGATGGCCTGCACCGGGCAGACATCGGCAGCGTCCTCGGCGGCCTCCCACAGATCCTCGGGCGGCTCCTCGATCAGCACCTTGAGGTGCCCCAAGTCGTCAAAGGCAAAGAGCTCGGGCGCGGCGCTGGCACACTGGCCATGGCACGCGCAGGCGTCGGCATCGAAAACGATCTTCATGGTGGGACTCTCCGGCTGTGGGCACCGCGCGTCGACTTGCTCCGCGCGGGCAACTAGAACATGTTTCACTTTGTACCGCAACGCGCTCGCCAGGGCCAGCGCATTGGAAGTGAGGAGCGTCGATGCCGGACAGCGTGGTGATCGTGGGGGCTTCGTTGGCAGGGCTGCGCACGGCCGAGCTGCTGCGCCGCAAGGGCTTCGCCGGGAAGCTCACGCTGGTGGGCGACGAGCCACACCTGCCCTACGACCGCCCACCGCTGTCGAAGCAGCTGCTGCAGGGGACGTTCGAGGAGGGGCAGCTCGCGTTGCGTCGCAAGCCGTACGACGAGCTGGGGCTCGACCTGTGCCTGGGCGAACGGGCCACCCACCTGGACGTCGCCGCGCGCGAGGTGCAGCTGCAGAGCGGACGCGTGCTTCCGTACGACGCCGTGGTGGTGGCCACGGGGGCGCGCGCGCGCCGACTCCCCGCGCAGCCAGAGCTCGCTGGCCTCTTCACGCTGCGCACCCTCGACGACGCGCGCGCGGTGAAGGCGGCGCTCGCGACCCGGCCGCGCGTCTGCGTGGTGGGGGCGGGCTTCATTGGCGCCGAGGTGGCCAGCACGGCGCGTGCATTGGGCTGCGAGGTCACCGTGCTCGAGGCCCTCGAGGCGCCCCTCGTGCGTGGCCTAGGCCGCACGCTGGGCGAGGCGTTGGGCGCGCGCATGCAGGCGCACGGCGTCGACGTGCGCTGCTCCGTGGAGGTCGCGGGCTTCGAGAGTCGTGCCTCGGATGCAGGCCCCGTGCTCAGCGGTGTGCGCGTGGGCAGCGGGGAGGTGGTCGCCGCGGAAGTCTGTGTCGTGGGCATCGGCGCCGTCCCGAACGTCGAGTGGCTCGCCGAGTCCGGGCTGACGCTTTCGGATGGGGTCGTGACCGACGCGCACTGTCGTGCTGCGGAGGGTGTGTACGCGCTGGGCGACGTGGCCCGGTTCTGGAACCCCCTCTTCGAAGAGTCCATGCGCCTGGAGCACTGGAGCAACGCGGTGGAGGGGGCCCGCGCCGTCGTGGACCATCTGCTCAACGGGGACGGCGCCGCCCCGTACTCCCACGTTCCCAGCTTCTGGTCCGATCAGTTCGGTGTGAAGCTCCAGGGAGCAGGGCGGCCCCGGGGGGACGACGAGGTGGTCTTCGCCGCCGGATCGCCGTCGGAGGAGAAGTTCTGCGCGATCTTCGGGCGCGAAGGGAAGCTGGTGGGGGTGGTGGCGGCCTCGATGCCCCCGCTCGTCATCCAGTTCCAAAAGATGTTGGCATCGAGTGCCACTTGGGACGCGGCCCTGGCCGCAGTGCCATCGGGAAACTGACCGATAATCCGGAATTAAGTGGGGCCACGCGGGGGAAGGGCTGCTATCTTTCGCGCAGCCCCCCCGAGGTTTCATGCGTCCACTCAGAACTCACCAAGCCGTCGCGCTGCTGGGAGCGTTCTTGCTCGCCGCCTGCGAGACGTCTGGCGTCATCGGCGGCGCCCCCGCCGACGACGTCCGCCCCGATCCCCCGCTCCCTCCCCCCGACTTCGTTGCTGCCGACTCCGCGCTGCTGCGCCTGACCCAGGAGCAATATCGCAACACCGTGGTCGATGTGTTCGGCGAGCAGGTCGTCGTGGCCGGTCCGCTCGAGGTCGACAACCGCGTGAGCGGCTCCTACGCAGTCGGAGCTGGCTACGGTGGCATCTCGGCGCGTGGCACGGAGCTCTACGAGACGATGGCCACCACCGTCGCGGCGCAGGTGCTCGAGGCCGGCGCGGACCGTGACGCGCTCATGCCGTGTTCCCCCGCGGGGATGACCGACGACGCGTGCGCCCGCGAGTTCCTCGCCGAGTACGGCCAGCGCTTGTGGCGTCGCACGTTGTCCGACGAGGAGCTCGACCCGCTCGTGGACGTCTCGCGCACGGCGGCCGTGACGCTGACGGACTTCTACGACGGACTCGAATTCGGCCTCGTCGGGCTGCTCACCGCGCCGGCCTTCCTCTATCGGGTGGAGCTCGGCGAGCCGGACCCGAGCGCGTCCGAGGACAGCCCGCCCCTGCGCTACTCCAGCATCGAGATGGCGTCGCGCCTCAGCTACTTCCTGTGGAACTCCACGCCGGACGACACGCTGCTCGCGGCCGCCGAAGCGGGCGAGCTGGTGGACGATGCGCTGCTCGAGGCGCAGGTGCGCCGCATGATCGACGACCCGCGCGCGCGGGAGGGTCTGCGCGCTTTCTTCACGGAGCTGTTCGAGCTGGACAAGCTGACGACGCTCGTGAAGGACCCCGAGGTGTTCGTGCACATCGACGGCGACGTCGGCCCGAGCGCGCGCGAAGAGACGCTGCTCACCATCGAGAACAACGTGTTCGAGGAGGAGGGCGACTACCGCGACATCTTCACCACGCGCACCACGTTCCTGAACCGAAAGATGGCCTCCATCTACAGCGTGCCCACGCCCGCGCGTGACGGCTTCGCGCCGTACACCTACCCGGACGACTCCCCGCGCGCAGGCATCCTCACGCAGGCTTCGTTCCTCGCGCTCCACAGCCACGCGACCGCGACCTCCGCCACGTCGCGCGGAAAGTTCGTGCGCGTAGCGCTCCTGTGCGGGGTCATCCCGCCGCCTCCAGCGGACGTCGACACCTCCATCCCAGAGCCCTCCGTCACGGCCACCACGCTGCGCGAGCGCCTCGCGGAGCATCGTGAGAACCCCGTCTGCGCGAGCTGCCACTCCGTGATGGACCCCATCGGCCTCGGCTTCGAGAACTTCGATGCGCTTGGCCGGTATCGCCGCCTCGAGGCGGGCGCCATCATCGATCCGAGCAGCGATCTGGACGGTGTCCCCTTCGCCGACGCGGTGGCTCTCGGCACGCTGCTGCACGACCACCCCGACCTTCCGTCGTGCTTCACCCGCAACCTCTACAAGTACGCGACCGGCCACGTGCCCGAGCGCACGGAACAGATCCAGCTCGACGAGCTGACCGAGCTCTTCGCCGCGGCTGGCTACCGCGTGAAGGAGCTGCTCGTGTCCATTGCGATGAGCCAAGGCTTCCGGACCTCACGCGGTCCGCGTGTCGCCGTGGCGATGGAGGAACTCTGATGGCTCTCATTCGACCCAAGCGCCTGCTCGACCGTCGCACCATGCTGAAGGGCATGCTGGGCGGCGCCGCCGTGGGCGTCAGCCTGCCCTTGCTGGACATCTTCTTGAACGACAACGGCACGGCCCTCGCCGACGGGTCGGCCCTGCCGCGCCGCTTCGGTTGGTGGATCTGGGGCAACGGCGTCATCCCCGAGCGCTGGTTCCCCGTCGAGACGGGCCGCAACTTCGCCATGAGCCACGAGCTGCAGCCGTTCGCGGACGCCGGCCTCGGCAACGACATCACCGTGGTGTCGGGCATGAAGGTCTTCGGCGAGAACCTCGAGGCGCACTTCGCGGGTCCCGCTGGCCTCTTGGCGGGGCATCCTTTGGCCGTCAACGGACAGACCACGTTCGAGTCGCCCAGCGTCGACGTCCGCGTCCGCAACGAGATCGGCGGGGCCACGCGCTTCCGCTCCATCGAGGCGGGCGTGCAACGCGGCGTGCGCTCGTTCAGCGTCAACGGGCCCAACAACGACAACCCCGTCGAGTCCAACCCCATCGCGCTCTACCAGCGCATCTTCGGGGAGGGCTTCACGCTCCCGGGCGAGGAGCCCATCATCGACCCACGTTGGGCGCTGCGCCGTAGCGTGCTCTCGGCCGTGCAGGATGACATCATGCGGCTCGAGTCGCGGCTCGGCTCGCACGACAAGGCCCGCCTCGATCAGCACTTCACCAACGTGCGCGAGCTGGAGCTCCAGCTCGAGCGCTTGGAGGAGGACCCGCCCGACCTCGCGTCGTGCATGATGGCCGAGGTGCCGCTCATGGAGTACCCGGACGTCAACGGGCGCGAGCAGATGTTCGCCAAGCACCGCGCCGTGGCCGACATCCTCACCTACGCGCTCGCCTGCGATCAGACCCGCGTGTTCAGCGTGATGTTCTCGGGCCCGGTGTCGAACATCTGGTTCCCCAACACCACGATGGAGCACCACAACCTCACGCACAACGAGCCGGGGAACCAGCCGCAGGTGGACGGCATCCTGGTGTCCATCATGGACCAGCTGGCCTACTTCGTGGGCAAGCTGGCCAGCGTGCAAGAGGGTGACGGCCGCCTGCTGGACAACATGGTCTGCCTGGGCACCACCGACTGCTCGCGTGGGCGTGATCACAGCATCGAGAACTATCCGCTGCTGCTCGCGGGCAGCGCGTGCAACAAGATCAAGATGGGCCTGCACCACAGGGGCAACGGCGAGAACGCGAGCCAGGTCATCCTGTCGCTCATTCGCGCCATGGGCATCAACGCTGCCGACTGGGGCGTGGGCGCCGCGCGCACCACCACCGGCCTGTCTGCCATCGAGGTCTGATCATGCGCACCGCGATGTCGGAGCGGCCGTCCCGCGTGCGTCGGGGCGCGCTCTCTCTTGGGCTGGCCGCGTCAACGCTGCTCTGCGCCTCTTGCGATGGCGAGGGGAGCACAGGGATCACCCACTCGGTGGTGTTGGCGGAGGTCGCGCTCGTGGCGAACGCGGCGGAGGACGGGTCCGTCGTCGGCCTGAACCTGGACGACCGCGTCGATGACATGCCAGCGCCCGAGACGTGCAACAAGGTCGACTTCACGGACCCCAACGGGGTGCCTGGCATCGACAACCAGCTGTCCCTCTTCGGACCCACGCTGTCCCTGTTCGGGGGTGATCCGGCAGCGCTGATTCAGGGGGCCATCAACGAGGGCTCGTTGCTCATCCTGCTCGAGTTCGAGGGCATCGACAGCTTCGACAACGACGACGACGTCACCGTGCGCCTGCACTTTGGTGAAGGACCCACCGACGTCGGCAACGACGGTCTGCTGGTCCCCGGCCAGTCGTTCGACATCAAGGAGGGTACCGCCTCGGTCGAGATGCGGCGCCAGCGCATCGTGGACGGCCACATGGACGCGTCCTCGTTCGAGACCGTGCTGCCCGTGGCGGTGCTCGCCCAGCGCTTCAACCTGCCCATCTTTGCCGGCCGCCTGTCCATCGACTTCGACGCCGACACCGGCGAGGTGACGGGCACGTTGGGCGGCGCCGTGCCAGTGCAGACCCTCATCGACGACCTCTTGGCGGAGATCCCCGGCGGCGAGGCAATCATGCCAATCGCCGCGCGCGCGCTCCGGAACCTGGCCGATCTGGTCCCCAACGACATCGGCAGCTGCGAGCAGCTCTCGACGGCCATGACGGTCCATGGCGTCACCGCCTTCGTGCTGCGGCCCGACGACGCGGTCACCGAGTAGCCGAAACGGGTCGAACACGCTTCCGTCGGGGGGGCGGAAGGTGATACCCATGTCGCCACTTCACGCCCCCGCGGCCCCTGCCACGAGCTCTTCCTTCATGCTGCCGAGAGTCCCCCAAGTCCCCCCAGCGCGCGCTCCGCTCGCCGCCACCGTCCGCTCGGCGGCGCGCGCCCTGCGGTGCGCTACTCGCCCCCTCTCCGTGCTCGCTCCGCTGGCGCTGCTCGTGGGCGGGTGCGTTGGCTCCATCGACGACGCCGAGCAGTTCGGTCCAGCGCCGGAGTGTCGCATCAACCTCGACGTGGAGGACATGTTCCGCCAGCGCTGCGGCACGGGTACGTGCCACGGCAACGAGACCGACGACCCTGCGGCAGAGCTCGACCTGGTGTCGCCCGACCCTGGTTTGCGCATCGTGGGAACGATGTCCACGCAGTGTGACGGGCTGATGCGCATCAACCCGGCGCGCCCAGACGACAGCTTCCTGCTCGAGAAGCTCGAGGGCACCCCACGCGAGGGCTGCGGCGACCGCATGCCGCTCGTGGGCTACCTCGACCAAGCGGAGATCGCGTGCGTGCGCGACTGGGTGCGCGAGCAGGCGCGTCGGCACCAGCTGCTCGACGCGGGCGTGGCGGATGTCGGCACGGCGGACATGAACGCCGCCGACCTCGGGACGGACGATGGAGGTACGCCATGAACGCCGCTTTGCGTCGGCCACGGAGCCACATCTTCGCGTTCGCGCTTGGCGCGCTGCTGTCGACCGCGGGGGTGGCCCGCGCTCAGCTGGAAGACCCGGACTGGGACGAGGGACAAGACCACCCTGCGCAGCTCGAGCACCAAGCGGAGGCGGCTGAGGGCGAGGAGATCGCCGCCGAGGGGGCCGCGGCGGGCGACGGCGAGGGTGAGCTACCCGCTTCGGACGAGGATGGAGCGCAGCCCGCTTCCCCGACCGAAGACGCCGGCCAGCCCACTCCCGTCGAGGGCAGCGCTGAGCTGGACACGTCAGCGGACGACGCCGTGTCCGAGCGTCGCGTCGAGCCTGCGCTGCTCGAGCTCGGTGGCATCGCGGGGATGCTGTACCAGCGCCTCACGTACCACGACGACCTCTACGGCTTCATGCGGCCCTACGGCCTGAACAGCGCCAAGGCGTTCGGCGGCTACGTCACGTTGTACCCCCTCGCGCGCGCCGACTTCGGGGTCCTGAGCGGGTTGGGCGTCGAGCTCCGCTACGCCCAGATGCTCACGTTCGACTCGCAGCGCGCGGACGGCAGCACGTTCCCCACGCGCTCACGTGAGCTCGTCGCGGGCTTCCGGTACCGCATCGCCTGTGACCACCTGCTCGACCGCGGGATCGACGCGAGTGTCGGGCTGGGCGGAGGGTCGCAGGTGTTCAACATCGGCTCCGCCATCGCGCTCCCGAACGTCGACAACCGCGCGTCGGTGCCCGCGCGGCACTACCGCTTCCTGCGCGTGGACACCGCCGCCCGCGTCGCCCTCGACCTCGGCTTCTTCCTGAACATGCACATCGGCGTGCGCATGATCTTCGACGCGGGGGACGTCGACTCGGCGGACTGGTTCCCGCACGGTCGCCGTTGGGGGCTCGAGTCAGGCCTGCATCTCGGGTATGCGCTCCCCAAGGGCATCGAGGTGTCGGTGGGCTTCGAAGCACAGCGCTACATGTATCGCCTGCGCCCCGAGCCCGGCGACGCCAACGTGGTCGGCGGCCTGCTCGACCGCTACGTCCTCGCTCAGGCCCGCCTCGGCTGGCGCTACTGAGACCGCCCGACCGTCACGTCTCTCCTGTGGGCATCTCGATGGTGATCTTCCCGCGCGCGCGTCCAGACTCGCTGTACTCGTGGGCCGCGCGGATGTCCTCCAGCGAGAAGCGCCGATCGAGCACCGGGCGGTAGCGGCCCTCCTCGACCTGCTCCGCCACGTAGGCGAGGTCGCGTGCGCGCGGCAACGCCACGAGGATCTGCGTGGCGCGCTGACGGCGGAACAGGTTGCTCACTCGGCTGAGGACGAACCGGCCTGGCGCGGTGGTGACGCTCGCGAATACACCGCGCGAAGTGAGCGCCGCTCGAGAGTCGGCGAACGAGCGGTTGCCCACGCAGTCGAAGACCACGTCATAGCGGGTGTCGCCCGCAGCGAAGTCGACCTCGTGGTAGTCGACCACCGCGTCGGCTCCCAGCGCACGCACCCGCTCCGTGTTGCGGGCGCTGCACACACCCGTCACCTCGGCCCCCAGGATCTTCCCCAGCTGCACGGCGGCGCTGCCCACCCCGCCCGAGGCGCCGTTCACCAACAGACGCTGGCCGCCCTCGAGCCGCACGATGTCACGTAGCACCTGGAGCGCTGTGAGGGAGGCCATCGGCAGGGCCGCCGCTTCCTCGAAGCCGAGGCTGGGTGGCTTCGCAGCGACGACACGCTCGGACACGAGCATGTGCGTGGCATATGCGCCCATCGACAGGCCCTGCATGCCGAACACGGCGTCGCCCACCGCGAAGCGCTTCACGCGCGGCCCCGCCGCGAGCACCTCGCCCGCGAAGTCGTGCCCCAGGACTTTCGGCCAGCCTCCCCACAGGACCAAGCGGTTCCTGCCTTCTCGCATCTTCCAGTCCACTGGGTTGACGCTGGCATAGCGCACTCGGACGAGCAGCTGGGAGCCCTTGGGGGTGGGCGTGGGCAGCTCCTCGATGCGAAGGTTGCTGGCGTCTCCGTAGTGGTGGATGGTCGCGGCGCGCATGGGGGCTTCGTCTCCGCTGGGCGTCGAGCGTTTCGTTCTTGGGGATCCCTGATCGGGAAGCCGTGCCCTCGGGTTGGTCGGGCGTCGTGGCCCATGATAGGCCGCTGTCTCCATTTGGGCTCACACGGACGACGCCGTATCGGGCAAGCTGGAACGATGCGGAACGACAAGGACTCGCACCTGCCTGCGATCGCGCGCGCAGCGCACCTCGGCGGTCGGTGGTGTGCCCTCTGGTTCTGCCTCTTGTCGCTGGGCTGCGCCGATGCAGCACCACCGGCGGACCTGATCCTCGTGGGGGCCGACATCCACACGGTTGCAGACGCTCGGCCGCTGGCGAGCGCCATCGCGGTTCGGGACGGGGTCATCGTCTATGTCGGCGACGACGCGCACGCGTCCCGCTTCATGGGCCCCAGCACGCACGTGGTCGACCTCGGTGGTCGGCTCGTGCTGCCGGGGTTCATCGACACTCACGCGCACCCGTTCCAGGCGGCCGGGCTCAGCTACGCCCTGACCCTCACGTCCGAGCTGAGCCCTCCCGAAGTGCTCGAGCGCGTCGCAGCCTACGCGGAGAACAACCCGACCCGTGCGTTCCTGGTGGGCTTCGGGTTCGACGAGACCGCGTTCGGTCCGGCTGGGCCGCGCGCCGAGCTGCTCGATGGTGTGGTCGGCGACCGGCCCGTGATCCTCATCGACGCTGGCGGGCACAGCGCGTGGGTGAACACCGCGGCGCTCGAAGCGTTCGGCATCGACGCGAGCACCCCCGACCCCATCCCCGGCAGGCACTACTATCAGCGCGACCCCGACGGGAGCCCGACGGGCTGGTTGGTGGAGAGCCAGGCGTACATGCCGCACCTCGCGGCCCTGGGGGCGTACGACGTCACCGCGGCGGCGCGGCCCAACAACCTGGTCTACGCGGTCTTCTCGTCGGTGGGCATCACCACCGTCTACGACGCGGGGATGTCGTCGTTCGAGCCCGACGCGCTCGAGGTCGCCGCCGACCTCGACCGGCGAGGCGCGCTGCGCTTCCGTGTCGTCGCGTCGCACATGATTCAGCACCCGAGCCAGGTGGCAGGGGCCATCGCGCGCTTCGCGGAGCTGCGGGAGATGTACGCGGGGAACCGTCTGCACGTCGGCATGATCAAGATCCACAACGACGGCACGACCGAGGCCCGCACCGCCGCGTACCTCGCGCCCTACACGGACGTCCCCGATTCGTCCGGTGCCGTGCTGCTCGAGCCGGCCGACCTGAACCCGTTCGTGGTCGCGGCCGACCGCGCGGGCATCGACCTGCACATCCACGCCATCGGGGACCGGACGGTGCGGCAGGCGCTCGACGCCATCGCGCTGGCGCGCTCCGCGAACCCAGGCGCCGACACACGGCACACGCTCGCGCACGTGGAGCAGATCACCGTGGAGGACGTCCCACGCTTCGCGGCGCTGGACGTCACCGCGCAGACCACGCCCTACTGGTTCGCCGAGGACTACGCGGAGCAGGCCCTCGTCATCGGCGAGGCGCGCGTGCAGCGCCTGTACCGCATCTCGGAGCTCCTCGAGACCGGCGCTCGCGTGACGTTCGGCAGCGACTTCCCCGCGACCGGGGAGGAGTTCTTCGCCATGAGTCCTCTGTGGAACATCGAAGCCGGCGCGACCCGGCAGGCCATCGGAGAGCCGAACGCGCCCATCCTGGGCGGACCCGGCTCGCGCGTCAGCGTCGAGGCGATGGTCCGTGGCTATACGGTCGATGCCGCCTACCAGCTGCACATGGAGGACGAGATCGGCTCGCTGGAGGTGGGGAAGCGGGCCGACCTGGTGGTGCTCGGCGGCAACATCTTCGAGGTGCCGCTGCACGAGATCCACGCGGCGCGCGTGCTCGTGACCATGGTCGATGGTGAGCTCGTGCACGGCGCCTGGCCGTAGCGAGAAGTGAGCGTGGTCCACGCGAGACACCGCGGACTCCCGTGTTGGAGCGGCCAGGTCGGCGCGAACGCCGCGCGGTCTATGCCGGGCGCAGAAACGAAGCCTTGAGCTTCTTGGTGGCGCCCGAGGCCTCGAAGTAGACCGTCACGGCCGGGTCGTGGCTGCCCTCCACGGCCCGCACGCGCCCGACCCCGAATCGCGGGTGGAACACCTTGGCGCCCGGCCGCAGCGCCTCACTGGGATCCAGGTCGACGTCGCTGGTGTCCAGGTACGACTGGCCGCTCTCGGCGCTCTGCGCCGACCGCGCTGCACGGAAGCTCGCGTACGGATCGTCGTCGTCGCCACGTGCCGCGCCTCCAACTCCACCGCCCGCGCTGCGCCGGAACCCGAAAGACGCCTGCCGTCCGTCGTCCCACGCCCCGCTGCGCCCGCTACCCTGCCGCCCCGCGCCACGTGGCGCGACCTCTTCCCACGCGCCCTGTCGACCCGCGCCGCCGCGCGCGCCGTACCCGCCTCCCCCTGCGTATCTGCCGGCCGCGCCATGTCCGCCGCCCGCGCCGTATCCGCCGCCCGCGCCAAACCCACCCCCCGCGCTCGCGAAGCCCCCGTGCCCGGCGAGCCCGAAGCTGCGCTGCACGTCGTCTGCGGCGATGTCCGCGAGGAAGCGTGACGGCATGGCCACCTCGGTGCGCCCAAAGGTCATGCGCGCGCTCGCGTGCAGCAGCACCAGCTGCTCCTCGGCGCGCGTGAAGGCCACGTACGCCAGACGGCGCTCTTCCTCGAGCTCCTCCTGGTCGACCCCGAACGTGGGGTCCAGGCGCGGGAAGAGCCCCTCCTCGAGGCCCGTCACGTACACCACCGGGAACTCGAGCCCCTTGGCGGCGTGCACAGTCATCAGCGTCAGCTTGGCCTCGTGGCCGTGTTCGTCGGCTTGCGTCTCGAGCGCCACGCGCTCCAGAAACGCGGCCAGCGTCGCCTCTTCCGCCTCGCGTTGGAACGCGGCCACGCTGGTCATGAGCTCGCCCAGGTTCTCCACGCGCGCCTCGGCCTCGGCGCTGTCCTGCTCGCGCAGCGACTCGAGGTAGCCGCTCTTGTCGAGCGTCTGGCTGGCCAGGTCGTAGAGGGGCGCGCCGTCCCGATGACTCTTGCGCAGCCCCTCGACCAGCGCCACGAACTCCCCCACGCGCTTGGCGGCGGCGCGCCCCAAGAGCGCAGGGTCCATAGCGATGCGCTGGAGCGCCGCGTAGACGCCTTCTCCGTGCTCCGCCGAGAGCGCCATGATGCGCTCCTCGCTGGTCTTGCCGATGCCGCGCGCGGGGACGTTGAGCACGCGCAAGACGCTCACGTCGTCCTCTGGGTTGTGCACCATGCGCAGGTAGGCGAGCAGGTCCTTCACCTCGGCGCGGTCGTAGAAGCGTACACCCCCGATGATGCGGTAGGGCAGGTTCACGGCGCGCAGCGCCTCTTCCAGCGACCGGGACTGCGCGTGCGTGCGGTAAAGCACGGCCATGTCCTCGAGGTCCACGTCGTCGTCGCGCATGCGCGCGAGCAGGTCGTACGTGAGCGTGTTGGCCTCGTCGTTGGCGTCGGAGCACGTGTACAGGCGCACGAGGCTGCCCTCTTCGTTCTCCGTGAACAGCTCCTTCGGCTCGCGGTCCTCGTTGCGCGAGATGACGTCGTGGGCCGCGCGCAGGATGCGCTGCGTGGAGCGGTAGTTCTGCTCCAGCTTGATGACGCGCGCGGTCGGGTAGCGGCGGTTGAAGTCGAGGATGTTGCGGCGGTCCGCGCCGCGCCAACGGTAGATGCCCTGGTCGTCGTCGCCCACCACGCACACGTTGCCGTGCACGGAGACCAGCGCGTCCACCAACCGCAGCTGGGCGTGGTTGGTGTCCTGGAACTCGTCCACCATGGTGTAGCGGAACTTGCCGGCTACCTCGCGACGCAGCTCGGGCTCGCGCTCCAGCGCCCGCACGGTCTGGTAGATCAGGTCGCCGAAGTCGAGCGCCGACGCCCGCCGCAGGGCGGCCTCGTAGGCCTCGTACACGTCGGTCAGGATGCGGTCCTGCAGCGTGTTGCTACGCGCCGCCTCGGGGCCCCGCAGCTCTTGCTTCTCGCGGTTGATGCGGTTCGCCAGGGACTTCGGCTTGTGCTCCTTGGGGTCCAGTCCCAGTGCCTTCAGCACGCGCTTGATCATCGCCTGCTGGTCCTGGTCGTCGTAGATGGTGAAGTCCTTGGCGATCCCCACCGCGTCCGCGTGACGTCGCAAGAGACGCGCGCAGAGGGCGTGGAACGTGCCCACCCACATGCCGCCCACGCCCCCCGGCACCAGCTGCTCCAGCCGCTGCCGCATCTCGCCGGCGGCCTTGTTGGTGAAGGTCACGGCGAGGATGCGCGACGGGTAGACCTGGTGGTCCACGACGAGGTGCGCCACGCGGTGCGTGATGACACGCGTCTTGCCGCTGCCCGCGCCCGCGAACACGACCAACGGGCCCTCCGTGTGGAGCACCGCCTCGCGCTGCGGCGGGTTCATGCCCTCGAGGTCGATCACGACGCCTCGGCGCGCTCGTAGCCCTGCACGTGGACCTCGGTGCCCCCGGTGCCCGCCGCTTGGAACACGCCGCGCTCGTCGAGCAGCATGGCCAGCGCGGCGTCCTCGGCGGGCAGCCCCGCGAGGGCGCTCTGCAAGCCCTGGCCGAGATCCAGCACGGTCACCAACACACGCACCAGGATGTGCGCGCTGTGGCTGTGCTCGCCCGAGGCGACCGCGAGCAGCGCGGGACGATCCGCGCGCGTCACGACCAGCGGGAGGCCTCCGTGCGTGGTCACGACGGCGCCCTGCGCTGCGTCCAGCACCAGCAGCGCGTCCACCGGGGGCAGGGTGCTGCGCGGGGGGAGCTGCTCGTCTGCTGCCGACGCCCCGGGTGTGCGCGCCAGGAACGCGCCCACCGCGTCCTCGCTCAGGCGCGCATCGAAGGCCACGCCGCGCGCCTCCTCCGCGAGCGCGTGGCCGAGCGCGGCCGCGCAAAGGTCTTTTCGAGCCGACTCGGTGACGTCCGAGAGCGCGTCCTCCTCGAGCAGACGCAGGGCATGCAGCAGCACGCGCCCGGCGGGCATGTCGGGCACGAACACGGGGTGCGCCCGGTAGCTCCCCATGAGCGCGCCCTCGGGCACGTGTGTGTCGTCCGCCGCGTCGTGCGACGTGACGGGCACGTGCAGGCCCCGCACGCCCCCGGGCCCCGACGCGCGGGCAGCCATGTCGAGCGAACCACCCGCGGCCAGGGCATGCCAGACGGCCTCGGCGTCCGTGGCGTCGGTGGCGACGACGGCACGTGGTGCGCGACGCGGGGTGTCGTCCTGGGCGCCAGCGCCGTCGAGCTGATCGGTGATGCGACTCACCCGCTGAGCGTGCGGAGCGATGTCCGTGTGGTCAAGGCGTTGCGAGGTCGGGGCAGCGCAGGGCCTCCACGAAGAGCGCGTGCAGGCCCGTGTAGGCCACCATCACGGTGCCGTCGGCCACGCGCGCGAGCCGGCCCGCGCGCGCCGTGCCGTCCGGGCTGCGCACGGTGAGCGGCTCTCCGAACTGGTTGGCGTTCACCTGCCGCACGACCAGCTCGCGTGGGGACGTGTCCGGGTCGCCGAGGGGTGAGTCCACCACGAACAGCGCGCCGTGGGGCAGCCCGAGGCCGTCCAGGTCGAGGATGCCGTAGCCGCGGTTCGGGATGAGCGGGCGCGGGTTGCTGGGCCCGTCGCTGAAGAGGTGCCCCACGGCGGTCGCACCACGGGCGTCCACGGCGGTGAAGCCGATGTGCAGGCGCGACGCCTCGTGCGCGTCCACCATGACCACGCGCGCGGGATCGCTCAGCTGGCTGACCACCGAGACGGTGCGCGGCTCGCCACGTGGGGCGCCCTGCGGGTCCAGCTCGGCCAGCAGCAGCGACGACAGCCCGCGGCGTGGGTCCGCGAACGCCACGCGGTGCGCGCTGCCGTCCGGTTCACGCACCAGGAACGGTGCCGTGCCGCCCATGTAGTCGGGGTGCAGGACGTGCTGGGCGACGCGCTGCAGGTCCCCGCCGAGGCGCACCAAGATGGCGCGCGGCGTCGGGCCGCTCGAGTCCGTGAAGGTCACCGCCACGCCCCCCGCGACGGTCGCGAGCGTGGGCGAGAGGCGGATGTCCGCGAGCTCGGTCACCTGCGTCGGCGCCTGCCCGGGCGTGGCCACGAACAGCCGCCCACGCCCGTCGGTGTATGCGACCACCGTGCGCCCACCAGCGAACAGGACCGCGGGCGCGGCGTGACGCGACTGCGTCAGCGGAGGCACGACGGGTAGCTCGGCTTCGGTCTGTGCGCGCCCGCCTTCCACGCTCATCACCTGCACCCACTCGCGCTCGCCCTCGTGACGATAGCCCGCGACGAGCAGGCTGCTGCCGTGTGCGGCGAGACCAGGCGCTCCTCGCTCGGGCATGACCTCGAGCGGGGCCCGGCTGACGCGGGTGCACGCGCCTGGGGGCTCCGTGGCGTCCGCGGTGGAGGTCACTGCGGTGGTGGACGGGTTGCCCGAGGTGTCGGCCGGCGTGGCTCCGCCCGGCGTCGCCTCGGGGCTGTTCCCTGCGGCAGTCCCAGGGGGCGCGTCGGCGTCGGCACCCGTGGGCTCGGCGGGCGCGTCTGGCGCAGCTGGCGCAGCTGGCGCGTCTACTGGGCGGTCGGGCGCCCGCTCGCTCGGCTCGGGGTCTGGACGGGGCGCTTCTGGGGCTGGGCTCTCGGGCGCGCTCGCGGTGCCCTCCGGCTCGCTCGGGTCGTCTCCGCAGCCAGCGACCGTCAGGGCGAGGCACAGCACACACCAGCACAGGGGGACGCGCATGCCCCGCACCAGACCACCAAAGGCGCTCGTGGGTCAAGCGTGGCCACGGCCGTCGGCTTCGCTGCGATAGGCCGACGGTGACCGCCCGCGACGCTGCTTGAAGCGCCGGCTGAAGTGGGACGTGTCCGCGAACCCGCACACGTAGCCGATCTCCGTCACGCTCAGCGCGCTCGTCTCCAGCAGCCGGGCGGCGGCGTCGACCCGCACACGATCGAGCACGTCGGAGAAGCGCGCCTCTTCGGCCGCCAGCGCGCGCTGCAGCGTACGGGGAGACTGCCCGAGGCGCGCAGCCACGTCCGAGAGGGTCCACGTGCGGCCCAGGTCCGCGCGCGCGATGCGCTCGACCGCCCCCACCGTCGCGGTCGACTCCAGAAGCTCGGGGCGCGTCTCTCCCGCCAGCAGGTGCGCGTCGAGGCCGGGCATCGGGCGGCGCGTCGGCACCAGCGCGTCCCATGTGAACACCCAGCGCGCGCAGGACCCCGCGGCGGGCGCTTCGTACCCGCCGGCACGGTACACCCAGCGCGCAGGGGCCTCGGTCCCGGGCAGCTGGAGCCGAAGGCCCTGGCACCCGATCTGCTCGAACAGCGCCACGTGCTGACCCGCCGCAGCCAGGTCCTCGGTGCGCCGCGGCGGGTCGTCCACGGTGGACACGTGCTCCAGCTCGACGCCGTTCGGGTGCACCGCCACGACGCGGACGACGTGCCGCGAGTGGATGAAGCGCGCCAGCCGCGCCTCCTTCTCGATGACCTGGGCGGGCGTCTCGCTGTTCAGCAGCACGAACAGGATGGGGTCTACGAGGGTGTCCGGTGCGTGACCCGCGCGGAGCAGCGTGAGGTCGCCCGCGTGATCGCTCACGGCCTGCAACACCGCACGATACGGCTCGAGCGGGACGCCCGCGCCGTCCGCGTCGCACAACGTGGCGAGCTCTCCTGCCGCGTCGAGCGCCTCGGGGGCGACCCGACGGATCCCGTCCAGCACGAGCTTCACGACGGCCATGTTGATGCGCCCGGACACGGCGGCAGTCTATCAGCGGTCGCGCATCATCCGACGGGCGAGGGCAGGCGACACGCGGTGGATGGCGGCGAGCGCGCGCGCCTTGCCGACGACGACGCGCGTCCGGCGTCTTGTGAGGCCGCGCACGACGGCTGCCGCGACAGCCTCGGGCTGCACTGCACCCTCGTGACGACCGACCGTCATATCCGTCGCGACGAGCGGTGGCACCACGTCCACCACGCGCACCGCCGTTCCTTCCAGCTGCGCCCGCAGCGCGTGCGTCCACGCCGCAAGGCCCGCCTTCGACGCGGCGTACACGGGTGAGCGGGGGGCCGGCGCAAAGGCGAGCGCGGAGCTGACGTTCACCACCGCCGCGTCCGGGGACGCCAGCAGCAGGGGCATGAGCGCGGCGGTCACGGCGATGGGCGCCAGCAGGTTCACCGCGACCTCGTCGCGCGCCGCGCTCATGTCGAGCCCCGCGACGACGTCGTGGTCCACTTGGCGCCCGGCGTTATTGATGAGCAGGTCGACCCCGCACAGCTCGGCGCGCACCACGTCGGCCAGCCGCGCGACGTCGGCGGGGTCGGTGATGTCGCAGCGCAGCGCCCGCACACCCAGGTCTCGGCGCACCGCGGCGAGGGCCGCGTCGTCGCGGCCGCACACCAGCACCTCGCTGCCCTCCTGCACCAGCGCCTCGGCGAGGGCGCGCCCGATGCCGCGCGTGCCGCCCGTGATCACGACGCGTGCGCGCGCCAACGTCACGACGCACCTCCGAACGCACGGAGCCCCAAGCGCCCGACGGCCTCGAGCAGCACCGTCACCACCCCGGCTTCGACCGCGGAGAGTGCCCATCCTACAGGGAGCGCGATGGAACCCAGCGTCTCTTGCCGGAGCAAGAAGCCCTCCGCCACCTGGGGCAGCCGCAGCGGCACGCTCCGGCGGAGGATCTCGTAGGCGTTGAGGTACTCGGCGGTCGGGCCGAGCAGGTAGTCGATGGTGATGATCGCGACCATCACGAGCGAGAAGAGTGGGAGATGGGTCATGCGCTCAGGGTGGCGCTCGGCGCGCGTGGGGACTTGGACACACGCGCCACGGGCATGGACGAACGCGCCGGCGGCGCCGAGGGGCCGCGCGTTGGCGGGCGCACCCTCCGTCTCGCTAGACTGTTGGGCATGGACACCCCACTGCCGGTGCTGGACTTCCCAGACGAGGCGGCGCGCTGGGTGCCGGGCCTTTTCGACCCGGACCCACGCACGCTGGGCAGCGTGGTGTCGACCCTGCCCGCCAACCGCCCCGACGAGATCGACTCGCTGGTGCGGCTGGTGGAGAACCCCGCCTCGCCCTATGCGCTCCCGGGCGCCGTGGCGCTCGATCGCCACGACTGCATCCATGTGCTGCTCGGTCGCGGGCTGCTCGGTCCCGACGAGGCCTTCGTGGTGGGCTACACGATGGGCGCAGCCAGCTCGTCGATCGACGGCGAGCTGCTCGAGACGTTCAAGCTCATCGCCAAGCGCCTCTACCCGCGCCACTACCGCATGAGCGAGGCCGACCTGTTCGTGTTCGACCTCGGCTACCAGGCCGGGGCGCGCTCCGCCGTGCGCATCGACAGCCTGCCGCTCGAGCAGCAGCTGGACGTGCCCATTGGCACGCTGCGTGAGCAGGCGGGCGTGGACGTGGCCACGCTGCGCGCGCTGTATGCGGCCGAGCGCGCGCTGTTTCCCGGGTCGCCAGCGAGTGCGCGGCTGCCGGGCGTGGGGGTGGTGGACAGCGCGGCGTGAACCACGTTCCCCGTGTGTCGACCCGCGGACGGTGTGCGCCACGCGCGGTGCGGCAGGCGGTCATGTCTTGCTGTCATTTACCAAAACACGCATCCGGTGTGCGTGTTTCGATGGCATCTGGACACTCCTCGTGCCCGCGGGTACTGTTGCCGAGATACACCTATCCACGTACCCGGTGTGCGTGTTTCCGCAAGGAATGTCCACTCGTGTCCTCCGAAGAGTTCTTCCAGACACACCCCGTGTTCACGCACGAGGAGTACGCACAGAGCCGCACGAGCGCGAGCCCGCGGACCGTCGACAGCTTGCTCCGCAAGCACGTCGCGAGCGGCCGCATCGCGCGGGTCCGGCGTGGCCTGTACGTGACGCCCCCGGCAGGAGCGCGGGCCGAGACGGTGGATCCGTTCCTCGTCGCGACCAAGGCCGCGCCGGACGCGGCCGTCAGTCACCACGCTGCCCTCCAGTTCCACGGGCGCGCGTACTCGATGTGGAGCCAGGTCACGTTCCTCACGACCTACGCCGCGCGGGGCTTTCGCTTCGGGCCTGTCGACTACGTGCCCGTCCGCCCGCCCGAGCCAGTGGCCCAGCTCCCCGACATGGGCGGAGGCGTCGAGCGCGTCCCGAGCGCCGGTGGCATCGTGCGGGTCAGCTCCTGCGAGCGGGCGATGGTCGACGTGCTTCACTCGCCCGCGCTCGGAGGGGGCTGGGAGGAGATCTTTCGCTCGCTCGCGATGGTCGAGTTCTTCGACCTCGACGCTGTGATCTCCTACACGCTCGCGCTCGAGTCCGCGGTCACCGCAGCGCGCGTGGGCTACTTCCTCTCGTCCCAGCGCGAACGTCTGTTCGTCGAGGAGGGCCACCTCGCGCGTCTGGCCGAGCGCGCACCGAGACAGGCGCGCTATCTGGACACGGCGCGCGACCCCGGGCGGCTCGTCCACCCATGGAACCTCATCGTGCCCGAGTGGGTGCTCGACGAGCGCTGGGAGGAGGTCTGATGCTGACACGCGAACAGCTCCAGCGCGCCGCGAGCGACACCGGCTTCCCCATCGACTCGCTCGAGAAGGTGTCGATGCTGGTCCGGCTGCTGAACCTGATGGCCGGGCACCCGTTTCTGGGGCCGCGCGTTGCGTTGAAGGGCGGGACGGCGCTCAACCTCTTCGTGTTCGACCTTCCCCGGCTGTCGGTCGACGTGGACGTGAACTACATTGGTGGCGCGGATCGGGAGACGATGATGGCCGAGCGCACGAAGCTCGACACGGCGCTGGCACAGGTCGCGTCTCGCCTCGGTCTGAGCGTGAAGCGCGCGCCGGGTGAGCATGCCGGAGGCAAGTGGCGGCTGTCGTACACCTCTGCGCTCGGGCGCCCGGCGATCATCGAGGTCGACGTCAACTACATGCTCCGGGTCCCGCTCTGGGACGCTGCGCCATGCGACTCCAAGCCGTTCCTCGGTGACCGCGTGACGCGCCTCAATCTGCTCGACCGCCACGAGCTGGCGGCGGGGAAGCTCGCTGCGCTGCTCGCGCGCGGTGCGAGCCGCGATCTCTTCGACGCTCGTGAGCTGCTCGCGCGCGACACCTTCGACCGCGACAAGTTGCGCCTCGCCTTCGTGGTCTACGGCGGCATCAATCGCGTCGACTGGAGGACGGTCTCGGCCTCCGAAGTGACGACGACGGCCTCTGACGTGAAGCGGCTGCTCTTGCCCATGCTGCGGCAGGACATCCGGCCTGCGGATGAGGAGGTCGAGCGGTGGACATCGTCGCTCGTCGACGAGACGCGCGCACGGCTCGGCGCGGTCCTCCCCCTTTTGGCGCATGAGGCCCGCTTTCTCGAGCGCCTCAATAGCCATGGCGTGATCGAGGCGGCGCTGCTCACCACCGACAGCGAGCTCCAGCGACGCATCGAGGCGAGCCCAGGGCTGAAGTGGAAGGCGCTGAACGTGAAGAAGCACGCCGGCTTGGACGAGTAGCCCAAGCGAACATGCCGTACGTCAGCGGCTCGAGGCGCTCTCGTAACGCGCGCCGCGTCCACTCGACCGTGCCACGCATGACGGAGCATGTCGTGGTCATCGGCGCGGGCATTGGCGGGCTGACCGCAGCCGCGCTGCTGGCCAAGTGGGGCAAGCGGGTCACGGTGCTGGAGGCGCACGTCTATCCGGGGGGCTGCGCGGGCACGTTCTTTCACCGCGGCTACCGATTCGACGCGGGGGCGACGCTGGCGGGGGGCTTCGCGCCTGGGGGCCCGCACCACATCGTGGGCGAGCTGCTGGGCATCGCATGGCCCGTTCATCCGGTGGACCCGGCCTGGGTGGTGCACCTGCCCGACGGTCGCGCTGTGACGCAGTGGGCCGACAAGGAGCGCTGGCAGGCGGAGCGGCAGGCGCACTTCCCAGGCACCGAGGCGTTTTGGCGGCGTCAGGAGCGGCTGGCCGACGTGAGCTGGCGGGTGTCGAGCCGCCCCTTCCCGTGGCCGCCCGAGTCCGTGGCCGATGCGCTGCGGCTGGGGTCCTCCGTGAACCTCGAGGACATCGGACTGCTGCCCTACCTCACACGCACGCTGGGCTCGCTCGCCCCGCCCGGGGACCCCATGTTCCATGCGTTCCTGGACGCGCAGCTGCTGATCTCGGCGCAGACCACCAGCCCCTACGTGAGCGCGCTGTACGGCAGCGCGGCCATCGATCTGCCACGGCGCGGGGTGAACCACGTGCGCGGCGGCATCGGCCAGCTGGCGCAGAGCCTGATGGACTCCGTGCGCGCGAGCGGCGGCGAGGTGCTGCTGCGTCAGGAGGTGAACGGCATCGCGCTGCAGGCGGGGCGCGCCGTGGCCGTCACCACCAAGAAGGGCCTCCGCGTACCGTGCGATGCGCTGTTGGCCAACCTCACGCCGTGGGCCTTGCGGCGACTGCTGGGCGAGGGCGCTCCGCGCACCTTGGTGCGGGACGTGGACCACGCGCTCACGCCCACCGGCGGCGCGTTCATGGTCTACCTGGGCATCGACCAGCAGAGGTTCCGCCAGCGCTTCGGGGACGCCGCCACGCACCACCAGGTGGTGGTGGACGCGAGCAAGCCGCTGGGCGAGACGAACTCGGTCTTCTTCTCGATGGCCAGCGCCGACGACGCCGGGCGCGCACCGGCCGGCGAGCTGCCCGCCACCATGTCCACGCACACCCAGACGGAGCCCTGGTGGACGCTGCACCGCACCGACCCCGCCGCCTACGAGGCCCGGAAGGAGCAGTACGCGGAGGCCATGCTGGACGCCATCAGCCGCGCGCTGCCGGGCCTGCGGGAGTGCGTCACCTTCCGGCTCACGGGCACGCCCGTGTCGTTCCAGCGCTTCACGCGGCGTCCCGAAGGCATGGTGGGGGGCTTCCCCCAGACCTCGGTGTTTCGCGCGCGCGGGCCTCGCACGGGGCTGCCCAACGTTCTCTTCGTAGGCGACTCGGTGTTCCCGGGGCAGTCCACCGCCGGCGTGACTCTGAGCGGACTGCGTGTGGCGCGTCAGCTGGCGTAGCGTCCGGGCCGCGCCCTCGTGGGCTCGGCCCGCGAGCTGGAACCGCACGGCTCGACTGGCAGTCAGAAGCGCGCGCTGAGCTGCACGTGCGCTCCACCACGCGTGGGACCGACCTGCACGCTGACGTGCTCGCTCGGTGTGGCGCGCAGCGACCGCGTGATGAAGCCGCTGAGCACGAAGCCTCCTACGATGCCCGCGGCGGACCCCACCAGCAGACCCTCTGCGGTGAGGTTGTTTCCGCGGAACAGGAAGCCGAGCGCGACGGCGAGCGAACCGCCCACGGCCGCGCCGAGGTCCATCAGCAGCACGCGACCGCGCGTGAAGCCGTCGCGGTGGCCGAAGTACCCTCCGAGCGACATGCCGAGGAGGGCGGACAGCGCGACCCCTCCGTGCAGGCCACGCACGCCCGCGTCGGAGAAGCCGTCCGCCGCTGCGATGGCGACCAGGGTGACCAGGGTCGCGGACCACATGCCCGTGCTCGACGCGAGCGCCGCCTCGCCCGCCGTGGGTTGCAGCGTGGCGTTGAGCAGCGCCCCCACCCCCAAGCCACCCAGCTGCCCGAGCAGGACGCCGAGCGCCAGGATGTTCCCGTCACGGAACCCGCCGTAGTCGTCGTAGAACGAGCCCAGGCTCCCCGTCAGCAAGTAGCCCATGGTCGCGCCCCAGAGCGCGCTGGTGTCCATGGTGTATGACGCTCCGGGCGTGATGCCGTCGCGGCTGTAGAGCAGCGAGAAGCCGAGGCCCGCGCCGGCACCCGCGAGCGAGGCCAAGACCCACGAGCGCGCGTTGTGGCAGCCGCCGATCACGCACGGGACGATGCCGTAGGTGGTGCCCAGCAACGTCTGCGACGTGACGAACTCCGCCCGCGCCAAGAGGGTGGGGTCTTCGCGACCACGCGACGCGGGTGTGTCGCCGGGCTCCGCGCGCAACGACGCGTCGAGCTCGTCCACGAGCCGCTGCGCGCGCGGGGCCGCAGGGTGCCGGGGATGTTCCGACAGCAGCCGCTGCAGCAATGCACGCGCTGCGCGCCGGTTCCCCTCCGCGCGCTGGCGGATGGCGGCTTCGAAGAGCACCCAGCCAGCTGCGTGCTGTTCTGCTCCGTCACGCGTGTCCCCCTGCGTGGACCAGCCTTCCCGCGCCAGCGGCTCCGCACCTGGCGCCGACTGCCCCAGCGACGAGGCCGACTCGGGCGGAGGCTGTTGGGGCGCTCCGGGTGCTTCGTCCTGAGGCTCCGCGCCTTCGGGAAGCTCCCCGGTCCCCTGCGCTGCGGTGGTGGTGCCGAACGTGAGGGCTGCGCAGCCGAGCACCACCGACATCAGCCTCCGAACGTGTGCCTTGTTCCGTGGGTCCAACGTCCCTCCTGGCGCGCAGCCGCGCGCGACACGGCCAGTATGCCGATGGGGCGGTGGAAGTCCAAGGGCAGACGCGCCGTCGCGCGAAAGGCCGTGCCACGCGTCGTGCCGCCCGTGGGGACTATCGGTCGCTCTCGTAGAAGGCGACCGTGGGCCACTCCGACGGGGGCACCAGGCGGACGATGGCCTGTGGTGGCGATACCTCTCGGATCACCAGCCCATAGTGGTGGAGGAAGCCCTCGCCGTCGCACGCGGTGCACGTCGGCCCGTCGGTCGGGTAGGGGCCACCTTTGGGTTCGTGACCGTTGGGGATGCCGGTGCCGTAGCAGCCGCCGCACGTCTCCGCGCTCTGCGCGAGCCGGAGACCTTCGTCGGAGCGGATGAACGTCAGACGGCGGTGGATCTGCTCCGGGTAGTAGACGAGCTCATCGGCGTACGCGTAGACGAGCTGTGCGAGCACCGGGTGGCTGTGCAACGCGACGCGGTGCACGGTGCGCTTGCGAAGGACCTCTCGCACCTGGTCCCTTGCTGCGAGAGGGACCATCAGGGGTACGTACATGCCGGTGACCAGCCACTCCGTGTCGACAGGTCGCTCCTCCATGGGGAGCATCAGCGGCGCTGCCAGGGCCTTGCCTTCGTTCTTCGTCGCGCGGTCGCAGAGCAGCGCGGTGGCGCGGTGTTCGGTCTCGAACCACGCGTCGACCGCAGGGAGTAGGGCGTTCAGCGTGGCGGCGTGGTCAACCATGCTGGGCAGCGTACAACGTCTCCCGGTCGTGGGCGCGCATGACGAAGCAAGCGGACCATGCGAACCTTCTGGGAATGTCGGCCATCGGCTGCTTGCTGCCTTGTGCGAGCTCCGACACCGACCACCAACGTTGCCCTCTGACCAAGGTCGCGATGGCCATCGAGATTGGAATCGCTCACTGCGAGCGGACGCTCCCTCACGGACTGCCATGCGCTCACGAGCCGCTACGACGAGACGACCGACGTCGAGGGCGCCTACGAGGCGCTCGTGGTTCACGGGGCAGCGGACGGCAAGTTCTACGCGGTTCAGAGCTCGCCCGGATACCGCGACCTCTGGCGATCTCCTTCGGGCCGGCTCTACGTCGCGGCGTTCCATGAGATGCACTGGTCGGACACACCCACGCAAGGGGGTGGCGGTTGGGAGCGACACAGGACGGGTGGGATCGTTCGACGCGTCGGGGGCCTCGACGACACCCTCGTCTTCGCGCACGGCGGTGGCCACGACAGCCCCATGTTCCGTTTCGATGGGAGCGACTGGGTCCCGCTCGCGAGCCCCGGCGTGGTCCTGGCGATCCACGGGACGAGCCCGGACTTGCTCTACTGCGTAGGAGCCCGCGGCCTGATCGCACGCTGGGATGGCGTCACTTGGGCAGCGATCCCGGCCAGCGCGATGGGCAGCTTTCGTGACATCTGCGTAGTGTCCGCCGACGAAATGTACGCGGTGCACGAGGGCGGGCTCTGGCAGGGCAGCGTGAATGGATGGGCGCCCCGCCTGACCGCCGACCACGGGACCCTCCTGTCCGTGGCGAAGTGGAACGACGAGGTCTGGGTCGGCACGACCGACAGAGGCCTGTGCCAGCTTCGAGGGGAACAGCTCGTCAGCGTGAAGGGAAACCTCTTCCCGACCCGACTGGACGCACGGGGCCCGGCGCTGATCACGGCGCAGAGCAACATGGTCGCTGCGACCGAGGACGGGTCGGCCTACCGGGGCTGGACCCTCAGCCGCGCGGCCGAAGTCTGGGCCCAGCAACCCGAGCCGTATTGGCTGCGCTGACCCTCTGCGGCGACGAGGCGCCGCGTTCGGAGCGAGAGGCGCTGCGTCAGCTGGGGTAGGGCGCCGAGCGCCGGTTCCCGGTCACGGTCGGGCGTTCAGCGCCCAGTCGTACTCGAAGTACGCGATGCGGTTGCGCTCGTCCGCGACCAACACGCGCGTCGGCTCGTGCTCCGTGTGCGCCACCAGGAACGCCCGCACGCCCCCTGCGGGCTCGAAGTCCCCCGCGAACCACTCGAACAGCTGGCTGACCACCACGCGTCGCCGACGCGCATCCACCGTCGTCGTGCGGCCCACGAAGGCGCGCGTGAGCCGCCCGAGCGTCGCGTCCAGCTCGGCCGCCGTGAACGGGGTCGCGTCCAGCCACGGGCAGCCCGCGCTCGCGCAGTTCACGGCGAAGTGGATGCGCGGCTCGTGGAAGCGGGCGCGGATGATGTCGTTCTCCAGCGCGTTCAGGGTCATGCGCGTGCCCATCACGTCGTGCTCGATGGCGTCGAAGAAACCCGGGACGCTCATCACGCTGTCGATCGGGAAGCGCGCGAGCACCGCGCTCACCGTGAGGATGTTGTAGGCGTTCAGGTAGAAGGCCAGCTCCGCGTCGCGGCTGACGAGGTCGGTGGGGCGGGTGTCGGCGACCGCCTGGACCGCCTCGGCGAGCCTGGCGCGGTCCGCTTCCGAGCCCGCGAGCGCGGCGTAGCGGAACCCGCCGTCGTCGGTCCGGTAGGCCGCGAGCACGCCCGACCACCGGCGCGAGGCCAGCAGCGCGGGGGACACCCGGGCGACCTCGGTGCTCTCTTCGCCTTCAGCCGGGGGGTCCACCGGTGCCGGCTCGGGTTCGACGTTGCGTGGGGAGGAGGGCCCCTCGGTGGCTGCTGCGCCAGGCGTCGCGGTGGTGCTCTCGCCGCCACCAGGCGCGCCACCTCCGCTGCAGCCGCACCCGGCGGCGGGCGTGCTCAGCGCGAATAGAAGGGTGGCGATGGACGTCGTGTGGGTCTTCGGCGAGCGCATGGGGCATCCTACTCATGTCGCGGTGTCTTGTTACGCTTTGCCGCGCTCCTGACCGCCGCAACGTTTCCGCATCCAACCCGTAGGCTTCCCCATGCGCAAGAACCTCCTCATCGTCTTCCTCCTCGGCTGCCTGACGGGCGCCCTGCTCATGCAGCACGGCGCGTTCGACCAGCGCGCGTCCGCTCAGACGGGGGCGCAGTCCATCCTGGGGCCCGGCCTGTACGTGTTCCAGAACCGCTTGGACCGCGCCACCTGCGGCGACATCAGCGGCTCCGGCTACGTCAACTCGTACGTGGCGGCCGTGAACGGCATCCCGCACAGCGCCACCATGCAGATGGCGCTGCCGGACTCGACCTACTGGCCCACCTGGGAGCTGGGCATCACGGCCGACGGACACGTGGTGGGCGTGTCGCAGCAGGCGGGCGTCACCGGGCCGGACCGCGGCGACTCGCACTTCGACCTGACCCTCAACGGGGAGACGTTCACGGGCCGCGGGCAGCGCAGCTACATGTCCAACGTGAACGGCACGCGCCGCCGCTGCACCGTCGAGTTCGACACGCTCCTGCGCCGCATCGACCGCTGAGGCGGCGCAAGCGGCCGGCAGCACGTCCGCGGCTCACGGCCCTGTCGCTGTCGGACGCCGCGAGCGCTCAGGGCAAGAGGCAGACCTGCCGGCGGACGCGGTCGATGCCGCCGCGACCGTCGCGCATGACGAACTCGAAGCGCACCCGCTCGCCGTCCTCGGGTGTGCCGTCCTCCGGAGGCAGCCACTCGACGTTCACCACGTCGCGCTCCTCGTCGATGAAGCTGAACGTGCGCTGCATCTCGCCCGCCGTCGCCAACGAGGTGACCTGCAGCGACTCGCGCACCGCCATCAGCTCGTCGTCCACCACCGCGTCGTAGCTCTCGCGCGCGTTCCCGGCGGGGCGCAGCAAGATGGCGAGCGGCTCGGCGCCCTGCCGCGCCTCGGGCAGGCCCATGCCCGCGCAACCCGTGCCCGTGTCGGTCCCGGCGGGCACGCTGTCCCATGCCTCGCCGTCCAGCGTGAGGGAGGCGATGCCCGGGTTGGCGTTGTTCTGGGCGTCGCCGCGCAGCAGCGTCACTCGCCCGGAGAGGATCGCGCCGTCGTCCTCCGGGTCGCTGCAGGGGTTCACGCTGTCCGGGTCCGCGTCGAACAGGTTCGCGATGCCCGTCAGGTTGGCCAGCCTTCCCTGGCAGACCGCGCCCAGCAGCAGCAGGGTCTCTTGCACGCCGAGCGCGTCCAGCTCTTCCTCGCTCGGGATGTCGAGCGTGAAGGACGGGTCGCCGAGCACGTCCGCTCCGGAGCGGATGCCCCCGACCAAGGTGGGCTCGCCGCTGTCGTCGATGGCGCAGAAGGGGACGCCGCGGGTGGAGTCCTCGGGCACGCAGAACACGGCGAAGAACGAGACCGGCAGCTCTTCCGCCGCGTGTCCCATGAGCAGCGTGAGGTCGAGGGTCTCGTCCGCCGCCGGGCGCGTGCGCGCGGGCTCGCCCTGCACCGAGAAGCGGATGCCCAGCGGACGGGTCTTGTTCAGCAGCGAGGCGGGGTCCAGCTGCTCGCCGCAGCCCAGGAGCAGACCCAGGCAGGCGAGGGACACGAAGGCGCGCTGCGCCGAGGAACGCAGGGTGTGGTGCGTCATGCTCACAGCTCCCCCCGGATGCCGATGGCGGGGATGATGGGCAGGCCGTTGATGGCCGTCGACTGGCTGAAGTCGAAGTTGTAGATGAGCCCCTCCTGGTTCTGCTGGTTGTACGCGTTCTGGATGTCCAGGAAGAAGGCCAGCATGAACGAGTCCCAGATCCACTTCTTCTCCACGCGCACGTCGAGGCGGTGGAAGAGAGGGTTGCGCTGCGAGTTGGTGCGCCCGTCGATGGGGATGTAGACGTCGTTCATCGCGTCGTAGACCGAGCCGATGATGGGCGTGCTGGGGTTGCCGCTGACGATGCGCACGGTGCCGCCGAGGCTCCAGTTGCGAGGCAGGTTGTACGTGAACGACAGCGTCAGGATGTGGGTCTGGTCGAAGTCGAACAAACGCCACTGGTCATCCGGGTCTTCGGGGTGGTCCAAGCGCTCGCTGCGCGACAGCGTGTAGCTGAGGTAGCCCACGTACGTGCCGTGGTCCGGGTTGATGCGCGCGCTCAGCTCGGCGCCGTAGATGCGGCCTCGGCCGCCGTTCTGGAAGTACGGCTCGACGCCGCCCTGGATGCCCACCACGCGGTTCCAGAGGGGCTTGTAGAAGCCCTCGAGGCCCAGCGTCATGCCCGGGTGGAAACCCCAGTCGAAGCCCGCGCCGAAGTGCGCCGAGTGAATGGGCTCCAGCTGGTCGTTGCCGATGGCGCCGTTCGACTCGTTGAACTCGGGCGGCTGGCTGTACAGCCCAGCGGCCACCTTGAAGCTGAGCGTGTCCGTCGCGCTGGCCAGCACGGACAGCCGCGGGTTGAAGACCCACTGGTTGATCTCGCCGAAGTAGTCCACCCGAGCGCCCACCACGAAGCGCATCGGGTCGGCGTCGATGTTGGTCTCGAGGTAGAAGCCTGGGCGCACCACCACCGTGTCGAGGGCGACGTTGACCGTCTCGCGCCCGGCCAGCGGGCCCGCGTCCGTGCCGCCGCCCTCGGACTGCCCCAGCTGCGGGCCGTTGTAGGTGAGCTTGACGGGCGTCAGGAAGATGTCGCTGCCGACCAGCAGGCGCACGTGCTCGTTGATCTGCATGCGCCGTTCGTAACGCGAGTAGATCTGGCGGAAGCGTCCGTCGAAGCCCAGGTCGCCGATGCCGAAGCGCGCCTGGATGGGGCCGAACGTGACGGCCAGCTCCTGCTCCGTGTCCGCGTCCACCTGGCGGTCCCAGATGAACTGGTGGTTGAAGAAGCGCGTGGTCAGGCTGGCGTTGCCGCGCGCGGCCGGGTCGTCCCCGAACGAGTCCTCGATGTTGAGCGCGAAGCGGTCGCTGGAGCCGTAGATGAGCATGCGCAGACGGTCGCGCGAGTTCGGGCGCCAGGTCGCGAAGAGCTGGTAGTCGTAGTAGACGGGTGCGGCCACGACGCCGATGTCGTCGGGCACCAGCGAGTCGAACACCAGGTCGATCAAGCTGCGGCGCGCGGCCACGGCGATGCTGAAGTGCTCGGTGATGGGCCCCTCGGCGATGATGGAGAGGTCGATGGCGCTGGCCTCGATGATGCCGTGGAAGCGGTCCGTGGCCGGGTCCCGCAGGCTGACCTCGAGGATACCGCCCGTGCGGCGGCCGTAGCGCGACGAGAAGTTGCCCGGGTAGAAGTCGATGCCCTCGAGCAGGCGCGAGTTGATGACGCTCTTGAGGCCACCGAAGTGGTACAGCAGCGGCACCGAGACGCCCTCGAAGAACACCTCGCTGTCACCGGGGGCCGAGCCGCGCACGATGAGCGCGCCGGCGCCGAAGGGGGGGCGCGCCACGCCCGGCAGGATCTCGACCGCGCGCAACGCGTCGCCCGCGGTGCCGGGGATGGTGCGCAGCTGCTCGCCTCGGATGGAGCGGCGGGTGATCTCGCGCGGCGGCGGGTCCACCACGGCCTCCGCGCCGAACTCCACGTCGTCGTCATCGTCTTCCGGCGGTGGAGGCGGCGCGGGCAAGCGATAGACCAGCTCGGTGGCCTCGTCCGCCACGACGTCTTCTTGGAACACGAGCGCCTCGGCCCCCGGCGCGGTGGCCCGCACGTCGTAGAGACCGGGGGGCAGCATGTCGAACGTGAACGCGCCGTCCTCGCCCGTGGTGACGCGCCGCACGACGGCCTCGTCCGCGCTCACGATCAGCACCTGCGCGCCCGCCACGGGGACGTCTTCGTGGGTGCGCAGCACGCCGGTGATGGTGCCGAGGGGCGGCAACACGGTGCCCCCCGCGGTCCTCGGGGGCACGAACGCAAAGGCGTAGCGGATGCGCACCGCGATGGGCTCGAGGTCCTGGCGCGCGGGCTCGAACACGAACCGCTGGATCGCAGCGACGGCCGCGGCGTCCAGGGTCTCCGACAGGCCTTCGAGCACGCGCGCCTCGCTCACGGCGCCGTCTGCGCCGATGACCAGCTCCAGCAGCACCGTGGCCCCTGCGGGCACCTGGGCCCACTGCTCGGCGGGCAGCTCGGCGGTCGCGTCGCGGAGCACACGCGGCGGCGTCACCACGGGTTGCGCGGGCGCGGGCTGGTCGGTGGCCGGCTGCGCGCGCGTGGGGGCGGCGGGCACCATCGAGAGCGCAGCGCAGACGACCGAGAGGACGGTCGAAGCGGCGCGTACATGGGGGCGGCGGGTCGGCACCCGCGCAGGATAGACGCAGATGGCGAACCGACAAGCTCCCACGGTCGGGATGCAGGCGGGGGCCGGGACGTGGGCACGCCGTGGTCAGGGCGCGTCGAGCAACCGCTCCACTCGTGTCAGGAGCGCGTCGACGTCGAACGGTTTGCGCAGCAGGTCGACGCCCAGCGCAGCCAGCGCGTCCTCGTCGGCCGGGGTCACGTAGCCGCTGATCGCGATGACGCGCGTGCGCACGCCCCGGGCCAGGGCCGCGCGGGCCACGTCGAGGCCCGAGACGCCCGGCATCTTCAGGTCGGTCACCAGCAGGTCGACGCGCTGGTCGTTCAGGTGCGCGATGGCTGCGTCACCCCCACTGGCCACCAGGACCCGCGCGAAGACCGTCTCGAGCACGCGCGCCACGATGTCCCGCACCATCGGTTCGTCGTCGACGACCAGGACTGTCTCCTCTCGTAGGCCGCCGTCGCTCACGGAGTGCCCTCCATGGGCGCCTGCGGGATGTGGACGATGAACCGGGCGCCCCCCCGACTGCGCGGCTCGAAGTGCAGCGACCCCCCGTGGTCGACGCAGATGCCGTGCGACACGGACAGGCCCAGCCCCGTCCCGCTCCCAGGGGGCTTGGTGGTGAAGAACGGGTCGAAGACGCGGTCCGCGTGCTCGCTGGCGACGCCGGGGCCGTTGTCCTCGACCGTGTACACGATGTGCGCTTGGGTGGCGCGGACGCCGACGTCGATGACGCGCTCGGACCCGCTCGGCGAACCCTCGAGGGCCTGCCGCGCGTTGACGAACAGGTTGACGAACACCTGCTGCAGCCGGTCCGCGTCGGCCCACGCGTCCGGGAGGTCCGCGGCGTAGTCTTTTCGCACGGCGACCTCGCTCTGGCGGTTGGCCTCGTCGACCAGCACCAGGGCGTCCTCGATGGGCGCGGTGGGGCACACGCGCGCCATGGTGAACGAACCGCCGCGCGCGAAGGCGCGCACGCTGTCGACGATGCGGCCCATGCGCCGCGACGCGTCCGCGATGATGGCGAGGTCGGCGCGGGACTCCGCGATGGTGGCGTTGGGCTTACGCTCGAGCAGCGTCGTGATCATGCGGATCACCGTCAGCGGCTGGTTCAGCTCGTGCGCCACCCCGGCCGAGAGCTCCCCCAGCGCGGCCAGCTTCTCGGCGAGGACCAGCTGGTCCCGCGCGCGCCGCAGGTCCTCGCGCTCGCGCTCGAGCTCGGCCACCAGCAGCCCGACCTCCTCGGCGGTGGCGTTCACCATGAACGCGAGCACGTCCATGGCGCTGCCGTCGAAGCTGCGCGGCGCGCGCGCGTCGAAGCGGCCGCTGGCCACGGCGATGAGCACCTCGTTGACGACCTCGAGCGCTCCAGCGTCGAGGGCGCTCTGGTCACGCGATGGGTCCACCCTGGGTCTCCACCATCTGACGCGCCCAGACGCGCGCTTCGTGCAGGGTCGCGAACATGCGCGTGGGCACTGGCCCGCGGCTCAGCCCCAGAAAAAAGGAGCCGATGGCGCGTGACAGCACGTTGCCGCACACGAGCGCCTGCGCACAGCGGGTCTCGTCGGGGCGCTGCTGCGACCACACGCGACGGCTCGCGGGGTCCTGCGACATGACGCGGTCCACCAGCACCACGATGGCGGCGCGACGGCCCGCTTCGCGCGTGATGCGGTCGAACTCGACCAGCGAGCGTGTGGCCCCCTCGCCCGACTGGATGTACCCCGGCCGGGGGAGCGCCACGATCACGTCGGGCTCCAACAGGAAGTAGCGGCCCGCGTCCGTCCCGCCGATGGGCGAGAGCGCCTCGAGCTCTGGCGGAATGGTCATCGTCGTAGCCAACGCGCGCGACTCTACCGCGCGGGCGCGCGCCGTGGCGAGCGTTGTTGTGGACACGGCGCGCGGCGTGGGCTCGAGGACGCCTAGAAATCGAGGCGCAGCGTCAGGCCATACGTTCCGCCGCGTATCCGCTGCGCCGCAAGGAGGGGCGCGGCCCGAAATCCACCGAGTGTTTGCGCTCTTCGCCGTTGGGTGAGGCGAACGATCGTCCACACCAGCCCGGGCAGGAAGGTCAACCCACCCATCACGGCGACTGCCATGCCGCCGCCACCCCCGGAACACCCGCTGACGTCGTCGCAGTGGAGTGCCAACGACGCCCCGATCCCGCCCCCGACAGTGAGCGCTGCACCGATGACGGTCAGGGTGAGGGGCCACGAGCTCGGTCGCGCGAGGTCGCGTGGCTCGACCTCCACAGCGGACGCGATTGGCATCTCGACGCTCGTTCCGGTTGAGGAGACGTTCCGAAACCGAAGGGGGATGCGTTGGCGCGGGCTCGTCACTGCGGTTCGCGTCGGCGACGGACCGCTGGAGGAGTCCGATTCGCGCGCGGACGCTGACCGTGCAGGCTATCGGGCACAAGCTCGAGGTACCGCTCGAACGCGACCAGCGCGACGGCGTCCTGGCGCAGCCGGTCGGCCGCGCTGGCGATGTTGTGGAAACGTTCAGGTCGCTGCGAAGTGCGTACGCCATCCGGAATGACTCGAGCGCGTTCTCGAAGCGCCCTGGTCGAACGCGAGCTGTCCCGCCGGTGATGGGCCCGGGCCTCGGCGTCCGCGCTCGGGTCGGCTGCTCAGGGACCCCGTCGGCTGAGCCACCGCTGGCACGTGAACAGCGAACAACCAGCTGGCGATCGCAACGCAATGACCCATGCAACAGGCGCTCGGAGAGCGTGCGCGCGGAAGCTCGAGAGGCGCGCGGCGCGCAGTGGCGGCGTCTCGCGATACTCCTCGGTGGGTACTCTGCTCATCGGACTCCTCCGTTCGTGCAGCAGCCGGCGGGCGGGGTGCGTGAGCCGGTGGCTTCCGGCCAGCGCCGCGCAGGACCATCCCCATTCGGCGATGGTCCTGTTTCGGCCGCGGGGATACTTCGCAGCGAACGTACGGCGTGGAGCGGACGATGGATCAGGGGCATGCAGAGGCACTGGACGCGAGCGAAGTCGAGGGTGCGGTGCTCTCCGCGCTTCCATGGGTGGCAAGGGTCGGCGCCATCGGCGTGATGCGTTTCCAGTCTGCGCGTCAGGCGCGCGCGTGATCACCGAAGCGCTGTTCGAGTCCGACTGCGCCTATCAGCAGCACCTACGGGCGCTCGAGGGTACCGCGTACGAGGATCCCCACGTGGGCCCCTGGCCTGCCCGGAAGGCGCGAGATCAACCGCTTCCGGGGAACTCCGTGCGCTCGGTCGTCAGTTGCGCTCGGCAGCAGCGCAGAGACGTACCGCGCAGACTACACGCGCTGAGGCCCGCTCTCGGTCAGCTGGACCAGGCTCGTGTGCTGCTCTACGACGGTCGCGCTTCCTGGGCTACGCCACGCTCTGGTTCATGGGAGACAGACCGGCCGTTCACGCAGCGGGCTAGGAGCCCTGAACCGCGACGTCCTGCCAGCACTGCACCCGCGCGGCTGCAAGTGCTCGAGGCCGTGCGAAGCGACATAGGCAGCGCAGGTTCCGTCGTGCTCTGTCGCCCGAGCAGATGGTCGAGCACGCGAACGAGGGAGGGCGCCGCGTGGCTGCGTCGCGGTCAGGCGCGGCGGCTCGTGGAGGTCGTCCGCGGCGCGGCGCGGTCTGCGGACGCCCACTCGCGATGGCTTGTCGACGACCGGAGGCCGTGGTGACGCGGCTGGCTGGTGGTGAGACACGCTACTTGGTCGCGCTGCAGCACGCGAGACGTTCTAGCGCTCGCCGTTCGCAGACCTGAGTCCCCGCCAGATCGAGGTGGCGCGCTATGCGGCGCTCGGCGCGACGGCGAAAGAGATCGCGGCCGAGACGGGCATCAGCGCCCATACGGTTCGGCAACATCTGAAGGCGGTGTACGAGGTGCTCCGGGGTGGGAGCCGCGTCAGCTGGTCGGCGCGCTCAGGAGGTGAACGCCACTGAACCGGCGGCTCTGGGCCCGGTCAGAATCGAACAGGGGATGGTCGTTCGGCGGCATCGGGACGATCCGGGAGACGCCTCGGCACCCCACGACATCCGCCCGACGTGACGCCCACACCACGACGGCTTCCCGACGCACCGCGAACCCACGTCACACCCGCTTTGTTGCCGTCGGCAAGCGGCGGTGCCGAACGCGACCAACATCGACGCCGCGGCTCCGTCAGGCGACCGTCGCCGTCTCGGAGATGGTGGTTGCATTCATCCTGTCGATCACGAGGTGTGATATCGCACCGCACCACCCCAGTAGCGGCGCAGGTCGCGGACCGAGGGCGAGGCGCGCAGAGCGCCACCGCCACCTGATGGAGGCAACCGTCACATCGCCGAGTGCCTCGGAAGCACCGTCGGCTCGAACGCGCGACGCGAGCAGAAGTCCGAAGGAGGACGCGCTCCGGGCTCTGCGTGCCGAGTGCGGCAGACGATTCAGGACCTCCTGAATGGGGATTTCTGCGAATGCGGCCGAAGCGCGACCGAGATCCGCGCCCAGACCGGGCAACCATTCTCCGTGCATCACGCAACGTGAGCGGAGTCAGGGCCCGCTCACGCGAGCTAATCGCGCGCACACGCCATGGTGCACGAGGCCCGAATCGCTCAATGGTGACGCAGATCCCGCGCGCTCGAGGCGAGGATCTCGGACAACGAACGTTCTTCTGCCGCGTCGCGGTTCGGAACTCGTTGAGCGCGTGGGCGTACGCGTGCGGGCGGAAGCGGGGTATCGCCGGCAGCGCTTGATCGCGCGCGTCCGCGAGCTCGGGGACCTCCATGAAGAGTGTGGTGGCGACGATCCGCCAGCTGGGGACCTCGAATGGACACGCGGCCTTCGCAGCGATCGAGAGGCTCCGTGAAGAGGAGCGTCGGCGCCGCGACGACATCCGGGAACATCGCGTGCGTTTTCGGGAGAGCAACGATCAGTGGGAGGCGTCGGTTCGGTCGGAGGGTGACCGCTACGTGGAGCGTGCGCGTCCGCTCTTCTGGATTCCCCTCACGTACTGGTTCACGCGTCCCCGTCTTTTGGTACTCGGTACCCTACGTCTACGAACCCGTGCGGTCCGCCAGAGTTGGCGCTTCATGTCGCGGATGCGGCTCCGTGGTCTCCCCGCCGGAAGCATTCGACGGTATCTCGAGACTGCCTGGAGTCTGCCACGCACGAGGCTGCCAATGACCCAGACGCGACCTGAACAGGGTGTTGGTGTCGATGGTGTTAGCTGCGGCGATTGCCGGGTTTTGCGACGGCGCGGGCCCAAAAGCCCGCGTCGCGCGTCGCGCGAGCGCGAGCGCACCTGGGCCGCGGTGAGGATCGCAGAATGCTCTGACAGAGAGCCATCCGCGCGCGCACCGGGCCCCGACGCTCCGAGGCCGCGTTGCTGGTCGTCATCGTCTACTACCGGATGGCGCGCTCGACAGCGCGGAGGGGCGGCGCTGCGGAGGTCCCCCGCGAGCGCCCGATGGTCACTGAGCTTACCCTCCTCCTTGCGCAGCGACGGCGCTTCGACCGCTACCTCGCGGCAGCCGACCTCCGCAGGCAGCCGGCTCCCCAGCCGACGCGCAGCCGAGACGTCGTCAACGCGTGGCGCATCTTCCCGAACCGCCACGACGTCGCGATTCACGCGGCAGGCTGTGCACGTCGCCGGGGCGCGTGCCGCGCAGCGCGACTGCTGCTCGACCACCTTCGGCAGAACCCGGCAGCAGCCGTGGCGTAGCCCGCGCCAGAGGCTGGCCCATGCTCGCGACGTGCGCGCCACGCCAGACGGCCCACCAGACCTCCGCTTCGAGAGCTGCAACCCGGGATGGTCCTGTCGTCTGAGCTGCCGCTGCGCCAGCGCGCTTCCTGTCCGGCTGGGGCGACCGCGGCTGCGTGCCCTGCCGGCCGCGTCCGTCACGGGGACGCGGTGCAGTGCGCCTCGACCGCGCAGTCGACGACGTCGGGTATTCCTGTCGAATCGCGACCCCGGTAGCGGTCCACGCGCGTCGCCGCGTGCGTCCCCGTGCGGGGCCAGCGCCGCATGGGACGAGGATCGATGTCACTGCCGCCCGAGACCGCGTGGGACGGATCAGGAAGTGCGCATGCACCGACGCGGAGCGTTGGGATGGCGCCGCGTGCGTGCCGCGGAGCCGCTGCCAGGTGGTCGGCTTGCGGCTGCATCGGCGCCAATGACCTGGGTGGGAGCGCTGCGTGTACCCGGCGGCATGCAGGGAATCGAGGCGCGTGCACCGCGCCCCGCGGTTCGCCGCTCGCTGCCCTTCGGGCTCCGGCGGAGCCAAGCGCGATGCCCACCGCGCGGCCGCCGCCCGTCGTTGCCGCGCGCCCCGAGTGACCCGGAGTGGCTGACGCATCCGGCGACGGCCTCACCTAGTGAACTCTCACCGCGGTCCGACCACCGCACCATCACTGGAGCGACATGTGACTGACGCCCACCCTCCTGAACCCGCGCGGGAGCACTCCGCCATGAGTCGCTCGTCGCGAGCGTCGTGCGTTCGCGACGTCCTCCCGTCGCAGCCTGCGTGGCCGCAGCCGTGGCGCTCTCGTTCGACTCCGGCACCCTCGACGGCGCGAGACCTGCAGCAAGACTGTGGGCCAGGCGAGACGCTCGACCCATCGCAGGCTGCTGTGTCCCGGTGGACGGCTCGTACCCGCGCGCCAGCGTCCAGACACGCGCCTGCATGCCGGGGGCGCGCATGGGCCCCGAGCAGGCGTGCTGCTGCGGGGAGCAGGTGTTCGTGGAGGGGCGTGTGCCGCAGGGTGCCCTCGTCGTGTCAGCGGGCTTCCATCGTCAGGGGAGAGACATGTCAGCTGGACGCCTGCAGCTACGGCCGGACGCGCCCAGGATGGCATCACGTGCTGCTACCCCAGACGGGTCGCGGCCGACGGACGATACGCAGGATTGCGTCCAGCTGCCCTGCGAACCACGAGCCCGTCGGTGAGACGTGCACCGCGAGCGCTACGACCGCAGGTTAGGCGGCGCGAGGCCGCGCGTGAGGCCCAGGCTCGCCGCGAAGCCGACGCCCGTCGGGCTGAGCAGCAACGCATACGCTCCCAGCGCGAGGCCGAGGCCCGCCGGGCGCGCGCGCGAGGCGGAAGCCACGGAGAGCAGCCGACTGAGGCGCAGGAGCGCGAGCAGGCCGCCTCGACCACGGCGCTGCTCCGGAGCCCGTACTACCTGCGTCGACGGTGGGTGGTCGGGTTCAGGCTCCCCCTCAGCGCTCACCAGGACCTTTGCCACGCCGTTGGGCCTCGACGAGGCAGGGGGCGGCAGCGCGCTTGCTCTGACGGTGGACAGGCACATCCGGTTCCGGTGGCCTCCGACGCCTCGGCAGAGAGGGCGCCGAGACGATCTTCAGGGTGGACGTCACGCACGCATCGACAGCTGTCACCGCATTCATCACCGACCAGCCCGCCGCGATCGACCCCAAGCCCCGTGTTCAGGATGACCCTCCAGGGCTCCTCGAGGCCCGCGCGCAGGTTGCTTTTGTCGCTCCCCTCGTGTTCGTTCAGGCGACGGGCCTCTGGGTCAACGTGGACAGGGATCCGACGGCGCTTCGCGCGCGAGCGCGACGGACTCCGCGTTCACGCTCCGCGGCGGGTTCGGGGTGGCCGTGGGCAACTGGGCGAACGCCTCGGGTCCGCGGTACGAGGTGAGCGTGCGGGTCGCGCCCATCGGCGACGGTGACCTCAGCGACGTCGAGGGGCGGTTCCGTGTCCACTTCGGCGGCGGGGTCATGCTGGGTCTCGAGCTCTACGGGCGACGCTATGTCGACCTGGGGTTGGCGCAGGACTGGGTCCAGCTCGGGATGAACGTCGTCATCTATCCTCGCCTGCCCTAGGATCTCCCCTTTAGGGAGTCCCGAGCCGACCTTCCACCTGAACGCCGCAACGCTCCGCGATCACGCGGCTCCCTCCATTGGCAGCGCCACGGAGCAGCTGCGGGCGGTCGCATGCCAGGTGGTCGAAGCACAGCTGCACCAAGGTGCGCGTGCCGACGGTCCCGAGACCCTGGGCGGCCGCGCTGGAGGTCACGCTCGGGCACCTCTCGGAGGCGGTCGCCGCAGACTACGATTGGGCCATTCGAGACGGGAGGTGGATGCAGCGGCCCCACAGCTCGCGCGCCAGGTAGTCTGCATGGACGCAGGCCCTCTCTTCGCGAGGAGCCGAAGCGCTACGCCAGACGTCGTCGACGCGAAAGAACGCACCGGTGCTGCTCGCGACCGTGTCCACGTAGGAGAAGCCATTGGGTGCAGGGCGTCGGTCGACGTTGAGCGCCGCGTAGCCCGGCGCGGAGGTGATGCTCCATGCACGCGCGTTCTCGGGATCGACCATGACGTTTTCGCCTTGCGCGTAGTCGCCCTCGCTGGTCTCGAAGTAGGTCCCGTCCGGCCTGAACGCCCAGACGGTCGTCTGCCCGACGAGAGCGCGAGCTTCCTCGACGGTGCGAATCTGCGAGGGATCGTGGACGACCGTGCGCACCTCCAGCGGCGCACCCTGCACACCGACCCACCAGACCCCGTTCCGCCCGCACTCGTGGGCCACGCCGGGCTGCACGACCCCGGGGACGACGAGCACCTCGCCGAAGCAGTCCGTGGCGGCCACGACTTCCGTGCCGTCCAGCGTTGCCACCACGAGCCGCCCGTCGGCGCTCAAGCGGACCAGACCCCACGCCGCGGGCCAGAGCGCGCTGCCTGCCGCGGAGACGCGGACGCCGGTGGCCACGTGGACGGCCCAGCGTTGATTCGCTCGAGGCTCGATGCCACCCCGCGCCCAAATGCGGGATTCGCGCGTCGTGGCCGTGAACGCACGGGTGCCGTGCTCCCGAACGTAGGCCGCGTACAATGCCTCGTCTCTCCGGTATTCCTCCTCGAGCGTCGCGGGTGGCGGGGCATCCATCAGGTCGACCACGACCCATCCGGCGCGGAACGTGAGCGTCGCGAGCCAGCCCGGCTGATCGAGGAGCACGGTGTGCTCGTTCAGCCGGAAGTCGATCAACTCGAGGCGCTGCGAGCCCGTCCACATCACCACGCGGCGCTCATCCACGAAACGGACATCGTCGCGGCGGCCTCGCTTCCGCTCGCGGATGTAGTCGGGCAGCTCGGCCAAGAGACCCAGGGTCCAGTGCGCGTCGGTCCTCGTGTCCACCACGAACGCTTCGCCATCGGACTCGAATGCCAGCAGGGTCCGTGCAGGCGACACATCGAGCAGCGCTTCGCTCCTGGCGCCGTCCGAGTTGCGTGCATCGAAGTACACCGCGTGACGCCGGTCGCCCAAGGGAGCCCCGTGGTGCTCGAACACAAGGGCGACCTCACCATTGCCGTCCGTGTCGCCGAACGCCTGCGCCAACACGGCCCAGCCGTGCTCCGTGGAGTGTTCGAGCGCGGCTGTGGGGCGCGGCTGCCCGAGAGGTTCGTCGCCGGGCAACGTCTGGGGCGCCGTGAACTCCATCACGCACGGCTCGTAGCGGCGTGGCGGCGGGTGCTGTCCGCAGGCCGCGCACAGGAGCGTCCCCGCGATGCCGAACCATGCAACCCGATGAGCCACTCCAGCCACGCGTCATCTTAGACGCAACACGTCCGTCGCTGCGTCGGAAAATCCTGGACGCTGATCCCACCGCCGCGCCTTCGCGTCAGCCGAGCCCTGCGCGCCCAGCGACCACTCGGCTCGTGGCTCACCGCGACGTCGCGTCAGCGCTGCTGCTCCAGGGTCTGTGGCGCCTCGCGCTGCGCGATGGACTCGACCTCGTCGAGGGCGCCAATTGCCGCTGCAGACCCTTCCTCGACGGCCTCCACCCGGACGCGCAGCTGCTTGCGATCCCGCCACGCCATGGCCTCGACGAGCGCGTCACGTAGTCTGGTGGGTCGGTCAGCGGGCGAGCGCTGGGTGTCTCAGCAAGTGAACGCGATCGACGCGCAAGCCTTCGTGCTGGCTCTCTGCGCCGTCGGGCCAGCGCACGGACACGTCCACGCTCGTCGCGGTGCCTACACCGAAGTGCAGGCGCTGGCTGGCGCCAGAGGCGTGGGTGTTGTCGATGCGGCGCTCGCGAACCTGCACGCCATGCAGCGAACGCACCACGACTCGTGCCCCGACGGCCGCGCGGTTGCGATAGCGGCCTTCGAGGTCCAGCGCCACGAAGTGGCGGTCGGAGCGGAGCGTGTTCTCGTAGGCGCGCAGCACCCCGTCCACCTCCAGGGTCACGATGTCCACGTCACCGTCCAGGTCGAGGTCGGCGCAGACCGTCGAGGTCGTGTGGGCCGTGTCCGAGAGCCCCACGAGGGATGCGACGTCCGTGAAGTGCGCGTGCCCGTCGTTCAGGAACATGCGCTGCGCGTCGGTCACGGCAAACGCTGCGAGCGGGTTGAAGGGCCGGGCTCGATAGCCGTTGACGTGGAACACGTCCCGGTCTCCGTCGAGATCGAAGTCCGCCGCGCAGGCCGCCTACCCCCACCCGCCGTCGCCCGCGCCTGATGTGCTGGTGACGTCGACCAAACGGCCCGTACCGTCTCCGAGCATCAGCCGATTGCCTTTATCGTTCCCGCCCCCGACGGGGAAGTGCACCGCGGTGACGAACCAGTCGAGGTGACCATCCGCGTCGAAGTCGTCCACGACGGACCCCATCCCGAGATCGATAGAGAGCACGCTCGAGGTCGCGAAGTCGCCGAAGCGTCCGTCTCCGAGTCCACGGAAGATGCGACTCCTCCCGTAGTCCGCTGCGAGGAGCAGATCGGGAGCCCCGTCTTCATCGAGGTCCGCGAAGGTCGCCGTGAAGCTCGCGTCCACCTGCTCGGAGAAGTATGGGTTCAGCCCCGACCACGCCGAACAGTCTCGAAATGCGCCGCGCCCGTCGTTGCAGAACACGTGTGGACTCACGATGGGTTCGGGGGTCGTCCAGTGCAGCCACTGCGCGACGAAGAAGTCGAGGTCTTGGTCGTGATCGACGTCCGCAAAGGTGACGCTCCAAGCCGCTTCGGTCACGAATCCGCCCAGCCCGGCCTCCTCGGTGACGTCCACGAACACCCCCTCGTCGTTCCGCCACAAGGTCAAGCCTCGCGACGCCAAGAGATGCGACAGGAGCAGGTCGTCGTCCCCATCACCGTCGATGTCTGCAAACGTGGCGCTGGAGACGAACCCGACGACGCTGGGGAGGACGTGCGACCAGTCGGCGAACGTCCCGTCGCCGTTGTTGCGGAAGAGGCTGTGCGGGCCCACGCCACCCGAGGCGAAGAGATCCTCGGCGCCGTCCCCGTCCACGTCTCCGAGCGCGACGCCGCCCGCTTGTTGGTAGTAGGCCCATGCCCAGTCGTCCGCCGTGGGTGGCACGACGTGATGGTGCGTCGGAAAGAACGCGGCCGATGCGAACCCGAGGGCGTGGGGCGCGCGTGACACACCATCATCGGAACCGTGCATGTGGCACCCCACTGCGGCGAGCGACCAAGCGAGCTGCAAGGAGGCTCGCAGGGCGCGCCTACATGGGAACATTCAGCGCTCGCCTCCGAGCGGCGTCGGCGCCCAACCACCGCGACTGAAGCGCCCTGGAGCGACACACATCGAAACCTCTAAAGCCACAATTGTTTCCGCTGGGTGCACAAAGTATCGTACATGAACACATGGCGTCCATGCACCCGAAGTGGACGTGCGCACTCGAGCTTGCGCTCCACGTCGCTGGAAGGAACCCATGAGCACCTCGTTCGCCTCCAGTCTTTTCGGTCTGCCGTCGACGCGGCGAGCCTCGTTCGTGCTCGTCGCTCTCGCGTTGCTCGCGGGGGGCCTTGCGACACCATCCGAGACCAGGGCGCAGACAGTCAGCGACGGTCCGATCCTGGTGCAGGTGCGCGTGCGCGAGATCAACACGACACACGCCGCCACCGACCTCGCCTTCTTCGGGGCGGTTGGGCAGCCCGACGAGCACACGTACTACGTGCGTGCGCGCGAGGTCGGGAGTTTCAACGGGGCGACTTGGAGCGCGGGCAGCGGCTGCTACACCGAGGACTTCGACTCGCCCGCGCTGTCGTCCGACCTGAACGAGATCGTCTTCAACCGCGTCTACGCGACGACGACCCCCGACGGGCTGCAGCTCGGGCTCGACGCGTGGGAGGACGAGTCGGCTGACCAGCTGCTGGGCGTTGGTTGCGAAGGCACCCGCTGTGCGTACGAGACGGGGCTTTGTTGTGGAGGCTATCTGTTCGGCACCTGCGTGGGCGCCATAGACGACGACGACCTGCGCTGCGACGCGGCGCCGTTCGCGAACATCGACTACCGGCTGAGCCACGCATGCACTACCCACGACCACGGGTTCGTGACCGGGACGCTGACGAGCTCTCCCAACTGCGCGTACTACCAGCCAAGGGTGGAGACCTTCTGGCGCTACCTGGACGGCGACACGTTCGCGGTGCCCGTGGAGCTGGGCGCCCTCGCGCAGTTGGGGACGTTCACCCATCGCAACTCCACGTCGACCACCTGCTATGGCGACGATGATGGAGCCCTTGCCACGCCAGACGTGTTCGCGGCGGTGGACTTGGCGGGCGCGCGCAACGTGCGCATTCAGGTTTGCACGTCTGGCGCTCCCGCTGGCATCGCCGTGTTCGACGGGAGTGGCACGCTCCTCGGGAGCAGCCCGGACAGCTGCCTCGTGCCCTTCGAGATGGTGGCCTGCGCCGGCCGGCTCGTGATCCGCGTCGACGCGGCATCCGCAGCGGGCGAGCCCTTCACGCTCACCGTGAGCGACGTGGCGGTCCCGTCCTATCCGCTCGCTGAGTGCTGCGGAGACAACATGGTCGACCGCGGAGAGAACTGTGACGATGGAAACGACGACGACACGGACGCGTGCCGCAACACGTGCGAGAGCGCGCGCTGCGGAGATGGCGTGGTGCAGACGGGCGTGGACGCCTGCGACGACGGTACCCTCAACGGGCAGCCGAACCAGTGCAACCTCACCTGCAGCGGGCTGACCCCATCGAGCTGTGGGAACGGCGTGACCGAAGCTGGCGAAGTCTGTGACGACGGAGGCGACAACGGCATGCCAAACGAGTGCGCGGCGGACTGTGGCGGCATCACCACGCCCACCTGCGGCAACTCGGTCGCGGAGGCGGGCGAGAGCTGCGACGACGGGACGGCCACCGCCACCTGTGACGCGGACTGCACCATGGTCTCGTGCGGCGACGCAGTGGTGAACACCGCCGCGGGGGAGACCTGCGACGACGGCGCGGACAACGGCCTGCCGACCCGCTGCGCCGCGAACTGCATGGGGACCACACCGGCGACGTGTGGAAACGGCACCATCGAAGCCGGCGAAGACTGCGACACGGCGGGTGAGTCCGCGACCTGCAACGTCGACTGCAGCATGGCGATGTGCGGCGATGGCGTGCTCAACACCACGGCGAGCGAGGTGTGCGACGACGGCGCGAACAACGGCATGCCGACCCGCTGCGCCCTGGACTGCGCGGGCACGACGGTGAGCGTGTGTGGCAACGGCGTGGTGGAGGCGGGTGAGACCTGCGACACGGGCGGGCCGAGCGAGGCGTGCGACGGGGACTGCAGCCCGGCAGCCTGCGGCGACGGGGTGGTGAACGCGGCGGCGGGCGAGCTCTGCGACGACGGCCCCGACAACGGGATGCCGGGCCGCTGCGCCGTGGGCTGCGTGGGGCGAACGTCGGCACGTTGTGGCGACGGCGCGCTGGACGACGGCGAGGAGTGCGACGAGGGACCGGACAACGGCGCGGACGGCGGCACCTGCACGAGCGCTTGTCGGTTGCCCGTGCCACCGGGGAGGCTGGCCGGCGGCTCGTGCGGGATTGCATCCACAGGGTCGTCGACAGGATGGGCGCTGGGCTCGCTCCTCGTCGCTGGCCTGGTCGTGCTGTGGCGTCGGCGCTCGTCTCGCTGTTCGGCGGCCCTGTACCGGCCCTCGCGTGGGGGACGCTCGGCACGGCGCAGCTGACGGATACGCACGGCCCCGTGCTAGGCTCGATGCGTGTCCGCGCCCGTCGCCAAGCTCGCCACGTACGACGACCTGCTGCGCCTCCCCGACCACGTGCGCGCCGAGGTGCTGGCGGGGCAGGTCATCACGGCTCCTGCACCACTCCCCAAGCACTCGAAGGCCCAGGGCGCGCTGCGCAGCTTCGTGGGCCGCGCCTACGATGACGACGACGGACACGGGGGGCCCGGGGGCTGGTGGATCTTCGTGGAGGTCGACGTGCAGCTGGGTGCGCACGACATCGTGAGGCCCGACCTCGCGGGCTGGCGTCGCGAGCGCTTGCCGGACCCTGGCGAGCTGCGTCCGATCGACGTCACTCCGGACTGGGTGTGCGAGGTGCTGTCCCCCAGCACGGCGGCGCGGGACCGCGTGACCAAACGCGCGCTCTACGCGCAGCACGGCGTGGGCTACTACTGGATTGTGGACGTGGATGCGCGCACCCTCGAGGCGTTCGAGCTCGTGGACGGACGCTGGGTCCTCGCGGGCAGCTACGACGACACGACGGTGGCGCGCATCGCGCCCTTCGACGCCGTCGAGCTCGCCATCCAGCGCCTGTTCCTGCCGATCGCGGGCTGAGCGCGGCGCTCCACCTGTGTGGACCGGTCAGCCGTGCACCAGGACGACTCCTTCGTGGAGCTCACCTGCGGCTCGCCGCGCTGCCCCCCTGTGTGGCGCTGCCGCACTCGTCCACATGAGCCGTGAGCGCTCCATCGGTCAGGACACCGACGCGGAGTCGAAAATGGCCGCGAGCCATGGGGTCTTCCCGTAGACTCGCGGCCCGTCTCACCTACCCGAAAGCCCCATGCAGCCCAGCACCCGTGACGCGCAGCGCGCCGAGCTACACAAGACCATCTGGCGTATCGCCAACGACCTACGTGGCTCGGTGGATGGCTGGGACTTCAAGTCCTACGTCCTCGGCATGCTGTTCTACCGCTTCATCTCCGAGAACCTGACCGCCTACGTCAACGAACAGGAGCGCGCCGCTGGGGACCGCACCTTCAACTACGCCGCGATCTCGGACAAGAAGGCCGAACTCGGCCGCAGGGAGACCGTCGCCGAGCGAGGCTTCTACATCCTTCCTTCTGAGTTGTTCGCCAACGTCCGCAAGCGCGCCGACCAGGACGAGAACCTCAACATGACCCTGGAGCGGGTGTTCAAGAACATCGAGGGCTCCGCGGTAGGCACCGAGAGCGAGGCGGACATTCAGGGCCTGTTCGATGACCTTGATGTGAACAGCCAGAAGCTCGGGCCGACTGTCGCAAAGCGCAACGAGAAGCTGGTGAAGCTGCTCGACGCCATCGGCGACCTCAAGCTGGGCGACTTCGCCGACAACAGCATCGACGCGTTCGGCGACGCCTACGAGTACCTGATGACCATGTACGCCTCCAGCGCGGGGAAGTCCGGGGGCGAATTCTTCACGCCGCAAGAAGTCAGCGAGCTGCTCGCGCGCATCACGGTCGTCGGCAAGACCGAGGTGAACAAGGTCTACGACCCGGCGTGCGGCTCCGGGTCGCTCTTGCTGAAGTTCGTGAAGGTGCTGGGCAAGGAGAACGTGCGGCAGGGGTTCTACGGTCAGGAGATCAACCTGACCACCTACAACCTGGCCCGCATCAACATGTTCCTGCACGACGTCAACTTCGAGAAGTTCGACATCGCTCATGGGGACACGCTGATCGACCCGAAGCACTGGGATGACGAGCCCTTCGAAGCCATCGTCAGCAACCCCCCCTACTCGATCAACTGGGAGGGCGACGCCAACCCCACGCTGATCAACGACCCGCGCTTCTCGCCGGCAGGTGTATTGGCCCCGAAGTCCAAGGCCGACCTCGCCTTTGCCATGCACATCCTCAAGTGGCTCGCGGTGAACGGCACGGCCGCCATCGTCGAGTTCCCGGGTGTGCTCTATCGAAGCGGCGCAGAGCAGAAGATCCGCAAGTATCTGCTCGACAACAACTACGTGGACGCCGTCATCCAGCTCCCGCCAGACCTCTTCTTCGGCGCCACCATCGCCACCTGCATCATCGTGCTGAAGAAGTCGAAGCAGGACGACGCCGTCCTCTTCATCGACGCGAGCGCTGAGTTCACGCGCGTGGGCAACAAGAACCACCTGGCCCCCGAGCACCACACGAAGGTGTTGGACGCGTATGTGGCCCGGCAGAACGTGGACCACTTCGCCAAAGTCGTTCCCCACTCCGTCATCGCGGAAAACTCGTACAACATCGCGGTCTCCTCATACGTAGAGCGGGAGGATACCCGCAAGGAGGTAGACATCCGCGAGCTCAACGCCGAGATCGCCCGCATCGTCGCGCGGCAGTCGCGTCTCCGCACCGAGATTGACGCCATCGTGGCGGACCTGGAAGGTGCCGCGTGAGCAAGAAGCGGCAGATCACTGTACAGGGGCGCGCAGTCTCGGTCGTGGCCGGCGCCGAAGACGACTACATCTCGCTGACCGACATCGCTCGTCACAAGAACGCCGAGCACACCGACGACCTAATCCGCAACTGGCTTCGCAACCGGAACACGCTGGAATTCCTAGGAATCTGGGAGCGGCTCAACAACCCCCTCTTCAACCCCGTCGAATTCGACGGGATTAGACTCCGAGCGGGGCTGAACAGCTTCACCCTCACGCCCAAGCAGTGGATAGAACGCACTGGCGCCGTTGGCATCACCTCCAAGGCCGGGCGCTACGGCGGCACCTACGCCCACAAAGACATCGCGTTCGAGTTCGCGGCCTGGATCTCGGTCGAGTTCAAGCTCTACCTCATCAAGGAGTTCCAACGCCTCAAGGAGGGAGAGCGCGAACAGCTCGGTTGGGACGTCGGCCGCAACCTCACCAAGATCAACTACCGCATCCACACCGACGCCATCCAGCAGAACCTCATTCCACCCAAGGTCACCCCGCAGCAAGCCTCCCTGGTCTACGCGAGCGAAGCCGACCTGCTGAACGTGGCCCTGTTCGGCAAGACGGCTCGGGAGTGGCGTGATGGCCAACCCAGCAGCAAGGGCAACATCCGCGATGAGGCCAACGTCGCGCAGCTCGTGTGCTTGGCCAACCTGGAGGCGCTGAACGCGCACCTCATCCACCAGGGCGTGGCGCAGAGCCAGCGCCTCACGCTTCTCAACCAGACCGCCATTCAGCAGATGAAGGTGTTGACCACCGACAGTGGCGTCCGACGCCTAGAGGCGAAGAACAAGCCATGAGCCGTATCCACGACCTCATCGCGAAGCACTGCCCAGGCGGGGTGCCGTTCAAAGCGCTCGGCGAGATCGGCGAATTCACGCGCGGACGTCGGTTCACGAAAGACGACGTCGTCGAGGACGGCCTGTCGAGCATCCACTACGGCGAGATCTATACGCGCTATGGAACCTGGACGTTGTCAGCGGTATCCCACGTGCGCGAAGAGCTTCGCTCGCAGCTCCGCTTTGCGCGGACCAGCGACATCGTGGTCGCGGTCGTGGCGCCGCGCTCCGCGTTGCCCATGAGCCACGTGGACGACACCGGGCTCGTCAGGGCGTGCCCTGGGCCGCGAAGTAGCCGACGGAGCCCAGCACCAGCACCACGATGAGCACCACACCCACGAGGCCCGCGCGCAGCACCGGGTCGACGCCCCTGCCCGCCGGAAGCGCGATGCCGTTCCGCTCGGCCAGGGCGCGCAGGGACGCTGCCGACTCGGCCGCGCCCTCGCTGGAGGTCCACTGGTGGAGGGCGGCGATGCCGAGCTTGCCGCCCACGCCTTCCCGCATGCGGGCCACCGCGAAGCGCTCGTAGGCCGTGGTGTCGGCGCGCAGCGCTCCGTAGTCGAAGCCGCAGGCGGCGCAGCGCACGGTGTCGCCGCGTCGCTCGAGCAGGGTGGTGGCCGCGCAGCCTGGACAGGTGAGGTAGATTGAGCTGGTCTCCACGGCCCGAGTGGTAGCCGAGTCCGCTGCGCTTGCCCATCCCCTCTTGCTCTCCCAGACTCTGCCGCGCATGCGAGGTCAGGTCGACATCGCCGACGGGCGCGTCCGGAAGGTGCGGGGGCAGGTCCCGCAGGCCGTACTCGACGAGCTGGCCGACGAGGCGCGACGCTCTCCGAAGGTGCGGGCCACGCTCACGCTGTCTGTCGAGGGCGGCCGCTTCCGCCTCTCGACCCGCGGCGGGGACGAGGGCTTCGCGCAGCGCTGCCGGAACCGACTCGCGCTGCACCCGCCTTCGCGCGGTGGGCCCCTCGCGCCGGCCTCGCTGCTGGTGCCCATGTGGGTGCCCGTCTCGTTGCTGGTCGTCGCCGCGCTCGTGGTGGTGGGTGTCCTCCGGGACGGCTCGGGCGACGCGGGGTGGCAGCCCCTCGACGACATGAGCGAGGCGGAAGCCGAGGCCTTCGCCGGGGTCATGCTGGAGCACGAGCTGTTCGCCGAGCAGGCGCGCGCGTTGGAGCCGGTGTTCGCGGAGCTGGAGGCTGCGCGCCTGCTCGAGCCCATCCACGGGTCGCGGGTGCAGCGCTTCATGCGTTTGATGCCGGCCGAGGTGCCGCTCTTCCTGGGGCCGCGGGCGCTCGTGGTGCAGACTGCGGCCCGCGACGACACGCGCGTTGGTCCAGCGGCGTGGGCGTCGCGCCTGCAGCTCAGCGGTCTACGCGACGCGCGGGTGGGTACCTGCGCGGGGGACCCCTGCGTGCTCGTCGGTGCGACCGAGCTACGACTGCCGAGTCACGCGCTGGAAGGGGAGCCGGTCTACCCCTGCGACCAGCCCGCGGGGCTGCTCGCGCTCATGCGCACGTTGGACGCCGTGGGCGCAGCGCTGTCTCCCCCGCGCCATGTGCGGTTTCTGGTGGCCGAGCCCGAGGACCAGCCCACCCTCGGGAGCGCGCTGTTGCTGCTGAGCTCCGACGAGGAGCACGCGCTGACGCGGTGGAGCGCCATGTTGACGGAAGGCTTGGGCGAGCTGCCCGGGACCGGGCTCGAGGAGCTCGACGCCACTTGCCCGGCACCTGTGGAGTGACCTGCGGCGACCCGTCACGGTCCGCAGGGGTACTCGATGTGCGCCCACCCGAACGGTCCGCACTCCTCGTTATCGGACCACACGCGCTCGTTCCACTCCTCGCGCAGGGTTCCGCCTGCGCCGAGCGTGACGAGCGACGCCATGTGCGGGGCTCCCAGCAGGATGCCCGCGACGTGGCCGCGATACGTGACCACCCCCTGCCACTGCACCAGATCCGGAACGGGGATCACCTGCCCGCCCCGCCGTAGTGTGCTGGCCGTACGGCCCTCCACCTGCTGGTCGCACTCGGGGTCGCTCGGGCCCACCAGGAAGCTCGCCGCCGAGGTCTCCAGCTGATCTGCGCCGGCGTCGAGGCGCGCGTGTGCGCTGACGGCCTGTTGCAGCGGACGGCCCGCGATCGCCTCTTCGCCCATCCACGCCGCAACCTGCTCGCGGTGCCGTGGGGCCGTCAGTTCCGACGCCGCCGTGAACGCCTGGTTCTCGGGCTCGTCGAGCGGCATGAAGCGCACTCCCTCGGGCCACGCGCCTTGGACGCGGGCCACGCGCGCGACCGGACCCGCGCAGCCCGTGAGCGGCCGCGCGATGGTGGTGGAGGTCTCGCACTCGCCGGTGCTCAGCGAGACGGGCTCACCCACGTGTGCGGTGCACGAACCCTCTGGGGTCAGCAGGGCTACCGTGGCGGGTGCGGGGCCGGCCGGCGCGGGTGGCTCCGAGCCCTCGTACACATACGCGAACGACACGAACAGGTAGGGCGCGCCTTCGTGCAGGATGACGCTCCCGTACGCGCCTGCGGGCGCGACCAGCAGATCGGCGGGTGGCGGTGCGCCTTCGTCCTCGAGCGCGGGCGTGGTGGGGGCGGACGAGCCGTGGCAGCCAGAGAGCGCGAGCCCGAGTGAGCACGCGACGAAGAGCGGGGAGGTGGAGCGCATGCCACCCAGCGTACACGACCCGAGGCGGTGGACGGGCGTGTCTGCATCCGAGGTTGACGCGTCTCGCGCGGACGAGGAAGCTACCAGTCCCTGAACCGCCATTCAGAAGCGAGGAACGCCGATGCGAGACAAAGTGATCCGCCAAGCGATGGACAGCAGCCTGCGTGCGCTGACGAAGGTCGCCACGTCCGATTGGGTGGAGGAGCGAGGCCTGCGCGAGCCAGCGCAGCGCTTGGTGCAGGCCGGCGCGCGCACGGGCGTCGTGGCCGCGGGCAAGCTGGTGGAGGCCGTGAAGAAGCGCGCCCCCGCGCCGAAGGCCCGCGCCCCGCAGCAGCCGTTCGACCTGAACCCTACCGAGGACCAACAGATGATCTTGGACACGCTCAAGCGCGTGTCGAACGACCTGTTGCTGCCCATGGCCGAGGAGGCCGACGACGCGTGCACCCCGCCCGAGGACGTGCTCGCGGTGGGCGCGGACCTGGGCCTCGCGCAGGCGGCCATCCCCGAGGCGCTCGGCGGCGGCGGTGACCGCTCGGTCATGACCACGGCGCTGGTGGCCGAGGCGCTGGGCCGCGGCGACATGGGCCTCGCGCTCGCGCTGCTGGCGCCCGTGGGCGTGGTGAACACGCTCGTGGACCAAGCGACCGACGAGCAGCGCGCCGCCTGGCTCCCCGCGTTCAACGCCGACACGTTCACGCCCGCCGCGCTGGCGCTGATGGAGGGCACGCCGCTGTCGAACCCCGCGCTGCCGCTCACCCGCGCGCGCAAGAAGGGCAGCGGCTACGTCCTCAAGGGCCACAAGACCAACGTCCCGCTCATCTCGAGCGCGCGCTTCTTCCTCGTGGCGGCCAAGCTGGAGGACACCCTGCGCCTCTTCCGTGTGGACCGCGGTGCGGCGGGCGTCACCGTGGAGGCCGCGCCTTCCATGGGCTTGCGCGCCGCCGACATGGGCAACCTCCACCTGCACGAGGTGAGCGTCGAGGGCATCGACCTGGTGGGCGACGACAAGTACGACCACGGGCGCGTGCTGGACCTCTGCCGCATCGGCTTGTGTGCGCTCGGCGTGGGCCAGTCGCAGGCCGTGCTCGACTACGTGAAGGAGTACGTCAACGACCGCGAGGCGTTCGGCTCCCCCATCAGCCACCGGCAGTCGGTGGCGTTCCTGGTGGCGGACATGGCCATCGAGATCGAGAGCATGCGCCTGCTCACGTGGCGCGCCGCCAGCCGCGCGACGGCGGGGCTCGACTTCGCCGAGCAGACGTACCTGGCGCGCCTCTTGTGCGCCGAGAAGGCCATGAAGGTGGGCACCGACGGCGTCCAGCTGCTGGGCGGCCACGGCTTCATCAAGGACCACCCCGTCGAGCGTTGGTACAGGCACCTGCGCGCCGTCGGCATCTTGGAGGGCGCGCTCAGCGCGTGAAGGAGCGACCATGATCAACCTCGAAATCCCGAGCAAGCTCAAGCCCCTCATCGAACAAGCGCACGTGGTCGGGTCGGCCGTGTTCCGCCCCATCTCGCGCAAGTACGACACCGCCGAGCACGCCTACCCGAAGGAGCTCGACATGCTGGCCGCCGTGATGGACGGCTTCAGCGAGGCGGGCGCGGGCGGCGGCGTCAGCAACGTGAAGCAGGGCAAGCGCGACCCCAACGACAAGACCGTGCGCAACGGCGCCAACATGTCCACCGTGCTGGGCATGACGGAGCTGTGCTGGGGTGACGTGGGCCTCGCGCTCAGCATCCCGCGCCAGGGGCTCGGCAACGCGGCCGTCGCGGCCGTGGCTACGCCCGAGCAGAAGGCCCGTTGGGGGCAGGTGTGGGCGGCCATGGCCATCACCGAGCCCGGCGCCGGCAGCGACAGCGCCGCGGTGCGCACCACGGCGCGCCTCGAGGGCGACGAGTGGGTCATCAACGGCGAGAAGATCTTCGTCACCGCGGGTGAGCGCGCCACGGCCGTGGTGGTCTGGGCCACGCTCGACCGCAACCTCGGGCGCGCGGCCATCAAGTCGTTCTTCGTGCCGCAGGGCTCGCCGGGCATGACGCTGGTGCGCCTGGACAAGAAGCTGGGCATCCGCGCCAGCGACACGGCCGTGCTGTCGTTCAACGACTGCCGCATCCCGAAGGACAACATCCTCGGCAGCCCCGAGATCGACACGAAGAAGGGCTTCGGCGGGGTCATGCAGACCTTCGACAACACGCGCCCCATCGTGGCCGCCATGGCGCTGGGCGTGGCGCGCGCGTCGCTCGAGGTGACCGAGACGTACCTCAAGGCGCAGGGCGTGGACACGCGCATGCGCGGCTCGCGCTGGACACAGCACGCGGCGGCGGCCGAGCTGCACCGCATGAAGGCCGAGCTCGAGGCGGCGCGCCTGCTCACCATCAAGGCCGCCTGGATGGCGGACAACGGCATCCCCAACTCGGTCGAGGCCTCCATGGCCAAGGCCAAGGCGGGGCGCACGGCCAACGAGGTCACGCTGCGCTGCGTGGAGCTGTGCGGCGGCGTCGGCTACGGCGAGACCGAGCTGCTCGAGAAGTGGGCGCGCGACAGCAAGATCCTCGACATCTTCGAGGGCACGCAGCAGATCCAGCTGCTCATCGTGGCGCGCAACCTGCTCGAGCTGAAGTCCTCCGAGCTGCGCTGACGCGCGCGCTGGCCCTGGCGCGGTGACGTGTCGGGGCCCGCCTGTTCCGTACTGATTCGAGCGCCGGTCTCGTGGTGGCGCGCCAGCCCTGGCGCGGGCGCGTGTCACGGGACAGGCTGCACGCGCTGATGGCCGCCAAGAAGAAAGCCGCGCGAGGCCCCGGGCGCCCCCGTAGCGGGGAGGCGCCCGCGCTTGACACCGAAGAGTGCCTGCGGGTGGCCCTGCGTGTGTTCGCGGACACGGGCTTCGAGGCCGCCAGTATCCGCGACATCGCGCGCCGCCTGGGGGTGAGCCACGCGCTCCTGCGGCACCACTTCGGGTCGAAGCAGCAGATCTGGGAGGCCACGGTCGACTTCAGCTTCGGCTCCATGAACCGCGAGCTCACGGCGCGCCTCCAGCACGCCCTCACGTCGCGCGACCTGCGCGCGGGGCTGCGGTCGCTGATCGTGGAGTACGTGCGGCTGTCGGCGGTGTTCCCGGACAACCTCACGCTGCTCATGCACGAGAGCGCGCTGGGCGGCGAGCGCATGCAGTACATCGTCGACCGGCACGTGCGCGCCTTCGTGCAGGTGGCGCGCGGCATGGTGCGGCACGCCCAGGCGGAGGGGGCCCTGCGCGACGCGCCGTGGCAGGCCATCTTCTTCCTGGTGTTCACGGGGGGGCCGGCGGTGTTCGCGATGAGCCCCCTCGACCGCGCGCTGGACGACGGGGGCGCGTCGCCTTCGGACGACGTCGAGCGCTACGCGGAGGCCATCGCCACCATCGTGTTGGACGGCATCCTGCGCGTCCCTGCGGACACGGGCGCCGCTCAGAGCCGGTAGAAGCGCCGCGCGGTGTCGGCCAGCACGGCGCGCTGGGCGTCGGGGTCGAGCGCCATGTCGCGCATGGTCCGCTCCAGCGCTTCGAGCAGCGCGTCGTAGGTGGTGGAGACCGCGTCGATGGGGAAGTTCGACCCGAACATGCAGCGCTCGGGTCCGAACGTCTCGAGGGCGAAGCGCAGGTGCGGACCCAGACGCTCGTACAGCTCGCTCGCGCTGGGCGGCGCGGGGCGCGTATGAAAGCCGAAGCCGACGACGGGCATGAGCATGCCGCTGAGCTTCACGCGCACGTGCGGCGACGCAGCCAAGCGCTGGAGCCCGGCACGCCAGCGTGTCGCAACCTCGTGCCGCGCCGCCCGGGTGCCACCCAGCCCGCCGAAGGGCCCCTCGAGCGCCACGGGCGTGCCCAGGTGGCACAGCACGACGGGGGTCTCGGGGTGGGCCTCCACCAGCCGCGCCAGCTCGTCCAGCTGAGGGCTGTACACGAACGCGTCGAAGCTGAGCCCGCGCTCCCCGAGCAGCGCATAGCCACGACGAAACGCGAGGCGCTCGCACCGCGCGGGCGCCGCGGCCCAGCTCTTCACGCCCGGCGCTTCGGAGAAGGCCAGCTTGTCGCGCACGCCACGGAAGCCGGGGTGCTCCCGCTGGTGTGCGTCCAGCAGCTGCGGCAGGAAGCGAGACGTGAGGTCGGCGGCGCCCACGACACCGCGCGGTCCGTCGCGCAGCGTCCGCAGCCAGCGGCTCTCCCGCGCTGCGCCCAGCGGAGGGAGCGCCACGTAGCCAGCTTCCACGTGCACGTAGTCGCGCAGGCGCGCGCCCGCTCGCGCGCGGTGCTCCGTGGGCATGTAGCGGTTGAGCACGAAGCGCGGGTTGCCCAGGAACGCGAGCGCCTCGGGCGGGGACAGCCGCTGCACCACGCGCTGCATGAGCGCTTCCTGGCGCCCCAGCGCGCGTACGAACGGGCTCGAGGCGCGTGGGGTGCGGTACGGGTCCCACAGGTGAATGTGCGCGTCCAGCACGTCGGGTGCGTCGCTCACGCCTCCTCCGCCGCGCGCACCTGCGCCTCGCAGAAGTCGAACAGCGCGGGGATGCCGTACTCCAACGCAGCCAGGCGGGGGTCACGTGTCTCGCCGCGCGTGTACCGGAAGTAGAGCTGCTGCGCGACCACACCCAGCTTCATCAGCCCGAACACGTAGAAGGCGCGATAGGCGCTCACGTCACGCCTGGTCAGCGTCCCATAGCGCTCGGCCAGCGCCCGCCGCGTGGGCATGCCGGGGAGGTTGGTGGGCCCCAGCCGCATGAGCTGCAGCGGCACGGGGTCGCTCGGCTCCACCCAGGCGGCGAGGAAGGTCCCGAGGTCCATCAGCGGGTGCCCGCGGGTCGCGAGCTCCCAGTCCAGCACACCGATCAGCCGCGCCGAGCCCTCCGCGAACACCACGTTGTCGAACTTGAAGTCGTTGTGCAGCAGGCAGTCGCCGTCTTCGCGCGGGAGGTGTGCGTCCAGCCAGCGCAGCGCCGCCTCGGCCTTCGGCAGCTCGCGCGTCTGGCTGTGGCGATAGCGCTCGTGCCAGCCCTCGAGCTGCCGCTGCGTGTAGCCCTCGTGCTTGCCGATGGCGCGCAGCGCGGGCGAACCCGTGGGGGTCGCGTGCACGGCCACCAGCCCGTCGAGCAGCGCGTTGGCGTAGTCCCCCCGCTCGGCCTCGCTCGGCGCGTGCTCCTTGGGGAAGTCCTTGCGGACGATGGTTCCCGTCAGGTGCTCCATCAGGTAGAAGGGCGCGCCCAGCACCGCGCTGTCGTCCTCGGTGGCCACCACGCGCGGGGCGAGCGGCAGCTCGGGGGCGACGGCTGAGAGCACGCGGCACTCACGCGACACGTCGTGTGCGCCCTGGGCCACGGCGCCCGTGGGCGGTAGCCGCAGCACCCAGCGCCCCGCGTTGGCCATCACGCCGTAGGTGCGGTTCGAGTGCCCGCCGCGAAAGCGGGACACCACGAGCCCAGCGCCATCGAGCCGCAGCCCCAGTCGTTCGTTCAGCCAGTGGGCCAGGCGGTCCAGGTCCAGCTCTTCGTCCAGGCGCGCGTGCGGCGCGGCTTCGGATCCGGTTCGTTCCATGGGGGCTTGCCTCTCGTCAGGGACCTCGGCTAGTATTAGCCACATGGATAATAAGTCAACGGCAAGGTGCGCAGCGGCGCTGCTGCTGCTCGGGCTCCTAAGCTGCGGAGACGGTTCGGCCGATCCGCGCGCGCCGACCGAGGTGGGCGTCGTGCGCGAGGTGCCGGTGACGCGCGTCGAAGACCCCGAGGCGTGGGGGGCCGAGCTCGAGCTCGCGCTGGAGGCGGAGTTCTGGGACCTGATCACCAACTCGGATCACGAGGCGTACCCCGCGTGGGACCAGAAGGTGGCCGACTACCAAGCGGCCAACGCCGCGGCGGACCCGCGCCTCGAGCTGCTGCGTACGGCTGGCGCCGTGTTCCAGGTGTCGCAGTCGTTCAGCGGCGACAACGTGAACCTGCGCTTGGTGCTGCAGCACCTCGACCAGATCATCGGCGGCGCCAGCCGCGTGCACGAGTCGCTGCCGTACCACCTCCCGGCGCAGGTCTTCTATCACAACAACACGGCCATGCGCGGGCTCATGCTGGGGCCCGCGTCCGAGGGCATCGACCACCTGGCCGCGCTCGTCACCATCCCCGGCAGCGAGGGTCGCGCGGCGGCGCCCTTCACCTACGGGATGATCGACGACCCCGTCGCGCTGCAGTACGCCATCGATCTGAACGAGGGCTGCGACACCTTCGTGTGCAACTGGACCTCGCGCATCGCGCCGCACAAGCCCATCGGGCAGCTGCTGATGTTGGCCGAGCTGTACGCCATCTCGGGCGACTTCGACGCCATGAGCGCCACGCTCGACCGCGCCGACGCGCTGGCCGTGGAGCGCGGCTGGCCCTTCCGCGAGCGCATCGAGGAGCTGCGCGCCGTGCTCCCCACGCGCACCTACGAGTCGGGTCGGGACCACGGGGTGGGGGTGTTCCGCTGGCCCATGCCCTTCTACTCGAACGAGGTGAACTGCTCGAACTGCCACGTGGGTGCCCGCGCCGGTACGTCTGGACAGAGCCTCGAGCAGCAGTACGTGGGACACTACGTCACCACGCCCACGCCCGACCCGGTGGACCTGTCCCACCTGACCATGCCCTGAGGTGAGAAGGGCGGACGCCCTTTGACCACGGCACGCTTCGAAGACTACGACTGGCACGGCCTGCACTACCTGCGGCGCCCTGCCGAGCGCGACGACGCCCCAGTGCTGCACTTCACGCACGCGACGGGCTTCCACGCCGCGACGTATCGGCCGCTGCTCGAGCGCGTGCCGCGTAACCTGGACGTGCACGCGGTGGATCTACGGGGCCATGGCGAGAGCCACGCGCTCGGCGACGTGAGCCGCTTCGACTCGTGGCAGTGCTACGTGGACGACCTGCTGAGCTGGCTCGACGCGCGCGCAGCGCCGGTGCTGCTCGCGGGGCACAGCGTGGGCGGCACCGTGAGCCTGCTCGCGGCGGCGGCGCGCCCGGACAAGGTGGCGGGGCTGTTGCTGCTCGAGCCGGTGATCCCGGCCTGGTACACGCGCCCGTTCGTGGCGCTCATGCAGCGCCTCGGACAGATGCACCGGCACCCGCTGGCGCTGGGCGCGGCGCGGCGCAAGAACGACTTCCGTGACGCAGCGGAGGCGCTCTCGCGCTACGAGGGGAGGGGCGCGTTCGCCACGTGGCCGCAGGAGTTCTTGGAGGCCTACGTGGCAGGGGCGTTCCTGCCCGAGTCCTCCCATGCACGCGGCGTGCGCCTCGCGTGCGCGCCCGCTTGGGAGGCACGTTCGTTCGCGCTCACGCCGCGTGACCCTCTGCGTGGTGTGCCCGCCTTGGGCTGCCCGGTCACGCTCATGGTGGGTGAGCGCGGCAGCACGTGCCGCCCCTCCTCGTGCCGCGAGCTGGTCCGCAAGCTGCCGCAGGCCCGCGTCGTGCGCGTGCCCGGCGCGAGCCACTTCCTGCCGATGGAGCACGCCGAGCGCGTGGTGCCAGAGCTGGCGCGACTCAGGCTCACGGTGGCAGCCAGCTCACACAGCTGACCCGCGCGACCCGCGCGCCGATATGACGATCCCCATATCGACGGCGGGGCATGCGACGACGACGCTGCTCATCGAGCCCATGAAGCACACCTCGTATCTCCTCCTCCTCCTCTGCACCTCGGCCGTTGCGAGCTGCACCGACGACGACGGCTCCGGAACCGGTACCGGCTTCCCGAACGGAGCCAGCGCGTGGACCGGCACGGCCGAGCTTTCGGGGCAGACGCTCGAGCTCGACGTGGCGCTGACCCACCGGCGTGGCGCTCTCGAAGGGCGCGTGAGCTTTGACCTGCTCGGTCAGGCGCTCGCGTACGATGTCGTCGGAGTGGTCGACGACGAGTCTCAACAGGTCGCGTTGGTGCCCGCCGGTTGGGTGGGGGAGTCGCCGGGACTCACGATGTTTGGCGTCACTGCGACGTACGACCCCGCGGCGGGGACCCTGCGTGGGCGGCTCCGGGAGGGCACGCTCTGGGACAACAACGTGCTCGCCGGAGGGGCGATCTCGCTCTCGACCTCCGCGAGGCCGTCCACTGCGCCAGACCCATCGAGCGCCACGCGCGTGGTCGACGGGACGCTCACGTTCAGCGGCACGCTCCGCTGCCAGAGCGCCGTCCGCCCCGTCACCCTGGCGCTCACGCGCGAGCCGGATGGGCTCCTCGGCGGCACCATGACCTTCGGAGAGGACGACGACACCACCGTCGGTACGTTCGACGTCGTCGGCGTCGAGAGCGCCACCTCGGGTCGGCTCGCCGTGCTGCCGGTGCTCTGGGACGACTACCTCGCCGCGGGCCCGCCCTGGTACTACTCGTTCTTCGTCGACGGGACATTGGACGGCACCGACTACACCGCCACGGTGTACCAGCCGGACGGCACAGCTTGCCTCGAGGACCTCTTTCAGGTGACCGCCGAGTAGCCTGGCGCGAAGGGGTTGCTAGCCCCCGTACGGTGTCGGGTCCGTCGCGTCGGGCTCGCCGTCGTCGTCGAAGTCGTGCTGTGGGGGTGCCGGGTGTTCGAGCGTCACGGGCTCGGGGGCCAGCGCCTGTAGCAGCAGGTCCTCGAGGAATGCGCGCACCTCGGGCAGCGGGTTGGTCACGGCCACGGGCGCAGGAAGGGCCTCGAACGAGAGGTCGTACGTCTCGAACGGCAGGAACTTGCGCGTCACCGCCGTGCGGCTCCACACCTCGCCGTGGGTGGCGGGGGAGAACGCCAGCAAGAGACCGGTGCGCCCGCGCGCGTTGCCGCTCACGGTTCCGGTCACGGGCGGCAGGCCCGCGATGGGCTCGTACACCGGCGCCAACTGCGACAGGCCGAACGACACGGCCAGGCCCTCCGTGCCCGCGTTGGCGAGCACCTCGTCGCCCACCGACTCGAGGATGACCACGTCGCGCGCGCGCCCCTCGATCGCGCCGAGCCCAGCGCGGTCGAACGCGAGCGGCGCGAAGTTGATGGGGTCGCCACCGTCCAGCATGGCGCTCCCCAGCGCGACCACCGGGTGGAAGCGGTCGAACACGCCGCTCGCGCGGTAGACGGTGGTCAGCGCGAAGGCGAGGAAGCCGGAGAGCGTGGGCCCGTGCGCGCCCGACAGGTCGAGGATGCCTCCGCCCGGGCCGCACAGCACGATGGCGCGCAGGTGCGGCTCCACCCCCGCGAGCAGCCCGCCGATGATGCCGCCGAAGGACTCGCCGAAGTACACGATGCGGCTCCCGTCCAGCGTGGGGGCTGGCCCTGGTCCACCCCCGAGCAGCGGCGTGAGGTCCACCGAGGAGTCGCGGATCATGCGCACCACCGAGCCCCAGTCCAGGACCGTCTGGGCGATCTCGTCGCGCATCGCGAGGATGTTGCTGAACTCGTGGAACAGCCGGAACGTGGTCTGCAGGCCCTCGACGTCGCCGAAGCCGTCCGGTCCCGTGGCCGTGCCCGTGAACGCGCTGAGCGCCTGCGCCAGGTCACGCTCCACGTCCACGTCGCTGTAGCGGCTCCCGTGGCTGGACGCGTCGATGGCGATGGTGGCGTAGCCAGCACGCGCGGCCGTCTCCATCATCATGGTCATCTGGGTGCGCGACGCGCCGAGGCCGTGGCCGTAGAGCAGCACCGGGTACCCGCTCGTGGGCGCGGGCGCCGACGGAAGCGCAACGCTGATGCGGATGACGTCGGCCCCGTCCTGCACGATGGGCTCGCCGCTCTCGTCCAGCGCGAAGGTGCCGCTGCGCGGGTCGTTGGCGAGCGGGGGCGCGAGGTCCGTGCGTCGGAAGCGCGTGGTGGTGAGCGTCCCGCTGCCCAGCACGGCGATGCTCGCGTGCGCCATGCCCGTCGGGTTGTCCCAGCCCTGCGCCTCGTCCACGCCTCCTGCGTCCAGCGAGGGTGTGCCGAGCACGTCGTCGAGCGCCGCGCTGCCCACGAACACCACGCCCGGGTCGTCGAAGCGCAGCGTGGGCGCAGGGCGCTGTTCCAGCTGTGCGCGTGCCGCCAAGAGGGCGTCGCGGTGGTGCGCTACGCGGAAGGCCATCACGGCGAGCAGGTCGCGGCGCGCGAAGCCGTTCGCGATGAGCGCGTCGGCCGCGGCGCGCGTGGTCTGGTATCGCTCGGGCACTGCGCGCGAGGACATCGTCAGCAGCCGCGTGAAGCCCGCGTCGGGTGCGAGCGCACCGTCCGCAGCGCGCAGCCCGCGCGTGACCACGAGCGTGTAGCGCCCGCCCGGCGTCAGCACGTGGCCCGGGCGCGGCGAGCCCACCACGCGCATGCGCGCCTCGTCCCAGCGCCAGTCGAACGGGTGCGCCGCTCCGTCCTCGTCCAGCACGAACAGGGCGTCGTCCGTGCTGCTCGTCGCCTCGGGCAGCGAGGCGGGGTCGATCGGCGCCGAGACGAACACCTCCACGGCAGGTCGCGTGGAGAACCCGTCCAGCGTCGCGAGCAGGGGCCGTGCCGTGACCGCACCGCGCGGCATGATCGCTTCGAGCCCCGGCAGCGCGCCGATGTGTCCGTCCGCGTCCAGCCACGGGTCCCCTGGGAACGGGGCCGTTCCGTACGTCGGCTCGTCTTCGTCCGGCTCGGCGAAGAGCACGGTCGCGCGCGCCGCGCCCGAGTCCCCCGCGCAGCCGAGCGCGCCTGCCGCGACCACGACGAGAGCGACGAACCCAGCGAACCCGGTGTGGGGGAGCAGCGCGCGCATGCCTCAGCCTAGAGCACAGAGGAGGATGCGCGGAAGCCCCAGCTTGTGCGAAGCCCCCGCATTCGGTCTTGCCACTTCTCGCCGATGCGGGACTGGGCAACGCTACTCGAGCTGCAGCACGTCCGGCGTGTTCACCGGATCCGAGAGCAGCGTGCGCACCCACGCGTACGCCGACCAGGCGCGGCCGCTCGGGTCGAGGCCCGTCTCGTTCATGCCGCCCAGCGCCCAGGTGGAGAGCTCCTCGCTGTTCACGTCCTCACCGACGAAGCCGAAGCCCAGTCCGCCCACGGCGCCCAGCAGGGTGCCGACGAGATCCTCCGACAGGTGGTCCATGCCCATCGCGAGGGTGTGCCGGCTGCCGGGGATGACGAAGCGGAACACGCGCCCCGGGAAGCGCCGCATCAGGCGCTCGGTCTCGCCCACCACGGCAGCTTCGAACTGCGCGGCGGTGGTGCCCATGAAGAACTCGCCGATGACGTGGTCGCGCGCGTGCGTCATGTACGCCACCGTCAGGTTGCGGTCGAAGCCCAGCGCCCACTCGAGCAGGCCCGTGGTGTGGCCGTTGGCGAGGCAGTCCTCGCACGAGCGCGGGAGGATGTCTGCCGCGTTCAGCTGGTCCACCGCCCGCTGGATGAAGTCGGTGTCGACGCCGTTGACGATGGGCGCGCCCGAGTCGGAGAGCACCAGCAGCGGGGTGTCCGGGTAGAAGTAGCGCGTCATCACCGTGCCCGCGAGCACGCCGTAGGCTCCCCCGCTGGAGCCCACCAGCACGATGCGCGGCGGGTTCGGGAAGCGCTCGTGCGCGACCTCGAGCGTGGCCGTCAGGTTCTGCAGCCCACGCTGGAAGGCCATGTCTTCGGTGCCGTTGTCGGGGTTTCCGTCCGAGAGCACGCGGTCCACGTCGCCCAGGAAGAGCGAGCCGTCGCAGTAGGGGGCGTTCACCACGTCGAAGTCGCGCACGGGGTTCTCGGAGTTGCGGCGGTCCAGCAACCCCCCGATGCCGAGCACGCCTGCCACCGAGAACAGGCGCAGCGATAGGATGGGCGAGGGCGTGGCGGCGCAGATCTCGTCCAGGCACACGCCGCCTCCCTGGAGGAAGATCATGAGCGTGTCCGAGCTGCCCTCGCGCGTCTCCACGAAGAACTCGTCGCCGTACATGCAGCTCGGGCCGCGGTCCTCGGGCGAGAAGTGGTGCACGTCGATGGCGGCCGCGCCGAGCCCGAAGCGCGTGACGTCCGTGACCTCCATCTGCGGTGTGCCCGCGTAGCGCGCGAAGCCTCGTTCGAACGCGTCTTCGTACGACGGGACGTGCGGCGCGGGCGCGGCTGCGTCCGGGTGCGCGGAAGGTGCTCCATCGGGGCTCGCCGCATCGACGGGCGCGCCGGTGCCCCCGTCGCCCCAGCTGGCTGGGGGCTCGCCACCGACGCCAGGTCCGCCTTCGCAGCCGCCGAGGACGACGAGGCTCAGCACGAGCGCGCCCGCGACCAGGTGCGCGTGTTGTCTGGCGCCGATGGTGGGTGCGAGCGGTGTGGGGAGGGGCGTCTGGAACGTGTCAGGGGTACGCGTGGACATGCCGCCGACGGTAAGGAACGTGGCGCGCCGCCCCAATGACCGACCTCGGCCAAACGTTGACCGCCCACGCCCGCGCACCTGCCGACCATGGTCGTGCGCCGCACGGTACGCACGCGCCCGCCGCAGGGCGCGCGAGAGAGCGCGTCGTCGGCTGCCGTGTGTCCGCCCGCGTCAGGCGGAGCGCTCGGCGTCTGCCGTCCGACCCAGCTCGGCGTCGCGGTAGGCGCTCGGCGTCTTCCCGGTCCAGCGCTTGAACGCGCGGTGGAACGCGCTGGTCTCCGAGAAGCCCATCTCGTACGCGATGTCACCGATGGTGCGGCGCGTGTTCCGCAGCAGGCGTCCCGCGACCAGCGCCGCGGCTTCGTTCTGCACGGCCTGGTAGCTCATGCCTTCGTCCGAAAGGCGCCTCCGCAGCGAGCGTACGCTGAGCTCCATCCAACCCGCGACGCTCTCCATCTCCACGCGGTGCGGCGCGGGGTCTTGCACCAGCAGGTCGCGCACGCGCAGCGCGTACGGCGTGCTCTGGGTCACGCGCAGCAGGCGCCGCTCGGCCACCTCCTCGAGAGCGGCGCGCACCTCGTCGTCGCGCAGGGGCGAAGCGGCTTGCAGCACCACGTCGTCGAACACGAAGCCGCTGAACGGCGCCTCGAAGGTCGGGGCCTGCCCGAAGAAGCCGTCGTACACGTCGCGGTAGGCGGGCGCGGGGTACGCGAAGCAGGGCTGCGCAGGGCGCGCTGCCCCACCGAACCAGTGAAAGAGCCGCCAGAAACCCCCGACGATGAGCTCGGCCGAGAAGCGCCGCAGCTCGGGCGCCTCACCCAGCGCAGGCACGCAGCGCAGCAGCAGACGGTCACCGTGGGGCACCACCTCGTAGCTGCCCTGGTCGGAGAGCAGCAGGAAGTACTGCGCGAGCAGCGACAGCCCCTGCCGCAGGCTCGCGCTGTGCGCGATGAGGTTCGACAGGGGCGCGAACGACGTGGCGCTCGAGCTGTCCGCCCAGCGCAGACCGAGGGCGGGGTCCCCGCTCAACCGCAGCGCCACGCTGCACGCGTCGTGGAAGGCCCGCAGCGGGATGCGCGCGTCGGGGTCGTCGAGCTTGTCGAGGCCACAGTCGACCACCGCCAGCAGCGACTCACGCGGCACGCCCAGCGGCTCGGTGGCCGTCAAGAGCCCGCGTAGCACCAGCGCAGACACCGTGGCGTCCGCCGTCACGCCCACGAAGGGTGGCGCGCTGGGGGTCAGCCGCCCCGCGCCGAGTAGGTGCACGTCACTCTGACGCGTACTCGGACGCTCCTCTGGCGTGGCGGGCGTGATCGTTACGCGGGACGGTCGTGGGCTCACGTGCTGATAATATCATCATTTCAGTGCGTGGAGGTGGGCAACCGTCCTACCCTGTTCGGTGTATGGACGACGACGCGCTCCCACCCGCGCCCATGGCGCACCGCCTGCTAGGGCTCGCTGCGATCGTCGCGGTGGTGGGTGGTGTGGCGTATGGCTTCGCGCAGTACCGCGCCCAGCCCGAGACCGACATGGCGCTCGCGTTCTTGAACGAGGTACGTCAGGAGGCGCCGACCGCGCGGACGCGTGCCGCCGGGGACGCGCTCGCGGTGCTCGACGGGCAACCCGGGGAGAGCAGCCCCGGGTTGAACGCCGCTCGTGACAGCCGCTCGTTCCAGGCCGTGCACACCCACGTGCAGTGGGGGGCGCGCTGCATCGAAGTGCACGCCTATGGCACGACACGCTACACGCTGTTTGTCGAGGTGCTGGAAGAGGCCGAGGAGTTCCGTGTGACGCGCGTGGTCACCATGCCGACCCACAACGGCCCCTGCGCGCCCGACTAGCCGCCGCGCGCCGCGTGGACGACCATGCTACGGGAGTGGGGTCCGAAGGTAGGGGGGCATGGTCGCGTCATCGGGGGCGCTCCACGCGCGCTGAGGTGTCGTATCGCACCTCGTGGGGCAACCTGCCCCGCATCAGACCGGCGATTGGCGGACAGACTGCGGATCATCTGCGCGCCGCGCCGTCTCGCGGCGCCATTTGCGAAGGTGGCACGCGGGCTGCACTAGCTCGGGGCAGTCGCGGTCGAGGTGACCCGACCGAACGTAACTCGTCCCCGAGGAATCCATGCCCAAACTGCCCTTCATCATCGCCCTGCTCGCCCTGAACACCACGGGCTGCGCCGAAGAGTTCATCGACTGCACCGACATCTGCACCGACGTCGAAGACTGCGTCGGCGACGAGTTCGGCGTGCGCGACTGCCGCCAGAGCTGCGTCGATCAGTCGCAGAACGCCATCAACGAGTGCGACGCCTGCCTCGACAGCACGGACACATGCGGAGACTGCCTGGTCGAGTGCGCGCCGCTCGGCCTCATGATGCTCGCCGACGAGGAGTGAGCGCCGCGTTCAGCGCGCCTCGTCGAACAGCGTGTTCAGGATGGGGGCCGTGAGCACCCGGATCTCCGCGCCCAAGGTGGCCTCGGCCTCGAGCAGGATCATCACGCCATAGCCGCGCTCCGTGTCCAACCACGGGGTCGCGCCGTAGGCCCCGAGGTCCGCCACGACGCCGGGCTCCTCGCGGCTCACCCACCACCCGAAGCCGTAGCCAGGCAGCGACGGGTCGATGGTGTCGCCGTCGTAGACCTCGCCGATGCGGTCCTCCTGCATGCGCGCGACGGCGCCACGGCTGAGCGCGCGGCGGCCGTTGCTGCACACGCCCCCGCGCAGGTGCATCAGCAGGATCTCGCCGTAGTCGGCGACCGTGGTGTACCCACCGCCCTCGATGCTCGGGTTGCGTGTGGGCGTGAGCGTCGCCGTGTCCCCGGTGAAGAAGTCCGGATAGCTGAGCGCGGCGTCCACACCTCCTTCGACGAAGCCCTGCGCGAACTGGTTGGTGTAGGCCAGCGTTCCGAGCTCGCACGGCTCGACGTAGGTGTCGTGCACCAACTCGGCCCACGTCTGCCCGCTCGCGATCTCGGCGATGGCGCCGGCCAGTTGCCACTGCCCCCCGCCGTAACGGAAGCGCGTGTCGGGCGGGGCGATGTCGGCCGAGTCGTCCGCTTCGTAGATGCTGCGCCCGCACGCCTGCAGCGTCCCGAGCAGGCTGTACTGGCACAGGTACGGCTCGTACGTGGGGTTGTCGATCAGCCCCACCATGCCCGAGCTGTTCGAGAGCATCTGTGCGAGCGTGAACGTGCGCTCGCGCATCCACGCAGGGTTCTGCTGCGCGCCCACCTGGGCGATGGGCTCATCGACGTCCACCAGGCCGAGGTCGTCGAGACGCATCAGCACGCCCGCCGAGATGATCTTACTCGCAGAGGCGAGCAGCGAGATGCGGTCGGGCGCGAACGTCCCGAAGGCACGCTGGTGCAGCACGCCCCAGTCGCGGTGCACGACGATGACGTTCGCGCCGTCGAGCTCGTTCTCGGTCAGGAACGCCTCGATGGTGGCGTCGAAGGTGCCGAAGTCGAGGGAGGGCGCGGGCCCCGGGCCGCCGTCGCCACACGAGGCGAGGGAGGCGCCGCACAGGCTGGCCGTGAGCAATAGAACAGTCGGCAGGGGAGAGCGCACGAACATCGAGGCATCCTTGTGCGGGCCGTGGGAGGGGCGGCTCGCTGGTTGGCGCAGGATGTCAGAATCTCCCCGCTGAGGCTATGTCAGTGAGGCTTCGAGGGCGCACTGCATGACGTCCACGGGCGGCGCGTGCCCTGTCCAGCGCTCGAACGCGAGCGCGCCCTGGTGCACCAGCATGCCCAGCCCGTCCACGCACACGAGGCCGCGCGCTGCGGCGCGGCGCATGACCGTCGTCTCGCGGGGTTGATAGACCAGGTCGACCACACGCGCCTCGTCGGGCAGCAGCTCGAGCGGGAGCGCGTCGGCGAAGGCCTGCGCGTCGGGTCGGCCGTGCAGCGTGGCGCTGGTGGCTTGCACCAAGAGCGAGGTCTGCTGGTAGGCAGCGCGCACAGCGTCGTCGTCCTCGCCGAGGGGACGCACGCGGCCGTCCAGCGCAGGGTTCAGGTCGGCCGCCAGCGCGTCGGCCTGCTCGCGACGGCGGGCTACCACGACCACCTCGGCGGCACCGCGTCGCGCGAGGCCCACGACCGCGGCGCGCGCGGCTCCCCCTGCGCCCAGCACCAGCACGCGTGCGTCTTGCAGTGGCACGTGCGCGTCTTCGAGCGAGCGCACGAGCCCAGGGGCGTCCGTGTTCTCGCCGCGCAGCGTTCCGTCGGGCTCGTGGATGACCGTGTTCACCGCGCCGATGGCGCGCGCGTCGGGGTGGACGTCGTCCAAGAACGCCATGACCTGCTCCTTGTGCGGGAGCGTCACGTTCACACCGCGCAGCCCGAGGGCGCGTATGCCGCGCACGGCGTCGCCCAGCCGCTCCGGTGCGACAGGGAAGGGCATGTACGCGACGTCCAGGCCGAGGGCCTGCGCGGCCGCGTGGTGCATGAGCGGGGAGCGGGAGTGCTGCACGGGCCAGCCGAAGATGCCGAGCAGCGTGGTGGCGGACGTGATGGCCGTCATGGGGTCTCTCTCTCGGGCAGGGGAGCGTCCGGGTCGTCGCGCAGCACCGCGCGCACCTCGGCCTGCAGGCGCGCGCGCGCCACGCGCACGGAGATGCGGTCGCCGACGGACACGTCGTCTGCGTCGCGCAGGGCGCGCCCGTCTTCCCGTTGGGCGATGGCGTAGCCGCGCGAGAGCACCCGCAGCGGCGAGAGCGCGTCGAGCGCCGTCAGGTGCTGAGCCAGCGTGTGCTGCGCGTCGCCGAGCACGCGCTTCACTGCGGGGCCGAGCGCAGCCCGCTGCAGGTCGATTGCGCGTCGCTCCTGGGTGATCTTCGCCGTCATCAGGCGCTGCAGCTCGGCCTCGAGCGCCTCGAAGTCGCGTCGTTGCCGCTCGAGCGCGCGGCGGGGGTCGTGCGGCGCGAGGCGCGCGGTCAGCTCGGCGAGCGCACGCTGCCTCGCAGCGAGCGGCCTCCGCGCGGCGTCCTCGAGGCGCCGGTGATACGCCGCCAGCGTGCGCTCCGCGTGCCCCAGGGCGCTGCGGGGGTCGCGCAGCCTGCGCTCGGCGCGCTCCAGCTTCAGGCGCTCGCGGTCCAGGCGCGCCTCGAGCGCGCGCATCAAGCGCCGCTGCCAGCCGTCCACCTCGGCCAGCAGCGCGTCGCGCGCGGGCACCACCAGCTCGGCGGCGTTCGAAGGCGTGGCGGCGCGCTGATCGGCCACCAGCTCCGCCAGCGTCACGTCCGTCTCGTGCCCCACGCCCACCACGATGGGCACACGGCACGCGGCGACCGCGCGCACCACGCGCTCGTCGTTGAACGACCACAGGTCCTCGGCCGAGCCACCGCCGCGCGTGAGGATGACCACGTCCACGTCGGGCTCCGCCTGCACCCGCGCGAGCGCGCGCACGATGGACCCCGGGGCCTCCGCGCCCTGCACGCGACAGTCCGACAGCACGATGCGCACGGGGCAGCGCTCGCCGGCCACGCGCAGCACGTCCTGATAGGCGGCGCTGCTGCCGCTGGTGACCACGCCCACGGTGCGCGGGAGGCGCGGCAGCGGGCGCTTGCGTTGCGGGTCCAGCAGCCCCTCGCTGGCCAGCTTGCGCCGCAGCAGCTCGAAGCGCGCGCGCAGCTCACCGTCTCCGGCGGGCACCGCGATGCGCACCATCAGCTGGTAGTTGCCGCGGGGCTCGTAGAGGGTCAGCTGGCCGCGCACGCGCACCCGCTCGCCGTCGCGGATGGTCGCGCGCGTGCGGGCGGCGTCGCTACGGAACATCACGCACGACACCTGGGCGGGGTCGCGCTCGTCGCTCAGGTTGAAGTAGAGGTGCCCCGAGGGCGCGCGCTTGGCCTGCGTGATCTCGCCTTCGACCCACACGTCGCCGAAGCGGTCCTCGAGGCTCAGCCGCACGGCGCGGTTGAGCTCGCTCACGCGCAGCACGCGCGGTCGGGCCGGGGAACGGACGGGCTCGAAGGGCATCGGGTCGGGACTATCGCACAGTGCGTGGCGACGGGTAGCCCGCGCGCCGGTTCACCCCTACGCTTGGGGAGATGTCACCCACGCTGAGCTGGGCCTTCTTGAGCGTGAGCCTCGTCGGGGCGTGGTTCACCTACAACGCGTACCGGCCGCCGAGCCGCCCCGCGGCCTGGGCCACGGCGTGCTTCTTCGCAGGCTGGCTCACCGTCGAGCTCGCCGCGCACCACCTGCTGTGGCAGTTCGCGGCGGCCATGGCCTTCGTCTACTACGGGGCGCTCGACCAGTGGCCCGGCTGGCTGGCCCTGCTGGTGTGTCTGGTCTCGTGGGCTTCGCTGATGCGTCTGCACCAGCGCGGGGCGCTCGCGGCCGACGCGGCGCACGGCGCGGTCCATGGGACGCTTGCCGCCGGGACCAGCATGGACGAAGACGGCGTCGCGCTCACGCTGGATCCGGCCGCGGGCATGCCTACCCTGGGCCCCGTCCGCCTGCGTCACTACGCGCTACCGTTCCAGATGAAGCAGCGCCGCGTCACCAGCGTGCGCAACGTGGTGTTTGCCGAGGTGGGCGGCCGCAAGCTGCGCGCCGACATCTACCACCGCGAGGACCGGCCCGCGAACGCGCCCGTGCTGGTGTTCGCGCACGGCGGCGGCTGGGTGCTGGGCTTCAAGGAGTTCCAGGCGCTGCCCATGCTCAACCGCATGGCCGCCGAGGGCTGGGTCTGCATCAGCGTGGATTACCGCCTCAGCCCGCGCGCCACCTTCCCGGACCACATCGCCGACGTGAACCGCGGCATCGCCTGGGCCAAGGCGCACGCACACGAGTACGGCGGGGACGCCTCGTTCGTCGCGGTCAGCGGCAACTCGGCGGGCGCGCACCTGGCGGCCCTCGCCGCGCTCACCTGGGACGACCCCGCCTTCAAGCCGGGCTTCGAAGAGGCCGACACACGCGTGCAGGCGGCGGTCACGTTCTACGGCGTGTACGACCTGACCAACCGCTTCGGGCACTGGCCGCACCGTGGCATCGAGGGCTTGGTGGAGCGCACCGTGCTGAAGGCCAAGCGCCACGAGCAACCGGAGCTCTTCGAGGCCGCCTCGCCCATCGCCCGCGTGCGCGCGGACGCGCCGCCCTGGTTGGTGGTGCACGGCACGCACGACTCGCTGGTGCCCGTAGGCGAGGGGCGCCGCTTCAGCGAGACGCTGCGTGAGGTGTCGCGCGCGCCGGTCTGCTACGCCGAGATCCCCGACGCGCAGCACGCGTTCGAGATCTTCCGTTCGGTGCGCGGGCACCACACGCTACGCGCCGTGCGCGACTTCCTCAACACGGTGTATGCGCGGCGCGGAGCGCTCCAAGCGGCGGACCTGGTCCAGCCCGCGCGTGAGGCGCGCGCCGTCGCCGAAGCGCCGCTGTCCGCCGAGCTGCACGGCGCGTAGGACGCGTCTCGGCGCAGGGGCCGAGGCCCGCCGGTGGAGCGCCAGACGTGCGGCCCACGGGATTGCCTTCCCAAGGCAGGCACGGGCATGATGTGTCCGTATGGGACTCGCGATCGCGGTCGGCTTCCTCGCCGACATGAAAGAGAACGACGAAGAGGGCTATGAGTGGGCACAGCACATGCTCGCAAACGTTAACCGCGCGTTGAGCGCCGAGCGGCTGCCCACGTGGGAGGAACCGGAGGCCGTCGAGGTCACCCTGCGACCGCACGCGGACTCGTTCCCCTATTCGTTCATCCACTTCCTGCGGCGAGCCTATGTGCTGGCGCTCGCGGCGCCGAGCGACCTGCCACCGACCAATGGGCAGCTCACCAGCGAAGACCATGAGCGCATGGAGGACGAGTCCGCGATGCTGGCTTCACACCTGCTCTGCCACTCCGACGCCGAGGGCGTATACGTCCCCGTCGATCTGGCCGAGCCCGTGTTTGCCTCGCCCGACAGTGGAGTCCCGGGCGGCGGACTGATCGGGTCGTCGCAAGGGTTGCTGCGCGAGCTGCGCATTGTCGCGCCTTACCTCGGCGTGACGCTCGACCCCGATCTGAGCGATGCGGAGGCGGCGCGTCTCGATGCGCTTGGCTGGGACGAGGAGAACCCTTTCCACCGCGAGCACACCGTGTTCCTTGCGCTGTGGGAAGCCGCGCGCGTGAGCGTGGCCGAGGGGACCGCGATCGTGTTCACGTGAGGTCGGCCGGCGGGCGGGCCACGACGCGCGACAGCCCGTGAGGCGGCGTCAGTCCTGCCAGTAGAACAGCAGGTCGTGCACTCTGAGCGGCTCGCGCCTCCCGAAGAAGTAGACGGGCAGGCCATGCACCACACGCGCGGCCAGGTCGTCGTCGATGAAGGTGAAGCCTGCGGATTCGAGGGCACGCGCGGCCGCGTCGGGGAGGGCGTCCCACGAGCGGACGAAGCGGTCGAGCTCGCACACCAGGAGCGTGCGGTCGTCGACGGAGAGCTCCGTGTACGTGCCGTACCCTTGCTGTCGCGCGGCGCCCACCGGCGTGGGCTCGCCGACGGGTACGCCCGCGTCCCGCAGGACCCGCTGCGCCTCACGGCCGAGCTGCATCAGGGTGTGGTCGGCCTCGACGCCCGTGACCGCCAGCAGGATGCCTTCGAGCAGGAAGCGGGGGTCGGTCTCGCGCTGCCCCGGGAGGTACTCGCGCAGCACCGCGTGGCGGACGCGCTCAGGGATGGAAGGGAGGGGCACGATCGGCTGACCCGTCTCCATGAGCCAGTCGTAGAGCTCGGCGTCGCGCTTCTGCACGGCCCCGTCCTCGCTGCGGTCGTGGTCCGCGATCGCAGCCCGATCGTGCAGCAGCACCAGCGCCGAGACGGCCGCGGCAGCGGGCCCCACGAGTGGTGGTGGTGGGGCCTCGGCGACGGCGCGTACCACCGCGTCGCGGCGCACATCGGCGAACGCCCAGAGGACGTCTGCCGAGACCGCTCGGGCGCGGAGGGCGTGTCGCGCGCGGTCCGCCACCGCGGGCGCGGGGTCTTCGAGCGCGAGCAGCAGCGCCTCCGTGTGGTCCGCCTCTGGGGCGAGCCCCACGAGCGCGCCCGTCCCTTCGCACAGGCGCACGGCCAGGTGACGCGCTCGAGCCTGTGGCGCGCGGCGCATCATCTGTGCGAGGTCGTCCGCACCCCAGCGCGTTAGCACGGCCTCGAGCCCATGAACGCCCACCAACGCGGCCACGCCCTCCTCGCCGGCGAGCGCTCGGTGACGCCAGGGGTCGTAGCTCAGCTCTGCGAGCGCGTCGGCCGCCTCGAGGTCGCCCAGCTGCCCCCGCGCGCGCACGACGGCCTCGTGCAGGCCGTAGGGCGACGACTCGGGCGTGCACGCGCGCAGCCACCCGAGCGCCCGCGCGCGGCGAGCCTCGTGCGCCGGCTCCATCGCACCCCAGGTGGACGCCAGCGCGTCCAGCAGCGCCACCCGCAGCTCGGTGGTGTCCTTGGGGTCGGCCACGCGCTCCCACATGGCGTCCATGGCGGCCTCGGGCGCGCGCCCGGTCAGCCCACGTGCACAGGCGCGCCGCCGCCACCAGGGCTCACGGGCGTCGCAAGCCAGCTCCGCGAGCGCGCTCGCGTCTGCCTCCCGCAGCGCGGCGTCCGCACGGTGGGCTTCGTCGGGTGTCGAGAGCAGCGTGCGCAGGCGAGCGCGTGGACGCGAGAACAGCACGGCGTGAGCGTGCCACACCCGCTGCGGCGTCAGTCCGGCTCCGTGCCGTGCGGCGCACTGCGCTCCGCCTCCACCACCGCGCGCAGGGCCGCGCTGCCCTCCACCGCGGCGGCTGCGGAGGTGAAGATCATCGCGAGCAGCGCCAGCGCCTGCATGGCCAACAGCGGCATCTGCCCCGCGACACGAAACACCACGCACACCCCGCTGGTGAGCGCGGCGAGGGCGCTCGCGCTCACCGCGAAGCCGGACGCGAGCCACGCCTTCCGCAGTAAGCGCGCGCGGGCCATCACGTCCGCACCCGCCTCACCCTCGCGGCGTGCGCGGAAGAGCGCGGCGACGCGCAGCTGCACCACCCAGTTCAGCAACAGCGCGGAGGGGAGCAAAGCCAGCGGCGTGCCCCAGAAGGTCTGCATGGTGAGCTCGTGCACGTCCAACGAGTATCACGAGCACGGGCACAGGAGGCCCGCCAAGAGCGCGCGGCGCCTGCTGAGGCCAAGGGGCGGAATGAGGCCCAGGAGCGGACAGCCCGTGCTCAGCCGGGCCGCGGGACCTTCGTGGCCACGCCGCTCTCGCCGGGCTTGAACGCGGGGGCCGCCATGGTGTCGGCGCGTGCGCGCTCGGACGTGGCCGTCGCCTCGCCGTCGCTCGCCAGCTTCCGGATGCGATCGTAGATCTCTCGCGCGCGGTCCGCGTGCTGTGCCTCGGCGGAGCCTGGCTCGAGGTGCGCAAAGAGGAGCTTGGCCGTCTCCAAGCCAACGGCCACAGCGTCGAGCTCGACGCTGTGGTGGCGGATTTGGACGGTCTCCTCGCGGGGCATGACGAGGTGGGGATACCCCAAGCTGGGATTTGTGTCCAGTGAGATTGGAAACTGAGCCCAAATTAGCCTCGATCGGGGATGGTTGCGAGTCTTCCTTCGTGGCGTAGTGTCCGCTCCATGCCGACGCGCACACTGGTGTGGTTCCGCGGGAAGGACCTGCGGGTCAGCGACCATGGACCGCTCGCGTGGGCGGCTGCGGCGGGGGAGGTCGTGCCCCTCTTCGTGGTGGACCCGTATTTCTTCGCGCCCGAGCGCGCGCAGCAGCTACCGCACCGCGCGCAGTTCCTGGTGGAGTCGCTGCACGGCCTGGCCGACGAGCTGGCGCGCCGAGGCTCGCAGCTGCTGGTCGTGCGCGGACGCAGCGTCGACGTGGTCCCACGGCTGGTCGACGCGCTGCGCATCGACCACGTGGTGGCGCAGCGCTGGGTGGAGCCGTTTGCGCGCGAGCGCGACCGTCGCGTCACAGCCGCGCTCGGCCCCCGCTTCGAGCTGTTCGAGGGCGAGACCCTCATCCCGCCCGGCACGCTCCGCACGCAGGGCGGCAAGCCCTACGCCGTGTACAGCCAGTTCGCGCGGGCGTTCCATCGCGAGGCCCAGATTGGCGCGCCCATCCCGGCTCCCCGCACGCTTCCTCCCGTGCCCCCCGACGTCCTCGCCGCCGTCGCGAGCGAGCCGCTGCCCACGCTGTCCGAGCTGGGCCTCACGCACAACGACGCCCTCCAGCGTGGCGGCGAGCGCGCCGCCAACCAGCGCCTGCGGGCGTTCCGGCTGGACGGGGCTGCGCGCTACGCCGCGGAGCGCGACCGCATGGACCTGGCGGGCACCAGCCGCCTCTCCGCGGACCTCAAGTTCGGCACGCTCTCCGTGCGGCAGGTGTGGAGCGAGATCGAGCGCGCCCACGGCAAGACCGAGCCCGGGCAGAAGTTCCTGAGTGAGCTGCTGTGGCGCGAGTTCGCACACAGCACGCTGTGGGACCGGCCCGAGCTGCTGCGCGAGCCGTTTCGGCCTGGCTTCGTGGGCTTCCCCTGGCTGACCCCCGAGCAAGCGCCCGCGCTGTGGCAGGCGTGGACCGAGGGGCGTACGGGCTACCCCGTGGTGGACGCAGCGGCCCGGCAGCTGCTCACCGAGGGCTACGTACACAACCGCGCGCGCATGATCGCGGCCAGCTTCCTCACGAAGCACCTGCTCATCACGTACCGCGCGGGCGAGGCGCACTACCTGAAGTACCTCACCGACGGCGACTGGGCGCAGAACAACGCGGGCTGGCAGTGGTCCGCGGGCTGCGGCTGTGACGCCCAGCCGTACTTCCGCGTGTTCAACCCCACGCTGCAAGGGACGCGCTTCGACCCCGAGGGGGACTACGTGCGCCGCTACGTGCCCGAGCTCGCCCGCATGCCCAGCAAGCACATCCACGCGCCCAGCGAGGCGCCCGAAGGCGTGCTCTCGCAGGCGGGCGTCACGCTCGGGCGTGACTATCCGCGTCCGGTGGTCGACCATGCCACCGCGCGCGAGCGCTTCCTCGCGTTGGCCAAGGAACACCTCAAGGGAGACGCCGCATGAGCCCCCGAGCCGCATCGCCTGTGAAGGCACCGTCCGACGGCGTGGTGCTGAGCGCGCGCGCCGTCACCAAGGTCTACCGCATGGGCGAGGTGGACGTGCACGCCCTACGCGGGGTGGACTGGGACCTCCACGAGGGCGAGATGACCGTGCTGGTGGGGGCAAGCGGCTCGGGCAAGAGCACGCTGCTGAACATCATGGGCGGGCTCGACACGCCCACCGCGGGCACGGTCCGCTACCGCGACAAGGACCTGAGCCGCGCGACGCAGAGCGAGCTGACTCGCTTCCGCCGCGAGCACGTGGGCTTCGTGTTCCAGTTCTACAACCTGGTGGCCAGCCTCACGGCGCGCGAGAATGTGGAGCTGGTGACCGACCTGGTGGACCACGCCATGAGCCCCGACGAGGCCCTCGAGCGCGTCGGGCTGCGCGAGCGCGCAGGTCACTTCCCCGCGCAGCTGTCGGGTGGCGAGCAGCAGCGCGTGGCCATCGCGCGCGCCATCGCCAAGCGCCCCGACGTGCTCCTGTGCGACGAGCCCACGGGCGCGCTCGACTCGCACACGGGCGTGCGCGTGCTGTCGGTGCTGAGCGAGATCAACCGCGAGCTGGGCACCACCACGGCCATCATCACGCACAACGCGCCCGTGGCCAGCATCGCCGACCGCCGCATCGTGGTGGCCGACGGCCAGGTGGTGACCAACGAGACCGGGTTCGCGAAGGTGAACCCCGAGGACCTGTCCTGGTGACTGCGCGCGAACGGCAGGAGGGACGCGCCGCGTGATCGGTCCCCTGCACCGCAAGCTGCTGCGTGACCTGCGCGACCTGCGCGGGCCGATCCTCACCATCGCGGTCGTGGTCGCTTGCGGGGTGAGCGCCTTCGTCAGCTTGGCCGGGACGCACCGCGCGCTCGTGAGCGCACGCACGCACTACTACGGCGCGCAGCGCATGGGGGACGTCTTCGCGAGCGCCGAGCGCGTACCGGAGAGCGTCACCCCACGCCTGACGGAGCTGCCCGGCGTGAGCCGCGTGCAGACGCGCATCACCACCAGCGTGCGTGTCCCCATGCCGAGCCTGCGCAGCCCGGCCGACGGAGTCGCCGTGTCCATCCCGCGCGACGGGGACGCGCGGCTGGGCGCCGTGCGGCTGGTCCGCGGCCGACGTCCGCGCCCGGGGCACGACGACGAGGTGCTGTTGCTCGAGGCCTTCGCGAACGCGCATAGGCTTCATCCTGGGGCGCCGCTCACGGTCGTGATCGAAGGGCAGGAGCGCACGCTGCGCGTCGTCGGCCTCGGCACCTCGCCGGAGTGGGTCTTCGCGGTGCAGGCGGGCAGCTTCGCGCCCGACGACGCGCGCTTCGCGGTCATCTGGATGCCGCGGCCTGCGTTGGCAGCGGTCACGGGGCTCGAGGGGGCCTTCAACGACGTGGTGCTCGAGCTGCAGGCGCACCAGAGCCCCGCCGCGGTCATCGACGCCGTCGACCGCCTGCTCGACCCCTACGGCACGCCTGGCGCCTACGGCCTCGCACGCCAGCCCTCGCACTTTTACCTGGACCAAGAGCTCACGCAGCTCGAGGGCATGGCCAACTTCGCGCCGTTCCTGTTCCTGGCCGTGGCGGCCTTCCTGCTGAACGTGGTGCTCGCGCGCATCGTCGCGCTGCAGCGCGGCATCGTCGCCACCCTCAAGGCGGTGGGCTACCGCGACCTGAGCATCGCCTGGCACTACCTCGAGCTGGTGATCGTGATCGTCGCGCTGGGCGCGGTCTTCGGCCTGCTGCTCGGCGCGCTGATGGGCGACCTCCTGACGGAGCTGTACCTCGGCTTCTATCACCTGCCGCGCCTCGCCTTCGCCATCCCCCGGGACATCGCCGGCATGGCCATCGTGACGGCGCTCGCGTCCGGTGTCGTGGGCGGGCTCGGCGCGGTGCGCGGCATCCTGCGCATGACCCCGGCCGAGGCGATGCGCCCCGCGACGCCTCCCACCTATCGCGGCGGACAGCAGCTGCCCATGTGGGTGCGCCGCGTGGTGTCGCCCTCGCTGCGGATGGTCACACGTGAGCTGGTGCGGCAGCCCGTGCGCACCGTGCTGAGCGTGATGGGCATCGCCCTCTCCGTCGGGCTGCTGGTGCTTGGCGCGTCCATCACCGACTCGATGAAGGTGCTCATCGACCAGATGCTGCCCGCCGTGCAGCGCGAGGACCTCACCGTGATCCTGCGTTCGCCCGTGCCGCAGGCCGAGCTCTCGACGTTCCGCGCGATCGAAGGTGTGCGACGCGCGGAGGGGATGCGCGCCCTGCCCGTGCGCTTCGAGGCCGGGCCGCGCATGCGGGCGGCGGTCATCAACGGCTACCCCGACCCGCACCGGCTGCGGCCGCTGCGTGACCTGGCAGGGCACGAGCAGCCCATCCCGCGTCACGGCGTGATCCTGACCGACATCCTCGCCGAGCGCCTGGGCGTGGCACCGGGAGAGCACGTGCGGGTGCGCACGCTGACGGGCGCGCGGCGCACACTCGACATTCCGGTCGCGGGCGTGGTGAGCGAGGCGATGGGCATGGCGGGCCACATGAGCCTGGCGGAGCTGCACCGCCTGCTGCGCGAGCCGGTGACCATCGACCAGGTCCTGCTCTCCGTGGACGCCCGCCTCGAAGGGAGCGTCCAGGCGCGCGTCGACGAGCTGCCGTTGGTGGGCTCGTCGGGCAATGCCAAGCGCGCCATCCGGCAGTTCGCCGAGCAGAGCGGCCGCTCGATGGACGTGTTTGCGCTGGTCATCGCCCTCTTCGCGGCGGCCATCACCATCGGCGTGGTCTACAACAACGCGCGCATCACGCTCAACGCGCGTCAGCGCGACCTAGCCTCCATGCGCATCCTCGGGTTCACCAAGGCCGAGATCGGCGCGGTGCTGCTGGGCGAGCTGACGCTGCAGGTGGGCCTCGCGTTGCCCTTCGGGCTGTGGCTGGGGCGCAAGATGTTGGACGGCATGATGTCCAACGTGGACCCCGAGGCCTTCCGCATGCCCGCCGTGATCGACTCCGGAAGCTACGCCACGGCCGCCGTGGTCACTGTGGTGGCCTCGCTCGTGGCGGGCTACATCGTCCGCCGTCGGCTCGACTCGCTCGACCTGATCGGCACGCTGAAGACAAGGGAATGACCCCATGAGTGAACGCGCAAGCCTCCGCCGCAACCTCCGCTACCTCGTCTACGCGCTGCTCGCCGTAGGCTTCGTGGCCGCCGTCTACACGGCCTCGCAGCCCAAGCCACAGCCCGTCGATACGGCGCTGGTCACGCAGGGGCGGCTGGTGGTCGTGGTCGAGGACGACGGGCGCACGCGGGTCAGCGACCGCTACACCGTGTCGGCGCCCATCGCGGGCTCGCTCGCGCGCATCGCCCTCGAGCCCGGGGACGCGGTCGCCGCGGACGACGTGGTGGCGCACCTGAACGCCATGGAGGTGGGCCTCTTGGACCCCCGTGCGCGGGCTCAGGCCGAGGCCAGCCTGGCCGCGGCGGTCGCGAGCCAAGCGCGCGTGCGGGCCGAGGTCGCACGCGCCGAGACGGCCGCGCAGTTCGCGGAGCGCGAGCAGGCCCGCGTGGATGGCCTCGTGAACTCTGGCGGCGTGGCGCGCGCCGTCGTGGACCGCGCTCACTACGAAGCGACGAGCGCCCAGGAGGCGCTATCGAGCGCCCGCTTCGCCGCGCGCGTGGCCGACCACGAGGTGCGCGTGGTGCGTGCCTCCCTCAGCCGTGAGGGCACGGACGGAGACGTCTTGCCGTTGCTGTCGCCCGTGGAGGGCGTGGTACTCCGCGTCTTCGCCGAGAGCGCGGGCGTGGTGCAGGCGGGTCAGCCGCTGCTCGAGATCGGCGACCCCCGGCGGCTCGAGGTGGTCGTGGACGTGCTCACCACGGAGGCCGTCGCCGTCGAGGTCGGCGACTCGGTCGAGCTGGTGCGCTGGGGCGGCGAGGGCAGCCTGCACGGGCGGGTGCGCGTGAAGGAACCCTCGGCGTTCACGACGCGCAGCGCGCTGGGCGTGGAGGAGCAGCGCGTGCGCGTGGTGATCGAGCTGCAGGACACCCCCGAGGCGCGCGCCGGGCTGGCAGACGGCTACCGCGTGGAAGCCCGCATCGAGGTCGACGCGGCGGACGACGTGCTCCGCGTTCCGTCGAGCGCGCTCTTCCGTGACGGTGACGGGTGGGCCGCCTACGTGGTGCGCGACGGCGTGGCCCGTAAGGTCGCGCTCACCCTGGGCCTCGAGAACCCCGACGCGGCCGAGGTGCAGAGTGGCCTGCACGAGGGAGACGTGGTCATCGTCCACCCCGGCGACAGCATCCACGACGGCGCGCTGGTCACACGGCGCCCGTGACCGACGCGCCGTGCGCGCTGGTCGCGCGCTGCGATGCGGACGCGGGTCACGCGGCGGCCGCGACGTGAGCCCCCTCAGGGGGCCTGGACGTCCAGCACACGCAGCGAGAAGTCCACCACCGTCTCGCCGCTCGGGTCCACCAGGTCGCGCCCATGGGCGTACGCCACCACGGGGACGCCCACCTCGACGGCGCGGTCGTGCACGGCGCGTGCGTGGTCCGGGTGGTGGAACGCCACGTCGGGCGTGAGCGGGCGCGACACGGGGGTGTTCTCGTTGCGTACGAAGATCGGCGGGTCGTCGTGGCTCATCAGGCCCAGCATGTCGACGGCGGCGCGGTAGCGCAGCGTCTCCGGCGAGTCGAAGTCCTCGAGCTCGGTGATGCCGTAGAACGCGAGCAGCCTTCCGTCGAGGCCGATGGCGGCGGCCAGGCCCAGGAGGTCGAAGTTGTACTCCACGAACACGTCGGTGTCCCAGCGCCCCAGGTCGTACGTGGCCTGCGTCTCGAGCGCGACCACCCCGCTGACCCGCGTGGACTCTCGCAGCACGGGCTCCGGGTGGTTCCGGACGGCGAGCTCGCTGGCCGTGCCCAGCCACAGGCTCAAGCCGGCGCCGGCCGAGACGCCCATGACCACCACGCGCGTGGGGTCCAGCCCCAGCTCCTCCGCGTGCAGGCGCAGGTACTGCAGGCACACCTGTCCGTCGTGCATGGGCTTGATCACGCCCTCGGCGTCGGGCTCTTGCAGCAGGCGGTAGTCGGCGGTGCCGTAGATGACGCCCGCGTCCACCAGGGCGCGCAGGTCGTCGCCGACGCTACCCCCGTAGGCGTTGGTGCGCGAGCCGCCGGTGAACCCGCCGCCATGGAAGAACAGCACCAGGGGGGCGGGGGCCGTGAGACCCGTGGGCACGAAGAGGTCCACGACGGTCTCCGCGAACGGGCCGCAGGGGACGCCGTCGTAGTAGGTGGCGTCGAGGTCTTCGAAGCCACTCGGGGGCGTGCCGGGGGAGAGGGTGAGGGCCGCCGTACTGTCCCAGCCGGACACGTCGGGTTCGCCGAGCGCCGCGGCGGGGTTGGCTTCGTCGTCACCGCAGCCCGCGCACAAGGCGAGGGTCAGGGCCGCGAGGGAGGCGGCGAGCCGAGTGGATGCGGAGTGGCGGGTGCTTCGCTGGTGGGTTCGTGCGGTGGACACCGATACCGTCATAGTCGACGGCGCGCTCGGCGTCCATCCCGAGACGGTCAGCCCCGCAGGTGCTGCGCGTGGAACGCGACGTGGTCGCCCACGAACGAGCTGATGAAGTAGTAGCTGTGGTCGTAGCCCTCTTGCATGCGCAGCGTCAGCGGGTGTTGCGCGCGCTCGCACGCGGCCGTGAGGCGCTCGGGCTGCAGCTGCGCGTCGAGGAAGTTGTCGGCCGTGCCCTGATCCACCAAGAGCGGCACCTTCTCGGTCGCGGTCGCGACCAACTCGCACGTGTCCCACTCCCTCCACAGCGCCGTGTCCTCGCCCAAGTACGCTGTGAAGGCCTTGTGGCCCCACGGGACCTGCGTGGGCGCGACGATGGGCGCAAAGGCCGATGCGCTCCGGAACATGCCCGGGTTCTTCAGTGCGACCACGAGCGCGCCGTGGCCGCCCATGGAGTGCCCCATGATCGCGCGCCGGTCGCTCACCGGGAAGTTCGCCGCCACCCACGCGGGCAGCTCCTGCGCGACGTAGTCGTACATGTGAAAGTGCGTGGCCCACGGCTCCTGCGTGGCGTTCAGGTAGAAACCCGCGCCCTGCCCGAGGTCGTAGGCGTCGTCGTCGGGCACGCCCTTGCCGCGCGGGCTGGTGTCCGGTGCCACGAGGATGATGCCGTGCTCGGCCGCGAAGCGCTGTGCCCCCGCCTTGGTGATGAAGTTCTGCTCGGTGCAGGTCAGACCGGCCAGGAAGTACAGCACCGGGCAGGGGCCCGCCGCCGCCTGGGGCGGCAGGTAGACGCCCACGCGCGCGTCGCCGCCGAGGGACTCGGACGTGTGCTGGTAGACCTCCTGCACGCCTCCGAACTGCTTGTGGGACTCGATGCGTTCCATGCGGCTCCGTGGGCTCTCGCGCTCAGCGATCGAAGTGGATGACGGTGCGGATGGACTCGCCCGCGTGCATCAGGTCGAAGGCCTCGTTGATGCGCTCGAGCGGCAGCGTGTGCGTGATGAACGGGTCGAGGTCCAACTCTCCGCGCATGGCCTGCTCCACCATGCCCGGCAGCTCGGTGCGCCCGCGCACGCCGCCGAAGGCGGTGCCGCGCCAGACGCGCCCGGTCACCAGCTGGAACGGCCGCGTCTTGATCTCCTGGCCCGCGCCCGCCACGCCGATGATGACGCTCTCGCCCCAGCCCTTGTGGCAGCACTCGAGCGCCGCGCGCATGACCTCCACGTTGCCGATGCACTCGAAGCTGAAGTCGACGCCGCCGTCGGTGAGCTCGACGATCACCTCCTGGATGGGTCGCCCGTCGTAGTCCTTCGGGTTGATGCAGTCGGTGGCGCCCAGCTGCTTGGCCAGCTCGAACTTGCTGGGGTTGATGTCCACCGCGACGATGCGCCCCGCCTGCGCCTGCTTGGCGCCCACGATCACGGCCAGCCCGATGCCGCCCAGGCCGAACACGGCGACGCTGTCTCCCGCCTTCACCTTGGCGGTGTTGTGCACCGCGCCGATGCCAGTGGTGACGCCGCAGCCCAGCAGGCAGACCTTCTCGAGCGGGGCCTGGTCGTTGACCTTGGCGAGCGAGATCTCCGGCACGACCGTGTACTCGCTGAACGTGCTGCAGCCCATGTAGTGGAAGATGGGCTTGCCCTCGTACGAGAAGCGCGACGTCCCGTCCGGCATGAGGCCCTTCCCCTGCGTGGCGCGCACCGCCTGACACAGGTTGGTCTTGCCGCTCTTGCAGAACTTGCACTCGCGACACTCGGCTGTGTAGAGCGGGATGACGCGGTCGCCCTTGGCCAGGCTGGTCACACCCTCGCCGACCTCGACCACCACGCCGCCGCCCTCGTGCCCGAGCACGGCCGGGAAGATGCCCTCCGGGTCGTCCCCGCTGAGCGTGAAGGCGTCTGTGTGGCACACGCCGGTGTGCGTGATCTTGACCAGCACCTCGCCCTTCTGGGGCGGGGCGACGTCGATCTCGACGATCTCGAGGGGCTTGCCAGCGGCAAAGGCGACAGCGGCGCGACTCTTCATGGGGGTCCTCGTGGGTTCAGAAAACCGCCGAGCGCGACGCTGCACTCGGCGGGGGTTGGACACTAGCACAGCGCGCGGACGCATCCGCCGTGTTGCTCTCGACAGCCTCGGCGAACACGGACAACCTTCACGCATGCACACTAGGTCACCAATTCGTCCGTGTTTCTTCGTCGCAATCCTACTCCACTCGGCGTTGGCGGGATGTGCACCTTCCCCCTCGGGATCTCGGAGCGCGCAAGCGGTGCTGGTCGCGCCCCTCGCGGCGTTGACTGGCCACGCAGACCCCATGCACGGACGGTGCGTCGTGGCCCACCCATCGGGTAACGACCTCGTCTACGCGTACGAGAGCGGGCGCTTGGTGTCCAGCGAGGTGTCGGCCATGGGCGCGACACTCCTGTACGCCTATGACGCCGAGGGACGCTTGGCCCGAATCGACGGGACTCTGCAGGGGAGCCCCGCGTGGGTGCAGCACTTCACGTACGGTGACGACGGGCGCCTCGTGTCGCGGACGATGCTCGGCGCCGAGGATGGTCGCGAGCGGGAGAGCTGGACGTTCTCCTACGATGCGATGGGGCGCTTGGTGGGTGCCGCACGCCAACTCGCTGACGTCGGCGAGAGGGCGTGTTCGCTTGGTTACGACGCCGCGGGACGGTTCGAGACCTACCGTTGCGAAGCCGCGAACGACGATGTACCCGACGAGGCCGGCAGCGTCAGCTACGACGAAGACGGTCGCGTCGTGATGCTCGAGAAGGCTCATGGCGAGCTGGGGTCCATGCGACAGGAGTTCCGCTACGCACCTACCGGTCTCGTGACGAGCGTCGTCGTTCGCGACGAGAGCGGCGCGGAGCGCATGACGGACGACGTCGTCCACGACGGCCAGGGACGCGTGTCTTCCATCCGGTCGAGGGGAAGCGACATCCGCTTGTCTTACGAAGGTGACTTCGGACCGGGCGCGCGCTGCGGAGCAGCGCCCCCTGCGCCGGCCGGGTTCCCCGCGCTGATGCTCATCCCCTGGTTCGGCCTGAGCAACTGATCGGGCAAGCGCATCTCGTGCGACCGTCTGGCCCCGAGACGAACGCCGCAAGAACGGGTATCCTGGGGCTGCGTGCGCGGGGGTGCGAGCCCTGGCCAGAACACGTATGCCCATCTACTTCGACGACTCCATCCACCCCAACGTGCTGATCACCATCACGGGTAACGTCGATGCGGACGAGTACGAGCGCTACCACGAGCGGCTGCTGAGCTCGATGCGTGGCGCGAAGCAGTCGGGCGTCAAGATCGGCATCGTGGTCGACGGCCGCAACTCACAGCCCCCCGGGGCCAAGGAGCGCAGGCGCATGGCGCAGTTCCTCGAGGACCACAGCGCGCTGCTCGCCGAGACCGTGAGCGGACAGGCCATCGTGCTGTCCAACGCGCTCCAGCGCGGGGTGCTCACGGCCATCCTGTGGGTGCGACCCTTCCCGATGCCGCACTTGGTGTGCGCCACGCCGGCCGAGGGGCTGGCTTGGGTGCGCTCGCTTTCGCGCAGCGCCGCCTGAGGGGTGCGCGCGGTTGGGGGCGGGGCTGGCCCGAAACGACCAGAACTTGGCCGCTCACGCCGTGCCCTCCGCGGGCCGCCCTTGGCATGCTGACCGGGAGCGAAAGGAACGCTGATGAACAACGACGACGTGGATGTGCTGATCGTGGGTGCGGGCCTGTCTGGCGTGGGAGCCGCCTGGCACCTGCGTGACAAGTGCCCCGGCAAGACCTTCGCGTTGCTCGAGGGGCGGCAGCGCATGGGCGGCACCTGGGACCTGTTCCGCTACCCCGGGGTGCGCTCGGACACGGACATGTACACGCTCGGGTACAAGTTCAAGCCTTGGAAGAGCACCCAGACCATCGCCGACGGGTCCCTCATCCGGTCCTATGTCGAGGAGACCGCGCGCGAGGCCGGCATCGACCAGCACATCCGCTTCGGCCACAAGGTCACCCACGCGTCATGGTCGAGCGAGACCGCGCGCTGGACGGTGCGCGCGACACACACCGACGACCAAGGCACGCGTGACGTCACGCTGCGCTGCAACTTCCTGATGATGTGCTCGGGCTACTACAGCTACGACCAAGGCTTCACGCCGAAGTTCGAGGGGCGTGACCGCTTCCAAGGGCAGATCGTCCACCCGCAATTCTGGCCCGAGGACCTGGACTACACGGGCAAACGCGTGGTGGTCATCGGTTCGGGCGCCACGGCCATCACGCTGGTCCCCTCGATGGCCGACAAGGCCGCGCACGTGACCATGCTGCAGCGCTCGCCGACGTATCTCCTCAGCGTGCCGCGGGCGGACCGCATCTCCCCCTGGCTGCGGCGCTTCCTCCCCGACCAGGTGGTGCATCAGGCGGCGCGCCTGGCCTTCTTCTCCGCCCAGGCGGCGGTCTACCAGGGCAGCAAACGCGCGCCCGGGATCGCCAGGAAGGCGCTGCTGGCGGGTGTGCAGAAGCAGCTCGCCGGTGCCTCCTCCATGCGGCACTTCACGCCGCGCTACAAGCCGTGGGACGAGCGCATGTGCGCCGTGCCCGACGGCGACATGTTCACGGCCATCCGCGAGGGGCGCGTGTCGGTGGTCACGGACCACATCGAGACGTTCACCGAGACGGGCTTGCGCCTCGCCTCCGGTCAGGAGCTCGAGGCGGACATCATCATCACGGCCACCGGGCTCGAGCTGCGCCTGTTCGGCGGCATGGATATCGAGGTGGATGGCGTGCCCCAGGCCATGAACGAGGCGCTCACGTACAAGGGCGTGATGTTCGCGGGTGTCCCGAACCTCTCGCTCACCGTGGGCTACACCAACGCGTCGTGGACCCTGCGCGCCGACCTGGTAGCCGAGTACGTGTGCCGCCTGCTGGGGAGGATGGACGCGCAAGGCGTGAACCAGGTGGTGGCGCGGCACCCCGGGGCGCGCGTGGGCGTCAGGCCGATGTTGGAGATGGCCTCGGGCTACGTCGCGCGCGCCAAGGACGTGCTGCCGCGCCAGGGCGACGAGTCACCCTGGCAGCTGCCGCAGAGCTACAGGCGTGACCTGCGCGCGCTGCGCTTCGACAGGGTCGACGACGCCCACCTGCGCTTCAGCCGCGCGGGCGCACCCCGTGGCCGTCAGGACGCCCGGGCCGCTACTCGCGCGCGCGAGACGGGCCCCGCGTTGAACGTCGGCTGACGGACGGGGGGCTCGTCTCGGCGCCGTCTCGGGCACCGGCGGACGACGTCCCCGCTGCGGGCGTCGTCGCGCTCCGTGCCGTGCTCGACGTCCCCGGGGGGGCCTCGGCCGCAGGGTCTACCACGCGCACCACGAGCGTCACGTCTGCGCCCCGGCGGTGGACCACGACGGACCACGCGCCCGCGCCCCGCAGCCCTCCATAGGCGGCCAGCACCTCGCCGGGCGTGGTGGTCGGCCGGCCGTTGATGCTGCGCAGCACGTCCCCGTTGCGCAGCCCGAGGGCGGCCACCACGGAGTGCTGCCGGATGCCGGTGAGGCGATAGCCGAGCATGCCGTCACCCAGGTTGGCTGGCGCGACGCGTGCCGCGCGCGCGAACACGTTGATGTTCCCCAGCGCCAGGTCGCGCGCCTCACGCGTGATGGTCACGACGAGGGGCCCGACGCGGCGGATGCCACTCAAGATGCGCTCGGTCACCGTGGGGGGCGTGCTCGCGTCCTCGGTGGATGGCGTCCCCTGCGGGTCGGTCGTCCCCGCGCCCGTGTCGCGTGGGCGCGCCTCGCTGCCCGCGGTGGCTCGCGCCGGGCTGGGCGTCGCTCCCTCGCGCGCCGCGGAGCTGGGGACATCCGCCGCCGCGAGCGTGGGACGGGCGAGGAGCAGGGCAGCGCAGAGCAGCAGCGAGCGAGACGGAGACATGCGGCGTCAGCGTACACCGCGCGCCACTCGCTGGCACGATGCGGGGCCGTCGTATGGCGTCAGAACGGTCCGGTCGGGCCGCGTGGCGCCACGGTCGACTCTGCCTGGTCCGCGGCGATGCAGCCACTCGCCAGGAAGGTCAGCGTCACCGCCGAGATGGCTTCGTTGGCCACCGTCACGAGCGGCAGCAGGAGCAGCGAGGTCCCGACGTCGCGCGCCGACCCGAACATGTCCAGCGTTCCGCAGCTGCAACAGAACAGCACCACGCCGATGGCGACGAGGACGCCGAGCGTGCCCAGCAGCGCCCCGGTGTGTCGTGACATCCAGTCCACGCCCATGCTGAAGGCGTCACCGAACTCCCGCCCCGTGGCGACGAGGTAGAGCGCCGGGTAGAGCATGATCGCCGCGGCGAAGCCTGGCAGGATGCACGCGCCGAACCCCACCGACACGGCCACGGCGTACGCCAGCACCATGCCGAGGTTGGGAGCGAAGCGCTCGAGCGAGACGCGCAGGATGTCGCCTACGCCGCGCGTTGGGGCGTCGCCGCCGAGCACGAGCGCGCGCATCGGGCGCGCCAGACCGAGCCGCGCGGCGAACACCAGCACCGACAGCAGCGCCGCGAACACCTTCAGCGCGGTCGAGAGCAGTCCCGTCCCCGCGAACGCGTCGAAGTCTCCTGCGAAGACCTGGGCACGCACTCGGTGGTCCAGGTACTGCGCCACCCACAGCGGGCTGTTCGCCGCGAGCGAGGCCGCCGCCAGGACCCCGAACGCCCCCAGGAGCCCGCTCGGGACCAGCTGTCCCAGCAGGGTCTTGAACACGTCCATGGCGGCGTTGAAGTCCGCGATGGTCCGCACCGGGGCGCTGTCGCTGGGGCTCAGGGCGAAGGGCCCACCTGTGCTCCCGCCGGGGGGCGGCGCGGCCGCGGGCCCAGCCCCCGAAGGAACGCCACCACCGGGTTCGGGACCCGCACCGTCTCCGTCGAAGCTCGTCACACCCCGAGGCTATCACCCGTGGCCCGGTGCGGCGTCCGTCACGCCGCGCTGTCGTCACGCAGCTTGCGCATCTCCGTGAGCCCCGCGAACTTCTCCGGGTCCACGGGGTGCACGGTGACGTGCCCCACGGCGAGCGCGCGCTCGAAGGTCGCGTCGACCAGCGCGACGGGCACGCGCACAGTCCCCCACAGCTGGCCCTTGATCTCGACGGGGGCCGTGGTGGAGGCGGTGTCCTCCTCGATGCGCGTGCGGTCCGCCAAGAACACGAAGCCCGTGCTGGCGGGCACGCTGCCGCTCGCGAAGGCCAGCTCGATGCGCTTGGTGAAGTGCGGGTGCCGCATGCGCGTGCCCTGCGCCACGGCCCCCACGGCGTCCAGCTGCGCTGCGATGAGCGCCGGGCCGAACGCGCCGCGCGCGTCGCACAGATCCGCCAGCTGGCTGTCGGGCTCGGTGTGCAACGGGTCACGGCCCGTCACGAACACCACCTCGGCGCCCAGCTGGACGGTCACGCCGAACATCTTGAAGCGGCCCTGGGCCGGCTGTGAGGCCTCGTACTGCTGCCGATAGCGCTCCAGCTCGTCGGCGTTCAGCAGCGGCCCGGCGGGCAGCGACCGCAACGTGGCGCGCAGCCGGTCGCTGTGTTCGAAGCGAGTGGCCAGCTCCCAGCCCCACTCGCCGCGTGTGTACTCGGCGTCGAAGGCCACGTCCTGCTCGAGCGGCAGCGGCTTCTGGATGTGCACGTCCAGCGCGCAGGGGTACGTCGCGGCGCTGTCGTGCTCGTCGCAGCGCGCCAGCAGCGGCAGGGTCCGGACGTGGGCGTGATAGCCCCCGTGCAGGCGCCCCGGCGGGCCCTCGAGCGCCTTGCCGAAGCGCATGTGTCCCTCGAGCGCGACGGCGCCATCTGGATGCTGGCCGAGGTGCCGGCTGCGGACGTCCACTACGAGGTTGTCGAGGGCTTCGCGGCTGGCGCTCATGTCGAAAGTAGAACGTGTTCTACTGCGGTGCGCAAGCCGACGCCGCCTGGCGGCGGCCGACCCGGCGTGGGCTCACATGAAGTCGTCGGTGGCTATCTCGCTCCACACCAAGGTGGCGATCTCGGCGGCGACCTCGGCGTTGATGGGAAACGCGAACTGATCCTGGAACCACACCAGGCACACTTCGGAGCGCTCTGCGCTCGGGTCCCGCGCCGGCTGCGGGCTACGGAAGCGTCCCACGCAGCAGATCGACGGAAGGGAGACGCGCGATGGGCGGCTCCCCAGCGGCCGCTCACGAGGCGTGATCAGCACCGGGTCGAGCCCGTGGGTGCGCTTCGCCAGCGCGAGCGCGTCTGCGATGATCCCGTCGTTGATCGCGCGGTCCGGGACGCCCTCGAGCACGTCCGCATACACCGCGAACTGCAGGAGCGCGAGCGGCTCGGTGAGGTGTGTCCCGACACGAAGTTCCATGCCCGTTGATACGTCAACGTCGCGGACGCGACAACGGGCGGGGCGCTTCTGCCCGTCACGCCAGGAACGCGCGCATGCGCGGCAGACTCCGCAGCACCTCGCGACCGCGGCCGTGTCCGCTGGGGCCCGGCGCGAAGGCGGGCGGAAGGGGGGCGCTCGACTTCGTGGCCCAGAACAACAGCGGCCCCTCGGTGGCCTCGCGCGCCAGGTCCAAGAAGCCGGCGCCGCTCTTTCCGCTGTAGCCCGTGTCCAGCGGCGGCCCCCCAGCGAGTGTGAAGCGGGCGATGGCGTCCAGGCCGCCGGCCGTCACGCGACCATAGCCGAGGCCCAGGTAGCGCCCATCCACGCGCAGCAGCGCGTCCAGCTGCGCACGCTCCGGCGCCGCGCCCGCGCCACCGTGGCCGAGCGCGCCGTGCGTCGTCAGTAGGTCCGCCGTGCGCAGCGCCAGCTGCACGATGCGCGCGTGGCTGGTCACGGGCCACGGCGTCACACGGACGGCGTGGACGAGCGGCGGAGTGTGGAACCCCAAGCCCATGCGCGCCGCGAGCGTGAAGCCCAGCAACAGCCCGGCCGTGGTGCAGGTGCTGCCCACCGCCACCACCACGCGCCTTGGCGCGGGGAGCTCGCCGCGCGCCACCTGCTCGGCCAGCTCGAACGCCGCGGAGACGTAGCCCAGCGCGCCGAGGGGCGTGGCCCCGCCGGGGACCATGACGTATGAACGACGCCCCTCCCGCCGATCGCGCAGCGCCGTGCGCGCGAGGCCGTACGGCAGGGACGACCAGTGCGAGAGCTCCTCGACGAACGCGCCGTGCGTGAGCGTGACCTCGAGGTTCTCGCGTGCCGCCGCGGACGGGGGCTGCGGGAACAACAGCGCACCGGGTTCGAGGCCCACGCGTCGCGCGTGCAGCACCGTCGCAGCGGCGTGATTGCTGCCGAACGCTCCGGTGGAGACGACGCGGGTGGCCCCCTGCGCGAGCGCGTCCGCGAACAGGACCTCGAGCGTGCGCACCTTGTTTCCACCGTAGGCCTCCGCGCTCTGGTCGTCGCGCTTGACCCACAGCTCCGGGGTCGCGGGGCCGAAGCGCGCGCGCAGGGGGGCGAGCGCCTGAACGGGTGTGGGGAACCGACCGAGCGACGCCATGGGCACCGCCCGCGTCAGCGCCGGGAAGTGGGTGTGCAGCGCGCGCTCGCTCATCAGGCGCGTAGGCTATCACGCACACATCCGCCAGAAATCATGGGCACGAGGGAGCGCCGTGGTTCAAGCTGCGGCCCCCATGGGTCTCCTCGGCGGCAGCGCTTCATACACCAGGTTCTACGTGCGCGGTGACGCGCCCAGCGGCAACTTCCGGTCGCGCTTCGAGAAGGCTGTGGCGCACGAGTCCTTCCGGCCGCTCGCCCCGGAGGAAGAAGAGGACGAGCGCGTCGGCTGGTGCTCCATCCGCGACCCGTTCGTCATCGACGTGAGTCGTGAGGACTTCCTCTTCGCCGACCACGTGCACATCGGGCTGCGCATCGATCGCTGGCGCGTGCCCCGCAACCTGTTCAAGGCCCAGTACGCCATCGCCGAGCGCGAGTTCATGGACAAGCAGGGCACCTCGCGCTTGAGTCGGTCGCAGAAGGAGGACCTCAAGGTCTTCGTCATGCGCCACCTGCGCAAGCAGACCATCCCCAGCATGCGGCACGTGGAGCTGTCGTGGGAGCTGGGCACTGGGCTCGTGCGGGTGGGCAGCACCAGCAAGCCGGTCCTCGCCCACGCGCTGGTGCACTTCGAGAAGACGTTCAAGCTGGAGCTCGACGAGCACGGGGTGCTGCTGGGCATGCAGCGCATGGGCTTCGACGACACGCGCCTCGGCAAGCTCGCGGCGTTGCTGCCGGCGCGCTTGCACAGCGACGACCCGTCCGACGCGTCGGCGGATGTCATGCCCATCGCGCGCGGCAAGAAGAAGGCGGAGGGCTGATCCATGGTGGACCTGGTCGATCAGATCGAGGGCGTGCGCTTCCTGGGGCGCGAGTGGCTGCTGTACCTCTGGTACGAGAGCGAGCGCATGGGCGCCGAGGACGTGGAGGCGCTGCGCGAGGACGCGACGGTGCCCTTGGTGCGGCCCCCGCAGGAGCTGTTCACGCCGCCCGGGGTGGACCCCTTCGCGCTGTACGTCACGAGCCCGCTCGTGCTCGAGTCGCGCTTCGACGTGGTGGAGCGCGTCAGCATCACCGGCACCGAGCCCAGCGAGAGCAACGAGGCGCGCGCGGCGCTGCGCGAGGGCAAGCTGCCCGCCAAGCTCAAGCTGGAGATCATCCGTGGCGAGCGCGAGTGGGCCTGCTCGCTGGACGGCGACACGCTCTCCATGAGCGGGGTGCGCCTGCCCGCCGAGCTGAAGAAGGAAGAGGAGGCCGCCCTCGAGGAGCGGCTCTACCTGCTGGGCGAGCTCGAGGCCATGCTGGACGCGCTGCTGCAGCAGTACGTCGAGCTGCGGCTCTCGAAGCGCTTCACCAGCAGCGTGCGTCCCGCGATGCGCGAGTGGCTGCTCTCGAGCGTGGACTGACCAAGGCGCCCGAGTCCGCGGTCTGGGAGCGCCATGTCCACGGCCATGTCTACGGCCTGCGCCGCGCTGCCGGCAGTGGTCGTGAGGCGTCGAGCGCGCAGCGCGCGCGGACGGCGCAGGCGCGCTGCACGTGCGAGACTGCCGCATGACGCTCGCTCAGTTCACTCCGCCCGAGGTCCCGCTCACGCCCACGCGCACACCCGACAAGGTGCTCGTCATCGGTGGCACCGGGCACGTCGGACGCGTCTTCCTGGAGCAGGGGCTCGCCATGTACGGCAGCGACGTGGAGTTCCGTGTGCTCGCACGCTCGCCCAGGTCGGCAGACGGGATCCCCGCCTCCGTGAAGCGCGCCCCCGGCGACATCCGCGACCGTGAGAGCCTGCGTCGCGCGTGCGAGGGGTTCACGGCAGACTCCATCGTCTTCGACTCGAGCACCTTCATCGACCTCTCGTACACGGACCCAACGGGAGCCATCGTAGGCACGAACCTGGACGGGCCGCTCAACGTGCTCGCCGTGGCGCGCGAGCTGGGCTGCTCGCTGCAGAAGGCGCACTCGCAGGCGGGCCTGGCCGCGCCGCGTAGCGGGAGCATCACGGAGGACACCGTCTCGGACCCCGCACAGGAGGAAGACGTGTACGCCAAGGTGCCCTACCTGCTGGCCAAGAAGCAGGTGACGCGCGAGCTGCTCGCGGCGCAGGCCGAGGGCGCGCGTGTGATGGTGAGCTACCTGGTCACGCCGTGGGGGCCCTACAGCCGCGAGGACGCGCTGACGCTGAACATCATCCGCATGAGCCTGCGCTTCCGTCGCTACGTCTACCCGACCGGTGTGGGCATCTCGTACGTGGACGCGCGCGACGCGGCGAAGGCGCACTGGGTGGCGTACATGAACGACGTGCACGACCACGTGGTGCTCAGCGAGCCGCTCACGCAGCGGGAGTTCGTCGCGCACCTCGGAGAGAGCGCGGGCGTGTCGCTGGGTATGCACGGGCTCTCGCGGCGCCCGATGCTCGCGGTGGGCGACGTGATGGACTGGCTGCACCAGCACGCGCTGAAGACCGTGACGTTCCCGCTCTCGAACGCCATCGTGAAGCTCATGTTCGCCAACAACGCGTACTCGTCGGCGAAGGCGCGCGCGCTGTTGGGCTACGCCCCGCGGCCCTCGGCGAGCACGTTCGGGGACCACTTCCAGGACCTGAACAACCGCGGCCTCCTGGATACCGGCGCGCCACGCCGCGAGGTCTCCATCTGGTAGCTCGCCCCGCGACCCGGCCGTTTCATGGGCGACGGGTGCCCCATCGCAGGCGGTCCTGCGCGCCCGCTACGGGGTGCTGTGCTCGGAGTTGGAGGCCCCCGGGACCCAGACCACCTGTCGGCTCCAGTAGGCGACGTAGCTGACGAAGACCATGGCTCCGAAGACCGCGCTCACGCCCCATGGGCGCACCTGCGTGACGTCGCTGGCCAGGCTGCCCAGCACGCCGAGCGGCCGCGTCAGCAGGTCCCAGCTGTTCCAGCGCAAGAAGCGCCCGAGATAGATGGCGTAGCCGCTTAGCGCGGAGATGATGAGCAGCACACCCCACGACACCCTCGAGCTGGTGTGACGGCGCAGCACGCGGTGGACCACCTCGAGGGACGCGAGCCCCACGAACAGCCCCGCGAGGGCGAGCGTCGCGAAGAACGCCACGTCGTACCAGAGCGGCACCGGCGCGCGGTGGTGCAGGTGTATGAAGTCGGTGACCAAGTACGGGGCGTTGGGGAAGAACGCGAGCCACGCGGCGAAGAGGCCGAGCCGGACGCCGGGCCGCGAGGCCCTCTCGAGGCACAGGGCGAGCCCGAGCGGCACCCAGGCGAGGAACAGGTTCCACCCGAGCACGAAGAACAGCGTGCTTCCCGTGAAGGCCATGCGCGCGAAGAGGAGCGCCACGGCCAGACCGCTGCAGAGCGCGAGGGGGAAGAGACGTCGGATGAGCATCCCGAGAGCGTCGCGCGTGGTGGTGGCCTGCACGCGGCACGAACGAGGAGATTTCGTGGCGATATTCCCCGTCCATCCGTGGGCGTGCACGTGGCAGCGGCCCCCGCACCTGGACACGCCCTCTGGCCATGCACCAGGCACGGTCGAGCCGCACCGTGCTCATGCGGCTCACGCGGGGTTCGCGTGCTGTGCCTGCCCTCGGGCGTCGGCCCCGCGCGCCGATCGCGCTCGCAGCCGCAGGCGAAAGTCACGCGGCCTGGGCACCGGGCTGAGTGCCAGCCGCAGGGGGCCCGGATCCCCGAACTCGAACTGCTGAGCGATCATCGTCAGCGCCAGCGTCGCCTCCACGAGGGCGAAGCTGCGCCCGAGGCACGTGCGGCGGCCCACGCCGAACGGCTTGTACGCATGAGCGGGCCGCTTCCGGGCGCGCTCGGGCAGGAAGCGGTCGGGGTCGAAGCGCAGCGGGTCTTCCCAGACGGCGGGGTCCTGCTGGATGGCGGTGAGCAACAGCGCCACGGCCTGCCCGCGGCGGACGTCGTAGCGGCCCCCCAGCCGCACGTCCTCCTTCGGGCCGCGCGAGATGAAGGGCAATGTCGGGTGGAGACGCAGGGTCTCGTCCAGCACGCGTCGCGAGAGGGCGAGCGCGCGGACGTCCTCGAACCGCGGAGCGCGACGACCCACGACCTCGTCCGCCTCGGCGCGCAGGGAGTCGGCCAGCGCTGGGTCCCGTGCCACGTAGTGCAGCGCCAGCGCGAGCAGCCCGGCGGTGGTCTCGTGCCCTGCGATGAGGAAGGTGAGGATCTGGTAGCGGACGTTCGCGTCGCTCAGCATCTCGCCCGTCTTCGGGTCCGGGCTGCTCAGCATCCGCGAGAGCAGGTCGTTCGGCCACGCCGCCCGGGGCGTGGCGCGTCGCGCGGCGACCACGGGGTCCACCAGCCCGTGGAGCTCGGCGACGTCGCGCTCGAACGCGCGCTGCTTGCGACTCTCGTACCACGTGCTCAGCCGCGGTCGGAACGCGCCGTCCACGATCTCCTGCCCGCCGCGCGCCAGCGCTACGAGGAAGGGGTCGAGCTGTGGGCGCTCGAACGTCCCGAAGCGGTGATCGAAGCCCGCGAGCGAGATGGTCTCGAGCGTCAGCTTGATGGTGTCGCCTACGACGTCGACGGGAGCGTCTGCGCGCCGCCAGCAGTCGAGCAGCACGTTCAGCACGTCGAGCTTCGCGTCGAAGTAGTCGGCCATCGCGCTGCCCGAGAAGGCCGGCGCGAGCACCCTGTGCGCGACGCTCCAGGCCTCTTCGTCCGAGTGTGCGGTGAACAGCCCGTCGCCCGAGAGCAAGCGAACGCGCAGCATGAACGGGTCGAGCACCTTCTCCCAGCGCGCGTCGTCGACCACCTCGGCGGCCAGGTCTGCGTTGCACACGAACGTCAGGTCGGTGCCGCCTGGCAGCGGGACGCGGAAGATGCCCTCCCGCCGAAAGCGGTTCGCCATGCGCGAGAGTCCAGGGACGACCCCCTCGCGGGTGATGACGTACGGGAGCGCGCCCAGCACGGGCCAGGTCGGGACGCTCGGGATGGGTTCACATTCGCTGTTCGTCATGCCATTAGATCTAGGCGCCGTGTCGCGCGCCCTCCACTCGCGTTTCGGACGCCACTCGCCATGACGCTCCCACCCGAAAAACGCCGACGAAGAGTGCCCCATCAGGAGCGTGCTCGCGCGCTGGTCGCGGCCGTGTTGGAGGCCTCCGCTCACGTTCTCGAGGTCCACGGCTTCGAGGGCGCGACCACCGCGCGCATCGCCGAGAGGGCCGGCGTGAGCGTGGGCTCGCTGTATCAGTACTTCGGCACCAAGGAGTCCGTGTTCGACGCGCTCACGGCCGAGCTCATCGAGCGGCTGTTGCTGGCCGCCGCGCCCGTGGTCGCCGAGCCGGGCGGAGACGTGGAGGACCGCGTGGAGCGCGCGCTCGAGGCCGCGTTCAAGGTCATCGCGCCATACCCCACCGTGCTGCGGCAGCTCGCGGGCGCGACCGGGACCGCGTTCGAGGCGCGCCTCACGGTCTTTCGGCTCCACGCCATCGAGCTGGTGAGCGCGCTGCTCGCGGGGTCCGAGTCCGCGCTGGACGCCGACGAGGCGGCCGTCCGCGCACGGATGGTGGTGAACGCGAGCGAGGGCATCGTCCTGAACCTGACGCGCGCGGACGACGCGGCACGCATCGCGCGCGAGTCGAGCCGCATGTTCGCGCGCTACTGCGCCGCGTAGCGCCCGACGGCGCTTCAGCGGAAGCGCGCCAGAAACGCGACGATCGCGTCGTCCTCGCGGGCGCGCTCCGCTGGGTCCCCGGGGCCGTTGTGCAGCGCGTCGATGGCCACCAGCGTCGCGTTCGGTAGCAGTGCGGCGAGCGCGGTCGAGTCGTCGGGCGGAGCCACCTCGTCGCGCGTGTGCTGCAGGATGAGCGTCGGTGCGGGAAAGCCCGCGAGGGCCCGGTCGTTGCGGAACGGGTGCGAGACCAGGAAAGGCGGCGCAAAGCGGCGCAGCGCCATGAGGTCCGTGCGCAGGAACGGTGTACGCAGGATGAGCCCCGCGGGTGGCCGCCGCGCCGCGAGCTGACCTCCGAAGCAGGTGCCGAGCGACGTGCCGAAGTACACGACGCGCTCGCGGTCGATCTCGGGCAGCGCGACGAGCTGGTCCACGGCGCGCACCAAGTCCGCCGTGACGGCTTCTTCGCCGGGCTCTCCCTGTGAGGCCCCGTAGCCGCGGTACTCCGGCAACGCCACCGCGAAGCCAAGCTCGTTGAGCCACCTCATGACCCCGTCCGCGCCACGGTCGATGCGGTCGCCGTTGCCGTGCAGCACCACGACGAGCGGGTGCGGCCCCGGCCCGTGGGTGTCCTCGCGCGGCGTGCGCAGCCAGAGGTCCGTCTCGACGCCGTCGGGGTGCACCAGGCGGAGCGTGCGCGTGCCCGCGGGTGGCGGCAGGGTCGCGACCGCGCCTGCGCCCGGAAAGAAGAGCAGCGGCTGCGCGCGGTAGAGCACCCCGCAGTAGACCGCGTACAGCCCGAGGAGCACGGCCAGCACACGCCACACGCGGCGTCGTCGGGGGGAAGGGGCGGTCATTCGCGCTAGCAGTCCGTTGAAGAACCGCCCTTTCTATCGCGCCAGCAACCGAGGTTCAATTGCCGCACGGTGAGGGAGCAGAACCTCGATGGTTCTGCGACCGAAGCGGGGGGCAAGTGGGCCTCGGGCTGCCAGCGAGAGGAAGGGAGGGTTCTTCAACGGACTGCTAGCATGGGGCGATGACCACGGCCGACGCACCTGTATTCCCCTTCGACAACACGTACGCCCGGGAGCTCGAGGGGTTCTACGTGCGCGTCTCACCAGCGCCGTTCCCGGACCCGCAGCTGGTCTTGCTCAACGAACCGCTGGCCACGGAGCTCGGCCTCGACGTGGGCGCGCTGCGCGCGGAGGGGGCCGCGTGGCTCAGCGGCAGCCGCATGCCGGATGGCGCCGACGCGCTCGCGCAGGCGTACGCTGGGCACCAGTTCGGAGGGCTCTCCCCACAGCTGGGCGACGGGCGCGCGCTCTTGCTGGGCGAGGTGCTGGACGTGCACGGTCGGCGCCGGGACATCCACCTCAAAGGCTCGGGCCGCACGCCCTTCTCGCGCCGTGGGGACGGCTTGGCCACGCTCGGGCCGGTGCTGCGCGAGTACATCCTGGGCGAGGCCATGCACCACCTGGGCATCCCCACCACGCGCGCGCTTGCGGCGGTACGCACCGGCGCGATGGTCCGGCGCGAAGGGCTCCTACCGGGTGCGGTGCTGGCGCGCGTCGCGTCCAGCCACATCCGCGTCGGGACGTTCCAGTTCTTCGCCATCCGCGACGACGAGGCCAAGCTGCGCGAACTGGTCCGCTACACCCTCGCGCGCCACTACCCGCACCTGGTGGACGACGCGCAGCCCGCGCTCGTCCTGTTGCGCGCGGCCATCGAGACGCAGGCGCGGCTCATCGCGCAGTGGATGCTGGTAGGCTTCATCCACGGGGTGATGAACACGGACAACATGACGCTGTCCGGCGAGACCATCGACTACGGCCCGTGCGCGTTCATGGACGCGTATCACCCCGGGACGGTGTTCAGCTCCATCGACCAGCACGGTCGCTACGCCTACGGGAACCAGCCGGGCATCGGCCAGTGGAACCTGGCGCGCCTGGCCGAGGCGCTGCTGCCGCTGCTGCACGCGGACGAGCCGCGCGCCATCGAGCTGGCCCAGGAGGAGCTGGCCGCGTACCCGGAGATCTACACGCGCGCCTGGCTGCACGGGATGCGCCGCAAGCTGGGGCTGCTGTCCGACGAGACGGCCTCCGCGAAGGGCTCCGACGAGGAGGATGGCCTCCTGGCGCAGTCGTTCTTGGAGCTGCTCGCCCAGCAGCGCGTGGACTTCACCAACGGCTTCCGGGCGCTGTCCACCGTGCTGTGCGGTGAGGCCCACGAGGCCAGCCACCTCTACACGGACGTCGAAGCCTTCGACGCGTGGTGCGCGGGCTGGCTCGCACGCGTCACGCGTGACGGCGCCGTCGACGCGGGCGCACGGGCCGCACGTGCGGCCAGCATGGACCGCGCCAACCCCCTCTACATCCCGCGCAACCACAAGGTGGAGGAGGCCCTCACGGCGGCGGTGCGCGGGGACCTCGGGCCCACGGAGCGCCTGCTGGACGTGCTCGCGCGCCCGTTCGAAGCGCGCCGCGGGCTCGGTGAGTACGCCGCGCCGGCGCCCGTGGCGTTCACGGAGGACTACCAGACCTTCTGCGGCACCTGAGCGCTTCTCTGCCTTGCCATGCTACGCTGCTCTCGATGTCACGCGACGATGCCCGCCGAGCCCGTGCCGCTGCGCGCAGCAGCATACCGATTCGGCGTGTCGACCTCGTCGATGAAGCCTCGCCCGACCTCAGCCATCTCTCGGCGAGCGAGCGCGTGGCGATGGTGTGGGAGCTGACGCTGGACGCGTGGGCTTCGAGCGGCGAATCCATACCCGACTACGCGCGGGCGGAGACGCCGGGGCGAATGCTACGACTTCGCGCGACGACCTCGGGCGATGCGGCCTGAGCTGAACGAGGACTTCGTCGACGTCCTCCACGAACTGCAGGTGGCGGGGGTCGAGTTCGTCATCGTGGGTGCACCTGAGTCGCACGGAACCCACGATCACCCCGCGCGGGCCCAGGAGCCAACCACGACGTAGTCCGCCCCGCGGGGCGGACTTTCAGAGGGCGCTGCAGCTCCGGGGCACCTGGCTTCAGCCTGGTGCCCCCCATCTGTCCCCGCTCAGCGCAGCGGGATGCTCAGCTCCCGGGAGAGCGCGTCGTCGGCGCGGCGGCAGAAGTCCGCGAACGCCGTGTAGTCGCCCGGGGCCACGCGGGAGAGAGGCACGCGCACACGGGTGGTGACGGTGGTGGCGTTGCCCTCGACCGTGCTGGCCACACGCACCTCGGAGCCGCCTGCGCCAGTGAGGTTCGCGTCTGCTCCAGGGGTAGGGGCGGGCGCGCCGCGGGGCGCGATCACACGCATGCGCACGTCGGTCGCGATGGGCCCGATGATCTGCGTGGTCTGGCGCGTGGGCGTCTCCGCGAAGCGGCTCGCGAGGCGGATGCCGAAGAGCGGCGGCAGGCGCCACTGGTCGCCCTGGATGCGGCCCAGCGCGGGCACCTCGAACGTGTACTCCAGCACCAGGGGCGCCTCGGGGTCCTCACGGCCGGTGATGCGCAGCGCCGTGATGCGTGCGCCTGGAACGATGTGGGCCACGTAGCCCTCTTCGAAGCGCTCACGCAGCTCGGCTGCAGGGACGGCGCGCAGGTTCTCGCGCCAGCTGGCCGCCGAGGCAGCGACGTAGGTCTCGCGCACCTGGATGGTGGCGCCGCCCGTCGGCATCAGCTGCACGACGGCGTCAACGGCGCTTCGGTCTTGCTCGAGTGGCGCGCGCGGAACGGTCACGCGCTCCGCGGTCGCGGTGAGCACGACCGCGTCCTGGCCTCCGAGGTGCGGCGGGATGTAGCCGAAGGACAGCCCGCGCGCGACCGCGGTGGTGTAGATCGTCTCCGCGCCGCTCCCGATGCGGAGCAGCACGTCGTCGTAGGTGTCCGTGTCGGGCAGCGGCGAGCGTGTCTGGTCGCCACCGAAGCCGCGCACCAGCACCACGTCGGCAGGCACGTCGGCCAGGCGAAGCAGGTAGCGCATCACCCGCGTGCGGTTGCCGCGCCGTCCGGCCAGCATCATGGCCGCCTGGTCGAACAGGCCGCCCTGCGTGCTCTCCACGTTCTCGGTCACCCAGTGGTAGACGGCCATGGCCCGCCCGCGCACCGTCTCTTGGCCCTGCACGATGCGCCGCGCCAGGCGTCGCGCGGCGGGGTCCACGATGTCCTTGTCGGAGAGCTCGTCGTTCATCATCGCGAACAGCTCCTCCCAGCTGGCGCCGATGCCCCAGCCGATGGACGGCAGGAACTCGTAGGCCGAGATGGAGTGGTTCTCGGCCACCAGCGGCCGGCTCTCGTTCACGCGCCAGCGGTACACCTGGACGTCGCCGCGCACCTCGCGTTGCGTCTGGGGTGCGGGGCCGCGCGGGTCCACCACCAGCTCGCCCATGCTGGTGGGCACCACCACCACCAGCTCGCTCCGGTCGTAGGGCTTCTCGAAGCCCTGGAACATGAAGCGTCCGCCCACCATGCCGTTGGGGTAGGCGCCCGAGGGCGGGACATACTGGATGTACTCGAACTCCACGTAGTCGCCCACCTGGAGGTTCGGCATGGAGATGGTGTCCTTGCCCTCGATCAGGTCGGGCTCGAGGCGCGTGCCGTCGGCCTTCACGGTCTGCAGCCGCAGCAGGTACGCGCCGTTGGGGGGCTCGAATTCGCCGAACTCGTCCACGGCCTCCTCGCTCTGCATCTTCCAGATGTTGTGCGTGAGCGACAGGCGCGAGCCGTCCTCGAACGCGCGCACGGCCATGTAGTCGAGCACCAACACAGAGGGGTCGCTGTAGGTGCGCCCGCTGGCCTCGAAGTCGCGCAGCGTCTGTGCCCCGTCGATGCGGAACTCGGCCAGCTCGTCACGCGCGAAGAGCGCGCGCCGCGGGTACACCAGCGAGAACATGGCGGGACGGTCGTGCTCGAGTGCGTCCTCGAAGGTACGCAGCGCGTCGGCGCGGTGCCCGCTCGCGTATTGCCGGTCGCCCAGCTCTTGCACGACGGTGACGTCGCGCGGGGTCAGCGCCCGCAGCTCCTGCAGCAACTCGTTGGTGCGGCGTTCGTCGCTGGTCGCGCGCGCGAGCTCGAGGTGGTACCCGATCAGCAGTCCGCGCGCTTGCGGTGGCTCGAACGCGCTCAGGCGCTCCACCTCCGTGCGCGCCTCGGCCCAGCGCCGCTGAGCCATGCGCCGCTGGTAGCGCGCGCTCGACGTGGCGTCGCACGCGACGATGGCCTCGACCGCGGCGTCGATCTCGCGCGCCACACCGCGGCGCTCGGCGCCCGACAGCACCTGATAGAGCGGGCTGCACGCACCCGGGATGGCCGCGATGGCCTCCTGGATGAGCCCGTCCGCCTCTCCGTCCCAGCCGCGCTGCACGACCAGCTCGATCAGAAACATGGTGACGGGTGCGATGTTGGGCCAGCGTTCGTGCATCTGGCGCGCCGTGGCGAGCGCCTCCTGGTCACGCCCCTCGCCGGCCGCCTGCCGTGCGTCTTGGAGCGCCGCGTTCCACATGGCCGCGTCACGCGCAGCGAGCGCGCGCACGAGCCCGAGCACGCGCGTCTGGCGCTGCTGGTCTGCCAGGAACGGGTCGTTCTGGGCCACTTGGATGGCGAGGGCCTGCATGGCGGCGCCCGGTCGCTGTCCCATGCGCGCCGCGTACTCACGCGCGCCTACGCCATCACCGCGGTCCAGCGCCTGGCGCACGGCCACCCACAGCGAGAGGCCGCTGAGCTCCGACGCGGCCGTACCGCTGGGGAGCGCAGGCTCGTACGTGGTCGCTGGCGCTTCCGCGGCAGGCGCGAGGCCGTCGTCGCCCATGAGCGCCACCATGATGGCGGGGTTCGTGCCGCGCGCGGTGACGCGCACCTCGACCTCGTGGCGGCCTGCATCCAAGCGCACGCGCTCGAAGCGTAGGCGCGCGCTCATCTCGCTGCGGCGATCGACGCGTGCCACGCGTCGCCCGTCGACCGACACCTCGTAGGCGGCGCCGATGTCGGTCAGCAGCCAGTAGTCGCCGCTGCGGGGGATCTCCACGACCGCCTCGGCGTAGGTGGTCCCCGGCCCGCTCCGACCCGCGCCCTCCGCCAGCGACGCGACGCAGCCACGTGTCTCGAGGGTGCGCGTGGGCTGCTCCCCGCGGCGGGCGCCCAAGTCGTAGCGGTCGGCCATGGGCCCAACCCCAGCCGCAGGGTACGTGCGGTCGAAGCCCGTCATGGCCTCCGGCCCGAACGGTCCGGCCACCCGGTACGACGTGATGCAGCCGAGGCGCGTGGCCAGGCTGCGCACGAGCGCCACGTCACCCGTCCGGTACGCGAAGGTGAGCAGGATGCCCGTCAGCGAGGACACGGCCGCTCCGCCGATGTGTCCCGGGTTCTCCAGGATGGTGCGCACACGCTCGGCCACCGTGGTGGACATGTTCGGCGCGAGGCCGCCCAGATCTCCCAGGCCGCTGGCGGCCACCTCGGCGATGGCCGACGCGCCCGGCGTGCGCTGCGCAGCTTCGATGGCACGCAGGTAGTGCTCGGCGGCGTTCGCGGGCGCCGCGTGCAGGTAGCCGACGCGCGCGATCATCAGGTGCGCGCGGGGGTCGCCTTCGGACAGCAAGAGCACGCGCTCGGCGAGCGCGTCCCAGGTGGCCGGGTCGCCGCCCTCGTCGTGCAGCTCGGCGTCCAGTAGCGCAAGCTGACGCGCAGGGTCGTCCGGGGCTGCCGCGGCCGCGGCGCGGACCGCCTCGATGGGGAGGGGTGCCGGGGGCTGCGCTTCGGGGAGGGTGCTGCGGCCGCCGCCGGACCCGCCGCAGCCAGCGACCAGCAGCAGCGCCGCGAGCGCGACGGTGGACGAAGAACGGAGGCGCAGGAGCGATGGACGCATGCGGGGAGCACTCTCGGTGAGGACGTGGGAGGGGCGCGTGGGGCGGGCGATCACGGCGTTCATGGCGTGCCCCCTTCCACCAGCAGGCGCTGCTCGAAGAGCTGGTCGGCGCGCTCCATCCACGCGCGGAACGCGGCGTAGTCGCTGGCCGGCACGCGGTCGCGCGTGAGCTCGAACTCGCTCTCGATGGTGACCACGCCGTTGGCGTTCGTGACGCGCATGCGGGCCACCCCGAACGGGCTCTGCACCTCGCCCGCTGTGGGCAGGGCGGTGGCGCGCGCGCCCGCGGGCAGCGTGATGACGCGCCGCTCTGCGTAGCGGGTGGTGGACCCGAGGTCCAGCGTGTGCCGCCGCGTCTGCGTACGGGCCAGCGCGCGGCTCAGGCTGCCGAGCGAGCTCGGCATCACGCGCAGGGTGTTTCCGTCGCGCAGCGCGAACTGGGGCGCGCGCCCGCTGTAGGTGAAGCGCACGGGGTGCTCCACGTCGTCGAGGTCGTCGAACTGGTGGGCCGAAAGCTCGAGGCCCGGGAAAAGGTCGCGCAGCTGACGCTCGATGCGCTCCTGTCGCGTGCCCTCCGCGCGGTAGCGGGCGCGGTAGCCCGCCGCGTCCACGCCACGCACGGTCTCCTCGGCGGTGATGGCGGCGCTCGCGTCGGCCGCCAGCCGCACGTCGAGCGTGCGCTGGTGGGCGTTCTGCGCGGCGGGGTGCACGGGCGTGTGCCGCAGCGACGCGCCCTCGGGCCACACGTGCAGCACGGTCACGCCCTGGTCCATCTGCGGCAGCTCGTTCACGCCGCTGTACTCGGCCGTGCCGTCGATGTAGGTGTCCAGGCCGGGCACGTAGGCGATGGCGTGGTCGAACACCGAGAGGGACGCAGGCAGGTCGCGGATGTCGCCGTTGCGGCGGGTGCGCACCAGCACGATGTGCGCGTCGATGCCCGCCTCGCGGAACATGGCGTAGAGCAGCGAAGCCTTGTCCTTGCAGTCGCCGAACCCGCGCCGGACGATCTGCGTCACGCGGTAGGGCTTGAAGCCGTGGATGCCGAACTCGAGCCCGACGTAGCGGGTGTTGTCGATGACCCAGTCGTGGATGCGGCGCACCTTGGTGGCCAGGTCGGGCGCGCCGGCCACCAGCTCGCGCACGGTGCGGCGCAGCTCGTCGTCGGGCGTGAGCTGGTCCTGGATGAGGCCCCAGTACCAGCGCCCCACGTCCTCCCACGTGCGGTAGGTGGAGACGTGCAGGTAGGGGCGCACCTCGGTCGCGCCGGGCATCATGGGCTCGCCGTAGAGGGGCGCCACGTTCTCCGCGAAGAAGTGGTCCACGCGCACGTCGCCCTCGACGTTGCGCGTGTGCTGGAGCGAGGGCATGGCGGGCTCGTTGAAGTAGAACTCGCGCGAGGTCGGCGTGCGCAGGATGTAGTCCATGCGCCGCGTCGGCGCGCCACCTTGCAGGAAGTGCATGTCGCCGTAGTAGTCGGCGAAGAGGTTGCGGTGGGCCACGTCGTCCACGCGGTAGCGCAGCTCCACCACGTCGCCGGGCTCGAGCGTGGGGAACACCACCACCAGCGCGCGCGTGTCGTAGTAGATGCGGTACCAGGGCTCGCCGAGGGCCTGCTGGTACAAGCGCGTCGCCTCCAGCACCTGACCGTTCGCGCGATACACGCGGGCCAGGCGCACGTCCACGCGCTGGCTGCCCGGGTCGAATTGGATGCCGTACTCGCGGAAGTCGTCGGCCCCGTCGCGCGTGTGGAGCTGCGCGGCCACCTGCGTGAAGCTGGAGCCGAGGCCGTTCTCGTAGACCGTGTTGACCGTCAGCTCCTCGAGCATGGTGAGCGGGTAGCCGTCCGCCCGGCCACGGCGGGCCAGCAGCGTCTCGGCGTCCACCGCGTAGGCCTCGTCGGCGCGCTCCTCGGGCTGGATCTGCTCGATGAGCTCGCGCGTGGCCGCGTCCTGGGGCCGAAGCGCCAGCGCCTCACGCAGCGCCGCGACCGCCGCGTCACGCTGGTTCTGGCGCAGCAGCAGGCGCCCGTGGGCCACCACGGCTGCGGCGTCGTCGGGGCACAGCTCGCGCGCCGCCATGAGAGCTTCGATGGCGGCGTCCGCGTCGCCCAGGGACTCGTGCACGCCCGCGACGTACTGCAGGCCGTTGCCGGAGTCGTCGGTGAGTGTGCGCACCACCTCGAGCTGCGCCAGCACCTCGGCGCGCTCGTCACGTCGCAGCGCGTCCGCGATGAGCGCGCGGCGCGCGTCCAGGTTGTCGTAGCGCAGCTGCACGGCGGCGCGCTGCCGCGCCAGCACCTCGTCGGCGCGCGCGGTGGCTACGGCCAGGCTCGCCAGGTCCACCTCGTAGCTGGGCGAGCCGCGCAGCGCCCGGTTCATGGAGAGCAGCAGCTCGCGTGCGCTCTCGGCCATGTCGAGGTGCAGCAAGATGGCTGCGCGCAGCATCTTCGCCTCGATGGGGATGATGCCGCGTGCGCGCGCCGCGTCGAGCCGGTCCAGGATGGGCAGGGCGTCCTCTGGTGTCAGGCCGGTGCGGCGCACGATGGCCTGCAGCAGCAGCGACTCCGGGTCGGTGGGGAAGAGCTCGGCCGCGCGCTGGGTGAAGCGCATGGCCTCCCCGCGCTGGTCGGTCAGCTCGGCTGCCAGGCGCAGGCGCGGCACGCTCGGAGCCAGCTCTGCGGCGCGCGCTGCCAGCTGCCGGGCCGTGTGCTCGGCCGGGTCGTCCGCGGCGGCGAACGAGAGGAAGCGAGCCGCGTCGAAGAGGGCCTTGGCGCGTGTCTCGCGCTCCTCTTCGGTCAGCGCGGCGTCACCCTCGTGTGCGCCGCGCTCGGGCAGGGCGCCCATCAGGGCCTCGAGCGGTCCCTGCAGGGCCGGCAGCGTGACGCCCGGCGCGTGACCCGCGGGCGTGACCGGCAACTCGCTGGCGTCCACCCGCAGGCCCGTGGTGACACCCCCCTCGGCGTCTCCGAGGCGCATGAGGAAACCCCAGCTCTGCGCGGTGATGCACACCTTCACCATCAGCCGGTTGGGGCCGGCGTGTGCGCCCACCACCACCGCGCTGCGCTCGGGGTAGGGGTCGCGCGTGACCGGGTCCGCGTACACCTCGGTGCCGTTCCAGTAGACCTTGATGGCTCCGCCAGCGCCGAAGTTCAGCGACACCGGGCGCGCGCGGTCGGCGTGCACCGTGGTGACCGCGAAGCCGCAGGTGTTCTCGTATGGTCGGAAGACGGCGTCGAAGTTCACGTAGCCCGCCTCGCTCACGTTGGGATACGTGCGCCAGCCCACCTCGCGCTCGCGGCCGCGGTACCTGGCGCTTGCGTCGAAGGGCGCCGTGCGCGCCGCCTCGGGCGGTTGCTCGGCTGCAAAGCCTGCGCGCCCTTCGTTGTCAAAGGGGCCGATGACCTGCCAGTCGGTGACGAAGCCCGTGTCGCGGATCGTGCGCTCCGACGCTTCGAGTCGTCCCAGCCTCAGCTGCCCGCGCGCGACCAGGTAGTTCACGTATGCACGCCGGGCGGGCGACAATCCGCGGTCGCGCGCGAGAGACTCCAGCAGCGCTTGGGTGCGCGTTGGTGTGGCGTCGTCCCAGCTGCCCATCATCTGGAGCAGGGGGATCATTCCCCCGGGCTCGCGACCCAGCGTGCGGGCTTCGCGCGCGAGGTCACGTTGCTCGCCGTCGTAGGGGTTCTGGGCGGCAGCGGGGCTGGCGGCCAACGAGGCCAAGGACGCGGCGGGCAGCGCGAGCGCGGCGAGCAGGGAGAGAGGGGAGAGGCGCCGAAGGGGCGCGGGGGGCAGTCGGTGCATGAACAACGCGGAGACCTCCAGCAGGAACGCGGACGTTACCCGTACAAGAACTGAAGCGACAAGCGAACCCGCCCAGATGTTCCTGGGTGGGACCTTTTTCTCCGTTCGAGAACGTTCCGCTGTGGGCGTACCGAGCGCTCCGCGCGTACCCGATCGGGGCGACCCGTGGACCACCCCGTGGTCGTCAGCGCTTCTTCTTGCCCTTGTCCTTGCTGCCCGTGCCCTTCGGGCTCGAGGTGGCCTTGGGGCCCTTGGCGGAGGCTCCCTTGTCGGAGGCGCCGCCCTGCTCGTCGTCCCCGTCGGGCTTGATCCCGCGGTGCTCGGCCAGCCACTCGTCGGAGCGGGCGCTGTCCGGGATGCTGGGCTCGCCGTTCAGGGCGAGGTTCCGCTTGGTCTGGATCCACGCCAGCACCACCACGGGCACGATGGCCAGGGAGAGCAGCTGGCTGGTGCTGAAGCCGAAGGCCGCGCCGCGCTCCGGGTCGTCGCGGACGAACTCGATGCCGAAGCGCCACAGCGCGTAGACGATGCTCCCGACGAAGAAGACCTGCCCTTTGAAGGAGCGGTGCCGCAGCGTGTAGTAGGTGATGCCGAAGATGATCAGGCCGGCCAGCGACTCGTAGAGCTGCGTGGGGTGTACCGGCAGCGAGTGGTCCAGCCCCACCATGCGCTCCGGGTAGGTGGTGATGTGGTGGCTGTAGGCCGGGGAGCCGTTGAGCGTGGAGCCCCATACGTAGTGGGCGCTGCTGTAGTCCCAGTGCGGGAACGTGCCGAGGCGCGTCAGGAAGGAAGGCGCGCCCTCTTCGAGGGGCCGGCCGAAGTCACAGCCGTAGAGCCAGCAGCCCATGCGCGTGAAGAGCAGACCGGTGCCGAGCGTGGGCGTGATGATGTCGGCCCAGGGCAGCAGCGGCACGCCTCGGTACCGGGAGTACCCCCAGCAGGCGAGGAAGCCGCCGATGAACCCACCGTAGGCCACCAGGCCACCCTTCTGGAACGAGAACAGGTCGCCGAGCGTGTGGTACGAGTCCAGGTTGGTGGCGATGTACAGCACGCGCGCCGCGGCGATGGCGCACACGGCGGTAATGATGAAACTGTGCGCCATCAGGTCGGGGTGCAGGCCCTCGAGCTTCTGGCCTTGGTGCATCACGAAGTACCAGGCGACGATCAAGCTGAAGCCCAGCATCATCCCGTAGGAGTAGATGGGCAGCGCGCCCCAGGGCGTGGGGATCTCGAACAGAATGGGATGCATGGGCCGGTATCTTCGCGGTGTGGGCACGCGCGTCAAGGACGGAGGTCCAGATCGGGGGGTGGCGCCGTTGTTGTGACTCGCTCGGGGCGCGTTCTACCGTGCGCGCATGGGCTTCTGGTCGATCGTCCCTCCCGCGCTGGCCATCGGCCTCTCGATGCTTACCCGGCAGGTGCACCTGAGCCTGTTCGCGGGCCTGTGGTTGGGCGCGTCGCTGCTGGCGGGGGGCCACCCGCTGCGGGGGCTGGCCGACGCGCTCGAGCGCTGCGTGGCCGTGTTTGCGGACGCGGGGAACACGCGCGTGGTGCTGTTCACGGCCCTGGTGGGTGCGGTCATCACGCTGGGTCGACGCGCCGGTGGGGTGGACGGCTTCGTGCGCTGGGTGACGGAGCGCCGCTTGGTGGACACGCCCCGGCGCGCGCGGATGCTCTCGTGGGGGCTCGGCGTGCTGGTGTTCGTGGAGTCGTCCATCACCGTGCTGGTCAACGGCGCGGTGTGTCGGCCCCTGTTCGAGCGGCAGCGGGTGTCGCGGGCCAAGCTGGCCTACTTGGCGGACGCGACGTCGGCCCCCGTGTGTTTGTTGATCCCGCTGAACGCGTGGGGGGCGTACGTGACGCAGCTGCTCGCGGCGGAGGGCGTGGCCGACCCGGTGTCGGCGCTGTTCGGGTCGGTGGCGTTCTCGTTCTATCCGCTGTTCGCGGTGGCGCTCGCGCTCTACGTGGCGTGGACGGGCTGGGACCTGGGGCCCATGCGCCGGGTGGAGCAGGCGGTGACGGTGGGGGTCACCGAGCCCGTGCTGGAGGCCGCGGTGGACCCTGGCGCGGAGCGCTTCCCCGGGAGCCGCGCCCGAGCGCGGGACTTCGTTCTGCCCGTGCTGGTGATGGTCGTGATGATGCCCGTCGGGCTCTTGGTCACGGGGCGCGGGTCGCTCGCCGCGGGCTCGGGCTCGACGGCCGTCTTGTGGGCCGTGCTGTCCGCCATCGCCACCAGCGCGCTGCTGCTGCTCGCGTCGCGCCAGGCCACGCTGTCCGAGGTGACCCAAGCGGCGTTCGCGGGTGTGGGCGAGCTGGTGCCCCTCGCCGCCCTGATGGTGCTGGCCTTCGCCATCGGCGCCATCTGCCGCGACCTCGAGACGGGCCGCTTCGTCGCGTCGCTCTCGCAGGCTGCGGTCCCCGCCGTGCTCGCGCCTGCCCTGGTGTTCCTGCTGGGCGCGCTGACCGCGTTCGCCACGGGCACCTCGTGGGGCACCTTCGCGCTCATCGTGCCCATCGCCGTGGCGCTCGCGTCTGCGACTCCGGACGCGTCGCTCGCGGTGTACGTCGGCGCGGCCCTGAGCGGCGGCGTGTTCGGCGACCACTGCTCGCCCATCTCGGACACCACCATCATCGCGTCGACTGCGTCGGGCTGTGACCATGTGGAGCACGTGGTCACCCAGCTGCCGTATGCGCTAGCTGCGGGCGCGGCGGCCACGTTGGCCTACGTCGTCGCCGGCGCGGCGTGAGGCGGGCTCACCGACCTTTCCTTCAAGTGCTTGACGGTGTCGGGAGCGCCCCCTAGGTTCGCGCCAGGGACGTGCGTCGCACCGCGCACGGCGGCATGCGAAGTCGGTAGTGCCCGCGGCTTGGACGAGCTCAGAATGGACGACCTCACGCTCCTGCTTCCGAAACGGGTGGCAGTGGCTGACTTGGTCGCTCGGTTGGCCGAGGTGTCGGGCGTGGACGCGGCGTCGATCGTATGTGCCCCGGAGGGTGACTGCGGCGATGCGCTAGACGACGTCCGCGATCGAACGATCGTGCTCCTTCACCAATACGCGCTCGGAGACTACGTGCTCGAGGCGCATGTCATGTTGGGTGGTGGTCGCCTCGTTCGTCGCATCGCCGAGTGGTCGTTGCTGACATCCTTGTCCACGGCGCTCGCTTGCTCCTTCCTCGTGACCGGGCTGGGCGATGGCTACCACCTGTTCAACCCCGACGGGAGCATCAGTGAGGTGAACGTGGTCGCGCCAGAGGAGTACGGTGAGGTGGGGTTCTACCTGAGGCGCGGTGGCGCGCCTTTCTCCGCGTGACCTGCGCCGTCGACCGCTGCGTGGCGCGCCTTGCGACGAGAGTCAGGAAGTCGGAGGGGATCCAGCGTGCGGCTCCACCACCGTCTCGCCACGACGAAGGCGCCGGACGCGCTCGATGGTCTCGGGGGTGGCCGCGGCCACCAGGAAGGCGCGCGTGGACTCCAGCCACGCGAAGCGTTGCTCGTAGGAAAGCCCGGCAAACACGCGCAGCTGCTCGGTGCTCACGTGGTACGTGTAGCCCTTCGGAGGTGCCCGTTCTTCGTCGCTCATGGCGCGGGCTCCAGCAGCAGCTCCAGATGGGCGACGTCGGCGAGATCCTGCGCGCGGCCCGCGCGGCGCTTCATGGCGACCAAGTCGGCGATGGACACGAGCGGAACGGTGAGGCGTCCCACGGCGCGACACTTCGCTACGATCGCCTGCTCGAAGAACACGCACCATCGTATCGGAGCGCGCAGCAAAGGGCGAGACGAGCCGGCGCACGGCACCGTCGGGCATCGGGTCAGGAACGGCCTGGCCTCGACGCGGCGCGCGACCTATACGGCCGCATGCGTACTTCCCCCCATACCCACCACCCTCTCGTCTACCTCGTCGCCGCGCTCTTCGGGCTTCCCGGCTGCGGCGGTGAGCCTGACGCGCCTGCCGCCGCGCCGCCCACGCCCCCGGCGGCGCCACCCGTCGAACCGGCGCCTGCTCCGGCGCAGCCCGCGTCTCCTTCGCTCGGGGTGCCCGTGACGCTGACGTTCGCGGCCGACGAGCCCGCTCAGGTGGTGTCCCTCGCGCTCGCGCCGGACGGCTCGGCCGTGGCTGCGACCGGGTGGGGCAAGCGCGTGGTCGTGCTCCCGCTCGATGGAGCCCCGGCGCGCGCGCTGCACACCATCGGTGCCGGCGACCTGTTCGAGGAGGAGGCCATCGCGTGGGCGCACGGACGCGTCGCGGTCGGGACCTACTCGTCACTGTTCCTCGTCGCCGAAGACGGCTCGGGTGTGGTCGAGGTCGCCGGGCGCACGCCCGCCGTGGTCGCTCACGGCGAGGGCTTCGCGCGGACGCGGGGCTTCGGCGCGGTCGAGCTCGTCGCCGCCGATGGCACGGTAGGCCTGAGCGCCCCCTTCGACGACGTGCGCGCGCTGCACGCGACGGCCAGCGCCCTCTACGCCCTCGCGGTCGAGGAGGGCGACTACCGCATCGTCGAGCTCGACCCCGAAACGCTCGCGCGTCGGCGCACGCTCCCCGCCGCCAACGAAGGCTTCGCCGGCGCGGACGACGGACGGCTGGTGGTCGCGAACGGCGCGGGGGCGCGCCTGTTCCAAGGCGCGGAGGCCGAGTTGGGCCCCGTCACCGCAGAGGGCTTCTCGGACGACTTCGTGGCGTTCTCCCTCGCGGGTCCGCTCATGGCCGGCATCGGGTTCAACCGCGGGGTCGCCCTCTTCGACCTCGAGCGGCGCGCGATGATCGCGCAGGCAGCTACGGAGAACGGAGAGGACATCGTCCTCGACGGAGACCGACGTGTCCTCGCGGCGGGCCGAGACGGCGTGTACGTGCTCGACATCGTTCGCCCAACCGCGCCCTGAGGTTTCAGCCCCGTTCGGACGCTTGGAGCGCGGCGTGAGCGACCATCGCGAGCGCCGTGTCCCGTGCCTCACCCGAAGTACAGGATGGCCGTGACCGCCACGGCCCACAGGGCGAGGTTCACCAGGAAGGGGATGTCGCGCAGCATCTGTTCGGTGGGGCTGTCGGCGTCGCCGCGGTTGCTCACCAGGCGCAGGAAGCGCAGCACGCCGAAGAGCGTGAAGGGCACGCTGAAGATCAGGCGCGTGGTGCCGAAGTGCTGCGCGGTGGCCGGGTCGAGCGTGTACATGGTGTAGACCGCGACGGTGGAGAGCGCGGTGACGTACAGCAGCGCGATGACGGTGCGGGGCTGGTAGCGCTGCAGCACGGCGCGCTGCTTGACGGCGCCGTCGCCCTGGGCGAGCTCGTGCATGCGCTTGCCGAACGCGAGGAACGCCGCCAGCAGGAACGTGACCACCAAGAGGTACGTGGTGGGGGGCACGCGCGCCGCGAGCGTGCCCGCGATGACGCGCAGCTCGAAGCCGCTGGCGATGCAGAGCACGTCCAGGTAGGCCACGCGCTTGAGCTTGAACGTGTAGGCCACGTTCAGGACCAGGTAGGCCAGCAGCGTGGCAGCGAACGGCAGCCCGATGAGGAGGGCGCCCACCAGACCGAAGACCATCAGCCCCACCCCGGTGAGCTGGGCCGCGCGCGGGGAGACGCGCCCGCTGGCCAAGGGGCGCTTGCACTTCACGGGGTGCGCCCGGTCGGCCTCGAGGTCGGCCAGGTCGTTGAGCACGTAGACGCTGCTCGAGATCATGCAGAACAGCCCGAACGCGGCCGCGGTCAGGTACGCGCGCTGCGTGTCGAACAGCTCGCGCGCAAAGAAGATGGGCGCCACCACGAAGAGGTTCTTGACCCACTGATGTGGGCGCATGGTTCGCAGGAGCCCTAGCAACACGGCGCGCACCATAGCAGCACGATCCGGCGGCGGCATGTTCGTGGCAGTGACACGCTGATGACGACTCGAAGCTGCTCAGCGGCGGCGTTCGCGCTCGCGGCGGGCCAGCTCTTCACGTGCGGACTTGGCGCCCAAGCGGAAGCCCAGCGCCAGCCCCACCAGCAGCACGCCGGGGATGTAGAGCATGTGCTCCACGGGCATGTCCGCGAAGTTCATGCGCGCTCGTTGCCCTTCTGGCTGGCGCCCCGGTCGATCTCGCCGCGCAGGGCCACGATGCGCGCGTCCAGCTCCCGGAGCTGGGACTGCTGGCGCAGCAGGAAGAGCAGCAAGAGCGCCGCGATGGCCCCGTAGGCGCCCACCACCAGCATGCCGCCGGGGACGTCCTCGCGGATGGCACCGTCCACCGCGCGGAAGCTGGTGGCGCGGCTCTCGGCGGCGTCCTCGCCTGCGTCCTGGGCGTTGTCGTGGGTGGCGCCGGGAGGCGGCTCGTCCTGGGCGCCATCGGGGGCCTGGGCGCCAGCCCGCAACGCCACCGCGAAGGCGACCAGCAGCGCGAACAGCAGGGCGGCGCCCGTGCGCAGCAGGGTGGACAGGCTCGGCAGGGTCATCGGTCGTCCTCGGTCAGGCCCAGACGGGCGGCCTCTACGTGCAGGGCGCGGAGCTCCTCGCGCAGGCGCTCGAGGCGAGCGCGCGAGGCGATCAGCAGGGCCACCAGGCCCGTGAACAGCAGGAAGCCCAGCACCAGCGCGGGGCGCATGTCCGGGTGCAGCCCGGCGCCGCGGCCCGTGATGACTGTGGGGTGGACGCCCCGCCAGCGCTGCACGCTGTAGTGAATGATGGGCAGCAGCGGCAGGGCCAGCAGGGACAGACCCGCGGCGAAGCGCTTCTCGGCCTCACCCGCCTCACCGAAGCTGCGCAGCGCGAGGTAGGCGGCGAACACCATCGAGGCCAGCATGACCGTGGTCAGGCGCGGGTCCCAGGTCCAGTACACGCCCCAAGCCTTGCGCGCCCAGAGCGGCCCGCTGGTGAGCACCATCGCCGCGAACAGCATGCCCACCTCGGCGCCGGCCACGGCCAGGGCGTCGAAGCGCTGGCTGCGGCGCCACAGGTAGCCGATGCTCCCGATGGCGGCCGTGGCGAAGCCGACGTACATGGCGTAGGCGGCCGGCACGTGGAAGTAGAAGATCTTCTGCGAGATGCCCATGCGCGCTTCCACGGGCGCGTGCACGAAGATGGCGTAGAGCGATGACGGAAGGAGCAGCAGCGTGACCACCCACAGGGCTTGCCAGAGGCGGTCGTGCTTCGTCACGGAGGGCGTGGGGGAGGCGGCGTTCACGTCGCCGGGCAGCATTCAGGTTCGGGCCGTCCGCTGCAAGTGGAAGCGTGCGGGATGAGCCGGGAAACCGACCGTCACGCAGCTGGGAGCGCCCCTGCCGGGGCCCGCGCCACCGAGCACGGGGACGCAAGAGGCCCCGAAGACCGCGTGATGCGGGCGCTGCTCGGTCTGGTGTCCCAGGCTGACCCGTGGCCCACCGACGGCCCGGCGCTGCGTGAGGCGCAGCGGGCGCTGGCCGCGGACGTGACGGCCGTGAGCCAGGCCTACACGCGCGAGCGGCACGCCATCGACCAGGGGGCCACGGGTGAGGCCGCCTACCGGGCCCGCCGGCGCTTCTTCTTGCCGCGCGACGGGGCCAAGGTGGTCAAGCCGCTGCTGGAGCTGTGGGCCGCGGGCGCCCTCCCGCCCGGCCCGCGCTGGCGGGTGCTGGACCTAGGGGCCGGCCTCGGCAGCACGTCGCTCGGGGTGGCGGCGACGCTCTCGCTGCTGGCGGCGCCTGGCGAGGACGCCCTCGTGCGCGAGCTGCACGTGGACGCGGTGGAGAAGGACCCAGGCGCGCTGCGTCACTTCTCGCAGCTGGCGCGCCACGCGGAGGCATCTGGTCTGCCGCGCGTGAGCGTGCGCCCCCTCGCGGTGGACCTCCGGCAACACGCACTGGAGGGGCCCTACGACCTCATCGTGGCTGGGCTGGTGCTCAACGAGCTTCTCGGGGAGCCCGCGCTGCAGGCCGCCGCGCGCTTGGCGGGCCTGGTCCAGCAGCTGGCTCCGGGCGGCAGCCTGATCGTGCTCGAGCCGGCGCTGCGCGAGCCCACACGGGCACTCCACGAAGCGCGCGACGCGCTGACCGCGCACCCGCACGTGCGCATCTTCGGTCCCTGCGTGCACGCTGGGCCCTGCCCGATGCTGCGGGGGCCGAAAGACTGGTGTCACGAGGACGTCCCCGCGACGCTGCCTGACGAGCTCGTCACGGTGGCGCGCGACGCCGGCCTGCGCTTCGAGCGGCTGACGTACGCGTTCCTCACGCTGCGGCGCGCCGACGAGAACGTGAGCGCGCTGGTCCCTGAGGGCGAAGGGCAGGCGCTGCGCGTGGTGAGCCAGCCGCTCCCCACCAAGGGCAAACGCGAGTGGTTCGCGTGTGGGGAGCACGGTCGCGTGCGCGTCACACGCCTCGACCGGCACCAGAGCGACGTCAACGCGGGCTTCGAGCGCGCCCAGCGCGGCGACCTGGTGCGCCTCCCGGTGCTGGACACCGCGTCGCGACCCATGAGCGACGCCCGCGTGCGGGCTGACACGCCCCTGCCCGGCTGGTTCTATGCCGAGCAGGGTCCGCGGGGCTGAAGCGTCCGCCCGCGTGATGGCGCGCCGAGCGCCCGCCGCTTCGCCGACGTCCTGGCAGGCGGTCGGGGCTGCCGTCGTCAGTCCGCGCAGCAGCGGAAGCCGAGGTGCTCGTAGGTGTAGCTGCGCTGGCTCGAGGTGTTCCACCAGCACTGCGCGTTCTGGTCGCTCGCGTAGGAGTTGCCGCCGCGCGTCTGGCAGAAGCTGCTGAACGTCGCGCCTGCGCACTCGTCGGTCCACTCGAGGGTGTTGCCGCTCATGTCGTACAGCCCGGGATAGCCTCCCTGGCAGGTCGCGAGCGAGCCCACGGGCAGGCGGCCACGCACGGTCCCGGTGGTTCCGTCGGGTGCGCCCGAGCCGTCGCTGCCGCGGGTGTTGCACGCCATCAGGTCGAACACGCCGCTGTACGGGTACGAGATGCCGCCTCCCTGGGAGCACGCGTAGTACCACTGGCTGCGCGTCGCATCGATGAAGTCGGCCTGCGCGTTGGCGCCGCCGCCGATGCGCCCGCACAGGCGCTTGCCGGCCCACTCGCAGTAGGCGTACGCGTCGCACCAGTCGACCCAGCCGACGGGGTGGTTGGGGCGCTGCGTGACCTCGCCCGCGAAGTCCGCCGTGTTGGGCGCGAACGTGGTGTTGGCGGTGCACGAGGCCGGCTGGCCGCTGACGTCGCTGCCGCGCGCCGTCAGGAACGCGTCGTACTGCGCGCTCGTGACCTCGGTGGAGTCCACGCAGAAGCCCGCGGGGACACGCACCATGCTGGGCCCGGCGGTGCCTGGGCAGGCCGTGCCCGCGTCGCCCACGGGGCCCGCGTCGGTGGGGGCGCCCGCGTCGGCTTGGGAGCCCATGTCGTCTGCGCCGGCGTCCGCAGGGGGACCCGCGTCGACGGCGGGACCCGCGTCCGCGACGCCTGCGTCGATGCCGCCCATGTCCATCATGCCCGCGTCCGTCATGCCGCCGCCGCAGTGCGCGCCTGCCCCTGTGGTCAGCCGGGCGAACGACAGGCGCAGCGACGCCGCGCCCAGGCGGCACGTGGCGCTCGCGCTGCTGGCGCAGCAGTCCACGGACACCGTGTTGCACAGCAGCGGCGCTGGCTGGAGGAACGCGCGCGGGCTGCCGCTGGTGCACGTGCCCGTCCCCGCCGCCCAGCCCGGAAAGCGGGACAGGCGCATCACCGCGATGGTGGAGAAGTGGCTCAGCAAGAGGGCGCTCCCATCGTCCGAGAGCGCGAGCAGCTCCGGCACCTGCGGCCCGGGTGCGGTCGGCACGTGGGCCACCAACGGCTCGCCACTCGCGGGGCGTACGAGGATCGGGTCGTCGAAGGTCATGCCCGCGGGGGCCAGGGCCAGCGCGGCCTCCACGTCCTCCGCGGGGTAGCCGATGCTCGCGGCCGTGGTCGGGGTCAGCGTCACCGTGCGGCCGGCCGCGCTCGCGGGGAAGGTGAGCTCGATGGCGGTGTCGCCGACCGGGACGCTCACCGAGCCGCCGCCCGTCGGGACGGTGTAGACGACGGCGTCGCCTGCTGGGCCGTCGTCGCCGCAGCCCGCGACGAGGGAGAGGGTGAGCAGCAGAGGGAGGGTGCGTGTGGGGTAGAGCCTCATGATGGCACTCTACGAGCCCCTCTCCGCCCCAGATCGAGGCGCCCCGGGAAATACCCCATCTCTACCCGGTTGCGGGTGTCTCCACCCGTGGCCTACCTTCACGGCCTGGTGTGGTGGTCGTCACGCATGCCACGCGTCGTGCCGCTCGCGGTGGCGTGTGGGCTCCTCGTCGGTTGCGGACGGGCGCCGCTGCGTGAGCTGGACGACGTGCGCCTCGAGCCGGGTGAGACACACGACGGCGAGCGTCACCTGACGCTCCGGGCGCGCCTGCCATTCCTCCCCGGGGACGCCGACGACCTGGTGCTGGAGGTGCCCCCCGTGGTGGAGACGTGGGAGGCACGGGTGGACGACGAGGTCGTCGCGCGCTGGGAGCGGCCCACGGGCACCGCGGGCGTGCCGGGGGTGGCCACCGTGTTGGTGCCGCTGCGCCGGTCGCAACTGGGGCGGCCGCTCACGCTGAGCATCGCCTCGCGCCACCTCCACATCGGGCCGATGGCGCCGCTGCATCTCGGCGCGCGGAGCGACGTGGTGGGCGCGATCGTGGCGCGCGATCTGGGGCCGCTCGCCGTGGCGGGACTGCTCGCCATCGCCGGCCTGCTGGTGCTCTCGACCCTCATCGCGGCGGAGCGCGAGCGACGACCGCGCGTGGCCCTCGGCGTGACGCTGCTGTCGCTCTCGGCGTACGTCGCCAACTACACGCAGGTCCGTGACCTCGTGGTGCACGCGCCGCGCGCCTTCACCATCGCCTGGGGTCTCGGCATCCCGTGGGCCGCGTGGGGCGTGGTCGTGCTCACACGTGAGCTCGTCGCGCTCCCGGCGGAGGGGCGCTCCGCGCGCGCGCTCGGCCGCTCGGAGCGCGCGTTGGTGGTCGTCGCGGGGCTCTACACGCTGGTCGCGGTCGGCGGGCAGCTGCTCCTCTCCGTGCTGCCCGCGTCGGTGGCGCGCCCGTACTACGCGATCCTCATCCCCCTCGACGTGACGGTCCGCCTGGCCGTCGCCGCCACGGTCGCGGTGGTCGTGCCGGCGGTGGCCTCCGTCGCCCGACGCGACCGCAGCGCGCTCTTCGTGCTCTTGGGCGTGGGTGCGCTCGGGACGTCGACCGCCATCGACGTGGGGCTCTACGCCGCGGGCGCGAAGCACCGCTGGACCAGCGACGTGGCCTGGGGGGCGCTGGGGCTGGGCGTGGCGCTGGTAGCCTCGTTCGGGGCGCGCTTCGCCGCTCTCAACCGAGCGGTGGAGGCGCACGCCGCAGACCTCCAGCGGCGCAGCCAGGAGCGGGACGCGCTGGTGCACGAGCTGCACGATGGCCTGGGCTCGTTGGTCACCAACATCCGCATGCTGGTGGGCGTCGGCGAGCGCGTGCCCGACACGTCGCAGTATGGCGCCATCGGCGGGCTGGCCGAGGAGGCGCTCTACGAGCTGCGCGCGTTCACGCATGCCACCCGCGAGGAGGCCAGCACGTGGGATGCGACGGTGGCCGACCTGCGGCACGCCACCAGCTCGCTCGTCTCGCCGCACGGGCGCGCGTTCGAGGTGGACGCGCGCGTCCTGCCCGACGCGCCGCTGCCGACCAGCGTCACCCTGTTGCACGTGACTCGCGTGGCCCGCGAGGCCGTGATGAACGCGGTGAAGCACACGCCCGCGGGGCGCATCGACGTGCGACTCGTGGTGGACGCGCAGCGGCTCACGCTCGAGGTCGAGGACGAGGGCAAGGGCAGCGAGATGAACGCCGACGGAGACGCCGAAGTCGCCGCGCCCGGCTGGCTCTCGGGCGGTGTCGGCATGGAGTCGATGCGCGCGCGCGCGCAGGCGCTGCGAGGGACGCTGACCATCGAGAAGACGCGCGGGACGCTCGTGCGGCTGGAGGTTCCATGGACGTGAGCGCCCCGATCCGGGTCTTGTTGGTGGAGGACGATGCGCGCTTGCGGCGTTCCCTGCGCCTGTTGTTGGACAGTGATCCACGCCTGCACGTCGTAGGCGACGTGGGGACCGCGCGCGACGCCCTCGCCCTGCCGGACACCTTGGTGGCGGACGTGGCCGTGGTGGACCTCGGGCTGCCCGATGGATCGGGCGTCGACGTGATCCGCGCCTTCAAGGACACCCGTGCCTCGCTGGACATCATGGCGCACACGGTGTTCGACGAGCGGGGGACGGTGCTGTCCGCGCTCAAGGCCGGCGCCAGCAGCTACGTGCTCAAGGGCTGCGCACCCGAGGAGCTGATCGACGCCGTGGTGCAGCTCCACGAGGGCGGTGCCCCAATGTCCCCCTCCATCGCGCGCCAGCTGGTGGAGGCCCTGCGCGCGCCAGCCGAGGCGGACGAGCCGGACCCACTCAGTCCCCGCGAGCGCGAGGTGCTGCGTGCCATCGACGCGGGCCGCACGTACGCCGAGGTGGCGGCGACACTGCACATCAGCCCGCACACGGTGCACACGCACATCAAGAACATCTACGCGGCGCTGCAGGCGAGCGGCAAGCGCCAAGCTCTCGCGGAGGCTCGACGGCGCGGGCTGATCTGAGCGCGACACGACACCCCTCGCGAGCGCGAGGTGCGAGGCCGACCAGCGTCCGAGGGGCGTGGCACGCTGCCGTGCGCTACGGTGCGCGCGTATGTCGTTCGAGACCCGCTGGCTCCGTGACGGTGTGCTGCTGTGTCGCTGGCCCAGCGTCATCGACAACGGCGCGCTCGAGGAGAGCATCCGCGGCCACGATGCGTTGCTGCGAGACCACATCCCAAGGCCGTACTGGGCCGTGCACGAGGCCTCGGGCGGGTTCCCCATCGTGACGGCCGGACAACGTCGCGTCATCGGCGAGTGGCTCGGGCGAGAGCAGACGCGGACCCACCGCAGCATCCGTGGGGCGCTCGTGGTGACCCCGTCGCCGTTGCTGCGCGGGATGGTCACCGCAGTCCGCTGGGTCGCCAATCCTCGGTACGAGTGGAAGACCTTCGCGACGCGCGACGAAGCGCTCGCGTTCATCGACGCGTACGTGGCGCCCTGAGACCAGCGCGTCCCTGCGGCGGCCTGGCATTGGCTCCCCGCCTTCACGTGCTCGCGCACAAAGCGGGAAGCCATGGGGCTCGCCTGCGGTACGATCCTGCACACGGGAAGGAGCCGACCATGTCCACTCGCCGCACCGCAGCACCCACGCCCACCCACTTGGCCCGCGGCTTCGCGCTCGGGTTGGGGCTCAGCGCGGCCCTCGTCGGCTCTCAGCCGGCGCCGCACGACGTCTTGGCGCAGCCCGCTACCTCGGCCGCGGCGAGGTCGGCCCCCCGTCAGCGGCAGCGGCGCTTCTACATGCTGTTCGAGGCCATCGCCAACGACCGCGTCGCCGAGGTGCGCCGGAGGCTGCCGCGGCGCGAACAGATCAACGACATCGACACGACGTCGGGCACGACGCCGCTCACGTGGACGCTCATCGCCACCGGACCACCCACGGCCGCGCACATGGAGATCGCGCGCATGCTGCTCGACCGGGGTGCCGACCCGAACGTGCGCGACGGGGGAGGCACGACCGCCATGGAAGCCGCCGTGGCGTACCCGTGGCCCGAGATGCTGAGCCTGCTCATCGAGCGCGGCGGCGACGTGCGCGTGCCCGCCAACGTGGGCGAGACGACGCTCCTGTACTCCGTGTGTCAGGGCAACGGCACCGACTGGCCCGGTCGCCTCGAGCAGCGGTTGGCCATCGCGCGCATGCTGGTGGACGCCGGGCTGGACCCAACGGAGATGAGCCCGTGGGCCCAGTCGCACAACCTCACGGCGGTCGACAACTGCGTCATCTACGACATGCCCGACATCGCCCGGCTGTACGTCGAGCACGGCGGCCGTCCGCGTGCCTCGCTCGACAGCCGAGCCCCACAGCGTGCTGCCCTGGCGCGCGAGCTGGTCCAGCTGGCCGACGCGCGCAGCGGAGCCGTGCGGCCCCAGCCCGTCGCTCCTCAGCCCGTGGCGCCCCAGCCTGTGGCGCCCCCGTCCGCGCATCCCTGAGTCCGTCTCGCTGCGGCCGAGTGCGCGCGTGACCCATCGCGGCCCTGCCGCTAGTCCGAAAACAAGGCGTGGAGGCCGAGCGGCGGGAGCGCGGCAGGGTCCTTTGCGCGGAGCTCGGCCACGACATCGGCGATGCGGGGCTCTCGGCGTGCGACGACGATGGCGATGTCGAACCGGCAGCCAGGGGGGATGAAGCGGCACGCCAGGAGCGCGCCCGCCAACACGAGGAGCTCCGCCGACACGTGTTCCCCGTCGCATCGCGCCATCCCGTGTTCCTCGAGCGCCGTCAGCGCAGCGTCGGTCGCTCTCGACGACGCGACGTCCAGGTCAGCCGGGACGTCCGCCGCGATCAGACGTCCGAGCCCGTCGACGACCAGCCATCCCAGCGGCTCACCCGCGCCTACCACGGGGAGGAGCGCGGCGACGAGGTCCGCGAGGTCCGAGCCGTTGGTGAAGCGGTCCGTGGCTCCGCCGCCCACTGACATGGCGCGCGCGGGGCGAACCGGCCGAAACACGGGGCCGTGTGCTCGCCGCCAGTCGACGAGAGACACGACGACGTCCCTCTCGTCGGACCCGCCCCCAGGCTTGCGCGGACCGTCAGTCATGCGCTCAGCATACGCAAAGCCGCGCGCCCCGTCGCTTGACCCGCGATGCCCGCCGGCGCGAAGCCGAACGGAACGCGGAGACCGCGCGTCGTGAGCGTGACGAGCGCTGGCGGCGCATCCAGGTCAATCGGTGACGGGCGGGTCCTGCGGCTCGAAGGCCGGCAGGTCGAAGTCCAGCGGGATGCCATCCGGGTAGGCGCTCACACGACGAGCGGCGGGCGGAGGTCTAGACGAGGGTAGCGGACCAACCATGGCAGGGGGCACGAAGGGGGACTCCAGCGCGGCGGGAGGCTGCAGATCATCGGGTGCCAACAGGTCAGGCGCGACGAGCGGGTCGCCCGCGGGCTGCAGCGGGCCGAGGTCGATGGGCTCGAGCTCGATCGGCGCGACCACCGAGGGCGCCCGGGGCACGCTCGGGCGCGGGGCCGCAGGAGGCGGCGGCTCGGCGACCTGGGGCTCACGCTCCGGTACGGAGTCCATGCCCATCACGAACGCGAGCACTCCCGCCAGCAGCCCGATGCCCAGCCCGCCGATGTGGGCTCCGTAGGCGACGCCACCTTCCGGGTCGTACAGCGCGCCGAACAGCTGCTGCGCGCCCCACAGGGGGATGGCCGCCCAAGCCGGCATCATGAACGTCCCGCGTCGGAAGAAGACGAGCAGCCACACCAGGTAGCCCATCTTGATGCGCGTGCGCGGGTACGACACCACGAACGCCCCCAGCAGCCCCGAGATCGCACCCGAGGCGCCCACCATCGGCGCCAGATCTCCCACGTTCATGGCGTGGTGAGCCAGGGTCCCGGCGAGGCCCGCGGCGAGGTAGAGGGCCGCGAAGCGGGCTGGTCCCCAGAAGCTCTCGATGACGCTCCCCGCCAGCAGGAGGAACACCATGTTGCCCAGCAGGTGGAAGAAGTCGCCGTGCATCCACATGCTGGCGAACAACGTGCCGAGCGTGGGGCGGCCGGGGCGGTAGCCCAGGCGCAGGATGGGGATGCGGTTGAGGTTCGCGAGGAGCTCGCGTGACGCGGCGACGAGCTCGTGGTCCGCTTCGGTCAGGACGTGCGTGGCGTCGCACTGCGGCGGCTGGATCGCGTCCAGCAGCTCCTCCTGAATGCCGCTGATCGCGAAGTCGACGCAGGCCTCGGGGTGTTGGGTCAGCACCCGCATCATCTGCTCCTGTGCAGCGTCCGCGCCCGCGACCGCCCGGTGCTCGAATCCCCACGCGACGACGTGGAGCAGCGAGCAGATCGCGATGATGCCGAGCGTCAGGCGCGGTAGGCCGAACACACTCCGGTCATGGCCAATCGGAAACAAGAAGAACTTCTGCAGCCCTCGGTCGTGTCGATGCGGGGCGACTCTATCAGAACGAGCCCGTGGTAGCCTGCGGCGCGTGAACGAGCTCGAGGCGAGGATGGTGCGCGCCGCCTTCGAGCGGCTGCTGGGGCTGCCCAGCTGGGGCGTGGAGAACACACATGGCAGCTTCCTCGCGCTCAACTTCGGCGCGCCGTCCCTGGTCGTCGGCGACGTGCGCTCCCTCTTGGGCGCAAAGCCGCGCCGTGCTGTGCACGTCGAGGGGGCGTACTACTGCTGGATCGAGCAGGCGTTCTGGACGCTCTCGCGCGACGCTGCGCGGATGACTTCGGCGGACAGCCCACGACCCGAGCTTCAAGTCGCGCTCCGTGATCACCTCGACGGGCAGGCGCTGAGTGCGGTTGGGCTGCAAGACCGTGTGCTCACCCTGACCTTCGACTTGGGCTCCGAGCTCACCGTCGAGCCATGGCCTGGGGAAGCGCTCAGAGAGGACTCGTGCCTCTGGCATCTGCGCGACGCGACGCACTGGCTCTCGCTGAACGCGGATGGCCGAGTGACGACCGAGCGTCACGCGGGCTAGCGCTCACCGGGGCGCCGTGCGTGCTGTCCGGGCTACATGCTGTTGCGAACGAGGCGCGCATCCACGCGCGCCGCGAGCTCCAGGAACGCGTCCAGCACGGCCGCGGGGGCTTCCATCTGCGGGTAGTGCCCGACGTCCAAGCGCACGATGTCGATCCCCGGCTGACGGCGCTCCAGCTCGTCCGCCAGGTGACCACCGCTGACGGGGTCGTGCACGCCGTTGATGACCCGCTTGGGTACGCTGGTGTCGAAGAAGGCAGGGACCCAGCGGGCTGCCTGTGCGCGACGCTCCGCCATGTAGGCGATGAGGTCGGCGAGCGCGCGCTTGCCCCCTGCGCGCGTGACGAGCGCGTAATGCTGGTCGAGCTCCTCACGGCTGGGCTGCGACCGGGGCCCAAAGACGGCTGCAAGCGAGCGCTGAAAGCGGCGCCGGCCCACGAGCTGCGACGCGAACGGCCCGAGGCGAGCAGCCGCTGGATGGGGCGGGGTCGGTGCATCTCGGGAAGCAGCCCACCGTTCAGGAACGTGATGGAGAGGAGCTTCGGGCCGTGGCCCTCCGCGTGCCTCGCGAGCAGCTCCTGCCCCACACTCACGCCGTAGTCGTGGCACAGCACGTGTGCCTCTTCGACGCCGAGGGACGCGAGCAGCGCGAGGTGCAGCTCGGCCTGCTCGACGACTCGGTACGCATGGCCCGCGGGCTTGTCGCTGAACCCGAAGCCGAGCATGTCGGGGGCCATGACATCGAAGCGGGTCACCAGCTCCGGCCAGACCTTGTAGTAGTCCCAGCTGGACGTCGGGTACCCGTGGATGCAGAGCAGCGGCGGGCCGCTCCCCTCCCGCCGATAGAACACGCGGTGCTCCCGGAACGTGGTGTACACGCCGCCGCGCTCCCAGCCTTCGATCGTCTGGATGTCGTCGCGCGCCGCGCGTGAGTTCGTCGTCATGCGTGTTGCCTCTCGGTCCTGTCGGCCCACGGACTCGGCCGCGTCAGCGCGAGAGCAGCGCGCGGGCCACGTTGGAGAGTACCTCCCCGGCGGGCTGCTCGATCCGCAACATCGCGTAGGGGTCCCCGCGGCTCTCGCCCAGGTTGAGGATGGCGACCGGCTTCCCGTGCGTGTGGGCGTGTCGCACGAAGCGGAAGCCGCTGAACACCGCGAGGGAGCTCCCGACCACCAGCAGCGCGTCGGCGCGGTCGATGCGCGCGTAGGCCTCGTCCACGCGCTCGCGGGGGACGTTCTCGCCAAAGAACACCACGTCGGGCTTGAGGGTCCCCGCGCAGCGCACACACACGGGTGACACGAAGTCGGCGACCCACGCGACGTCTGCGTCCCCATCGGGGGCCCAGGCCTCGACCTGCGGATCGAACGCGGGGTTCAGCGCTCGGATGCGAGCCTGCAGCGCGTCCCGATCTTCGCGCGCGTCGCAGTCCAGGCAGCGCACCTCCGCGAGGGCGCCGTGCAGCTCCACCACCTGCTGGCTGCCCGCCGCGTGGTGCAGCCGGTCGACGTTCTGTGTGATGACGGGGCTGGTGAAGCCCGCCCTCTCGAGGCGCACCAACGCGTCATGGCCTGCGTTCGGGCGGGCGAGACGAAAGCGCTCCCAGCCGACCGTGCTGCGCGCCCAGTACCGCGCTCGCGCCTCGGGGCTGCCCATGAAGGCGGCGAAGCGCATCGGCTCGCGGGCGCGCCGGCGCGTCTCGGGCCCGCGATAGTCGGGGATACCGCTCTCCGTGCTGATGCCGGCGCCGGTCAGCACCGCCGTGGTGCGGCCCTGCAGGAAATGGATGAGCGCCTCGGTCACCACTCGGCAGCGTGGTGCCGGAACGCCACGCTGCCAAGTAGGCCGAACGACGCGGCGACGCGGCTAGAAGAACACGCTCCCCGACGCCATCAGGTGGAACGGCCAGCCGGGCGTGAAGTTGATGTCCTCGCAGCCCGCGAAGCCGCCGCCTTCGTCGACCGCGCGCGTCCCTGCGGGGCAGCTGGAAGCGTCGACCTCACCCGCGACGCGTGAGACGGTCGCGAACTGCGCCTGGCGCCAGCGCGTGTTGGTGAGGTTCTGCACCGTCAGGCCGAGGGCGAAGCGCTGCGTCTCCCAGCGCACGCTGGCGTCGATGCGGTAGAAGCCCGCCGCCTGCAGGAAGTCGTCCTCCGTCGCGGGGCGGTCCGCGATGTAGACGAGTCCCACGCGCCCCGAGAGGCCGGTCGCCGCGTGCTGCACCAGGACGCCGCTGTCCAGCATGAAGCGCGGCGCCAGCGCGACGGAGTCCGCGTTGCCGGGGTTGTCGACGAAGACCGAGTTGGTCCACGTCAGGTCGAGATCGAGCGACAGCCAGGGGAGCGCCTGCACGCGCGCGTTGGCCTCCACGCCCATGCGTCGGGTGGCCCCGCGCGGCTCGGTCGTGCCCGCATCCCCAATCCACACGATCTCGCTGTCGAGGTCCAGCAGGAACGCGGCCGCCGAGACCTCCAAGCGGTCACGCAGCTGCAGCCGCGCCCCGAGCTCGTAGCCGCGCGCGCGGGTGAGCGGGGTGGCGGGGTCCACGTCGGTCACCACGCCGCGGGCGTCATTCGAGTGGAAGCCGTAGCCGAAGTTCGCGAACAGCGAGAGCTGCTCGATGGGCGTGACCACCAGCGTCGCCTTGGGGCTCAGCAGGAAGTCGTGCGCCTCGCCGCTGGTGCGCGTGCCGAGGGTGGCCACGTCCTCCAGGCGGTCCTGCACGTTGAACGCGAAGTAGTCCGCGCGCGCCCCCACGACCAGTCGCAAGAAGCGATAGCGCACGTCCTCCTCCACGAAGAACGAAAGGCTGCCTTCGCTGATGCCCGCGTTCACCAGCTCCACGCTGCGCTCGCGACGCGGGGCCTCGAACAGGCTGTTGCGGATGTCGTCCAGCCGCAGCTGGGCGCCCGCGCGCGTGCGCAGCTGCACGGGTCCGAGCGACTCGCGGAACTCGTAGGCGCCGCGGAGACCACCCGTCAGACGTTGGTCGCCCTGGCGGATCATGTCGCCGTCCACCGGGTTGGCGCTGAAGTAGGTGAAGTTCGAGTACAGCGCGAAGCGGTAGTAGGTCAGCCAGCCGGTCAGCTCGAACGCGCCGCGCGTGGTCGGATCGGCCGTCTGGTCGTCGGCGTGTGCCGCATCCCCGTCGCGTGCAGCGTGCCGTGCTCCGCCGGTCGGCAGGCGCAGCGAGGCGTACACACTGTGGCGTTGCGTGGCGCCGCCCTCGTTCGGGTCCAGCGTCCCGAAGCGGTCGAGGCGCCCGGCCCGCACCTCGCGCAGGGGCAGCTGCCCGTTCGCGGTCCAGTCGCTGAGATGGCCCGTGACGGTGAGCGACAGGCTGCCCCCGTTGTCGAAGGGGCGGGTGATGCGCCCGAAGACGTTCACGCGCCGCAGGTCTTCCGGGTTCTCGAAGGGGCCATCGGTGCCGTAGACCTCGACGGCCAGCGTCGGCACCACGCCGCGCACCTCGGGGCTCAGCACCGCGACGCTGCGGAAGCTCCCGTACGTACCACCGCCCAGCGTGAACGAGCTGCGTCGCACGTCCTGATCCAACACCAGGTTGACCGCGCCCGCCGTGGCGAAGTCGCCGTACTCCGCGAAATACGGGCCCTTCCGGATCTCCATGCGTGAGATGAGCTCGGGGATGACCCACTGCAGGTCCGAGTAGCCCTGACCGTGGCCGTGGCTCACGTTGTTGACGGGAATGCCGTCCACGTGCAGCGCGACGTCCGTGCCGTGGTCGGCGTCGAACCCACGCAGGAAGTACTGGTTGGCCTTGCCCCCACCCGCGTGCTGGATGACATAGAAGCCGCTCCCCGCGTTGAGCAGATCGCCCGCCGAGCCGAAGGGTCGCAGCCGTAGCTCCGCGCCTCGGAGGTTCGCTGACGAGGTGGCCTGGAAGGGCTGCTCCACCTCGCCCGTCGCGCCGAAGCCCGCGTCGTCGTCGTCCTGAGGCTCGCCGGGATCCTCTAGGCTGTCGTCCGCGCCGGGTGTGCGCGCGTCCGTGGGGTGCGTACCCTCGGCGGCGTGGTGGGTGTGCGCCGTCGCCGGGTGGGTGTGCTCGGGCGCCGGGTGGGTGTGATCCGTTGCGCTGTGACGGTGCTCCGGGCTCTGGAAGAGGACCTCGAAGCGCACCCGGGAAGCGACCGCGCTGCCTGACCGCGTGGCGGGCTCGAACGTCAGGCCACGCACGAAGCGCTCTGCGGCATCGTGGAACAGGGCGGCCTGCTCCCCCTCGCGGTCGGACTCGAGCACGTTGGACTCCACCACCGACCCATCACGGTCGATGGTGATCTGCAGGAGCACGCGCGCGGGTCGACCGTCGCCTTCGGCGGGGTAGGGCGGGTGGCCGTGCTGCGCGACCGGCAGGCGCGGAGGGGTGACGGTGTCGTCGGGCGTGGTCGGGCTGTCCGCTGCTGCAGCGGGCGCGCCGGGGCCATCGGCCGTGGGGCGGTCAGAGGGAGGGGATGGAGGGGCCGTGTCGTCGGCTGAGGGAGTGTCCCCAGCAGGCGTTTGAGCGAACGAGGCGTGGGCCAGGAGGAACCCAGCGAGCACGCCCAGCGACCGAGCGGCCGCAGGATGGATACGCATGAACATGACTTTCGAGAAGACGGAACGCGGCGCCTCGCGACCGAGGGGTCACGGCGAGACGACGCGGGCCGCGAGGACCAAGACGAAGAGGCCGCAGCAGGCGCAGGGCCTCGCGGGACCTCAGGTGAGGTGGGGAGCCGTCTCGGTGGGCGGTGCGCGCGCGCGTGTGTCGGTGGGGCTCTGCCCGAGCCAGCGCCCGCGGTGCGTGGTCCTCGCCACGTACCCCGCGAACGGGGCTTCCGGCACGGGTGGCAGCGTGGGGAGCGTGTGCAGCGCGGCGAGATCGCGGTGCGCGAGGCTACCCTGACCATGCTCGAGCGGGCTCTCGTCCGCCTGAGCGCGAAGCCCCACGCCGTCGTCGTCGGCGCGGTCGCTTGCGTCGCGCTGTGCGTAGAGGTCTCGCGGGGGCGCGACTTTGCGTGCGGTGTCCCGCGCGCTCTCGACGTCGCCGTGCGAGCGCCAACCCGCAAAGGAGGGACGCTGATGGCGCGCGGCGAAGTGCACCACGCGCGTGCCCTCACCCATGGGGTCGCCGCCAGCGGCACCCGCGCCATGCGCGTGGGTCACGTGACCGTGCGTGTGAGCGTGCGTCGCGGCGGTGTGAGCGAGCGGGACGCGTTCGCGCTGCGTCAGGAAGCCCGGCGCGGCGTGCCCGTGTCCCGCGTGCTCGAGCGCGCCCGCGTGCGAGTGCTCCCCGAGCAGGTCGTGCAGCGCCGTGTGCAGCAGCGGGCCGGCCTCGAAGCCCAGCACCCAGACCGCGCACGCCAGCGCGGCCCAGCGCTGGCGGCGCTGGGGGCGTAGGAGGCGCGTACGGTTGGCGGTCACGGCGCGGAGCTTACGCCGAACCCTCGTGCATGGTTGAACTTCCGTCCCGAACGTTCGATCGTGGGCCATGGACGCGAAGCGAGAGCGTGCCGCCATCGAGAAGCTGCGCACCCTCTGCATGGGGTTCCCCGAGGCCAACGAGCGCGTGTCGCACGGCGAGCCCACCTGGTTCGCGGGAAAGGGCAAGGTCTTCGCCATGCTCGCCAACCATCACCACGGCAGCCCGCACCTCGCCGTGTGGCTGCCGCAGACACCGGACGCCCAGCTCGGCCTCATCGAGCTGGACCCGGCGCGCTTCTTCAAGCCTCCGTACGTGGGCCCGCGCGGCTGGGTGGGGGTGGTGCTCGACGCCACCACGGACTGGTCGCAGGTGGACGCACTGGTGCGCGACGCCTACGTGCACGTGGCCACGCAGAAGCTCCGCAAGGCGCTCACGGCGCGCGACGGGGCGACTACGCGCTGACCGCAGATGCCGTCGCGGCCGGCTGCAGCGGCTCCACGCGCACCGGCACGTGCTTGTGATAGGGCGTGCGCGTGAACGGCTCGCAGTGGTCGCCCGACGTGAGCTGGTTCAGCGCAGGCCCGTGCGGCCCGCTGTCGCCGTAGCGCAGGCCGTGGCCGTGCGGCAGCGTCACCATCCCGCGCCGCACGCTGTCGTCCGCTTGCACGGTGACCTCGATGCTGCCGCGCGCCGAGGTCACGCGCGCTCGCTCCCCGTTCGTCAGCGCCAGGGACTGCGCATCCTCGGGGTGCATGCGCAGCGCGCCGTCCTTGTCCTGCTTGCGCCACGCCGGGTTCCGGAAGATGGCGTTCGCGTTGTAGGTGCGCCGCTCGCCCGCCATGAGCACCAGCGGGAAGGCCTCGCTGGTGACCTCCGCGTGCTGTAGATCGCGCAGCGCGCCGAGCATCTCGGGCACGTCCAGCTCCGCGCGCTGGTCCTTGTGTCCGAGCAGCTCCCACACCTCGTCGTAGTGGTGCCGGCTCAGCACCACGCCAGAGCGCCCGCCGAGGATGGCCCGGAACAGGTGCGCGCCGACGGTGACGCGATTGCCCGCGTGCCCCGCGCGCTTGACCGCGGTGTAGTGCCGCTGCGCGTAAAGGATGCTGAGCGGCAGCAGGAAGGCCGCCGCCCCGGACCCATCCGGCAGCACGCGCCCGAGCGACCGATACAGGACGGACGCCGCGTAGGGGCGTAGCTTGGGCTTGGCCGCGAGCGTGGCGGCGAGCGCGCCCAGGAACCCGAGGTGCAGCGCCCCCTCCGGCTCACGCTCCGCCACACGCTCGAGCGCCGCGAAGCGTCGCGGCAGCTCGCCCATGTGCTCCAGCAGGCGCGTGTAGATCTCGGGCTCGGGCAACGCGTCCCCCAGGGGCGCGAACAGCGGCGCGCGCAGCTGGAAGAAGTTGGCCGGGAACTCCAGGTTGAACCCCGTGCACTCCCACTTCTCGAACTGCGACGCGGCGGGCAGCACGTAGTGCGCGAGGCGCGCCGTCTCGGTGAAGGCCACGTCCACCACCACCAGCAGCTCCAGCTTCGCGAAGGCGCGCGCGTAGGCCTGGCTGTCCGCCGCCGTGACAGCGGGGTTCGCGCTGTCCACGAACATGGCGCGCACGCGGTCCTCCCCCGGGTGCTCGATCTCGTCCGGCAGGATGTTGGGCGGGTAGATGCCCGAGATGGGGTGCATGCCGTGGTGGACGGTGCGCCAGTACTTTGGGTTGCGCTCGTCCGTGTGCCCGATGACCGGCAGCAGGAACGTGTGCAGGTTGTTGCCGCCGCGCTTGCCGAACTGCCCCGTCACCAAAAACAGCATCTTCTCGAGGTAGCCGTTGAGCGTGGTGTTGGGGCTCTGTTGGATGCCCAAGTCCACGCGCACGCACGCGCGCTCGGCCCGCGCAAAGCCCCGCGCTACGCGCTGCACGTCCTCGAGCGGCACGTCGGCGCGCCGCACGTACTCCTCCACCGGCACGGCCAGCAGCGCGCGCTCGAGCGCGGCCCAGCCCCGCGTGTGCTGCGCGAGGAACGCGCTGTCGTGCAGGCCCTCGCGCACGATCAGGCTGAGCATGGCGGCCATCAGGTAGGCGTCCGTGCCGGGCCGCAGCTGCAGGTGGATGGTGGCGTCCTTGGCCGTCTCCGTGCGGCGCGGGTCGATCACCACCAGCGTGCGCGCCGGGTCCTTCTTGTACTCGCGCAGCGTGTCGCGCGCGTTGGGGATGCCGTGCGCCTGCCAGGGGTTCGCGCCGATCACCAGCGCGAAGTCCGCGTGCTCGATGTCCTCCGTGGTGTGGCACGTCTGCTTGCCGAAGACGCGCCCGTTGACCCAGAAGTCGCCGGTCTTCTCCTGCGCCAGCGAGTTGTACAGGTAGCGGCTGCGCATCGCCTTCTGCAGCTGTCGCCCGTAGGCCCCACCCAGGTGGTTGCCCTGGCCGCCCCCGCCGTAGAACGCGAAGGCGCGCCCGCCGTGACGCTCGCGGATGGCGAGCAACCGCGCGGCGATGTCGCTCAGCGCCTCGTCCCAGCCGACCTTCACGTACGTCCCGTCGGGCGTGCGCCGGAGCGGGTGCGTCAGCCGGTCGTCGTGGTCCTGGTAGTAGGCCAGGCGCGCGCCCTTCTGGCACATGTAGCCGCGCGACACGGGGTGGTCCTCGTCGCCGTGGATGCGCACGAACGTGCGCTCGGCGGTCTCCACCGACAGGCCGCAGTTGCGCGAACAGAGGATGCAGGCGGTCTTGTGGGCGGTCATGTCGAGGGCTCCAGTGGGTGAGGGTGGTCCGGCTGCACTTCGGCCGCTGCGAGGCATGCGCACGCCTCCAAGATGTCGTTCGAAAGCTGAGGGTCCGCCACGGCGCGCGCGAGCAGCAGCCCGCCGACCGACAGCGCGGTGAGTCCGAGCGCCAGCTGCGTCTCACTCAGCCCGGAGCGCGTCTGCGGCGAGCGCTCGGCCAGCAGCCCCGTCACCTGCTTCAAGTACTCCTCGAGGGCGGCCTGCGGCGCGGTGCCGAGGCGCGCCACTTCGAGCGCCAGCGCGGGCAGCGGGCAGCCGTGTGCTGGGTCGTCGCGGTGAGCGGGGCTCAAGTAGCGGCGCGTGACCTTCTCCACGAAGGCGGCACCGTCCGTGCGCTCGAGGCCGCGCAGGAGCGTGCGCTCGAGGCTCCCGAACGACTCGTCCAGCACGGCCGTGAGCAGCTCCTCCTTGGAGGCGAAGTGCGCGTAGAAGCCGCCCACCGTGCGGCCCGCTCGCGCCATGACGTCGGCCACGCTCGTGCTGCCGAACCCGCGCTCGCGGAAGAGCTCGGCCGCCGCCGCCACAATGGCTGCGCGTGTCTCGTCTTTCTGTCCGTCTTTCCAGCGCATGTGAGAATATTATGATCGTAATCCTATCAACGCAAGACGGCGCTGTCGCGCTTCACCGTGCGTCACCCGCTGCGCTCGGCCAGCGTCGCGCGCCGTTGGGCACCACGCTCACACGCGTACGTCGTTGTCGTCGACCGATGGCGGGCGGACCGGCGCGCTCAGCGCAGCGAGGCGGCCATGCCCAGCCACGCGGCCAGCGCGATGGCCAGGACCCCCGCCGAGAGGCGCAGCGCGAAGTCACGCTCCCGCGACACGAAGGCCATGACCATCTTCGTGACGGTGTTCACGGAGAGCGCCACCACCACCGCGAGCGTCGCCGTCGGGGCGTCCAGCTGTCCTTCATGGTGGAGTGTGGCGACGGAGGCGGACGTCGCGTGCGCGTCCACCAAGCCCGCCACGGCGGAGACCACGACCATGCTCGCTTCGCCCGTCCGCTCGCGCAGCGCGGCGCCCACCATGGCAAGCGCAGCGCTCGCGCCTCCGACCGCCAGCGCGGGCAGCCACTGGAACGCGCGCCCAGGGGACTCCTCGTGAGGCACCCGCCCTGCCGCGCGCGCATACACGAGCGTGACCGCCACGGCAGCGACCCCCGCGAACCCGAGCGGAAGCGCCAGGTGCCGGACGAGCAGCGGATCCACCGCCGCCACGATCAGCACGTAGAACACCACCGTGGCGATGCTCGACGCCAGCCCTCCCGCCACGGCCGAATTGCGGGTGCTCGGGTCGGCCTTGGCGCGCAGACCCATGGACGCGATGGTGGCCGAGCTGGAGACGAATCCCGCCGCGAACCCCGCGACCAGGAGCCCGTAGCGCTCCCCCAGGAAGCGCTGCGCGTAGAAGCCCGCCGCGCCGATGCAAAGCACGACGAGCACCACGCGCGTCATGCTCTGGAGGTTGATCGCGCCGTACGGGCCGAGGCCCGTGTCCGGGGCGAGCGGCAGAGCGACGCCCGCCAAGAGCGCGACGGCGACCCACTCGACGCGGGTCGCGCCGTCGAGCGCGGGGCGTGGCTGTTCTCGACCGGTCATGCTGGCGTCCCGCGGATGTAGCAGAGCGCCACTAGGGTGCGAGCAGCCCACACGCGCGCGCCGCTAGGCCCCGTGATCGACTCGACGGACGCCCAGCCCGAACGTGCGAACGCGTGGTGACCTGCGGCTGGCGCGATACACTCGCTCCGATGTCCTCCACCGACGACCAAGCCGCGCAGAAAGAAGCCCGCATCGTCGCGGCCCGCATGCGCCTCCGCGAGCGCTTCGAGGCGCGCCAGGCCGCGACGCCCGCGCAGGCCGACACGGCTCCCATGGGCACCGGGGCGCCCAACCGCCACGGCATGCCGCGGCTCCCTCCCGGGCAGCACGAGGTGACCAACTGGCCCGTGCTGGACCTCGGGACCAAGCCCGTGGTGTCGAAGGACGTGTGGCGGCTCGAGCTGAGCGGCGCGTGCGCGCACCCACAGGAGCTCGACTGGTCCACCTTCATGGCGCTGCCTATCGTCGAGGACACCAGCGACTTCCACTGCGTCACCACCTGGTCGCGCTACGACATGCGCTGGCGTGGCGTGCGCTTCGCCGACCTGGCGGCGCTGGCGGGGGTGCACGACGACGCCGAGCACGTGCTGTGTCACGCCTACGACCACTACACCACCAACGTACCTCTGGTGGAGGCGCTCAAGGGGGACGTGCTCCTGGCGTTCGAGGTGGACGGCCAGCCGCTGCCGCGTGAGCACGGCGGCCCGGTGCGCATGATCACGCCGCAGCTGTACGCGTGGAAGGGCGCCAAGTGGATCCGTAAGATCGAGTTCCGCGTGCACGACCGCCCGGGCTTCTGGGAGGAGCGCGGCTACTCGAACAGCGCCCATCCGTGGCGCGAGGACCGCTACAGCTGATGGCCACCCAGCGCGCGCTGCGCCTGCTCGCTTGTGCCCCGCTGCCGCCCGCGAGTGACGGAACGGAGCGCGTGCGCGCGACCATCGAGCTCGGCTGCGGCTGCGTGGTGACGCGCGACATGGCGGCCGACCGCATCCAGCAGACCGTCTCGGGGGACACGCTGGTGGTCGGCAAGTTCCCGTGTCGTGAGCACGGCACGCCGAGCTGACATGCGGCGTCAGCGCCGTGAACGGGGTCGCGCGCTCGGTCAGGTGACGCGTGGCGCCGGCGGACGGTCGAACGGCGGGCTCAGGGTGCGCGCCGCGTGATGCGGAAGGCGTGGTGCGGGCTGCGCGCGAAGTCGCGCGGCAGGGTGGTCTTCACGATGTCCTGCACGTCGAGCCCCGGCAGCTTCTCGCTGTCGATGCGGAAGCCGCGCGCGTGGGTCACGAAGTACAGCACGCCGTCCGGGGACAGGCGCGCCGCGGCGTCCGCGATCAGCCCCGGGTAGTCGCGCGTGACGTCGAAGTCGCCGCGCATGGACTTGCTGCGCGAGTAGCTCGGGGGGTTCAGCAGGATGCGGTCGAAGCGCCCGCGCCCGCTGCTCAGCCAGCGCAGGCAGTCGGCTCGCTCGAAGAGGTGCGGCCGCGTGGGCAGCCGATTGAGCTCGAAGTTGCGCACGCCCCAGTCGAGGTAGTTGGCGTTCAGGTCCACGCTCACCACCTCGCGCGCGCCGCCCGCTGCGGCGTAGACGCTGGCCGTGCACGTGTAGGCGAACAAGTTGAGCACGTACTGGTCGCGGCACTCCTCCCGCAACGTGTTGCGCAGCGCGCGCAGGTCCATGAACAGACCGCAGTCCAGGTACTGCCCGAAGTTGATCTCGAAGCGCAGCCCCTGCTCCTCCACCACCTCGATGATCTCACGGGCGGGCGCGCGGCGCTCGTACTGGCCAGGGGCGCCGCGGCGCGCTTGGTCCGCGCGGCTGCGCTGACGCACGCGCAGGTGCACGCGCTCGGGGTCGATGTCGAGCTCCTTGGGCACCACCAGCATCGCGTCGCGCAGGCGCCGCTCCGCGTCCGCCTCGGACACGTGGCGTGGCGCGCCGTACTCGTGCACCAGTGCCGCGGGGCCGCGCTCGGTGCGGAACACGTCCACCGCCACGTTGTACTCGGGGATGTCCGCGTCGTACACGCGGTAGCACCCGAGCCTCTGCTTCTCGGCCCACTTGGGGATGGTCCGGAGGTTCTTGCGCAGGCGGTTCTCGAACATGACCGCCTCGGCGCTGGGCTTGCGCCAAGCGGGTGTTCCGTCCGTGGGGCTCGTTCGCGGGGCAGCGTCGGCGGGGGTCGTTGGTGCAGCGTCGATCTCCGCGCTCGCGGGTGCATCGCCGGTCGGTCGCCTCTCACCGCCCACGTTGGTCGGAGTCGGTCGCTCGTCGACGTCGTGGTCACGCCCGGTGCGGCGCGCGTCGGCGGCGCTGTCACGCTGGGCGCTCCGCGCGTCGGCAGGCTCGGGCTGCGGCGTGCGTCGGGCGGTGAGCGGGTAGTGCAGCAGCCGGCACTCGATCGGCCCGTTCCACACCGGGATGCGGCGCGCGGCGCGCAAGCCCACGCGCTTCACCAGCTGCGCGTTGCCCGCCAGCACCCACGCGTCGAACCCGCCGAAGTGCTGCTTGAACGTGTCTCCCAGCTCTTCGTAGACCTGATACAGCGCCACGCCCTCGCCCAGGCGCTCGCCGTAGGGCGGGTTCACCACGATCAGCCCGCGCGCGTCTCCGCTCGGGTCGCCTGCGTCCTGGCCGAGCGACGCGAGGTGTTCGCGCCACTCGCGCGGAGGACGCGCGTCACGCAGCGCGCGCCGCTCGACGCGCACCAGCTGCCCGACGCCCGCGAGCGAAGCACCCTTGCGGGCGAGCGCGACGGCGTCGTCGTCCACGTCGCTGCCCACGATGACGGGCGTGTGGCCGTCTTCGCGGCCCCGACGCGCGCGCGCCTGGGCCTCGGCCTGGACGCGACGAAACGTCTCCGGCTCGTGCCCCCGCCAGCCCGTGAAGCCGAAGCGCGTGCGGTCCAGCGCGGGGGCCATGTCGGTCGCGATGCGCGCCGCCTCGATCAGCCAGGTGCCGCTGCCGCACATGGGGTCCACCAGCACCCGTCGCGCGCGCGACCAACCCGCCATCAGCAGCAGCGCGGCGGCGAGGTTCTCCTTCAACGGCGCCCGCGCGCCACGCGGCCGGTAGTGCCGCCGGTGCAGCGGCTCCCCCGCCAGGTCGATGGACACCGACGCCACGCCATCCCCCAAGTGGACGTGCACGCGCACGTCCGGCGCGTCGGTGTCCACGTCGGGACGCGAGCCCGTCCTCGCCCGCAGCTGGTCGACGATGGCGTCCTTGGTGCGCAGCGCCAGGTAGCGCGTGTGCGCTTTGCGGTCGCCCGACACGACGCAGTCCACGGCGAGCGTCTGCTCGGGGCCCAGGTGGTCCAGCCACGCGATGCGTGACACGCCCTCGTAGAGCGCGTCCGGGTTCGCGTCGGGCGCGGCGAACTCGGCGATGGGCAGCAGCACCTTGCTCGCCACGCGCGACCACACACACGCCGTGTACGCGTCCTCGAGGGTCCCCGTGAAGCGCACCACGCCGGCGCCCGGCGCGACGCCGCGCACGCGCTCTTGGCGCAGCTCCTGCGCCAAGACGTCTTCGGTGCCGCGGGCGCACGTGGCGATGAAGTCCATGGCGCTCCCTAGCAGCAACGGCGCGCTCGGACACGCCCCCCAACCAAAGAGCACGATCTGGGATCGGCGGAAGCCCTCGCTCGTTCGAACGCCCGCACGCGGCGCCATCCGTGGCCTGCCGGGCCGCGCGACGGGCGCCGGAACTCGTGCTTGCGACCGTGGTCCGCGGCACGCACCATCGGCTTCTACGGGCCGCTGACAGCGCGCCGAATCGACTGCAAGAGGGCGACCGTTGCGTGACCCCATCAGGCTCACCATGAACCACGACTCGACGACTACCCCTCGGACAAGTTCGACACGCGGTAGGTCGTGCGTGCGGGCCGAGGACCCTGGGCTAAGCACGCGGAAGGCGGTGTGGCTGAACCGGAGCTTGTGTTTCTTCTGGCTGGCGTGGTTCGGCGCGTCGTCGGCGGTGGCGGACGATGGCGGCGTCGGCGCGCCACAGGCCTTGCCCGACCAAGCGTCCGCGCAAGCGTCTGGCGCGCTGGGTGCCCCCTCGGGTACGAACCCCGCGACGACCGCGCCGGCGACCGCGCTCGCGATGGATCAGGGCGCGAGCTCCGCCGCGGAAGCCAGGGTGGCCGCGCTCACGGCACGCAGGGCGCGCGTGCTCGCGCTCCTCGACGGGACGCTGGACACCCAATTCGCCGCGGCGGACGTGCTGCGCGTGCCCCTCGACGACGTGGATCTGGTGGGCGAGGGCGGGCAGCGCTTCTTCGCGCTCCTCGAGCGCCTGCGGGCCGAGGCCGGGCTCGCCGATGCTGCCCGGAGGCGCGCGGAGCAGGCGCGGGCGCGCGCGGTCGCTCGTGAGCCGGATCCCGTCGTGCGAGCCGCCGATGGGCTGTTGGACGCCCTCGCGCGGTTCCTCCTGCTCCCCGAGTCGGAGCGCGCTGCCGTCGTGGCGCGACACGAGGCGCGGCGTGAGGCGGCGCGGGCACGTGAAGCGGCCGTGCGCCCCAGGGTGGAGGAGCTGCAGCGGCAGGCACAGCAGCTGACGGCCTACATGCGCCTCGAGCTCGACCCCGAGGTAGACCCCGCGCCGCTGCTGACGCTGGACCTCAGCGCGAACGATGAGCTCGGCGGATCGCATGTCCGCGCCGCCCACCTCGCGCGCGATGGCTCGGACGCTGCCGATCACGACGCGAGCGCGCTCACGGACCCGCTCGCGCGGGCGGAGCTGGGGTTCGATCGCGCCCGGCGCGCGTACTTGGAGCTGTCGTCTGCGCGCAAGGCAGAGCTCGCGAGCGTGCATCGCGCTCGGCAGCAAGCTCACCGAGAGGCCGAGCGGGCCCGCGCCGAGGCCGAGGCCGCCGCCGCGCGGCGGAGCGCCGCGGCCACCGAGGTGCATGACGCCGTGGACGCGCGCGAGGCAGCGCTGGAGGAGGCCCGCCGTGCGCGCTCGGCTGCGCTCCGTCGCGTGGCCGAGGCCCGCGCTGGCTTGCTAGGCGTTCGCGAGCGACAGGCCCGGCGTCTGGTCGACCTCGACGAAGAGCTGGCCGCTGACGAGGCGCGCCACGGGCAGGTCACCTCTCTGCTGGACGAGGTCACTTCCCTGGAGCGCCGCTCTCTGCTGGAAGGTGACAAGGCGGCTGATGCGCGCACGCTGCTTGCTCGCGTCCACGCGCGCTGGAGCAGCACGCGGCAGCTCTGGCACGAACAGCAGAGCCGAATGACGGGCGGCGACCTGCGCGTCCCGCTGCCCGGGGAGCTGCCCGACGAGCTCGGCGACGCCGCGGACGAGCTGGTCAGCTTGCGGGCCGAGCTGGTCGAGGAGGGGGAGGGACTGCAGGACCGCGTGCGACGCGCCGAGGCGGAGATGGAGCGCGGGCTGCACGCAGACTCGGTCGCGCTCAATCACGCGCGCCTGCGGCTGCTCGACCTCGTCCACCCCGAGGTGCGCGACACGTTCACGGGCTTCGGCGCGGCGGGGGTCGCGGAGACGCGCAGCGAGGCCGAACAGATCGGGCTTCGGGCGCGTCACACCTCCCTCGCGTGGCCCAGCATCGTCTCGGGCGCACGGGACGCGGTGGAGAGTTCGGCGCTCCACGCGGGGCTCTTGGTGTTCAAGGTCCTGCTCCTCTTCTTGGGCTTCCGGTGGTGGCGCAAGCACGGGGAGGCGGTGCTGCAGGGGCTCGGCGAAGAGGGCATGATGTTCTACCTGCGTCGCGTCCGCGGCCCGGTGGAGTGGCTCCTGCTCTACGCCGCCATCGTCTACGCGACGGGCGCGGGCGAGGTGCCGGGCGTGGCCACACTGACGACCGTGCTGAGCTGGACCATGGGGGGCGCGACCGCCATCCTGCTCCTGGACGCGTTCGCCCAGCGCTACCACCTCGGCCTCGGCCAACGCAGCCGCACCGCGGAGCTGCGTCTCCGGTCGCTGCGCCTCATCGGGCGCGCGGTGGTAGGCGTCGGTCTCGTGCTGGATCTCACCCAACAAGCCGTGGGTCGAGGCGCCATCTACGCATGGGTCATCCGCCTCTGCTGGTTGCTGGCCGTGCCGTTGCTGGCCGTCATCCTGCGCTGGTGGAAGCGCTCCATCTTCCGCTCGCTGCGGCTCGAGGGCGATCCCAACCGCTTGGTACGCTGGGCTCGTGAGCGTGAGAAGAAGCTCTTTGGCTATCCCGCTGCGGCCGTGGGCGGAGCGTACCTGCTGGCGATGTCCATCGCCCGCGTGACCCTCGCGCTCGCCGGTCGCGCGGACCTGACCCAGCGGCTGCGCGCCCAGCTGTTCCGTCGGCGGGCGCTGCGCTCCGACGAAGACCCGACCTCGCCGCGGACGCCCGTCGACCGTGCCGTGTACGCACGCTTCGAGCCGTTTCACGCGCCGACCGAGTCTCTCGAGGGCATCGCGCCAGCCGAGCTCGACGCCCTGCGGGAGCTCCTGCGCGCGAAGCAGACCAGCCTGAGCGTCGTCGTGGGCGAGCGTGGCATGGGCAAGACCACGTTCTTGCGCCGGCTGGCCGACCAGCTGGGCGACACGCGCGTGTACCGCCTCTCCTCGCCCGACACCTTCGCAGAGCTCGTGACCCTGCTCGCGGAGCAGTTCGGCGTGGAAGACAGCCCAGCGGCCGTCGCTCTCCACGTGCGCGCCGCGGGGCCCATCGCGATCTGCATCGACGACCTCCACCGCATGATCATGCCGGCCATCGGCGGACTGGCGGAGCTCGACCAGCTCGTGACCTACGCGCGCGAGATGGGGGGCGACGCCGCGTGGGTGTTCGCCGTGGAGGGGCCGGCCTGGCAGTACGTCGAGCGCGCGCGTGGGGAGCACATCTTCTTCGACCGCGTGATCCAGCTGCCGAAGTGGTCGGTGGGAGACATCGGGCGGCTCATCCGCGCCCGCAGCGCCGAGGCCGGCGTGGAGCCCTGCTTCGACGGCGTGGTCGTGCCGCGGCACCCGGACGGGAGCGTCGACGAGGAGGTCACGCAGAAGGCGGAGGGCTTCTACGGTGTCGTGTGGGACTTCGCGGGGGGCAACCCCGCGGTCGCGCTGCACTGCTTCCGGGAGTCGCTCTTCGAGAACCCGGAGGAGGCCAACGAACCCCTGGTCCGGCTGTTCCGGGAGCCTGCCGCCGAACCCCTCGAGCTGCTGCCGGGGCCCATGCTGTACGTCCTGCGCGCCGTCCTGCAGCTGGAGCTCGCGCGCCCGGACGACATCGTGCAGTGCACGGCGCTCCCTGCGTCCGACGTCGCCGATGCGCTGCGGCTCGGGCTCTCCCGCGGATACATCGAGTCAGTGCCCGAGGAGAACGCCGTGCGCGTGGACTTCCACTGGTTTCGCCCTCTGACCAGCGTGCTGCGCCGCAAGCACCTCTTGGTGGAATGATGACCGATCGACACCGCCATCCTCCACGTCTCCTCGAGCGCCCAACGCGCACGCTCGGTGCGCTCGCCCTCGGCCTGGTCTGCGCACCACCTGCCCGTGCGGTGGCCCAGCAGCTGCCCGGCGCCGCCGACGCCGAGCTGCTCCAGGACATCGCCAAGCTCATCCGCTGGACGGGCGTGCTCTCGTCGCTGTTCGTCGTGTTCGCGGCCTACGTCGCGCTGCGCTTCGTGCGCAACTCGGTCGAGCGCCTGAGCCACCAGTTCACCACGCGCCGCCTCGTCTTCCAGAAGGTCGAGACCTTCTTCCAGTTCATCGTCTACGTGGTCACGTCCGTGCTGGTCATCACGCTCAGCCTGCGCCTCGACCAGCGCATCGTCGCCGTCATCGGCGGCACGGTGGCCGTCGCCGTGGGCCTCTCCATCAAGGACCTGGTGGCCTCGTTCATCGCCGGCATCATGGTGATGATCGACCGCCCCTTCCAGGTGGGCGACCGCGTCGAGTTCGGCGGACAGTACGGGGACATCACCGCCATCGGGCTGCGCTCCGTGCGCATGCAGACGCTGGACGACAACACCGTCACCATCCCCAACAACAAGTTCCTCACCGACGTCACCTCGTCCGGCAACTACGGCGCGCTCGACATGCAGGTCGGCATGAGCTTCTACATCGGGCTCGACCAGGACGTGGAGAAGGCGCGGCAGATCATCACGGAGGCCGCCGTCAGCAGCCGCCACATCTACCTGCCCAAGCCCGTCGTGGTGCTGGTGCAGCAGGTCCTGCACGACAACTACGTCGCCATCCACCTGCGGCTCAAGGCCTACGTCAACGACACGCGCTACGAGAAGGCCTTCGAGACGGACATCAACCTGCGTGTCCTGCACGCCTTCCGCGACGCGCAGATCCTGCCGCCGGCCATCTTGCACCGGTCGGTCTGAAGGCCGGAACGCCAAAACCCCACCGCGCCGGAGCAGGGTGGGGTCCTTGGGTGTCCCGAGCGAAAGGCCAGCCTGGCGCGCCCCGTGACGAGACACACCGGCCGGCCAGGCTGTCACAGGCGCTTCGAGTAGTACTCGATGACCAGGTTGACCTCGACGGGGAAGGGCACGGAGTCGGCCTTGGGCAGCTCCTTGATGGACGCCGTCTTCTTGTCGTCTTGGTACTCGAGCCACTCGGGGCGCGTGAGGCGCAGGTCGCCGAGGGCGGCCGCCACAGTGACCAGCTCCTGGCTGCGTGGGCGGAGCGAGATGACCTCGCCGGGCTTCACGCGGTAGCTGGGGATGTCCACGCGCTTGCCGTTGATCTGGAAGTGCCCGTGGTTGATGAGCTGACGCGCGGCCGGAATGGTCGGCGCGAAGCCCGCGCGGAACACCGCGTTGTCCAGGCGACGCTCGAGCAGCTCGAGCAGCTTGTCACCGCTCGGATCACGGCTGGACACGGCCTCCTTGTAGAGGCGGCGGAACTGACGCTCCGTGAGCCCGTAGTTCAAGCGCAGCTTCTGCTTCTCGAGGAGCTGCTTCTTGTAGTCGCTCATCTTGCGACGACGGACGTTCTTCGCGCCGTGCACGCCGGGCGGGAAGGGGCGGTCCCACATGCTCTTGCGGGTGAGACCGGGAAGGTCGAGGTTCAGGGCGCGCATCTTCTTCACGCGCGGTCCGGTGTAGCGGGACATTCTTCCTCCAAAGCCCGCCAAGACGGGCGGGGGAGCGGCTTATTACTGAGCGACCGGCTTGGGATCAAGGCGAAACGCGCAGAAACACGTGCCATCACCCAGCTCGGGGGGCGGAAATGTGACCTCTAACCGCGCCGATGGCCAGGAAATTCACGATCGGGCCCGAGAAAGAGATCGCCGCTCGGCGCTTTCCCGTAGCGGTTTCGCCGGGTTAGCGACCGCCTAGCCCCTCGGTTCCAGCCCGGTGAGCGTCGCGCTTCCTTTGATGGTCCCTTTCGGGTGAAGGTACGCCCATGCACTCACGGACAGGCATCGTGCTCTCCGGTGGCGGCGCCCGCGGCGCCTACGAAGTGGGCGTCGTGGCGGGCATCATGGACGTGCTCCAGCCGCGTCGCCTCTCCCGTGCCCCCTTCGAGATCTTCACGGGGACGTCCGTGGGGGCCATCAACAGCGCTTGGCTTGCGTCCCACGCGCACCGTCCCGACATGGACATCTCCGGGCTGGTGGGCGAGTGGGAGGGGCTGAGGCTCAGCAAGCACCTGCGCTTCGACCCCATGGGGTTGCTCGCGGGGCGGCGGCTGCGCCCGCTCCTGAGCAAGCTGCGTCGGGACGACGTGGGCCGCGTCGGCCGCTCGTTTCTGGACCCGCGTGCGCTCGAAGAGCTGGTGGGGCGCGCCATCCCGTTCAAACAGCTGCACCGCAACGTGGACAGCGGCATCGTCCGCTCGCTGGTGGTGGCGTCCCTGGGTGTGGAGGACGGCGTCACCACCATGTTCTCGGAGATCGCGCCCGGGGCCGAGTTCGCGCGCTCCAAGGATCCCCGCCGCCGGGTGCTGCCATCCCGCATCGACGCGCGGCACGTGTTGGCCAGCTCGGCCATCCCGCTCATCTACCCGGCGCGCGAGATCGACGGGCGCTACTTCTGCGACGGGGGCCTGCGCTTCAACACGCCGATCGCGCCAGCGCTGCGCTGCGGTGCCGAGCGCCTGGTGGTCATCTCCCTGCGCAGTGAGGCCCGGCCGGACGCCGAGGCCCGCCAGCAGGCGCTGCAGGCCTACCCCAACCCGGTCTTCCTCATCGGCAAGATCCTGAACGCCCTGCTGCTGGACCCGGTCAACTACGACTTGCAGGTGATGGACCGCTTCAACCGCATGATCGCCACCCTCGAGGACGTGCTCGGCGAGACCGAGATGACGCGGGTGCAGAAGGTCATCAAGGAGTCGCGGGGGGCGCCCTACAAGAAGGTCAACCGCCTGGTGTTCTACCCCTCGGAGGACATCGGTCGGCTGGCCGCGGCGCGCGCGCACGAGCTGCGCACCACGCATCTCTCGCCACACATCTTCTCGGGCGACCTGAAGCTGGAGCCGGGCTTCCAGGCCGACCTGCTGTCGTTCGTGCTCTTCGACGGCGAGTTCGCCAGCCGCTTGGTGGCGCTGGGGCGTCGTGACGCGCACGCCCGCGCGGCGGCGATCCATCGCTTCTTCGACGCGTGAACCCGCGGCCTGCTGAGAGTTGGGGAGGATTGCTGGATAGCGGAGCGTGTCAGCGAACCGGGGCGGGCTCACGTCTCGGTAAAACACGCCGGCGGGCAACGTCCTCCGCCAACCACTGGCCATTCCACCGCCATTGTTCGATGCGGTCAGCGTGCGGGCAGCACATGGCGTCGTCCTCGCTGAACTCCGCTCGTGCGACAACCACGCCGCCTCTACTGGCGCTCACCAGACTGACCTGCCCATTGCTGTTGTCATCCACCTGCGAAGCAATGGTCTGGACGAGACGGGGCACGGTGTCGCCGGGCAGCATGCTGTACACCACAACACTTGAGTACCAACCCGACGCCGAGCCCTCGATGCCTTGAGCGTCGGTCCAAACGGCCTCTTCGTACCCGTCGCCGTTGAGGTCGACGTACGTCACCGAGGGGCGCGAATCGTCCAACGGAACGTCTTGGAGAGAGCGCCAGTTCGTCGAGCGGATCCGTTGAGTCGCCGGAGCGGTGGCTCCAGGCGCGGCGCGAGGCCACGGTGTCGGCGGGAGGACTGGACCGGCGAAAGCAACGCGCCAGGTCCCCGACCACACGTTTGCAATCACGCTGGCACCATTGCCCCTGACTAGGAGCGACAGCGCTGGATCGCCATCATCATCTCTCGGGTCGTGCACGGTGAGCACTCCATCTTGCTCGGCGCGACACGTGTTGAGGCCCGAAGTCCCGTCCCCATAGGTGACGTTCCCGCCACACTCGATCCGCACCCGGCAGTTGTAGGACCGATGGGGTACGGTGACGATGCTGAGCACACAGAAGGCTCCCGCTGGAGCGGCCGCAGAATCAGAGGTAGTCACGACGAGGTGTTCTCGCAGCGGCAGTGAGAACCGCTGCGCGGACGCCGAAAGCGACTGGCTTGCCAGGGCGAACCCGACGACGACCAAGCCTTGCCATGCTGCCCTCTCCCAGCGATGAGTGCGTTGCTTCACAGGCGAAATCGTCCTTCCGGCATCGGCCCCAATTCGACTCTGGTCGACCTGACGGGAAGCATACCAACAAGGTCGCACGGTCGAACCGAAAAGGACCCAGTGGCCGGATCTGAGAGGCCTTTGCCGAGCGCCTCTGCTTGGCTGAGCATCCGCCGCAGTGACCCCAGAGTGCTTCGGTCGAAGCAGTGCTCTATGCGTAGCAATGCTGCGACCGAAGCACCGTACCTCGGTGAGTTCTCGTCTCGGGCGCCAGGTCTGCACTCGTTCGCGCTCTACTGCGACGACCCCCGCAGTTCACGTCGTTGAGACATTCGACCCAGGTGTTGTCAGCGGGGGAGCGCTGAGGCGCCCCCTGACGCTCAGGGGAAGCGGCGCGGAGCCATCGTCGTGATGAACGCTGCCAGCGCCGGCCACGGCATGTTGGGCGGCAGGTTGATGATGGGCAGGTCCTGCCCGAAGTCGCGGCGGCGGCGCAGCTCGCGGATGCAGTGCAGCGGGTTGCCGCTGACGGTCAGCGCGTCCACCAGCTCGGGCGTGACCGCGTCCTTGGCCTGGGAGCGGGTGGCCGGGTCCTTGTACAGGCGGTCGATGCGCTCGCACTCGTCGGCGTAGCCCATGCCGGTGAGCATCTCCTTGTAGTACTCGCCCATGCCGCCGATGTAGAAGGAGATGATGTCGCGCGCCTTCTCGGAGGCCATGCGCCCCGTGAGCGGGATGGCCGTGGTGAAGGGGGCCGTGACGATCTCGCTCGGGTTGCGGCCTGCGGCCAGCGCGCCCTGCGCGATCCACTCGTGCCCGCGGGAGAGCTCCGTGTAGGGCCAGAAGATGGGCATCCAGCCGTCGGCCAGCTCGCCGATGCTGCGGATGGCCTGCTCCTTGAGCGCGGCCACGTAGATGGGCACGCGGCGGCGCGTGGGCTTGTTGTCCAGCGTGAACTTGCGGTACTCGCCGAGCTTCGCGCCGGCCTGGTCCAGCGGCGTGCCGTCCAGCAGGGCGCGGGTGACGCGGATGACGTCGCGCGTCTGCGTCAGCGGCTTCTTGAACTCGCGCGCGTGGAAGCCCTCGATGACGCGCTTGCCGCTGGTGCCGATGCCGAGGATGACGCGCCCCTCCGAGATCTCGTCCAGCGTGGCGACGCTCATGCCGATCAACGCGGGCGAGCGGCTGAAGACGTTGATGATGCCGGTCCCCAGCTTGATGCGCTTGGTGTGGATGGCGATCTCCGTCAGGAGCTGGAAGCTCTCGTAGCCCCACACCTCCGGGAGCCAGAAGGAGTCGTAGCCGAGGCGGTCGGCGAGGATGGCGGCCTTCAGGTAGAGCTTGCGGTCGTAGCCCTTCCAGAAGGCGATGAGGCCTGTGCGTTGCTGCATGGGGGGTGGGTATAGGCCCGATCCCCGGACCTTCCAAGCTGGACATGCGCCAGGACTGAGGGACACTGCGGCCCATGGCGCGCCGCATGCACTCCACCGACCCCGAGGCGCCGGACCCGTACGAGGGCGTCCCCTCGCGCAGCAAGAAGCGCAACAAGCAGCACGAGGTCACCGCCGAGCTGGCCGAGCTGGGCCTCGCGCTGGCCGCCCTGAGCCCGGCCGTGCGGGCCAAGCTGGAGCTGCCGGAGGGGCTCGAGCAGGCCATCCTCGAGCTGTCCAACACCAGCCGGGGCGCCAAGGTGCGGCAGCGGCGCTTCGTCGCGCGACAGCTCCGCTCCTACGACGCCAAGGCGCTCATGCACGCGGTCGGGCTGCTGGACCCGTCGAGCCCCATCTCGCTCGCGCGCGCGCGGCTGATCGAGCGCTGGCGCGACCGGGTGACGGACGATGCCCAGGGCGACGCGGCCTGCGAAGAGTTCCTGACCGCGTACCCCACGACGGAGCGGCAGACGCTGCGACAGATGGTGCGCGCGGCCGGCAAGGAGGGCGCAGGGGACACCGAGACCTCACGCGCCGAGAAGGGCAAGAGCGCCACCGCCAAGCGCCGCGCGTTGTACCAATACCTGCGCGAGCGCATCGCCGAGGCCGACCCTCGCCCGGCTGCGCCCCGCCCGAAGGGCGAGCTGGACGCGGATGGGGACGACGACTGGGACGACGAGCACGAGGGCGACGAGGACTGAGGATGATGGGGGGCACCAGGCTGAAGCCAGGTGCCCCCAAGCATCGCCCGCCTCACTGGCCAGCGGGATGCTGACTCGACCCTAGCCGTTCCCAACACCCGCTCAGACGGACCCTGCCGACCGCGACTGAGCCTGCTCCGACGGTGCCCGCACCATCCGACGCGCGGCGCTGTCCTCCCAGGGCTCCTCGGTCTCGTCGCTCGCCTGTTCGGGCTCGCTCATCCGCGCGAGCGTGGTCTCCAGCTCCTGCGCCAGCCAGAGGGCCTGCTCGCGGTCGAGCGCGCCCGTCGGGTAGATGACGGCCATGCGCAGCTGGTCGCGGAAGCCCATGCTCGTCACGAACAGCCCGGTGTTGGGCGCGTAGCCCGCGATGTCCACCAGGCCCACGTCGTGCCGCAACAGATGGTCGACGCTGCCGACGGTGGAGTAGTGCGCGCTCATGGGCGTCAGGCGGTTGCGGGCCTTCAGGCGCCGCGCGGCGAGTGAGTACAGGCGCAGCCCGATGAGGGTGCCCAGCTCGTCCAGCAGGAGGCCCCACCCGCGCTCGTGGTCCTTGAAGCGGCGCGTGCCTTCCTTCAGCTGGGCCGCGATGTCGGCGATGAGCGGCGCGCGCTCGGCGAAGCGCGTGCAGCGCACCATGAAGGTGGCCACCAGGTTGCCGAAGGCGTCGGGCTGCGGCGGGTCGAAGTAGGGGCGCAGGTCCACCGAGAGGCGCAGCGCCACTTCGCGCGACCCGTCGCTCGCGGCCTGCGAGCGGCGCGCCAGCACGGCGGTGAGGGCGGCCAGCGTCAGCGCGGTGAGGCTGGTGCCGTGCGCGCGCGCCGTCTTGACCAGCTGGGCCACCGGGATGGACAGGGTGTGCCGCACCACGCGCGGGGCGGTGAACGCGGGCAGCGGCGCGAGCGGGTCGACCAACGTCACCCCGCGCGCCTCACGTCGGGCTGCGCGACGACGCCGGAAGTCCAGCCACGCCGCGCGCACGCGTCGGACGAAGCCCTTGGGCCAGAGCGCCCTGCGCATCTCGTGCAGCGTGAGCGGCACGGGCGTGATGGGCTGGCCGGCCAGCGCGCCCAGCAGCGCGTCGATCATCTGGATCATCCCGCGCCCGTCGCACACGAGGTGGTGCACGATGAAGAACAGCGTGGGGCGCGTCGGGTGGTTGGCGAAGCGCACGCGCACGGGCAGGCTGCGGCCCAGCGAGAAGCTCTCCGACAGCAGCGCATCACGGTAGGCCGCGAGGCGCTCGTCGTCGCCTGCCACGCCCTCGACCACGCGGAAGGCCTCGTCGAAGAGGGGCACCAGCATGGGGTCGTCGTCACCCAGCAGGCCGAGGCGCGTGCTGAAGGCACCCACGGCGAGCCGCATGCGGGTGCGCGGATAGGCGGACACCAGCTCGCGGAACGCGCGCCGCACCCGCTGAGCGTCGAGGGGGCGCTCGAAGCTCATCTCGTAGACCTGCGTGACCGACCCCGCCAGCCCTTCGAGGGCCGCGTAGGCGCGCTCCGAGCGGTTGAGGGGGATCAGGTGAGACACATCTCATGCCCTGCGTGAACGCGGAGGTGCGCTTCGTTGACGGGGATGGCCGCGCCGGGGGCGGTCATGGCGTAGAGCAGGGTCGGGGTCTTCTGCGTGAAGTAGGCCGGGTCCACTACGTCGAGCAGCGTCTCGCGGTCGTAGTCGGTCAGCGCCACCATGTGGTAGGCGCCGACGCGCGGGTCACCGTACAGGCCCTCGAGCAAGGCCGCGAACACGGCGCGACGGTCGCTGGGGCTGAGCGTGTGGTCGATCTCCTGCGTGGTCAGATACAGGATGCGCAGCTCGTCGCCCGGCTTCGGGACGGCCTTGCCCAGGCCGCGCGCCACGCCCGCCGCCATGCGCACGGAGGTGGGGAAGTCGTCCACCACGATGCGCCGACCCGGCGAGAGGTCCCACGGGGCGAAGCACCCGAGCAGCTTCCCGCGGTCGTCCTCGGCCAGGTAGAAGCTCTCGATGCTGAAGTCGTCCCAGCTCTGGAGGCGCCGCGACAGCTCGTCGTACTCGCCCTCGTACACGTAGCCCAGGGCGCGCTTGCGGCTCTGCGTGTCGAGGAAGCTGCGCAGCGCCTCGATATCGCGTGTGTTGGCCTTGCGCACGTGCACCGCGCTGCCACGTCGCAGCTGCCGCAGCTTGCTGCGGCCGAAGGGGCGGTGCGCCAGCAGGTTGACCATCTGGTACGAGGCCACGTTCGTGATGTCGAACGGCGTGTCCTGCGCGGTGAACGCGGCGCGCGCGCGCTCGTTCGCCATCACGAAGGAGCCCAGCCAGTGCTTGCAGCCGTGCCAGCCCTCGACCTCGTGTCCGTGCTCGCAGACGGCGGCCATGAAGGCCTTCCAGTCGAAGCGCGAGCGCCGGTCACGCCCACGGATGAAGCGCAGGTCCGACCAGTGGCCGACCCACTCCACGTCGTCGCCCACGTAGCCGGGACGCATCACGAGCGTGGCCATGCCCTCCGCCACGCCCTCGGAGTTCTCGATCAGCAGCACGAAGTGCTCGGGGCCTTCGTAGCGCAGGAAGCGGAAGTAGTCCGGGTCCTTCACGAACTGGATGTTGAACACCCCGCCCTGCATGCTGAGCCGCCTGTACAGCTCGAGGATCGTGGCGTTGTCCTTCTCGGTCGCGACCCGAACATCGGGGAACTGAGCGACGAATGCGTTTACGTCCATGACTGATCTCCTCGTGCGACGGGACGCGCGACGTGGCGCAGGTGCGCGGCGGCGGCTCCCTCGATGCAGGCCGAGAGGGGCTCGACCTTGATGTTTCCCTGGACCATCCCGCGCAGGACCCCGAGCTCTTCGTAGAGCGCGCGGGCGTTCGGGGTGGTGACGACGCGGGCCTCGGCCAGCTGCCCCAGGTCGCGCGCCAGCTCGTAGTGGAAGAACTCGCGCAGGCCGCGCTCGAGCGCCTCGGCGCGCAGGCTGTCCTGGTTGGGGTTACTCTCACCCTCGCACAGCGCGACGTAGCAGGGGCGCTCGCGGGACTCGTCGAGGCCGTTGGGCAAGGGGATGAGCGACACGGGCTGACAGTCGCCGGGGCTCTCCAGCATGCCCAGCACCCGCTGCGCGGCGTCCGGGCTGAGCTTCTCGCCCACCATGTCGGTGTCGTCCATGCGCCCCACGAACACCAGGCTGGGCGTGTTCCCCAGCCGCTGGCCCACGCGGAGGCGGTCGCGCAGCGCGTAGCGCAGGAGCCCCGCGCCGGTGGTGAGCAGCGGGCGCACCTCCTGCCCCTCGCGCAGCTCCCAGGCGAAGTGCGTGCGCTCGGTGTCGAGGTCCACGAACTCGTAGAAGTGGCTGCGCGACGCCAGCATGTGCACGCCGCGGTAGGGGATGGTGACCACGCCCTCGGTGGCCCACAGGCCTTTGCCCTGGAAGCGCGCGTGCGGGATGAGCTGCTGCAGGCGCTCGGCCCAGCGCGCGGAGGACGAGGTGTCCCAGGCGCTCACCAGCGAGAGGCGCGGCCACAAGGCCTTCATCAGCGCGGGGTCGGCCGGCCCGCTCGAGCGGCGCAGGATGTGCGCGGCCCGCAGGGCCTTGGGGGCGGCGCCGGGCATGCCCGGACGCTGCCAGCGCCCGCGCTCGAGCGTCGTGGCGAGCTCGTCACGGTGCAGTGAGAGGCCTTCGAACAGGTTGAGCGCGAAGGTGGGGCTCCACACGGAGACCAGCGACAGGTCGTCGGCGGCAAGCAGCCACGCGAGCGTCGCGAAGAGCGAGTCCTCCGACGATTGCGCGTACGCGACCCAGCGCGGCACGGGGGCCATCAGCGCAGCGGCGGCGCGCTTCTCCCAGGACAGCAGCTGCGTGTCGTCGTTGATGTTGTCCGGCGTGTCGGCGCGCAGGTCGGTGGGGATCCACGAGAGGGACCAGTAGTGCTGCCCGGTGCGCACACCCGGCACGCTCTGGTACAGGTCGGCGACCCACGGCGTAACCGCCGCGTCGAGGTCGCTCAGGAACCCGGGCGTGTAGGGGACCCACTTCACGCGCGAGCTGGAGCCGCTGGTGGGCTGGTAGCGCGCGCACGGCTCGTGGGTGAGCACGCGGGTTTGGCCCGCGCGCTGCCGACGCACCATGTCCGCCACATCGGACCAAGCGTGCTCGGGCACGCGGTCACGGAACTCCTCGGCACGCAGGCCTGGACGCAGCCCGAGGGCGCCCGCCTGCTCCGAGCCGGCGTAGCGCAGGAGCTGGGCCGCGAGCACCGCGCGCTGCGTGCCCTCCACGTCGCCCAGGGCGGCCTCGAAGCGGCGCGCCCCGAAGGTGCAGACAGCCCGCGCCGCTTGGTGCGCGAGCGGACGCAGGCGCTGCTTCATGCCCGCTCCTCGGCGCTGGTCGAGAGCGGCGTGTTGCTGCTCTCGGTCAGCTGACGGGCGAGGTCGGCCAGCGAGGGCATGCGGTCGCCCGCGATCTCGGTGGTGAGGGGGCCGGGCGGCGGCGCCGAGCTGCGGAAGCGCGCCGACTCCTTCGCGAGGTACGGCCACAGCAGGTTGAGCGAGACCTCGCCCACGCAGGGGAGCTCCACGCCGCGCTGCCACTCGGGGTTGCACTGCTCGAAGTAGGCAATGGCCGGGTTCAGGGCGCGCAGCTCGTCGGTGATGGGCGCGACCACCTCCTTGAGGCACTGCGAGCCGTCGCCGAAGTCCAGCACGCGGGTGGTCGCGTTGTAGGCGCGCGGGAACAGCGCCCGGCAGTACTGGTCCACGATGGACGCGAGGCGCGGGTCGTTGGGTGAGTCGTGCCGCGGGTAGAACGTGACGAAGTTGTTCGCCAGCAGCAGGTAGGTCTTGTAGCCCTTGGAGATGAGCAGCCAGTAGATGGGCGTGCGGGGCATGCGGGCCTTGACCGACAGCATGTAGCGCACGAACCCGTCCTTGAGGGCCCGGTCGCCCCAGTAGTCGGGGTGCAGGATGGTGTCGCCGCTGAAGACGCCGATGGCCTTGCGGCCCTGGTCGTCCAGCTCGACCTGCTTGATCGTGCTGAAGCCGCGCAGCGTCGCTGCCTCGGTCTTCTCGCGCACCATGATCACGCCCGACTTCTCCGAGAGGTCCTCGATGAACTTCTTCAGGTCGGCGTTCTCGTAGAAGCGCGAGAAGAGGGCGTGCATCTGCTGCAGCTCGCTCGGGGAGATGGAGTCGACGCGCCGGAAGCGCGCGCTGAGGGGGGGGAGTTCGTGGGTCACGGGCACCTGGTTCCTTCCAATCTCTGCACCGTGTACACCAGCAACTTTCGAATTGCGATTGCTTTATTTGCGAGAAAATTGACCGAACAAAATGTCAAAAGCATAACTTACTAGTTGGTAAGTTTTTGTACACGGGCGTCTCCCAGCGTGTCTCGGAGTGCCACAAGGCCCACGATTACGCGCTTGCTTCGGCAAAACGGCCGTTCTAGTAGCGATACCGAGCCCCTCGCGGACCGCTTCTGGACATAATGTATACAAAATGTAAGCGACGCAGGTGGCGCGTGAGATTGGCTTTGGAGGCCACGTAGTGGCACTGAGTGTTGAAATTATTTTCGACGGACGCGGCGCCACACCAGACCGCCGACCACGAAGGCGCCCAGTACGAGCCACGCCCAGATCGGGATACGCGTCATGAGCGTCGCCGCTTCGCCACCCCAGTAGACCATCAGCCACAAGCCCGGTACGCAGCCCAGCGCAGCGCCCAGCAAACAAGGCAGAAAGCGCGCACGCGAGAGGCCCATGACGTATGCCGGACCCGGCGCCAGGAAGAGCACGGAGCGCATGCCGAGCGAGACCAAGAACGCGTTCTCGCTGACGTGGGCTTCCCAGGCACGGAAGCGGGGCGGCAGGCGTGCCGCGACCCACTCGCGCGCGATGGAGCGCGCGAGGTAGAAGCCCACCGCCATCCCGCCGGCGCTCCCCAGCACGCACACCAGCAACGCGACGGGCTTGCTGAACAGCACCATGGCGGCGATGACGATGAACGTCGCGGGCACACCGAAGCCCTCGAGCGTGGCGTGCAGCAGGACCCACGCGAACGGCGCGAGCGGGCCGAGAGTGCTCACGTCGGCGCGCACACGCTCCGTGTCGCGCAGGTAGTCGAGCGCGCCGCTGAACCACAGCGTCGCGGGCACGAGGAGGAGGAACCCGAGCCACACGGCGGTCCGCAGCCAGGAAGCCCGGGCGGGAGGGGACTCGCTGGACTCGCTCATGGTCTCGGTCCTCGGGGCGCGCGTTGGCAGCGGGGGCACACGTGCGTCCCGCGCTGCCCCACCACCAGCTTCTGCACGGTGGCTTCGCAGCGCCGGCAGGGCTTCCCGTCGCGGCCGTACACGCGGAACTGGTGCTGGTAGCTGCCGGGCTGTCCCTCGGGCGTGCGGTAGAACGTGTCGAAGCTGGACCCCTCGCGCGCGATGGCTTCGTCGAGGATGGCGCGGATGGCCTCCGCGAGCCGCGCAGCCTGCGGCTTGGTCACGCGCTCCGAGGACTGCAGCGGGTGCAGCTGCGCCTCGTGCAGCGCCTCGTCGACGTAGATGTTGCCGAGCCCCGCCACGAACTCTTGGTCCAGCAGCAGGGGCTTCAGCGCTCGCCGTCGGGCGCGCAGCGCCGCGTGCAGCCACGCACCCGTGAAGGCTGGCTCGAGCGGCTCCGGACCCAGGTGCGCGAGCGTGGCGAGCGGGTCCGCCACGTGCGTGAAGCGCCCGAACTTGCGCACGTCGTCGAAGCGCAGCGTGTGCCCGTCGTCGAGCCCGAGCGCGACGCGGGTGTAGGGGCCGAGGGGCGCCGCGCTGGGCTCGACGTGCAGCCGCCCGGTCATGCGCAGGTGCACCAGCAGCGCGCCCGCGTCTGCCCCCGCATCGCCCGTGCCGCCCCGTCGCAGCGTCAGCACGATGTACTTGGCCCGGCGTCCTACGTGGGTGACGGTGGCCCCTCGCACCAGGCGCTCGAACGTCGCGGCCGTGGGGCCCCCGAGCGAGCGCACCCATGAAGCCTGGGAGGAGGTGATGGTGCGGCCCAAGACGCGCGGCCTGATCAGCCGCGCGACGGTCTCGACTTCGGGGAGCTCCGGCATGGTCGCGAGACTAGAGCACAACTCACGAGCCCCGGGAGCCCCTGTTCGTGTTCGTGCGCATCGTCGCCCTCGTCCTCGTCATTGTCGCCGTGCGCGTGCGCGTGCGCGTCCTCGTGAGTGTGGTCGTGTTCGTCCTCGTGTTCGTTCTCGTTCTCGTCTTCGTCTTCGTGCGCGTACGCGTACGCGTGGAGGTGCTTCCGGTGGCTGTCGTGAGCTCGCGGCGACGTAGGGCAGATGCCGTACTCGGCGGGCTTCAGGCGAGTACGCGCACGCGCATGAGCACGAGCACACGCACGAGCACGCGCACGCGCACGCGCACGCGCACGCGCACGAACACGAACACGAACACGAGGGACGGTCGCGACGACCGCGAGGGGCGGACGGTCGAGGGCCGGAAAAAAGCAGGGACCGCCTCGAGTAAGTGGTGCTTCGCTCGTGGCGCGAGAGTGACCCGGCAGGCCGCGGGCCTTACGCCATCATCTTGCTGAACTTGGCGGTCAGGACGGGGTCGGACGCCAGCTTCACGCCCCAGGCCTGCGCCACGCCGCCGTAGCTGGCCATGTTCAGGCCGTACATCTTCAGCGCGCCGTTCATGTCGCCGGTCTGCATGTGCTTCATCATCTTCACGTAGTCCGACAGCTTCGCGACGGGCTGCCCGGGGAACACCACGGGGTCCGGGTCGCCCATGTCCTCGCCCGCTGCGGCCGCCTGCGCCACGGCCTGCGCGTTGACGCGCGCGCCCTCGACGTCGAAGTGTCCGCCACGGATCTGCTCCGCGATGCGCCCCTCGTGGCTGTTCGGGTCGATGCCTTCCAGCTTGAGCTTGGTCAGGTTCACCTGCTGCTCGAAGAACGCGCGCAGGCGCTTGTCGTTGCGCAGGCGCGTCTCCCAGCCCTCGATGCGCCCGCTGGCGGCCGCGTTGTTCGCGGGGAGGCCGTACTCGCGGCACAGCTTCTCCAGCTCGCGCCACTGCTCGTTGCCGAGCGCGTTGCCCACGAACGCCATGCGCCCGCCCGCGTGGTGCGCGTGCTTGGTGGTGATGGCGTCGCGGCGCGCGGACAGCTCCGCGTACTGGGCGATGGTGAGCCCCTCGTGCGTCTCCTCCTGCTGCTTCTCGCTGTGCCGGTCGTCGTAGTCGTAGAGCCAGTCGGAGAAGGACTTGAGCTTGGCCTCGTCGTGCCCGCCCATGTTGAGCCACGCCAGCGCGAGCGGGCGCTCGTAGGTGGTGAAGCCCTCACGCGGGATGCTGGCGCGCAGCTCGGTGAAGAGCGCCTCGATGTCGGGGCGCGTGGCAGGCTCCTGCTGCGCGATCCAGGCAAGCACGACGATGGCGGCGAGGGAGGTCCAGTCCACCGGACCGCGCGCCACGTTGAACAGCGCGAACTTGCGCCCCCCCCCGTCGCTCCAGCTGCCGTCCGTGCGCGCGATCACCAGCGCCGTGGCGATCTGCAGGCGCAGCACCCACGTGAACGGGTCCATGCCCTCGGGGATGGGGGCCGGGTGCACCATCAGCGAGAGCAACTGCTCAAGCCAGGCCACGCCCATCTGAGGGCCGAGCGCCTTGGCCTCCGCGTCCCAGCGCTCGAGCAGGAAGGTCTCGCGCGCGATGGACGCCACGGCATCGACCACGCGCGGATCGGGCGCGGGGACGTTCGGGTAGCCGCGCTCGGCGTCGAAGCGCCAGAGGGAAAACGCCACCTGGCCGCGCGGACTCCGCGGGTCGGGCGAGACGGACTTCTGGTAGGCCAGCTTGACCCCGATGCGATACTGCTTGTCCGCGGCCCAGCGCTCGAAGGCCAGGAGCACGCTGGGCGACTCCGGGTGCGTGACGTTCATCGTCAAGCTGCCGCCTTGGGCGCGCTCTGGGTGCTGCGTCAGGTCGCGCACAACGTTGCGCAGCGCGTTGGCGCTGGCGTCTCCGGGGCCGGGCAGGAAGTGGATGTAGTCGCGCTGCGGCTCCATGTCGCACAGCAGCTGCCAGGCGCGGCCCGAGTGCTCGGCCTGGTCGTAGAGCGCGAACTTGAGCTCGGGGTTCTTGGTCTTCTTGAACTCGGCGTAGGTGATGGACGACTCGGCGTGCCGGTGCTTCGGGTTCTGCTGCAGGACTTCGCGATAGGCGGCGATGGCGTCGTCCCAGCGCTCGGCGTTGAGCAGCGTGTCGCCGATGTCCAGCTGCGTGGAGATGGGGTCGGCGCCCTCCAGCGAGAGCGAGTAGCGGTACCACTCCACCGCGCGGTCGATGCCGCCGGCGTCGCGGTGCGCCGTGGCCACCATGATGGCGGTGCTCCACTTCTTGTCGAGCTGGTGGCACTGCTCGGCCAGCTGAATGGCAGGCACGAAGTCTCCCGCGCGGCGCAGCGCGGACGAGCCGGCCATGAGGACCATCGGCTCCTGCGGGTGGATCTGGCGCAGGATGGTCATCACGCGCACGGCCGCCAACACGTTCGGCTTGCGGTAGTCATCGTCGGCGATGGGCGCCGGGCACTCGGACAGCCAGCGCAGCGTGGGGATGACCACCAGCTTGACGGTGTCCTCCGCGCTCATGCCGCTGAGCTTGCCCTCGGCGGCCCACTCGGCGCCCCACACGAAGAAGGGCACGTCGGGGCGCAGGTTCACGACATAGCAGAGCTCGCGGAAGGCCTCCGTGGCGTTGCCCAGCTTGGCCTGCACGTACGCGCGCGTCGCGACCGTGATGTAGTCGAACTTGGCCTGGTTGGTGCGCACCAGCGTCAGCGCCTCGGCCCCTACGCGCTGCACGATCTGGTCGAGCACCGCGCGCATGGCCGCGTTCTCGGGTTCGACCGAGAGGACGGAGCTTGCGTGGAAGAGCGCCGTGCTCAGGTCGCTGACCTGCATGGCCTTGGTCGCGCCCTCGATGTTGATGCGCGTGTCCTGCTCGTTGAAGTCGACGTTCATGACCGAAACCCCCGTGAAGTTGCGCGACAAGCTACCAGCAAGCGCCACCCGTGGATCACGGAAAGAGCAGGTTCAGTCCGCTCACAAGTCTTCAGTGACGACGGCGCCCTCCGGGGGCGCAAAGAGGGCCGCCGGCCACTTCTGTCCCAGCGCAATGTCGGACACGTAGATCTCGGTCACGATCTCGCCGGGCATGCCGGCCTCGAGATCCCAGCTGGAGGTGTCCAGGCGCTGCGCGAAGCGCAGACCGTCCACCTCGGTGGGGTCCGTGTACCGCATGAGCTTCTCGGGGGTGTGACCGCCCTCGGGGAAGAAGCCGGGGAAGCTGACCACGTAGCGGAGGGCTGCGAGGTGGTGCGTCTCCGGGTGCAAGTAGAGGATGTAGTAGTCGTCGGGCGCGTCGCCCACGCCTTCGCCGTAGGTGAGCTTGACCAGCTGGTAGACCGTTCCGTCGAGCGAGGCGTCGGTCAGCCGCTCGTAGCGCGTGCCCGGGTCCGCGGCGACGAAGGGCATGCCGACGAAGTAGTAGGGCGTCAGCGACCAGAAGCGCGCGCTGCTGGGGAACGCGTCGGCTTCAGGGGTGATCCAGGCGCGCCGACCGTCCCACCCGAGCGTGGCCTCGGCGCCGGCCCCCCCGTCGAGCTCGGTCTGACGGGCGTGCGCGCTCCAGTGGTCCACCTGGTTGCGTGTGTGCATGCGGCGCTCGGGCTGGGCCAGCGGCTTGTAGTCGAACTCGAACGACACGGTGCTACGCGCGAGCCACGTCGCGAGACCGCCGTGCGCTTCGATGGTCGCCCACACGAGGGCACCCGCCGGGTCGGCCTGCATGCGCGCCCGAGCCTCGTCCACGCGCGCCTCGACCCAGGCGGCAGGGCGTGGTCCGACCTCGTCCGCGGTCGCTGGCTCGGGTGTGGGTCGCAGGGGGGGGGCGGCGGGTGTCGCGCCAGCGTTCGTCTGCTCGGCGCGTGGCGCAGGGTCGCAGCCACCCAGCGACGAGGAGACCAGCCAGAGGAGGGCGAGCGGGGCGGCAGAGCGGCGGCGGTCGGACATGTCCTTCCTATACCGGCCGTGGGCGACGACGCACGCGGGCGTCGCTCTCTACCAGACGATGCGGAACACCATGGGGTCCGAGGTCATCTGCCCGCGGGCATAGCGCTCTTCGACGACCGTAGCGCCCGGGTGGGTCGAGAGGCGCAGCGCCGCCTGTTGCCACCCCGCGGCCACCGCACCCAGGTGCGCGATGGGCAAACCGGCCACCGTGAGCCGGGCTTCGGTGCGCGTGCGGTCCCATTCCAGCTGGCAGCGCTGCTCCTTGAAGTACTGCGACCACATGCGAGGCATCATCGGCACGGCGCCGTGCGCCGAGAGGACCCGGAGCAGCGCGCGGTAGATGCCGGTGAGGTTGTCTTCGGCCACGTACCGCCCCAGCGCCTCGAACTCGTCTCGAGCGTCCATCGTGCCGCGGAAGCCTCGCTCTCGGGAGTAGAGGTTCAAGAGCGTGTCCAACGCGGCGATCGGGTACCACGACGCCGACATGGCGTTCTCGAGGACGTCGCGCGCCGACACGGGGGCGCGCGCGATCATGGCGGCGTAGCGCGCGTCACCGACGCGGGCCTTCATGAACTGCGCGCACGCGTTGAACCCAGCTCCCTTCGCTAGCGCTGCCACGCGGAGACTCGTACCGGGAGCGTCCACGGTCAACCTGTTGGTGCGGGAGCAGCGCTGCACATGGGAATCACCCTGGCACCCCGCCCCGCCCCGGCGCCATGACCCAGCGTCTTCCGGTGTTGTCCGTTCATCTGGATCCGGCTCCACGCCGGTCGCGTCTGCGCGTGACGGGACCGTCCAAGCCACGCTCGACAGGGCGCGTCGACCGTGGCGTGTGAGGTCCCGCGCGTGTGAGGTCACGCGAGGTGGTCGCGGACCACCTGCACGAAGAACGCGTCGCCGCGGAACTCGCTCATCTTGCCGAGGCGTGCTCCGTTGCGATACAGGAAGAACTGCGGGATGCCGAACAGCGCGAAGCGCGTGGCGAGCGCGTCGTGCTCGTAGGCGTTCACCTTGACCAGCCGCGCGGGGACTTCCCCGAGGAGCTCGAGCAGATGGGGAAGGCGCGACGCGAAGAACTCGCAGTTCGGGCAGTCCGGGCCCCAGAAGTAGACGATCACAAGGGTGTCGCGTGGTTCGAGCACCAGCGTGTCGAACGTCTCCGGGGTGGCGTGGTGGACGGGGATCACGAGAACTCGCCGTGACGGCCCTGGCCCCCCGCGAAGGCGGAGGCACCCGCGAGGGTCTCACCCGACGCGAGTGTTCTCTGGCCCAGCTCGAGCTCGCGGCGCATGGCGGCGTCCCAGTCGAGCGACCACTGGTCGATGGCCGCGCGTCGGTCGCCGCGCAGACAGCGTTGCGGGAAGGCCGCGATCTGCCGCGCGAGCGCCAACGCCGCCTCGAGCGCGTGCCCCTTCGCGACCACGCGGTCGCACAGGCCGATGCGCAGCGCTTCGTCTGCAGCGACGGGGCGGCCCGTGAGGATCAGGTCCATGGCGCGTCCGTGCCCGACCAGGCGCGGCAGCCGCACGGTCCCGAGGTCGATCAGCGGTACCCCGAAGCGACGGCAGAAGACGCCCATCACGGCGTCGTCCGCCACGACACGTAGGTCACACCACAGCGCCAGCTCGAGGCCGCCCGCCACGGCATGTCCCTCGATGGCCGCGATGACGGGCTTGTCGAGCTCCATGCGTGTCGGACCCATCGGCCCGCGGGCCTCGGGCGCGAGGTCGCGTGTATCCCCGCCTGCGAGCGCCTTCAGGTCGGCTCCGGCGCAGAAGGTCCCGCCGCTGCCCGTGAACACGGCGACGTGCGCGGCTTCGTCGGCGTCGAAGCGCAGAAAGGCGTCGTGCAGCGCGCCGGCCGTCAGGCTGTCGACCGCATTGCGCACCCCGGGGCGATCCAGGGTGATGAGCGCGACGGTGTCGCGCAGCTCGTAGTGAACGCTCATCGCGGCAGTGTAGCGGACCGCTCGGCGACGCTGAGAGTTCTCTCAGGGTGATCTCAGGAGGCGTCATGCCGCGCCATGTACGTCTGTCGCCCATGGACCGAACCCTCCTACGTCGCGCGCATCTCCTCGGCCTCTCCGTCGTGCTGAGCACCCAGCTCGTCGCAGAGCAGGCCGCGGCCCAGGCGTCCCACGGTGCTCCCTCGGAGCATGCGCACGCAGGCGTCGCGCGCCTCACGTTCGTCGAGGCGCTCGAGCTCGCGCTCGAGAGGCCCGAGGCGCGCGGCCCGAGCCGGGTGCGCGCGGCCCGAGCCGTGGCCGATGGTGACGTCCATCGCCTGGCGGGCAATCCCTCGGTGCAGGTGCAGGTGGGCCGCCGCCGAGTCCCGCGCGCAGATGTGGGCCCGGAGGTCCAGGCCACCATCGTGCAAGGGTTCCCGCTCGGCCGACTCGGAGCCGCTCGCCTGGCCGCGTTGGCGAGCGAGCTGCGTGCGCTCGACGTGGAGCAGCGCGTGGAGCGGATGTGGGCCGCGCTGGAGGGCGGTGACGCCTGGCTCGCGCTCCACGCCGCCGAACAGCGCCTCGAGGTCGCCCACGCCTGCGTCGCGCTCGGCGAGCAGCACCTCGCCGTCGTCTCCCGTGCCCAGGTGCTGCGCCTCGCGACCGACGTCGACGTCTCGGAGGCGACAGGAGCGCTCGGTGCGCTGCGCCTCGAGGTGACGCAGGCGGACGACGAGCGACGCGCGGCGTCCCTCGCGCTGCTGCATGCGACGGCGCAGCACGACCAAGGTCTGCACGCCGCGACTCTGGGGGCGCCACCCGACGTCGCCGTCCCCCCGGTCGACGAGCTCCTCGGTGACCCCGCGCGCTTCGCGGGCTTCCCGACGCTCGCGCTGCACGAGGCGCTGGTGGCGGCCGAGGTGGCGCGGGCACGCGAAGTGGAACGCGCGACGCGCGGCGTGGGCGCGCTCGGTGTCTACGTCGAGCGCGACTCTCCGCGCGGCATCGTGCTGGCGGGCGTATTCCAAGCGACGTTCGGGTTCGTGGACCGCAACGGCAGGGGGCGCGCGGAGGCGGCAGAGCGTGTGGCGCGCGCCGAGGTCCAGGCGGTGCGCGCGCAGCACGAGGCGCACGGCATGTTCCAGGCGGCGATCGATGCCGTGGAGCTCACGGAGCGCGCGCGTCTCACGCATGCCGCCGAGGTGATCACCGCGCTCGAGGCGCGCGCGCAGCAGCTCGCGCGGAGGCTGGCGCTGGGGGCCGGCACCCGCGCCGAGGTCCTGCGGGCAGACTTGGCGCTCGCCCAGGGCCGCATCACGCAGGGGCGCCTCGACGAGGCCGCGGCGCGCGCACGCCTGCGGCTGCGGCTGTTGCTCGACGCGGCGGGGTCGGAGGACGCGTCCGCAGAACGGTTCGTGGCTGGCACGGAGGCACCATGAGCGTCATCGTTCATCTCTCGCGTCGGGCCCGACCCACGTCGCGCGCTCCGATGGCATCGGATGGGAGTTCAGGCGCGCAGGGGTCACCTGGCGCCGTGTCGCGCGTTTCGCGATCGGGCGTTGCGATCACGTGCGCGATCGCCGTCTGCATGGCGTGCGGTGGCCCACCCAGCGCGGAGACCGACGCGTCAGGGGACACGCGCGCAGCGATACGCCAAGATGCACGTCAAGACGCGCCCACCGACGTGCGCGCCGCGTCTGCCCTGGGGTCGCCCCGGGAGGCGACGCCAGGGGACTCAGGCGCTCTGCCGGGCGCCGCCCACGACCCGTCGGATGGCTCCTCCCCCGAGGGGGTCGCCGTTCCGTTGCGGGAGGCGCTCGGGCGCGTGGTCACCACGTCGGGCGTCAGCGACGTCGGGTTGGTCTTCGATGGGCGTGTCCGACGGTTGGTGGCGCACGTGGGTGACGCGCTGGAGGAGGGCGACGTGGTCGCGGAGGTGGAGTCCCCCGAGCTCGCGCTCGCGGCCGTCGAAGTGGTCGGGCTCGCCGCGCAGTCACGCCTGCTGTCCGAGCAGCGCGAGCGGGTCGCGCAGTTGGTCGCCGAGTCCCTCGAGCCACGCGCGACGCTCGACGCGGCAGAGGTGGCGCTGGTTCAGCTACGCACCCGCGCCGACATGGCCGCCGCGACATTGCGGGCTGCGGACGTCCGCGCCGCCGATCGTCGCTACCTCGCGCGTCACGGAGTGCTCCGAGTCCGCACGCCCCGGGCCGGCGTCGTCGTCGCGCTGTTGGTGCGCGAGGGGGCGTCCGTGGGGCGCGAGATGCCGCTCGCCCGCGTGGTCAGCCCCAGTGACGCCGTCGTTCAAGTCACGACCGCACAGCGCGCTCCCGACGGCCCCGTCACCCTCGTGGTCGATGGGCACGAGCTCCCCGCGACGCCCACCCAGGCGCCCGTGCTCGACCCCTCCACGGGCATGTTCCACACCTTCTACCCCGTCACCTCGCCGCTCCCGCACGGCGCCTGGGTGACGGTCCGCTTCGGACGGGAGCAACCATGATCGAGCGCTTGCTGCTCTGGTCCATCGCGAACCGCAAGCTGGTCCTGGCGCTGGTGGTGGCGTTGTCCGGAGCGGCTCTCCTGACGGCGCGCAACCTGCGCCTGGACGCGCTGCCCGACGTGACGGGCCAGCAGGTGGTGCTGTTGACGCGCGCGCCCGGCTACACGCCCGAGGAGGTGGAGCGCCTGGTGACACGACCCGTCGAGATCGCGCTCGGCGGGCTACCGGGACTGGACACGCAGCGCTCCCTCTCACGCTATGGCCTCAGCGCCGTGACGGCCGTGTTCCACGACGACGTCGACCTCGTGCGCGCGCGCCAGCTGGTCGCCGAGCGCCTGATGACGCTCCCAGAGCTCCCGGCGGGGGTCGAGGCGCCCGAGCTGGGCCCCATGACGGGGGGGCTTGGCGAGATCTACCATTTCGCCGTCGAGGGAGAGGGCTACGATGCGACGCAGATCCTCGAGCTGGTGGAGCTGCGCATCGCCCCCATCCTGCGCGCGGTGCCGGGCGTGGTGGAGGTCAACACGTGGGGTGGTACGCGGCGCACCCTCGACGTCGTAGGCGACCCCGTCGCGATGGCCGCACACGGCGTCACGCTCGCGGCGCTTCAGGATGCCGTAGCGCGGGCAAGCGGCGCGGTCGCGGGAGACTCGCTGAGGGCGGACGCCCAGCGCCAGCTGCTGCGGGGCCGCGCGCTCCCCGCCGAACCGGCAGACCTGGCGCGCGCCGTGCTGCGCACCTCGGAGGGAGGCGCGACGCTACGCGTGGGCGACGTCGCCACCGTGCGCCCCGGTGCGGAACCCCGGTTGGGTACCGCGACATCGCAGGGCCGCGGCGAGGGTGTGTACGTCATGGTGCAGATGCTGCGCGGCGAGAACGCGCTGATGGTGCTGGACGGCATCCACGCGCGCATGCCCGAAGTGCTCGCGGCCTTGCCCGCGGGGGTCCACGTCGAGACCATCTACGACCGCAGCGAGCTCGTGGCGGCGACGCTGCGCACGGTAGGCAAGAACCTGCTCGAAGGCGGGTTGCTCGTGGCCTTGGTGCTGTTCGTCATGCTCGGCAGCGCCCGGGCGGCGCTCGTCGTCGCGGCGACCATCCCGCTGGCGATGCTCGGGGCGCTGGTGGGCATGGTGGCGCTCGACGTGCCTGGAAACCTGATGAGCCTTGGCGCCATCGACTTCGGCCTGCTCGTGGATGGCGCGGTGGTGTTGGTGGAGGCCATCTTCCATCGCTGGGCGTCGCATCCGGACGAGGACTCGTCGGTAGGCCTGCAGCGTGCCGTGACCGAGGTGGCCCGCCCGGTCGCCTACTCGGTGGCCGTCATCCTGATGGTCTACGTGCCCATCCTCGCGCTCCAGGGGGTGGACGGTAAGATGTTCCGTCCCATGGCGATCACCGTCGTGCTGGCGCTGGCGGCGGCGCTGCTGCTGACGTTCACCTTCACGCCGGCGATGACGGCCCTCGCGGTTCGACGCGAGCACATGCCAACCAACTCGCCGCGCCTCGTGCGCGCGCTCGAGCGTTTGCACACGCCTCTCCTCGCGGCGGCCAGTCGGCACCCCTTCGTCGTGGGCGGGGTCGCGGTCGCGACGTTGGCGGCGGGCGCGGTGCTCTTTGGGCGCGCTGGGACCGCCTTCGTGCCACAGCTCGACGAGGGCGATCTGGTGGTCCAGGTCACGCGCCGCCCGGACATCGCCATCGAGGGGGCCGCACAGCTGGGGTCGGCGCTCGAGGTCGCCGCGTTGGACGTGCCAGAGGTCGCGGCGGTGTACTCCCGCATCGGGAGCCCGGCGGTGGCCACCGACGTCATGGGCCTCGAGCAGTCCGACGTGTTCCTGCGCCTGCGCCCAACGACCGAGTGGCGCCCGGGGGTGACGCGCGACCGGCTGCTGGAGGAGCTGGGGGAGCGCATCGAGGCGACCTCGCCAGGGGACGAAGTCGCCTTCACGCAGCCTATCCAGATGCGCTTCAACGAGCTCTTGGGAGGCGACGTCACCGACGTGAGCGTGAGCGTGGTGGGAGTGGACCTCGGCGCAGCGCGCGCCGTGGCCGAGGACATCGAGCAGCGACTTACCGGTCTCGAAGGGGCCGAAGACCTGCGCCTCCTCGCGCCCCCCGGCGTGCCGTTGATGGACGTCGTGCCCGACCCCCTCCGAGCGGCGCGCCACGGGCTGCGTGTGGGCGACGTGCTCGACGCGGTGCAGGCGTTCCAGGTGGGGCTCGGCGCGGGCGCAACGTACGAAGACGTGCTGCGCATCCCTATCCGCGTGCGCCTCTCCTCTCCCACCGCGCAAGGGCTCGAGAGCGCGCTGGTCCCGACGAGCGAGGGGCTGGTCGCGCTCGCCGACGTCGCCCGCGTGCGGCGGCTCGAGACTCCGAGCGTGATCCACCACGCACGCTCGGAGCGACGCATCGCAGTGGGCTTCAACGTCCGCGGGCGCGACCTGGGGACCGTCGCCGCGGAGGCTCAACGACGGCTCGTCGGCTTGCACGTGCCGGCGGGCTACCGCCTCGACTGGGGCGGTCAGTACGAGGCCTTCGAGGCCGCCAAGCGACGCCTCACGTGGGTGGTGCCGCTCGTCCTGGTGGGTATCCTCGCGGTCCTGACGTTGCTCTTCCGGCGCCTGCAGCCCGTGCTCATCATCGCCATGCACATCCCCTTCGCCGCCGTCGGAGGCGTGGTGATGCTCGTGCTGCGCGACCTCCCCATCTCCATCTCGGCGGCCATCGGCTTCATCGCGCTCTCCGGCATCGCAGTGCTCAACGGCGTCGTGCTCATGGCCCGCATCGAAGTGGAGGTCGCGGACGGGAAGTCCCCAGCGCAGGCGGCTCTCGATGCGGCCAAGGCACGCCTCCGACCGGTCTCCACCACGGCGCTCGTCGCGTCGCTCGGGTTCGTGCCCATGATGCTGGCGACGGGGGCTGGGGCCGAGGTGCAACGTCCACTCGCGACGGTCGTCGTCGGGGGGCTGGTCACATCGACCGCCGTCAGCTTGCTGCTGCTGCCCGTGCTCTACCCGACCCTGGTGCGGTGGTTCGGCCGCGTCCGCGTCGGGGCGCGCGCTGCCTCCCCGCCCACCTCCGACGCGCTCTAGCCGCCCGTCCGCCAACGGAGTAGGACGTACCCATGCGCGTGTTGCTGGTCGAAGACGAAGCCAAGCTCGCCACCAAGGTGGCCCGCGGTCTGCGCGAAGAGGGACACCTCGTCGATGTGTGCGGTACCGCCGCCGACGCGCGTCGGCAGGTCCTCGACGTGGTCTACGACGTGGTGGTGCTCGACTGGATGCTGCCCGACGTGGATGGACCGAGCGTGCTGCGCGGCTGGCGCGCCGAGGGGCTGCGCATCCCAGTGCTGATGCTCACCGCACGTGGCGAGATCGGGGAGCGCGTCACGGGTCTGCGGGCTGGGGCTGACGACTACCTGGTGAAGCCATTTGCGTTTGCTGAGCTGGTCGCGCGCCTGGAGGCGCTGCAGCGGCGGGCCGTCGGCGCCAGCAGCACGCTCCGCCTCGGCGACGTGGAGCTCGATGCCCGGCGCCACCACCTCCGTCGCGGCGAGCTGGAGGTGTCGTTGTCGCCGCGCGAGCTCTCGCTGGCCGTCGAGTTCTTCGCTCACGCGGGTGACGTGTTGACGCGCAGTCACTTGCTCAACGCGGTGTGGGGCTGGGGCTTCGAGGGCGACCCCAACATCCTCGACGTCTACGTCGGTTACCTGCGCCGCAAGCTGGACGCCCTCGGGCCCGGCGGACCGCGCATCACCGCGGTGCGGGGTGTCGGCTTCCGCATGCTGCGACCCTCGGAGGGAGACGGCGCATGAGGCTCGACCGGCGCTTGCTCGCGTATGGGGTTGCGTTGCCCCTGACGTTGATGGCGCTGGCGGGGGTGGGCGTCGGGCTCGTGTTCGAGCGCTCGCTGCTCTCCGCGGTGGACCAGTCTCTGCGCGCGCAGGCGGCCGCCGAGTCGGTGAGCCTGTTCGACCGCCCCGGGGCGTTTCCACATCTCCACGCCGACGACTCTCCGGTGCGCGAGGCTCTCTTGAGCACGGGGTCGCTCGACGCTGCGGCCGCGGCCATCTACGGGCCCGATGGCGCGCGGCTGCTCGCCACCCGCGTCTCCCCGCGCATGCCGGAGCGCCTGCCACCACCCGCGGGCGACGAGCCGCAGCTGCGCACGGAGCAGGGTGCCCGAGTGCTCGTGCTGCGCGTCCCCAGCCCCGACGGACGTCCGCACGCGCTGTGGCTCTCCACCAGCCTCGAGCCCACGGAGCGCGCCATCGCGACCTACTGGCGCTCGAGCGGCTTCGGGTTGTTGCTGGTGGCGCTCGCGCTGTTCGTGGCGCAGCGGCGACACGCCGGGTGGCTGGCGCGGCGCATCGAGGGCATCGCGCAGCATGTGCAGGCGTTGGGTGAGGGGCAGCTCGACCAGGACCCTCCCGGGGACGACCTGCCCGACGTCGTGGGCGAGCTGCGCGCTGCGGTCAGCCGCGCCACGGTGCGCATGCGCGAAGACCGAGCAGCGCGCGAGCGGATGTTGGCCGGGGCCGCCCACGAGCTGCGCACCCCCCTGGCGACGCTGCGCGCCACGGTGGACGTCACGCTGCGCCGACCGCGCGGCGATGCGGAGCTGCGCGAGGCGCTCGAAGAGGTTGGGGCGGAGGTGACGCGCCTGGAGACGATGGCGCAGGAGTTGCTCGGGATGGGCGCCGCTCGAGCCGCGCCGCGCGCGCCCCTGCCGACCGACCTGCGCGAGCTCGTGCGGGACTCCATCCGTCGTTTCACGGACGTCGCCACGCTCGCCGAGGTGACGCTCGTGCTGCGTGCGCCCGACGCCGTGCGCGCCGAGGTCGAGCCCGAGATGCTGGGGCGCGCCGTCGACAACCTGCTGCGCAACGCGCTACAGCACACGCCACGTGGCACCCGTGTGCTCGTGTCGCTGGTCGCCAGCGAAGGCCGCGCCAGCGTGCGCGTCCAGGACCAGGGACGCGGCATCCCGGCAGGCGCCGAGGAGAGCGTCTTCGTGCCCTTCCATCGCGAGGCCCGTGCGGGAGAGGGTGCGGGCCTCGGCCTCGCCCTCGTGCGGGCCATCGCCGAGAGGCACGGTGGTGAGGCGCGCGTCGTGCCCTCGGACGAGGGCGCCTGCCTGGAGATCGTCGTGCCGCTCGCGTGAACACGCCGAGCCGCGGGACACGACCCATCTCGCGAGAGCGTTCAGGGCTGCTGGCCACACCGCGTACACATGAATCGCGCGCGGGGTGCTCAGGGCGTCACGGTCATGGCGATGCGCGCCAGCTCCGTGTCCTCGTGGCGCACGACGCAGAAGTAGGTCCCAGGGCGTCGCCACTCGACCGACGTGTAGCGGTAGTTGATGAAGCGGCGGTTGCCGGGCACCTGGATCTGCGTCGGCGCCCCGCGGCCCTGACCGTTCACGTCCTCCCAGGCGAGCGTGACCGTCGTGGGCGTCTGCTCCGGGTTGGCCAGCTCGAAGTAGCAGTACACTTGGTGGTCGGCCGTCCTCGAGTAGGTGGTGCGCGGGTCGAGGGGGGTGCGACCATCCATCTCGGGGGCCAGCTCCATGCGCGTCGCGTGGAGCCCCTCGCGCTGCGTCAGTACGGCGGCTGGAGCAGGCGCGAGCGCGTCCGAGTCGTCCTCCCCGCCGAGGTCGTCCGCGTTGTCTCCTCCGGCGGCATCCGCGGCTGCCAGCGCCTGCGTCACGGCCTCGCTCGGTAGCGTGCCCACCACCGCGATCGGCGCGCTCGCTCGGGGTGCGGCGGCATCGGCTTCGCCCCACACGCGGAGCTCCGAGATGCACAGCTCTCGCCAGTTGGCGTTGCTGCCCGGCACCCACTCCAAGAGCTCCAGCTGCCAGTCGCCGCCCGCGCCCTCTACGGGGATGCGCTGCAGCTCGCGCGACTCCGGGTCCAGCGTGACCAACACCTCGCCCCCCGGGTGCCGCACGCGCAGCCGGCGGATGCGCAGGTTCTGCGTGAAGAGATCGCCCTGTGGACGCAGCTTCGTGAAGCCCGCAGTCAGGTCGATCGCGTGCACCCGCACGCCCGCGGGCAGTCGCACCCCCAGGCTGCGCGGGGCGTCGTCCCCAGCAGGCAGCGTGGCGGAGTTCCACGCCGTCAGCAGATCGCCATCGTACATGTGCGCGAGCTGGGCGGGGTCGTCGCGGAACGCCGTGCCCGCGACCGTGGTGCGCACCGTGTGGAGCAGGTCCACCCAGCTCCCGTGATCGGCGGGCGCGTTCTGCGCCGACAGCTCCGTCACGGTCGGAGCGGCCTCGGCTGGCGCTTCGGGCTCGGGCGTGGGTTCGGGAGCAGCAGCAGGCTCCCCTTGGCCCGCGCTCGCTGGCTCCGCCGCGGGAGCCCCGCCGCCCGCGCCCGCCTGCGCCCCCGCGCCCGCCTGGCCTCCGCCGTCGTCGCCCCCGGAACAACCCGCGAGCGCTACCACCAACAGCCACGAAGTGACCGACCCCGACCACGATGCCCTGATCATGTCGCGCACTATCCACCACAGGCGGGGAGCACTCAAGGGGTGCGTCCACGGCGTCTCGGACGGTGATGGTCGGAGCGGGACCGTCTGCGAACTCGCCATGGCACCACGGCGGCGACGCCGCGACGACGCGCTCCGCCCCAGGCCCGCGTGAGGCGTGCGATTCGGGCGCGAGGGTGCGAGTATGCGCCGGGAAGCGCAACGGGCCCCGGCTCGTTCGCCTTCGACCCCGATCCCTCGAGAGGAGTGTCTCTGTGTCCCATCGTTCGTCTGCCCGTCTCCCCCACGCGCGCTCCGCGCGGTCCGCACACCCAGGGGCGCGCTCGACCGTGCTCGTGGGGGCGCTCCTGGCCGCGTCCGCCGTCGGCTTCGGCCCGAGCTCCGCGTACGCCCAGGAGAGCAACCTGCCCGAGTGCTTCGGCTCGGCCGCGAGCGGCAGCGCCGCGGCGTTCCTCGGGACCACCTTCACGCCGCGCGAGACCTGCGAGTACAGCCTGAACCGGAGCAGCGGTTTCCGCGCCCTGAGTGGCGGGGCCACCACGTTCCTCGCGGCGCTCGGTCGCCTCGGCTGGCGCACCCCGCAGCTGCCCGTCCTGTATGGGCGGCCGCGCGACCAGACGGCGACACCGGCCTCGTCGCTGATCCTCGCGCACTGCACCGACTTCGTGATGGAGGCGCAGGGCGCCTTCGCGGTGCAGCCCGACCCCAACGCGCGGCGCCTGTCCGTGCGGCGCGCGTCCAGCGCCTGTGGGGCTCCGCAGATGGAGCTCGAGTTTGCGTGCAGCGCAGGTGGCGACCGGCAGGCGCTCTCACGCAGCCAGTCCAGCGTCACCCTGCCCGAGTGTGCTGGCGTGTGGAACGTGGTGGCGCGCGTGGAGGGGACCACCAGCTACCCCCTGGGCGACGTCCGCTCGGGTCGCCCCACGGCGCTGCTGGACTACTTCGCCAGTGACGCGGCCCAGCGCGAGCTGCTGGTGCCCGACTTCTCGCGCAGTGAGCGCGGGCTGTCGCTGCGGCGCGGCGCGGACGCCGAGGACGAGCTGTGGGCCGAGCTGCAGCTCGCGGTGGCGGCGGGCTCGCTGCGCTTCGTGCGGGGCAGCGGCCCCAACGTGTGCGAGGTGGGGCAGCGCATCGGCGCGACGGCCCTGACCGACCGCATCGAGCTCGACTCGGGGCCGATGGCCCGCTTCATGACCGAGCGCTACGGGCAGGAGGGCGCGAGCCTGGTGCCTGCCGCGACGGAGTGGATGGCGCTGCTCGGCGACGTGAGCGTCTGCATGGTGTCCTCGCACGGCGTGCACCGCGCCACCATGCACGCCAAGGCCCTGGGTTCGCTCACGGCGCTCGAGCTGATCGCGCGCGCCACGCCGGCCGCGCGGGTGTGCGTGGACGAGCCGCGCGTGAGCCTGCGGCCGGACGGCGTGCAGGAGCTGGACCGCAGCTCGCAGTGCTTCACCACGGGGGACGGCGCGACCCTGGTCACCCTCGCGGGTGCGACCCTGTCCGAGCTGCCCGCGGAGGTGCTGCTCTGCCATGGCGAGGACTCGCAGGGCCCCGCGCCCATCACGCTCCAGCGCGGCTTCTACGAGCTGCGCCTGGCGTCCAGCGGGGGATGCCGCGGCGCGAGCGGGCTGTCCGCAGGGCGCATCGCGGTGCTCGACCCCGCGCAGGACTGGGCGCCGGTGGGGCTCACGCGTGACCCAGACGGCGAGACCGGTGACGCCGTGCCCGGCTGGCGCGGCGTGCGGCGCGACGACCCAGCCACGTTCGCGTTCCGCCACCACGAGGACGACCTGCGCTTCCGTATCGCCGTCCCCGAGGGCATCGCCAGCTCGTGGAACGACCCGCGCAGCGGACGTCAGAGCGTGCTCTCCGACCAGGCGCCGCTGGTGGGGGTCGAGACGGGCGACTACGGGCACGCCGGGGTCTCGGCCTTCGCGGTCGCGGTGACCTCGGGTGGGCGTTGCCCCGTCGACGAGGAGGGGCAGGTGCGCTCGGGCGCGCTGATCGAGTCTGCGGCCGAGCTGCGGGTGGACCAGAAGATCTACGCCCACCTCGTCTTGCGTGAGGCGGGCCGCTCCCGGTGCGTGGCGCGCGCAGCGCTGCGCGTGTGGCAGGCGCGCGTCGTCGCGCACGCGGTGGGCAGCGAGCGCTGGCACGGGCGCCTCGGCATCCTCGGTGACCCGCGGCTCGGCGTGTTCTTCAGCAAGCCCGACCCGTGGGCCGTGGGTCTGGTGGTGCCGCTGGTGCACTTCGACATGCAGTTCAACCACGGCTTCGATCTCGAGTTCTCGGTGCCCTTCATCGCGAGCATCGCGGCCGACGGTCACGCCAGCCGCATCGGGCCAGCGTTCATGGTCGGGCTCGACTGGGGCCTGCCCAGCCGCGCGCAGAACCTGTTCACCGTGGGCTTCTTGGTGCACCCCAACTGGCCGCACCCCGACGACCAGGCGTACAGCTTCTTCTTCGGACTCAACCTGGGTGGGCTCTACGAGCTCATCGGGGGGCGCTGACGTGCCGGGCTCCATCAGGCTCGGCGGGCGCCACGTTCCGGCCGTGCGCCACGTCTCCCCGCTCTCGCGCCACGTCCGCCCAGTCATGCGCATGCTCCCTCACGCGCTGCTCGCGCTCGCGTTCGTGGGGTGCGCGTCCACGCACGCGACCGGCGTAGAGAGCCCCGAGGCGCCCGTGCTCGTGCCCGCCACGCTGCCCGAGAGCGAGGTGGACGTCGCTGCGGTGCGCGCGCTCGAGGCGCAGTGCCGCCAGCGCTTCTCCGCAGAGACCTTCCAGCAAGCGGCCAACGCGCTGACCGTGGCGCAGGTGGCCATCGGCCAGCTGTGCACCATCGAGCTGGTGGGCAACTCGCCGCTCCAGTGGCGCGTCAGCTGCGGCAGCGACGACTTCTTCGCGTCGGGCGAGCATACGCTGGCGTCGACCACGCCGTGCACGGTGGGCGGCGCGCGCGGCCAGAACGGCTTCGAGTGCTTGGGGCTCGCCTTGCGCGCCATGCTGCCGCACGCCGAGAACGTGGACATCGCGACGGTGGGGCACGTGGACTTCACGCGGCCCTCGGCGCGCCTGGACTGCCCGGACCTCGTGCGCGAAGGCTGGGGTCAGCCCCCCTGGACCGACCGCCCCGCGCTGCGTGGCGAGGCGGCCCGCGACGCCGCCAACGACCGCCTGGCCTGGTGCCGCGCGGCGCGCGCAGCGAGCGCCATCGCCACCGGCATCGGGCGCCGCGACGGCAGCGTGCGCCTGGTCGCGGCCGGCGCGGCCACCAGCTGGATGACGCCGCGCTACCGCGCGCCCGACCCCGAGCTGGAGGTCCCCGGCGAGTGCCCCTCGCCCAGCAACCCCGAGCGCGACGACCCCAGCATCGGTCGCTGCGCGAGCTCACGCCGCGTGGACGTGCTGGTGCGCATGAGCGCCCGCGCGGAGGCCAACGACACGGGCGCGCGCTGCGACCGCGCAGACCAGGCCAACACCCCCGCCGGTGCGCTCTACTGCCTCGAGCAGTGTCTCGCGTCGCCCGAGCGCTCGGCCAGCGGTCTCGGCGCCGCCACGCCGTTCCTCGAGCGCGGCGCGCCAGCCACCCCGCCGGCGCGCTGGCACGTGTCCACCAGCCAGAGCGGGCTGCGCGTGGACCTCGACACGATCACGCGGCGGCTGGGGTACTGAGGAAGGGCTTGCTATCCCGCTCTAACAGCACCGCGGACTGAAAGGGACTGTCTCAGAAGGGCCCGTCGTCCCGAATTAGGGGCACCCCGGACTGAAGTCCGGGGCAGCATCCTTCCGAGTCCCCGGCTGCCGCCGGGCACTCTCCAAAGTCCTCCCCACAAGGGGGAGGACTGTCTTGCTCGGCGCCACCGCGGACACAAGAGTGCGACCGACCCGCCGAACACCCGACACCAGTCCACGAGGCGCAGTCCGCCTCCGCAGGGGGCGGACTTCGAGCGCGCGATCACCTGAGATCGCTGCCCCGGACTTTAGTCCGGGGTGCCCCTATTCGCGGATAATTCTGAGACAGCCTCTCTCGTCCGCAGTGGCCTAGATTTGGGACCAATGGTCCTTCGTCCGGCGAACGAGTGTGACAATCCCCGCGACACCCAGCACCCCAGCCAACACCTGATAGTAGCTCAGCCCGAGCAGCGGCCGCGGCACGTCGCGCCCGAACTCGACCGCGAAGCGGAACGCGCCGTAAGCGGCGAAGTAGCCCACCAGACGCAACCCCGCGCCAACGTCGCGGCGCGTGAGCGCAAACAGCACCACCGCGGCCGCGATGTGGAAGTAGGCCTCGAGCAGCGTCGCGGGGAAGCGCGGCTCGTCGTGCAGCGCGAGGGACACGCGCGCCCAGGGGCTGCTCGCGTCGAGCGGCACGCCCGGACAGCAGCCCGCGAACACGCAGCCCAGTCGACCCATGCCGAGCGAGAGCGGGAGCCCCACCGCGAACGCGTCGCCGGTGGGCGCCACGTGCCCGATGTGTCGCTTCATCAGCTCGACGCTCAGCCACCCGCCGAGCAGGCCGCCGAGCACCGTGCGGCCGCCCCAGCGGGTCACCGTCTCTGCTTCGGGCGACCACCCCAGCGCGTCCGCCGGGAGCTGCAGCAGGAACGCGCCCACGACCGCACCGCCGAGCGCCGCATACGTGACCTTCGCGGGTGAACGCAGCGCGACCTCGGGCCCCAGGTTCCGCGTGATGCCGAACCCCAGCACGACGCCCAGCGCGACGAACGCTGTGTAGATCACGCGCGCACGCGGCGGCGCAGCGGCGTGAGCACCGTCTCCTCGAGCGCGCCACGGTAGAAGAGGTTGTAGGTGTCGAAGGGCATCACGCGCTCGCCGTCCGGGTGGGCGATGTGCACGCAGCTCTTGCGCACGCTGCGCAGGTCCATGCTGTGCCGGTCGAGGAACTGCATGATCACCACGCGGAACACGTCGCGGTAGTGCAGGTCGAGCGCGCCCTCGACGCGCGGCAGGCAGCAGAGCAGGTCGCGCAGCGACTCGGCCGCGCCCTCTGGACCGTGCCCCGTGCTGAGGGCCGAGCCGAGCTTGGCGCGGAAGGCTGCCTGCATGCCGGGGTCGCCCTCGAACACAATGGTGTTGCTGGTGCCCGCGATGAGCTGCGCGGGGTCGATGTGGCGGCTGAGTGGGACGAGCGGGCCCCCGTCACGCGGCTTGAGCGCGTAGGCCATCGCGAGGTTGTCCGGGTGACACGGCACGGGCAGCAGGTCGTCGGGCGTGAACGTCGGGAACTGCTCGTAGATGCGGCGCCGCACCTCGCTCAGCGTCAGGCGGTGATGCTCGGGGTCGAAGCCCTCGTTGCGCCCCGCATGCTGCTCCGGCTGAAAGGTCACCCCCCGCACGCACTTACGCCGCGCCGCGTACGCGAGGATGTCGCCCACCTCGTGGTCGTTCACGCCCTTGCGCAGCGTCACCACGAGGGTAGTCGAGACGTCGAGCGCATCCAGGCGGTCGAGGGCCTCCTCGCGCACCGCGCGCAGGTCGGCGCCGCGCAGGGTCAGCAGCGCGTCTCGCTGCAGCGAGTCGAACTGCAGGTACAGCTCGAAGCGCGGCATGTACTCGGCGAGGCGCTCCGCGAAGCCCGGCTCGCGCGCGATGCGCAGGCCGTTGGTGTTCACCATCAGGTGCCGGATGGGCCTCTGCCGACACGCGTCCAGGATGGCGAAGAACTCGGGGTGGATGGTGGGCTCACCACCCGACACCTGCAGCACGTCGGGGTGCCCCTCGTTGGCCACGATGCGGTCCAGCATGCGCTCCAGCTGCGCGAGCGACCGGTGGTCGCCCACCTGCGGCCCGCTGCCCGCGTAGCACGTGGGGCACTGGAGGTTGCAGCGGTCGGTCACCTCGAGGATGGACACGCAGCCGTGCTGCTCGTGGTCCGGGCAGATGCCGCAGTCGTACGGACAGCCCCAGTAGTGCCCCGTGTTGTGGCGCAGCACCTGCTCGCCGGGCTTCAGGAACGCCTCGCGACCGCGACGGAAGTACGCGGCGTCGTCGCTGAGCAGCACGCGCCGCACACCGTGCTCGGGGCAGCGCTTGACGAGCACCACCCGGTCGCCTTCGATCAGCTCCTTGGCGTCGACGACGGCCAGGCACACGTCGCACAGGGCGCGCGTGGCGGAGTAGAACAAGTACGGGCGGGTGCGGCGGTCCACAGCGCGGAAGGTAGGTCATCCGCGCGGGAAATGCGCCTCGTGTTCGAAGGACCGTCGGGTGAGCGCGACGGTTGCTCGGCGTGTCCCTTCTGGGTGACACTCACCGCGTGGACGAACTCTCCATCGTCGTCGTGGTGCTCGTGCCGGTCGTCGCGGGCCTGGGCCTGTTCGCCGCTGCGGCCGCGTTTTTCACCGCCGCCGTGCGCAACTCGCAAGGGGAGCAGAAGAGCGCCGTCGTGACAGGCGGCCTCGGGCTGATGGGAGGCTGCGCAGGGTTGCTGGGGTGCGCCTGTCTCGTGCTCAGCCTCGGCGCGGTGTACTGCGCCGGTATGGCCGCGCCGATGCACTGACCCAGCGCACTACCCCCCGCGGGAGGTAGTGCGTGCGGCGTCGTGTCGCTAACGAAGCGGCATGCACCATCACCACCGCCTTCCCATCACCTTCCCCTTGTCCGTGTTCCTCGTCGCGTGCGTCCTGCTCGGCTGCGAAGAGGACGCGACGCCCGCGCTGGCCGAGGGGGAGACCTTCGTCTCCCTCGAGCTCAGCGGCGACGTGCTCACGAGCCCCCTGCGCTTCGAGGGCACCACCGAGTCGGTCTCGGAGTTCGTCTCGGACGACATCACCCTGCTGGCCGGCAATGGGCTCGGGATCCCGAGTGCGCAGGGGGGCTACGAGCTCGGTGTCATGACGATGACGGTGCGCCTCGACGGCGCCGGCGCGGTCGACCAAGACGGGTTCGACATCAACCTGGTCGTGCACGGCTTCTCCGACAGCGCGGGCAACGAGGCCTTCTCGCTGCGGGAGCGGCCCGGGGCGTCGTTGACCGTGTCCACCGTCACCGCCGACCGCATCGTGATGCACTTTGCGTTCGATGCGTCGCCGACCCAGCTGAACAACACCGAGCGCGTCTTCCACATCGAGGGGCGCCTCGAGGTGCGGCGCTGAGCCCCGTCGCAAGCCCTCTGCACTTGCGACTCGCACTTAGTTGCAAATCGTTTGCATAAGTAGCTGAGTGTGATATCTCGGGGCCATGCTCCCCACGCAGCCCTCCATACAGTCTCGCGGCGCCTTCAGTGCCGCTCCGGGTGCGTGCGGGAGTCTCGCGAGGGCGCGCGGCGTGGCGCTCTTGTGCGCGGTGTGTGCCTGTGCGCATGTGGTTCACGCGCAGCCAGCGCCCACCGAGCCGGTGCTCCAGCCACCGCGCGTGCTGGATGGACCCCCAGCCGCGTACCCGACGGCCGCGCTCGAGGCCGGTCGGGAGGGCCACGTGGAGCTCGGCGTGCTGGTGGGGGCGGACGGACGCGTCGAGGACGCGCGGGTGCTCGTCTCCGCCGCGGAGGACTTCGACGCCGCGGCGCTCGCGGCGGTGCGCGCGTGGCGCTTCGAACCCGCCACGCGCGACGGTGTGCCTATCCCGGCTCGCATCCGTGTGCCGTTCGACTTCCTCTTGCCCGAGCCTGAGCCAGAGCCCGCCGATGCGTCGGGCACGCCAACCACGCCGACCACGCCAACCACACCGACTCCTCCGAATGCGCCATCCCCCGCACCCGATGGCGTCGCGCCGACCGGGGAGGGCACGACCCGGCCGGCGACCCACGACGCCGCTCCGGGACCAGGCAGCGGGACTGACGCGCCCACGCCCGCTCGGCCCAGCGGTGCGCCGGCTCTGGGCGGCGCCACGCCGCCGCCAGACACGGACGACTCGTTGGGTGCCGATGACGAATTCGCCGAAGACGAGATCATCGACGTGACCGTGCGCGGTGAGCGCGAGCTGCGCGCCGAGGACCGCTCGGTGAGCGACTTCCAGCTCGACCGCCAGCAGCTGCGCGCCGCCCCGCGCTCCGAAGGGGCCGAGGTGCTGCGCTCGGCGCCGGGGCTCTACATTGGCCGCTCCGAGGGGCCGGCGGTGGCCCACAACTACATGCTGCGCGGCTTCGACGCCGAGCACGGACAAGACATCGCGTTCCGGGTGGGCGGGCTGCCCATCAACCTCCCCTCGCACATCCACGGGCAGGGCTACGCCGACCTCGGCTTCCTCATCGCCGAGGTGGTGAGCGGCATGCACGTCAGCGCTGGCGTGTCCGATCCTCGTCAGGGGGACTTCGCCGTGGCGGGCTCGATCGACATCTCGCTCGGGGTCGAGGGCGACGAGCGTGGCGTACGCGTGGCGTCGAGCTACGGCTCGTTCCGCACGTCGCGGCAGCTGCTGCTGTTCGCGCCGCGCGGGCTCTCCGACCAGAGCTTCGGTGCGCTGCAGTACACGCGCACGGACGGCTTCGGCCAGAACCGCGCCGGGCAGGCCGCGAGCGCCATCCTGCAGCACGGCTTCGAGGTGGGCGCGTTCACGCTGCGCGCCGTCGGCGTGCTGCACACCGCCCGCTCCGACCTCGCGGGCGTCTTGCGGCGCGAAGACATCGACGCGGGGCGCGTGTGCTTCACCTGTGTGTACGACGAGCCCACCGCACGCGGGCAGAACGCGCTCGCCAGCCGCGTCATGCTGGGTCTGTTCGCGGACTATCGCGGCGAGCGCGGCGACAGCGGGCAGCTGGGCGTGTGGCTCGGCTACGACAGCTTCCGCATCCAGGAGAACTTCACGGGCTTCATCCAGCGCTCGCAGACGCTCGAGCGCGTGGCCGGCCGCGGCGACCTGATCGAGCAGCAGAACCGCACGCGCTCCGTGGGGCTGGTGGGCCGCTACCGCACCGCGCCGCTGCGCCCCGCCACGTGGGCGCGCGGCACGCTCGAGCTCGGCGTCGAGGGCCGCATGGACGGCATCACCCAGGCGCAGAACCTGCTCGACGCGGCCGTGCGCAACCAGACCTGGGACCAGCGCGTGGACGCGAGCGTGCGCGGCGTGGACGTGGGCTTCTGGGCCGACCTCGACTGGCACCTGGGCGAGCGCGTCGACGTGCGCGCCGGTGTGCGCGGGGCGGTGCTGTCGTACGAGATCGACGACCGCCTCGGCAACTTCGTGCCGGTGGTGCGCCCGGACGACGCGTTCATCGAGGGCTTCCGGCGTAGCGCATTGGGGAGCACCTTCGGCCCCCGCGCGAGCCTGCGTGTGCGGGCGACGTCGTTCCTCGAGATCCTCGCGGCCTACGGGGAGGGCTACCGCTCGCCCCAGGCGCGCCTGCTGGCCGACGGCGAGCCCGCGCCCTTTTCGAAGGTGCGCTCGGCCGACCTGGGGGTGCGCATCACGCATGACGACCTGCTCGAGCTGAGCCTCGGCGGCTACTTCACGCGCCTGTCCGACGACGTCGCGTTTGCGGCCTCCGAGGGGCGCCTCGAGCGCATCGGCGCGACTCAGCGCGTGGGTGCCGTGCTCAACGCGGTGGCCCGGCCGCTCGAGTGGTTGGTGGCGTCGCTCTCGGTGACGGTCGTCGGCGCGACGCTGCGCTCGCCACCACCGGCCAGCGCGGAGGAGCCCTTCCCGCCGTACGCGCGCGGCCAGCGCCTGCCGTTCGTGCCTCCCGTGGTGGTGCGCGCCGAGCTGGGGGCCAGCCACGAGCTGGCGCGCCTCGGGGGACACCCGCTGATGGGGCGCGCGGGGGTCGGGCTCTCGTATCTGTCCGCGCGTCCGCTGCCGTTCGACGAGTCCGCCGCGCCTTTCACGCTGCTCGACGTGGGCGCCAACCTGAAGTGGCGCGCCCTCGACCTGGGGCTGCAGCTGAACAACGCGCTCAACGCGCGCTACGCCGCGGTGGAGTACAACTTCGCGTCCGACTGGGACCCCGACGACGGCGTCCGCTCGCGCACCCCGGCACGGCACATCGCCGCGGGCGCGCCGCTCTCGTTCATGGTGACGCTGGGGGTGACGCTGTGAGCTCGTCCACGCTCACCCGTGTGCTCACGGCCCTCGCGCCTTTCTGCGTGCTGCTCGTGTTGGGCTGCGCCGAGAGCAGCCAGACGCGTGTGCAGGTGCCGCTCGAGGTGCAAGGCACGGCATCCGCCGGTCCCCGCATGGCGCTGGGCGCGGTGCCCGTGACGCTCACCCGGGCGGATCTGGCTTTCGGTCCGCTCTACCTCTGCGCAGGTGCTCAGGCTGGCGAGCTGTGCGAGACCGCGCGCCTCGAGTGGCTCGACACGGTGGTGGTGGACGCGCTCGACCCGACCGCCCAGGAGGCCGGCACGCTCTACGGGGTGTCGGGCGTGGTGCAGTCGTGGATGTTCGACCTGGGCATCAGCGCCCAGCTCACGCGCGACGAGCCCTTCGTGCTGGACGCCGCCGAGGCCCTCGACGGGGCCTCGCTGGTGCTCGAGGGCAGCGCCGAGGTGAGCGGCATCACCGTGCCCTTCGTCGCGCGCGTGCCCGTGCAGCAGACCGACGCCACCGAGCTGGGCGTGCCCGTGGTGCGCAAGAGCAGCAGCGACGTGTTCCGCGAGGACGTCGACGGCGCGGAGCGCGCGCTGCAGGTGCGCTTCGATCCGGCCGCGTGGCTGGCAGGCGTGGACCTCCGCTCGCTCGTGACCTTCGAGACCTGCGCGCCGGACGAGACCGCGCTGCGCTGCGACGGGGTCGTGGAGTGGACCTGCGACGCCGGCACGAACACGAGCCGCGACTGCGGCGCGCTCGGCCAGGTGTGCGCGCCCGGCGCGGGCTGCGTGGACCAGGTGGAGCTCGCGCCCGGCAGCGAGCCCTTCCGCGCGCTGCGCAACGCCCTGGTCGCGGGGCAGCGCCCTACGTTCACCTTCATCGAGAACGACTGAGGCTGGCCACAGCTGGTGCGCCTCTAGGACCTCCACGAGAACCCCATGACACAGACCTTCGAACGCCCCCGGAACCCCGCGTCCCCCTCTCGCCCCCACGCTCGCGCTGGCCTGCTTTGCACCTGCACCTGTGCGTGCGCGGGCCTGCTCACGCTGGGCTGCGGCGGTGAGACCGGCACGGGCTCGCTCACGGCGCTGATCGAGGCCGAGGACGTCATCACGGACGGCATCGAGGCCGGGCAGGGGCCGGAGAACATCCGCGATGGGTGGTCGGTCTCGTTCAGCCGCTACATCGCCGTGGTCGGCGCGCTCGACCTGCACCGCTCGTCCAACGCGTCCGTCGACGCCGAGGCCCCCGACTCGTTCGCGGTGGACCTGGTGCAGGTGCCCGCCGCGGGCCTCGCCCTGTGGCAGCTGGACGACCTGCGCGCAGGCCGCTGGGAGTTCAACTACGCGACCGAGAGCGCCGCCGAGGGTGCCCAGCGCCACGCGTCGGTGAGCCAGGCGGACTTCGACGAGATGGTGGCCAACGACTGGACGTACCTCATCGAGGGCACGCTCGAGAGCGCGTCCGGCCAGTCGTGCCCGCCCGCAGCCCTCGCGACGCCCGGCGCGGCCACGCCCAACGGCAACCTGTCGGGCGGCAACCCCTGCTACGACGCCCCCGCCGTGAGCTTCGTGGTGGGCGCCAACGCGGACACCCACTACGGCCCCTGCAAGGTGGACGAGGTGCCGGGCTTCGCGGTGACGGCCAACGGCACGACGACGGTGGCGATGACGCTGCACGGCGACCACATCTTCTTCAACGGCTTCCCCGAGGGGTCCGAGGGCGGGGTCACGCGGCTCGCGCAGTGGCTCGCCGACTGTGACCTCGATCTTGACGGAACGGTCACGGCAGCGGAGCTTCAGGCCATCATGCCGGCCCAGCTACCGGAGATCGACGAACGCTTCCAGCTCGGCGGCTCGCCCATCACGCCGCTGGACACTATGTCTATGTACACGTACTTCCGCGCCCAGCTGAAGACCCAGGGCCACTTCCAGGGCGAGGGCGAGTGCCCCGTCGACGGGGTGGGCCACACGCACGACGGATGACCTCGACGCACGCAGCGCTGACACACGACACCCCCGTCGGGACCACCCCGGTCGGACGGGCGGAGCCTGCACAGCGTGTGGGGGGCGTGCGCCCGTGGTCGTCGGCCGCGCGCACCGCTGTCGCGCTCGGGCTGGCGCTGGGGCTGCACGGCCTCGCGTTCCTGGCCACGAGCGGCCTGCCCTGCGGCTTCTCCCACGGGCCTCGGCTGCGGGCCGAGTTGGACCCGGCCGCCGTGGTCATCCCACTCGAGACGCTGCCCGAGCCGGCAGCCCCCGAGCCCGAGCCAGACGCGCCGGCCGCTGCCCCGCGGATCGCGACGGCGCGCGCGGCGGCCCCTTCGCCGAGCCCCGCGCCACAGCCCACGCCGGCACCCAGCGCGCCTACCGAGCCCGCCGACTTCACCAGCCTCGCGGGCGCGTTCCAGGGCGCGACGTCGTACGCCATGGCGTCCAGCCGCGCGGTGGTGGGCGCGGTCTCCGGGGCTCTCGGTCGTGGCCACGCAGGCAGCGGTGTCGCGGGGGGCACGGGCGCGGGCAGCGGTCCTGCGGGCGCCACGGGGACGGGCGGCGCTGCCGTGAACGCCCAGCCGGCGCAGGCGCCGCGCGCCGTGAACAGCGACTGGAGCTGCCCCTGGCCGGGCGCCGCCATCGCGGCCGACCTCTACCAGCAGAACGTCACGGTGCGCGTTCAGGTCGGCGCGGACGGGGCCGTCGAGCGCGCCACGGCCCGCGACCCCGGCTTCGGCTTCGGCCCCGCCGCGGCCGCCTGCGCCCGCCGCGAGCGCTTCCACCCCGCGCGCGACGGCGCTGGTCAGCCAGTCCGCGCGACCGCCCTCGTCCGCGTGCACTTCGAGCGTTGAACCGCTTCGGACCCACGCTCTACGCCACGCTCCTGCGCGTCACGAGTTTTGACAGCAGGGCCGCGCGTGGTATCGAGGCAGGAGCATGACCCCAGCCCCGCTGGCCCCCTTGGCGATGCTGTTCGGCGGGAGCACCCCCGAGGACGGCCCCGACCCACTGGCCGAGAAGATCTTGGACGCCGCGTACGAGCAGTTTCGCCTGCTCGGCATCCGTCGTAGCTCGATGGACGACATCGCCAAGCGCGCGGGCGTGGGGCGCGTGACCATCTACCGGCGCTTCGAGAACAAGGACCGCCTGGTGCAGACGCTGCTGCTGCGTGAGACGCAGCGCGCGGTGGCCCGCGTGGACGAGCGCACGTCGCAGCCGGCCAAGGTAGAGGACCGCATGGCGGAGTCCTTCGTGGCCGCCATGCAGGAGGTGCGCTCGCACCCGCTGCTGCTGGCGCTGCTGCGCACCGAGCCCGAGACCATCCTGCCGCTGCTCACCGTCAAGGCCAGCTTGGGCCTGGCGTTCGCGCGCACCTACGTTGCCAACAAGCTGCGCGAGGGGCGCGCCGAGATGGGCCTGCCCGACGTCAACCTGGACCCGGTCGCGGAGATCTTCGCGCGCATGTCGCTGTCCATGCTGCTCACGCCGCGCACGTCGCTGCCCGTCGAGGATGACGAGGAGGCCCGCGCCTTCGCGCGCCGGCACCTGGTCCCGATGGTGCTCTGGGACGCGCCGCCCGCCTGATCTCGACCCCGCCGTACGTCAGGGCGCCAGTCGTCACCGCGGGCCTTCCACGCATGGTTGCGCCCGCGCCGAACGTTCAGTTCGCTGCCGAAACCGACACGGGCACGCCCGTCATGAACGCCTGGTTGCTCAGCTTCTCGTAGCTGCCCGGCCCCGTCGGCAAGAGCGCGTTGACGTTCACCCCGGGGTGCGCGCGCGCCACGCGTAGTCCAGTGCTCCCGGCGTTGCCCCAGCCGTGCGTCATGGCCACTACGCCGGGCCGCAGGCTGCGGTCCCCGTGCGCCGAAGCCAGCAGCCGACCGTGGGCGCTCTCTACATGCACGGGGTCTCCTTCGGCGAGCCCCAGCGCCGCCATGTCTTCGGGGCTCAAGTGCAGCGGGTTGTGCGCGTGCCGGCCGCGCTTGAGCTTCGGGATGTTGTGGTACCAGCTGTTCTGCATGAACGGCGTGCGCAAGTTGATGAGACGAAAGCGAGGTGGCGCCGCCCGCAGCTCGTCGAAGATCGCGCGCGCCTGCGAGAGGGCCTCGGCGAAGAGCGGTGGGCAGCAGTCGACGCGCCGGTCGGGGGTCTGCACGAGCTCCGTGTAGAAGCGCCCCTGCGCTGGGGGCGGCAGCACGGCCACTCCGTCGGGCCGCGCGGCGAGCTCGGCGATGGAGAGCCCGCTGCGCGCGAGCATGCGGTCGAGGCGCGCGAACGGCGCGGGCGGCTCGGCGTCGAGCAGGGATGGCATCCCCATGGCGTGCTGGAGGCGCGCGAGGATCCACCACTCCTCACGGCGCTCACCCGCAGGGGGTACCACGGCGGGTGTGTACTGCACGTAGGGCTCGTACTGCATGCCCAGGCCGCAGATGTTGATGTCCGCGCGCTCCAGCATGTCGGTGGACGGCAGCAGGTAGTGCGCGTGCTCGCCGGTCGCGTTGCGCACCAGGTCGATCACCACCAGCAGCTCCAGCTGAGACAGGGCTTCACGCCAACGCGGCTCACCACCCGCGCTGAGCACGGGGTTCCCGGCCAGGACGATCAGCGCGCGCAGCGGGCGCTCCGCGTCCAGCACCATGTCGGGGAACAAGTTGCCGGGCAGGGCGCCGCGCACGTGGCGCAGCTCTCCGAACGGCGAGTCGAAGAACGGCTGCTCCTGCTGCACGCGTCCAGCCTTCGCGGCCGGGTAGAAGCCCTCGCCGTAGAAGTTGCCGCCTGGCGCGTCGAGGTTGCCCGTGACGAAGCTGAGCATCTGCAGCAGCCAGTAACAGAGCGTGCCCTGCCGCCCCATGTTCACCCCGGTGGACATGTGCACCGCGGCGCGTTCGGCCGAGCTGAAGGCGTGTGCCAGCTCGCGGATGGTCTCGGCGGGCACGCCCACGACGTCGGCCACGGCGGCAGCGGAGTAGGGCGCGATGAACGCGCGCAGGCCCTCGATGTGCTTGCCGTGCGCCGCGATGACGCCCTCACGGAACCCGCCCTGCGCGTCGATCTCGTGCAGCAGCGCGGCCATCAGGTAGAGGTCGGTGTCCGGGAGGATCTGCAGCACCTCGCCCGAGGTCGGGCTGGCCGACTCGATGTGCCGCGGGTTGATGTACACCACGCGCGCGCCGCGCTCGCAGGCCGCGCGGAGCTTGGCCATGGGGTCCGCGATGGAGATGAAGCTCATGTGCGAGACGCGCGGGTTCTCTCCGAAGACGAGCAGGCAGTCGGTGCGCGCGATGTCCGGCAGCGGGTGCAGGGTGCTGGTGCCGAAGACGGCCTCGGCCCCCGCGAACTTGTTGGAGCAGTCCTGCGTGCCCGAGCTGAACACGCTGCGGGTCCCGAGCCCCCCGAAGAACTCCGTGATGGCCTGCGAGGCGAGCGCGTTGAAAGCCGTCGGGTTGCCGATGTAGCCCGCGATGGCGTCGCTGCCGTGCTCGTCGCGGATGCGCGCGAGGGTGCCCGCGATGTCGGCAATGGCCGCGTCCCACGTGGTCGCCTCGAAGGACCCATCGGGCGCGCGTCGCAGTGGCGTGTCCAGGCGGTCGGGGTCGCGGTGGATCCCGACGTAGTTCATGCCCTTCTGGCACGCGAAGCCCGCGGAGACGGGGTGCGAGGCGTCCGGCAGGAGGCGCTCCACGCGTCCGTCCACGACCTCGGCGCGCAGACCGCACGAGGGTTCGCAGACACGGCAGAAGGTCGGGATGGGGGTGGTCATGACGGGCTCCGAAGGAGGGCCTGGTACAGCGCCTCGTACTCGACCGCGACGGTGTCCCAGCCCAGCGCGCGCTGCATCCCGTTCTCGCGCAGCGCTTGGAACGCCTCGGCGTCGGCGTAGAGCGCGAGGGTGCGCGCGAGAGCCTGCGTGAGGGCCGGCACGCTCGCCTCGTCGAACACCACGCCCGTGGCCGTACCGTCCGCCAGCGCGGCAGGTGTCGCGTCGGTCACCGTGTCCGCCAGGCCTCCCGTACGACGCACCACCGGGACCGTCCCGTAGCGCAGCGCGTACAGCTGCGTCAGCCCGCAGGGCTCCACCCGCGAAGGCACCAACAGCGCGTCGCTACCCGCCTCGATCAGGTGCGCCAGCGACTCGTCGAAGCCGATGCGCACCGCGACGCGTCCGGGGTGGGCGGCGGCGAGCGCGCGGAACGCGGCCTCGAGCTCGGGGTCGCCCGTGCCCAGCACGAGCAGCTGGGCGCCTTGTGCAAGCGCGGGCAGCACGGCCTCCGGCAGCAGGTCGAGGCCCTTCAGCCAGGCCAGGCGGCTGACCACGCCGAGCAGCGGCGCGTCCGGGTCCACCGTGAGCCCCATGCGCCGCTGGAGCGCGGCCTTGCACGCGGCCTTGCCGCTCATGTCGACCCGCGCGTAGTTCGCCGGCAGGTGCGGGTCGCGGGCGGGGTCCCACTCGCGCTCGTCGATGCCGTTCACGATGCCTTGGAGGACCTCGGCGCGTACGCGGAGCAGGCCCTCGAAGCCACACCCGTGCTCGCTCGCTTGGATCTCCTGCGCGTAGGTGCGACTCACCGTCGTGATGCGGTCGGCGTACACGAGGCCTGCCTTCATCACCGACACACGCCCGTAGAACTCCACCCCTTCGAGCGTGTAGGCCTCGCTCGGCAGCGCCAGCTCGGGCAGCAGCGAGGCGTCGAAGCTGCCGCTGTACGCGAGGTTGTGGATGGTGTGCACCGTGCGGGGACGCGGCCCGCGAACGTCCGAGAAGTGCAGGTAGGCCGGCACCAGCCCCGTCTGCCAGTCGTGGGTGTGCACCACGTCGGGTCGGTCGCCGCGGTCGAGCCCCTCGGCCAGCATGCGCCCGGCCCACGACAGGGCCGCGAAGCGTCGGTGGTTGTCGGGCCAGTCGCGCCCCTGCGGATCGGCGTAGGGCCCCCCGTCACGCAGGTAGAGCCCCGGACAGTCCAGCACGTACGCGGGCAGGTGCGGCGGGACCAGCTCGCCGCACAAGATGCGGGCGGGGCCACCCCCGAAGAAGTTCTGGTCCTCGAACAGCACGCGGCTCGCGCCCAGGGCGCGCATCACCGCCGGATAGCCCGGCAGCAGCACGTGGACCGCGACGCCTCGGTCGAGCAGGGCCAGCGTCAGCGCGCCGCCGACGTCGGCGAGGCCGCCCGTCTTGACCAGGGGATAGAGCTCCGAGAGGACGTGGAGGACGCGCACGGCATGAGGCGGATAGCGCGGGCGCCGCCTAGAGGCCAGCAGGCCCCTACGTGTGCGGGCCTCGAGCTCCGGTGCGGCGACGGCGAACGCGGAGCGCCAAGGCCGCAGCGAGCGCGAGCGCCGCCCAGCGCAGCGCGCCGTGGGCTGGCTCGCTCTGGTTCATACCCACGCTGCAGCCCCCTCCGCCGACGGGGGCGCGCACGTACACGTGGCTGGTGAGCGTGACCTGCCGGCGGGACTCCACCACCTCGGCGCGGTAGCGGTCCTCGCCTTCCGCAGGCGCCAGCACCTCGAGCGACAACGTGAAGGGGTCGGCGTCGACCGCCACGGCGTCGCCTTGCGGCTCGCCGTTCTTCAGCAGCTGGAGCGTGCGGCCCTGGCCTCCCGTGACGCGCACCTCGAGGTGCGCGCGCCGCGCCGTGACGGTGTCACCCACCAGCCCTTCCCGCGCGCCGAGCTCGACCATCGGGGCCGCCATGCCCGTGATGCGCACCACGGTGCGTCTCTGCCGGATGCCCTCGAGGATCGCGGCCACGGAGAGCTCGTCCGCCTCCACCATGGTCGTGGGGGACCCGATCGGTGAATCGAGCGTGCCGGTCCCCTCGCCGGCGCGGTGGTCGTCACTGCCCCCCAGCGCGGCCACGTGGCGTCCGCGGGCGCACAGCCCATCCCACAGCGCGACGCTGGGCCGAAGGAACGCCATCTGGGCGACGGTGGTCGCGCCGGTCATGATCTCGATACCGTCGATGGCCTCGTCCGGCAGATCGTGGTTCCAGGCGCAGCCGATGCACAGGTCGCCCAGGCTGAGCGCGGGGTGGTTGATGGAGAACAGCGCGCCCTGGGCTCGGTAGGCCGCGGCCGCGTCGTCGATGGTGGTGTCCACGCCGACGCGGTGGTTGACCCAGGTGGTCGCGCCGATGGCGTTGGCGTGCCCGGCGTAGGTGGTGAACTCCACGCCCGGGATGAACAGCAGGTCCGGGTGTCGCGCCTGCGCGTCGTTCAGGAAGTCGAGGGCCGTGTGTGTGTTGTGGTCGGTGATGACCACGAAATCGAGCCCGTTCGCGCGCGCCACGGTGGCGATCTCGTCGAGGGTGGGGTGCGCGTCGCCGCTCTCGCGCGAGTGCACGTGGAAGTCCCCCGCGTAGAAGCGCCGGCCCACCGCGAGGGCGCCCGGGTCTTCATAGGGAGCGCGCTCGGGCTGCGCGGCGAGCGTGGTCTCCGCCGCGGTGCGCAGGATGACCTGCAGGGTGTACTGCGCGGGCAGCACGTTCACCTGCGCCTTGCCCACCACCACGCGCCAGGTGCCCGCCGGGATGGGCCCCGGCACGTAGCTGCGCGACGCGCGGTCGAGCCCCACCACGGCGGGCTCGGTGTTGCCCCCGCCCCAGCCACGGAAGCCGTTCGGGTCCTCGAGGCCGAAGTCGAGGATGTTGTCGCTCGCCACCGAGCTGTGGCGCACCTCGATCTCGGCGATGTCCGCGGGCACCTCGAAGGTCACGAAGAAGTGCGTCTCGTCGCCGTCGGGGGCCGTCCCGTCCAGGTCCAAGACGGTCTCCGCGCGGGCGGTCTGGGGGAGCGCGAGCAGCAGCCCGAGCGCGACGGGGGAGAGCAGGCGAGTCGTGTGCACGCCCCCATCGTGCATGCGCGCTCCACGCCCGTCGAGCGACGGTCTGATGACCTGGGCTCGCGGCTCGGATGACCCTGGCTCCGAGGACTCGGCCGCGCCGGGCTCGCACGAGCTGCGCCCCGTCCCGACTCGAGCTCGCCTCGCCTCGCCGCGCCTGGCCTGGCCGCGCGGCTCAGCCCAGCGCGGCGATCATCTCCGCGCTGATCAGGCACACCCCGCCTGGCGTGCGTTCGAAGCGCTGCGCGTCCAACACCGGGTCCTCGCCCACCACCAGGCCCTCGGGGATGTTCACGCCCCGGTCGACGATGACCTTGTTCAGGCGCGCGTGCCGGCCGATGTTGACCTCGGGCAGGATGACGGCCTGCTGCAGCGACGCGTACGAGTTGACGCGCGCCTGCGTGGACAGCAGCGACCGCCGCACCTCCGCGCCCGACACGATGACCCCCTCGGACACGACGCTGTCCATGGCCGTCCCGCGCCGGCCGGCGTCGTCGAACACGAACTTGGCGGGCGCCAGCTGCGAGCTGTGCGTGAAGATGCGCCAGTTGGGGTCGTAGAGGTCCAGCTCGGGGGTGACGCTGGTGAGGTCCAGGCTGGCCTCCCAGTACGCGTCGAGCGTCCCCACGTCGCGCCAGTAGTTGCCGTGCTCGTTGCCGCTGCGCTGGCAGCTCTTCGAGAAGTCGTGCGCGTACAGCTTCGCGCTGCTCACGAACGAGGGGATGAAGTCGCGCCCGAAGTCGTGCGTGGAGCCCTCGTCCTTGGCGTCGCGCACCAGCGAGTCGTACAGGAACTCGGCGTTGCAAACGTAGATGCCCATGCTGGCCAGGGACACCTCGGGCTTGCCTGGCACGCACGGTGGCTCGGCGGGCTTCTCGAGGAAGCTGATGATGCGGCCGCTCGCGTCCGTGTCCATCACGCCGAACTCGCGCGCCTGGTCCCGCGGCACCTCCACACAGGCCACCGAGCAGTCGGCGCCGCGCGCCACGTGCTCCTCCAGCATGGCCGCGTAGTCCATCTTGTAGATGTGGTCGCCCGCGAGGATGACCACGTACTCCGGGCCCTCCGCGCGCAGGATGTCGAGGTTCTGCCACACGGCGTCGGCCGTGCCGCGGTACCACATGGACTCGTCCACGCGCTGCTGCGCGGGCAGCAGGTCGACGAACTCGTTCACGTCTGCCCGCAAGAAAGACCACCCGCGCTGGATGTGTCGCAAGAGGCTGTGCGACTTGTACTGCGTCAGGACGTAGATGCGGCGCAGCCCCGAGTTGAGGCAGTTGGACAGCGCGAAGTCGACGATGCGGTACTTGCCTCCGAAGTGCACCGCGGGCTTGGCGCGCCGGTCCGTGAGCTGCTTCAGGCGCGAGCCGCGGCCCCCCGCGAGCACGAGCGCGACCGAACGTGACGCGAGGCGGCGGTGTTCTGCGTTCTGTGTCATCCAGCGGGTCCTTCTGCGGCGTGGGTCCGAGGGGGCGGCTCGGGGGTTTCGGGGGGACTTTGGTCTCGGCGCAGATATAGTCCCCTTCGACCGTCCTTCGCCACCCTTTGGAGAGTCCCGCCATGACGCCTCGTCTGCGCTCCTCCGTCGCTCCCCTCGACGCCGCCGAAACCTCGCGCACCGGGATGGAGCCCGACGCCCTGCAGCGGGCGGTGCTGGACCACCTCTACTACACCTGCGCCAAGGACCGTGCCTCGGCCACCGACCACGACCTCTACATGGCGATGGCGCACGCCATGCGCGACCGCCTGCTGCACCGCTGGCTGGCTACCCGGCACACTTACCGCGCCCAGGACGCGAAGCGCGCCTACTACCTCTCGGCGGAGTTCCTGCTGGGCCGCGCGATGGCCCAGAACCTGCTCAACCTGGGGCTATACGACACGGCCGAGCGCATGCTGAGTGACGTTGGTGTGTCGCTGGCCGACATCCTCGAGGAGGAGCCCGACCCCGGGCTCGGCAACGGGGGTCTGGGGCGGCTCGCGGCCTGCTTCCTGGACTCGCTGGCGGCGCTCGAGCTGCCCGGCTTCGGCTACGGCATCCGCTACGAGTACGGCATCTTCGAGCAGCGCATCGTGGGCGGACGGCAGGTGGAGCGCGCCGACTCCTGGCTGCGCGAGGGGAACCCGTGGGAGGTGCCCCGTCACGAGCTGGCGCTGGCCGTGAACTTCTACGGGCGCGTGGAGCATCATCGTGACGACGAGGGGCGCGACCAGCGCCGCTGGGTGGACACGCAGACCGTGGTGGGGGTGCCCTACGACCTGCCCATCGCGGGCTACGGCAACGACACGGTGAACACGCTTCGCTTGTGGTCGGCGCGCGCCTCGAACGAGTTCAACCTCGAGGTCTTCAACGCGGGTGACTTCCGGCGGGCCGTCGAGGAGAAGGCCCTGTCCGAGGCCATCAGCCGCGTGCTCTACCCGGCCGACCGCTCACCCGAGGGGCGCGAGCTGCGCCTCAAGCAGCAGTACTTCTTCTGCGCCTGCGCCATCCACGACATCCTGCGGCGCTACAAGGAGGTCCACAGCGACCTGCGCGGCCTGCCGGACAAGGCCGCCATCCAGCTGAACGACACGCACCCGTCGATCGCCATCGCGGAGCTGATGCGCCTCTTGATCGACCGCGAGCACCTGGACTGGGACGTGGCGTGGGACATCACCGAGCGCACGTTCGCCTACACCAACCACACGCTCATGCCGGAGGCGCTCGAGAAGTGGCCCGTGGCGATGTTCGAGCGGCTGCTGCCCCGGCACCTCGAGATCATCTACGAGATCAACCAGCGCATGCTGCGGCGTGTGCACCTGCACGACCCCACGGACGGGGCGCTGCGTGCGCGCATGTCGCTCATCGAAGAGCACCCGGAGCGGCAGGTGCGCATGGCCCACCTGGCCGTCGTCGGGAGCCACAGCGTGAACGGCGTCGCGGCGCTGCACTCGGAGCTGGTGCGCACGCGCTTGCTGCCCGATTTCGCGCGGCTGTGGCCCGAGCGCTTCAACAACAAGACCAACGGCGTGTCCCCCCGGCGCTGGCTGATGGTGCCCAACCCAGCCCTGTGTGCCCTCTTCGACGAGCGGGTCGGCCCAGCGTGGTCCGCCGACCTGCACCGCCTGCGCGAGCTCGAGGGCCTGCCCGACCGGGAGGGGCTGCTCGCGGAGCTGGCCGCCATCAAGCTGGGCCACAAGCGCGCCCTGGCGGAGTACCTGGAGCGCACGGTGGGGCTGACCTTCGACCCCGAGGCCATGCTGGTGGCGCAGATCAAGCGCATCCACGAGTACAAGCGTCAGCTGCTGAACGCCCTCCACATCATCGCGCTGTATCAGCGCCTCAAGGCGGACCCCGACGGCGATCATCCTGCGCGCACCTTCCTCGTCGCAGGCAAGGCCGCCCCCGGGTACCTGCGCGCCAAGCACCTGATCCACCTCATCCACGACATCGCCTCCATCGTGAACGAGGACCCGGTCACGCGGGACCGCCTGCGCGTGGTGTTCGCGCCCAACTACTCGGTCACGCTGGCCGAGCACATCATCCCGGCCTCCGACGTGTCGCTGCAGATCTCGCTGGCGGGCACCGAAGCTTCAGGCACGGGCAACATGAAGCTGGCGATGAACGGGGCCCTGACGGTGGGCACGCTCGACGGCGCCAACATCGAGATCCGCGACGCGGTGGGCGCCGAGAACTTCTTCCTCTTCGGCATGGACACGGACGCGGTGGAGCGTCGCCGCGCCGCCGGCTACGCGCCTCAGCACTTCATCGATCGTAGCCCCGCGCTGGCGGCGGCCATCGGGCTGCTGGAGGGGGGCTGCTTCTCGCCCGAGGACCCCGAGCGCTACCTGGACATCGTTGGGGACCTCCGCCACCACGACGAGTACATGGTGTGCGCCGACTTCGACGACTACCTGCGCTGCCACGACGAGGTGACACAGGTGTACCGCGACACGTCGCGCTGGCAGGCCATGTGCCTCGCGAACATCGCGCGCATGGGAGGCTTCTCCAGCGACGAGACCATCCGACGCTACGCCAACGAGATCTGGGGGGTGTCGCCCGTGCACGTGCGCCTGGGCGCGGACCCTGGCTGACAGGCTGTCACCGGCAATTCGGTGGCGTCCATTCGACAGCGGCGCTTCGCAGGGCTTACAACGAGGGCGTGCTCGCGCCCTTCGACGACCCTACCAACCACCGGCTGTTCAGCGTCTCGGACGAACACGCCGTGAGCGCGTGGCACAACATTCTGCTGTCGTACTTCCCCGAGCGGGTCTCGGTGCGCGCGCTGGCCGCGGTGCACGGCGCCAACATGGCGCTGCTGGAGGAATACCCCGCGGGCACCGTCACGTTGGGGGTGCTGAGGGCGGGCGCGCCCATGCCTCGCTCGGACGCGCGGGCCTACGCGGCCAAGATCGGGCGCGAGGCCACGTCCCGCTTGCGAGGGGAGTGCATCATCGTGAGCGGTCACCCCATGTGGGCCCGCATGGCGCGCGCGGTGCTGCACACCATCGAGCTGGTGAGCACGCCGCTGCACCCACGCGCCGTGTTCGACTCTCCCGCCGCCTCGCTCCCCTGGGTGCTCGAGCGGGCCGGCAGGCCGCTGGAGGACGCCCCGGTCTTGGGCGCCGCGTTCGAGGCGCTGATCGCGTCGGCGCACCGTCGCTCGCGCTCGTCCATCCCGGCCGCGCTGCGGTAGTGGGCTTGGCCTGTCATGGCGAGGGGCGAGGCGGATGGTGATGATGGGAGGCACCAGGCTGAAGCCAGGTGCCTCGGAGCTGCAGTCCGCGTCGAAAGTCCGCCCCACTGCGGGGGCGGACTACGTGGTCGTTGGCCTCCGATCTAGAGCGCGATGCAGGTTCGGCGCAAGCCCTGGCTTGTCCGAAGGCCCGCAGGCGGCGTTGCTCCTCCTCGCCGATGCACGCATCGACTCGTCGTCGCGCCTTGCCTGCGAACCTTCGTCCGGCGCCAGCATCTTGCGGCGATCCTGATCTGCGCTCTAGGCGGAGTGGGAGCTCGATGGGTTGGCAGGACCCAGGCGATGGTCGCCGTGTCGCAACCGTGGCCCCACGGTCGAGTCCACGTTCCTTCCGGCACAGTCGAGGCTGCGCCACCATGTCTCTGGCCTTCCATGGCTCACGGCTAGGCAGTCCGCCCCCGCAGTGGGGCGGACTTGCAGGCCACGCTGCAGCCTCGGGGCACCTGGCTTCAGCCTGGTGCCCCCCAGCATCACCGAGATGCTAGCCCTACTTGCGATGGCCTCACGAACGCCGAGGTGCCCGGCGGCAGGCCCGGAGCTCTCTCGAGACCCCCTCCGAGTCCTACGGCTTCGCCACGGGCCGCTGGTGCACATGCAGCGTGTGGGCGGCGATGGTCAGCGGTACACCGACGGTCGTCGTCGAACCCTCGACGAAGCCCCGCTCCGTGTCAATGCGCAGCTGCCACGGCACCTCGCCCAGCTCCGCCGGGATGACGTAGTTGACGGGCGCGTCGCCTGCGTTGAAGAACAGGTAGAAGCTGTCGTCGCGTGCCGGGTCGGCGTAGGGCTCCGCCGTAGGGAGGGCCTCGCCGTTGAGGAACACGCCCAGCGAGCGCGCGAAGGGCACGTGCCAGTCGTGGTCGCTCATCGGCTCACCGTCGAGCTTGAACCAGCCGATGTCGGAGAGGTGCGCTTCGTGCTCCTTGGCGCCCTCGAACCAGTCGCCGCGGCGGAACACGGGGTGCTGCCGACGTAGGCGCAGCAGGTCGCGGCAGAAGGCCGATAGCCCCTCGTCGGGGGCCGCCCAGCTCACCCACGAGACCTCGTTGTCCTGACAGTAGGCGTTGTTGTTGCCCAGCTGCGTCCGCCCCAGCTCGTCGCCCGCCAGCAGCATCGGCACACCCTGGGAGAGCAGCAACGTGGTCAGCAGGTTGCGCACTTGCTGCGCGCGCAGCGCGAGCACCTGCGGGTCGTCGGTCTCCCCCTCCACGCCGCAGTGCCACGAGCGGTTGTGGGACTCGCCGTCGCGGTTGTGCTCCCGGTTCGCGAGGTTGTGCTTCTCTTGGTAGCTCACCAGGTCGCGCAGCGTGAAGCCGTCATGGCACGTGACGAAGTTGATGCTGGCGCTCGGGCGTCGGCCGCTCCGCGCGTAGAGGTCGCTGCTGCCCGTGAAGCGGAAGGCGAACTCCCCAAGCGTCTGCTCGGCCCCGCGCCAGAAGTCGCGCACCGCGTCGCGGTAGGGGCCGTTCCACTCGGACCAGATGGCGGGGAAGTTGCCCACTTGGTACCCGCCCTCGCCCACGTCCCACGGCTCCGCGATGAGCTTCACGTGGCGCAGCACCGGGTCCTGCTGGACCAGCGCGAAGAACGCCGCGTGTGGCTCCACCTCGTGCTGTCCGCGGGCCAGTGTGGACGCGAGGTCGAAGCGGAAGCCGTCCACGTGCATCTCCTCCACCCAGTAGCGCAGCGAGTCCATCACCAGCTGCAGCGCGTAGGAGTGCCGCGTGTTCAGGCTGTTGCCGCAGCCCGTGTAGTCCGCGTAGCGCTCGGGGGTCGCGGCCAGACGGTAGTAGGCCGCGTTGTCGAGGCCGCGAAAGCACAAGGTGGGGCCCAGGTCGTCGCTCTCCCCCGTGTGGTTGTAGACCACGTCGAGGATGACCTCGATGCCCGCCGCGTGCAGGTTGCGCACCATGGCCTTGAACTCGTGCACCTGCGCGCCCCCGTCGCCGGCGCTGCTGTACTCGCCGTGGGGCGCGAAGTAGCCCACCGTGTTGTAGCCCCAGTAGTTGCGCAGCCCGAGCTGCACCAGCCGGTGGTCGTGCACGAAGTGGTGCACCGGCAGTAGCTCGATGGCGGTCACGCCCAGCGCCGCGTAGTGCGCCAGCATGGCGGGGTGCGCGAGCCCGGCGTAGGTGCCGCGCAGGGCCTCCGGCACGTCCGGATGCAGCTTGGTCAGGCCGCGCACGTGGGCTTCGTACAGGACCGTGTCGTCCCAGCGGGTGCGCGGGGGACGGTCGTCGCCCCAGTCGAACGACGGGTCCACCACCAGCGAGCGGGGGACGAAGGGCGCGCTGTCCCCGCTGGTGCGCCCCACGCTCAGCGGTTGGGAGAAGACGCTCTCGCTCCACTGGACGCGGCCCTCGATGGCCCGGGCGTACGGGTCCAGCAGGAGCTTGCTGGGGTCCCCGCGCAGCCCGCGCGTGGGGTCGTACGGTGCGTGCGCGCGGAAGCCGTAGCGCTGCCCTGGCGCGACCCCTTCGAGATAGCCGTGGAACACGGGGCCGCTGCGTTGCGTCAGCGGGACGCGCTGCTCCGCGCCCGCCTCGTCGAAGAGGCACAGCTCGATGGTGCTCGCCACCTCCGAGAAGACCGCGAAGTTGGTCCCCGAGCCGTCGAAGCACGCGCCGAGCGGATAGGGGACTCCAGGCCTCACAATCATGTCGAACCGCCTGTGCGGGAGGCTACAGTGCACCCCGCGCGGTCGCAAGGCTCGCCGCGCCCCGCCGAGGACGCATGTCAGACATCAAGGCCCTACGTGAGAGAGCGAGCGTGCTCGGCGTCGAGACGAGCTACTACGACATCGACGGCACGTTGCACGAAGCGTCTGAGGACGCGCTTCACGCGGTCGTGACCGCGCTCGAGGGCGCTGCTCCGGGTCGGCCTGCGGGGGATGGGGCTCCTGTGATCCCACCCGTGACCGTCTTCTGGGACGGCGTGGGTGTGCTGCACGTCGCGCTCGACGCCGACGCGTTGGCGGAGGACCGCGCCCTCACCCTGCACGTCACGCTGGAGAGCGGCGAGGGGTTCGAGGAGACGCGGCGCGTCAGCTCGTTGCCACCCGTGGACCCGGACGCGCCGGGAGGCGCGCGGCGCTGGCTGCTCCCCCACACGCTGCCCTTCGGCTACCACGCCGTCGCCCTGCACGACGGGCCCGACGTGCACCACGGCGCCCTCTTCGCCGCGCCGCGCGAGGTGTGGCAGGGGCGCGAGGAGCGCACCTGGGGGGTGTTCGCGCCGACGTACGCGCTGCGCTCCCAGCGCAGCCTGGGCATCGGCGACGTGGAGGATCTGTCTCGGCTCGCGGCCTGGGTGGGCCGGCAGGGTGGGGCCACGGTCGCGACGCTGCCGCTGACCGCCACATTCTTGCGCGAGCCCTTCGACCCCAGCCCCTACGCGCCCATCAGCAGGCTGCACCTCTCCGCGGTGTTCCTGGCCGTGGACGCGTTGCCGGAGGTGCCGCTCGCGCCGGCCGAGTTACGCGAGGTGCTCGCGGATGCGCAGCGTGAGGCGGCGGAGGATGACCCCCAGCAGGTGGACTACGCGCGGGTAGCGCAGCGCAAGCGCGCGCTGACGGAGCGCCTGCACGCGGTGGCCGAGCAGCACGAGCCCACGCGCGAGGCGCTCTCCACCTGGGCCGCGGAGCACCCGGGCGAGGTGGACTATGCCCGCTTCGTCGCAACACACGAGGCCCCAGGACGCTCGTTCGCGCAGCGCGTGGACGAGGCCGACTGGCTGCCCGCAGACGACCCCCGCGTGCGGCACGAGCTGTACGTGCAGTGGCGTCTGCACGAGCAGCTCGACCAGCTGGCCGAGCGCGCGCGTGGCGACGGGGTCGGTCTGTACCTCGACATGCCGCTCGGCGCGCACCCGCTTGGCTACGACGCGTACCGCTTCGCTGACGCCTTGCTGACGGGCTGCTCTCAGGGCGCGCCCCCCGACACGCTCTTCGACGGCGGCCAGGACTGGGGCTTCGCGCCGCTTCACCCGCAGCGCTCGCGTCACACGGCGCACGCCTATTTCCGTGCCTCCGTGGGGCGCCTGATGCAGCACGCCGAGGTGCTGCGCGTGGACCACGTGATGGGGCTCCACCGAAGCTACTGCGTCCCGCACGGTCTCGGCGCGCGCGAGGGCGTCTACGTGCGGCAGCCCGCCGAGGAGCTGTACGCCGTGCTCACCATCGAGTCGCACCGGCACCGCACCTACGTCGTGGGCGAGGATCTCGGCACGGTGCCCGACGAGGTGCGCGCGGCCATGGCCCGGCACGGCATCGGGCGGCTGCACGTGGCGCAGTACGAGGCGGGCACGGCGCGCAGCGGGTCCCTGCCCGAGAACTGCGTGGCCAGCCTGAACACCCACGACATGCCGCCCTTTGCGGCGCACTACCTGGCCAGCGGAGGCAGCCACAGCGGGCTCGACGCCGCGCTCCGCGCGCAGCTGCGCGGGCTGGGGGCCTCGGCCGCGCGGCGCGTGCTGGTGACGCTCGAAGACCTGTGGTTCGAGACGCGCCCGCAGAACGTCCCGGGCACGGGGCCCGAGGCGCCCAATTGGCGCGCGCGCTTTGCCCTCGACCTGCCCACGCTCGAGCAGGATGCGCGCGTGCTCGCGGGGGTGCGCGCGCTCGCCCGTGCAGGTGCTCCCGTGGGGCGGCGTCCCGACGCCGTGGTAGGCCGCTCGCGCCCCGCCGCGCGCGCCAGCGAGCAGGACCTCTACCTGTTCAACGAGGGCACCCACGAGCGCCTGTTCGACTTCCTCGGTGCGCACCCCGGCGAGCACGAGGGAGAGTCCGGCGTGTACTTCGCCGTCTGGGCGCCCAACGCGCGTTCCGTCGCCGTGATCTCCAGCTTCAACGGCTGGAACCCCGAGCACCAGCCGCTCTTCCCGCTGCAGAGCTCGGGCGTGTGGTCCGGCTTCGTCCCGGGTGCGCAGGCGGGGGACCTCTACAAGTACCGCATCGTCACGGAGAGCGGCGCGCACCTCGACAAGGCGGACCCCTTCGCGCGGCGCTCGGAGGCACCTCCGCAGACGGCTTCGATCGTGCACGCGCACGGGTTCGCGTGGGGCGACGACGCGTGGATGCGCGCGCGCGGTGAGCGCCAGCGCGTGGGCCAGCCGGTGTCCATCTACGAGCTGCACCTGGGCTCGTTCGCGCGCCGCCCCGACGGGAGCTGGCTGAGCTACACCGAGCTGGCCCCGCGCCTGGTGGAGCACGTCACGCGCCTCGGCTTCACGCACGTGGAGCTGCTGCCCGTCATGGAGCACCCCTTCTATCCCTCGTGGGGCTACCAGGTGACGGGCTTCTTCGCGGCCTCCGCGCGCTACGGCGCGCCCGAAGAGCTGATGGGGCTGATCGACGCGCTGCACCGCGCGGGCATCGGCGTGATCCTCGACTGGGTGCCGGGCCACTTCCCGTCCGACGCGTTCGCGCTCGCGCGCTTCGACGGAACCTGCCTGTACGAACACGAGGACCCGCGGCGTGGCGTGCACCCCGACTGGAAGAGCCTGATCTTCAACTACGGCCGGCGCGAGGTGCAGGCGTTCTTGGTGTCCAGCGCGGTCTTCTGGCTGGAGCAGTTCCACGCCGACGGACTGCGCGTGGATGGCGTCGCGTCCATGCTCTACCTCGACTACTCGCGGCGCGCGGGCGAGTGGCTGCCCAACGAGCACGGCGGGCGCGAGAACCTCGAGGCCATCGCCTTCCTGCGGCGGCTGAACGAGGCCGTCTACAAGCGCTTCCCGGACGCGCAGACCACGGCCGAGGAGTCCACCTCGTGGCCGATGGTCTCGCGCCCCGTGTGGGTCGGGGGCCTCGGCTTCGGCTTCAAGTGGGACCTCGGCTGGATGAACGACGTGCTGCGCTACTTCGGGCGCGACCCGGTGCACCGCCGCTTCCACCAAGAGCAGCTGACGTTCCGCTCCATGTACGCGTGCAGCGAGAACTTCGTGCTGCCCCTCTCGCACGACGAGGTGGTGCACGGGAAGGGCTCGCTGCTGGCCAAGATGCCCGGCGACACGTGGCAGCAGTTCGCGAACCTGCGCCTGCTGTACGCGTTCATGTTCGCGCAGCCGGGGCACAAGCTGCTGTTCCAGGGCGCGGAGCTGGCGCCCTACACCGAGTGGGCGCACGACGGCGCGCTCGACCTGGGGCTTCTCGGGTACGCGACGCATCGTGGGGTGTTCGAGCTGCTGGGGGCGCTCAACGCGCTGTACCGCGCGGAGCCGGCGCTGCACGAGCTGGACTTCGTGCCCGAGGGCTTCGAGTGGGTGGAGACGCGCAACCCCGAGTGGAGCGTGCTGGCCTTCGAGCGCGTGGCCCGCGACGGCGCGCGTGTGCTGTGCGTGTTCAACTTCACGCCCGTGCCGCGCGAGGGGTACCGCGTGGGCGTGCGTCAGCCCGGGCTGTGGCGCGAGCTGCTGAACACCGACGCCGACGTGTTCGCCGGATCCGGGGTGGGCAACGAAGGGGCGGTGCACAGCGACTCCCAGGGCGCGCAGGAGCGCCCGCACTCGCTCGCGCTGCGTCTGCCGCCGCTGGGTGCGCTCTACCTGAGGTCCCCAGCATGACGGGCGCGGGGCACGACGGGGGCGCGGGTGGCGTGACGGGCGCGGGGAACGACGAGGCTGGGGGCGCCGCACCGGGCGCCAGCGCGGGCGCGCGCGATGGTTGGGGCACGGTCGGCGCGTCGCCCGAGGGTAGAACGTTGCTGGCCGGAGACATCGGCGGGACGCACACACGCCTGGCGCTCTTCGACGGCGCGGGCGCGCGCGTGGCGCACGTGGATCTCGAGAGCCCGCGCCTGGCGGCGCAGGGCACGCTGGAGGACGCGGTGGCGTTGTTCTTGGCGCACAGCGGGTGCGGGGCGCCCGCCGCGGTGGCGTTGGCCTGCGCCGGCCCGGTACGCGACGGCGAGTGCCGCATCACGAACCTGCCGTGGGTCATCCGCGAGGACACACTGAGTCGGGCGACCGGCGCAGCGCACGTTCGCGTGATCAACGACTTCGAGGCCATGGCGCGCGGCACGCAGGTTCTGCGCGACGACGAGCTCGAGGTGTTGCAAGCCGGGCGACGAGACCCGAGCGGTGCGTGCCTGGTGATCGGCGCGGGCACGGGGCTGGGGCACGCCTGGTTGGTTCCCGCAGGTGTGTCCGCGCCGAGATCCGTCGCTGACGGGGCCACCGCAACACACCCGAGCAGCTCCGCGCACCCGCTGCGCGTCTTCGCCTCCGAGGGCGGGCACAAGAGCTTCGCGCCGCGCGACGGGCTCGAGGACGGCCTGCTGGTTTGGCTGCGCGCGCGCCATGGACGCGTGAGCGTCGAGCGTGTGCTCTCTGGACCGGGCCTGGTGGACCTCTACACTTACCTCGTCGAGTCGGGCCACGCGGTCACCAGCGACTCGGTGCACGCGGCGGTAGCGCGCGAAGGAGCCCGAGCCATCGGCACGCGGGCTGCTGCGCGCGACGGAGACCCGGCCTGCGTGCTGGCCGTGCAGCGCTTTGCCTCGCTCTATGGGGCGCACACGGGCGACGCCGCGCTCGCGCTCCTGCCCACGGGTGGCGTGTACATCACCGGGGGCGTGACGGCCGCGCTGGTGCCCGCGCTGCGCGAGCACTTCCTGCCCGCTTTCCTCGACAAGGGTCGCCTGCGCCCAGCCCTCGAGCCCCTCTGGCTCGCCGTCGCGCTCGCCCCCGACACCGGCCTGCGCGGAGCCCTGGAAGTGGCGCGCAGCGTGGCGGGCCACGGCTCGACCTAATTCTCCGGCCCCGATTGTCCACGCGCTGCTCGCGATGTAGCGTCGCGCATGGCCTCGCTGCGCCGCTCTCCGGCTCACCCGCGCTCTCGTGCGCACACTTCATCCCCCGCTGCTGCGCAGGGCGCCGCGAGCGCACTCGTCGCGCTGCTGGCGAGCGCGTGCGTCTTCGGCTGTGCCGGCCAGACCAGTCCCACGCCCTCCGACGACGCTGGGCGGCCGTGTCAGATGGCGTCCGACTGCGACGACGGTGTGTTCTGCAACGGGGTCGAGGTGTGCGGCGCCATGGGGTGCGAAGCCGGAGAGCCACCCTGCACGGGCGGGACGTGCGTCGAGGCCAGCGGCATCTGCCAGAGCACGTGCGTGGACGCCGACTTCGACGGACACCGCGACGTCGCGTGCGGCGGTGACGACTGCGACGACGCCGACCCCAACCGCTTCCCGTCCAACGTCGAGGTGTGCGACGTGGCCAACCACGACGAGGACTGCGACCCCCGCACGTTCGGCTTCCGCGACCAGGACATGGACAACTACCCAGACGTGGCCTGCTGCAACGGGGACGTCTGCGGCACCGACTGCAACGACCTGAACCCCTCCGTGCACCCGGACGAGGCCGAGAGCTGCGACGGTCGCGACAACGACTGCGACGAGCTCATCGACGAGGAGGTGCTGCGCACGTTCTATCCCGACCTGGACCACGACCTGGCGGGCGACATGAACGCCACGCCCATCACGGCCTGCACGCCTCCGCCCGACTCCGTCGAGAACGCGCTCGACTGCGACGACAGCACGGCCGACGTGGGCCCCCTGCGCTCGGAGATCTGCGACCCCGGCTGCATGCCCGACGGGACCGGTTGTGTGGACGAGAACTGCGACGGCGTGGTCCAGACGGAGTGCTCGTGTACCGGCTCGGAGACGCGCGGCTGCCCGGCGCTCGGCGTGTGCGCCGGCGGCATCGAGACCTGCAACGCGCTCACGGGCGTGTGGGGGACGTGCTCGGTGACTCCCTCGATGGAGGTCTGCAATGGCAGCGACGACAACTGCAACGGCATGGTGGACGAGGGCCTCGGCGGCCGCACCTGCTGGCTCGACAGCGATCACGACGGCTTCGCTCTGGCCGGGGCGCCGGAGATCGAGACCTGCGCCGCGTGCCCGCCCGGCTACACCGACCAGCAGCCCGTGGGGGGCATGATCGACTGCAACGACCTCGTGGGCGACGGGGAGGACTTCTACCCAGGCGCCCCCGAGCTGTGCGACCGGCGCGACAACAACTGCTCGAGCGGCGGCGGCGTGGTGGTGGCCGAGGACGCGGACGACGACGGCCACACGCGGATGGGGTTCGCCGGGTGCTCCGGCGGTCCGCTGCCCAAGGACGACTGCCACGACGGGGCGGAGGATGTGCACCCCGGGCAGACCGCCTACTACGACTACACCTTCTGCCCAGAGTCCATGCCGGGCTGCGCCCCGTCCGAGCGCATCGCGGACTTCGACTGCAACGGCGTGACCGAGCCGGTGCCTGCCGGGACCGGTTGCGTGAACCCGGGGGCCATGTGCACCACCACCTGCGCCGAGGACCTCGGCCCGCGCCCCTTCGACGCGAAGCCCGCCAACTGCGGCATGGAGGTGGTGTTCTACAGCTGCCGGTGCCTCGGGACGACGGGCTGCACGGTGCAGGGCAGCATGTTCGACACGCTTCTATGCCGCTGAGCGTCGGCGGCCGTCTGCCCGCTCAGTCGCTGCGGCCCACCAGCAGGTCCGCCGCCGCCGCCGTCATCCCCAAAAGGTCCGCGCCGTCCGTGTACACGCCGTCGATCACCAGCCGGCACAGCCCGTGGACCGTCGCCCAGCGCGCCTGCGCGTGCCGCAGCCCCGCCTTCCCGCCGCCCACGCGTGGGTCGGTGGCGCTGACGTAGTCCACGTAGCGGCGGAACGTGGAGAACGCGAAGGTGCGCAGGCTCTCGGTGGGCTCGCCCGCCTTCCACAGCGCGCGCCCGAACATGAGGTCGTAGATCTCGGGGTGCGCGGCGGCGTAGCCCACGTAGGCCCGCACGAAGCGCAGGGTCTGCTCGCGCAGGTTGCCGGACACGTCGCTCGCGGCTTCCTGGAGCACCTGGTCGAGCGTGGCGAAGCCCTCCTCGGCCAGCGCGCACAGCAGCGCGTTCTTGTTGTCGAAGTGGTGGTACAGGGCCGACGCGCTGACCCCCGCGCGCAGACCGAGCTGCCGCAGCGAGAGCCCCTCGAGGCCCACCTCGCGCACCATGGCCTGTGCCTCGCGCAGCAGCGTGGGGCGGAGATCGCCGTGGTGGTAGGGGCGGGGGACCTTGCGCGGCATCGCGGGGAATCTTGACAGCGTTCAGACTTGATGTCATCTGAACGGTGTACAGATTCCGGGCCGAGCGCCTGGGCACAGGAGAACCATCATGGAACAGCCTTTCCCGCACCTGCTCTCGCCGCTCCCGCTGGGCTTCACCACGCTGCGCAACCGCGTCGTCATGGGCTCCATGCACACCGGCCTCGAGGACCGCTTCTGGAACTACCCCAAGCTCGCGGCCTACTTCGCGGAGCGCGCCAAGGGCGGCGTGGGCCTGATGGTCACGGGCGGCCTCAGCGTCAACCGGCGCGCGTGGTTCTACCCGGGCTCCGGCGTGGTCAACAGCCCGGGCGACGTGCTGCCGCACCAGCAAGTGACACGCGCGGTGCACGAGCACGGCGGCAAGATCGCACTCCAGCTCATCCACACGGGGCGCTACGCGCACCACCCCTGGTCGGTCTCGGCCAGCGCCAAGAAGTCGCCCATCAACCCGTTCAAGCCGCGCGCCATGAGCGAGGCGCAGATCCTCTCCACCATCGACGACTTCGCGCGCAGCGCCGCCATCGCGCGCCGCGCGGGCTACGACGGGGTCGAGATCATGGGCAGCGAGGGCTACCTGCTGAACCAGTTCGCGTGCCGGCGCGTGAACGAGCGCACGGACCGCTGGGGCGGCGACATCCACGGCCGCATGCGCTTCCCGGTGGAGATCGTGCGCGCCGTGCGGCGCGAGGTGGGGCCCGACTTCATCGTCATGTATCGCCTCTCCATCCTGGACCTGGTCGAGGGCGGCAACACCTACGAAGAGGTCGAGACCATGGCGCTCGCCCTCGCGGAGGCGGGCATCACGCTGCTCAACACGGGCATCGGCTGGCACGAGGCGCGCGTGCCCACCATCGTCACCTCCGTGCCGCGCGCGGCCTTCCGCGAGGTCACCGCGCGGCTCAAGCGCGCTGTGCCGGTGCCGGTCATCGCGTCCAACCGCATCAACACGCCGGACGTGGCCGAGTCCATCCTCGCCGCCGGGGACGCCGACCTGGTGTCCATGGCGCGCCCGTTGCTGGCCGACCCGGACTTCGTGCACAAGGCCGCGGCCGGTCGCCCCGAGGCCATCAACACGTGCATCGCGTGCAACCAGGCCTGCCTGGACCACACGTTCTCGCTCAAGCGGGCCACGTGCATGGTCAACCCACGCGCCGCGCGCGAGACCGAGCTGAAGTACACGCGCGTCACTTCACCGCGCCGCGTCGCTGTCGTGGGCGCGGGCATGGCGGGGCTCTCGGCGGCCACCGTCGCGGCCGAGCGCGGACACCAGGTCACGCTCTTCGAGGCGGCCGACGCCATCGGTGGGCAGTTCCGCATGGCTGCGGCCGTACCCGGCAAGGAAGAGTTCCGCGAGACCCTGCGCTACTTCGAGAACGAGGTCGCGCGCACCGGCGTCACGCTGCGCCTCGGCACGCGCGTGAGCCAGGGCGAGCTCGCCGGCTACGACGACGTCATCGTCGCGACGGGCGTGGTGCCGCGCGTGCCCAGCATCCCGGGCATCGAGCACCCGAAGGTGCTGCGCTACACGGACGTACTGCGCGACAAGAAGCCCGTCGGGCAGCGCGTGGCCGTCATCGGCTCGGGCGGCATCGGCGTGGACGTGTGCGAGTACCTCCTGCAGGACCCGGACATGAGCCTCGAGGCCTGGTGTGCCGAGTGGGGCGTGGACCCGAGCGGCACCTCGGCCGGGGGCTTGCGCGAGCCGCACGTCGAGCGGCCGCGGCGCACCATCACGATGCTGCAGCGCAGTGAGGGCGCGAAGAAGATGGGCACGGGCCCCGGCCGGACCACGGGCTGGGTGCACAAGCTGGCGCTCCAGCGCGGCGGGGTCCGCATGCTGGACGGGGTGACCTACGAGCGCATCGACGATCAGGGGCTGCACATCCGGCGTGAGGGCAAGGCCGAGCTGCTCGAGGTGGACCACATCATCCTGTGCGCGGGGCAGGTCTCCGTGCGTGACCTGGTGCCCGAGGCGGCGGGGAAGCGTGGCAAGCCGAAGCGCGGCGGGGTGCACGTCATCGGCGGGGCCGACGTGGCCGCCGAGCTGGACGCGAAGCGTGCGATCGCACAAGGGGCGGAGCTGGCGGCGAGCCTTTGAGAGTCTGCCGCGCCGGGACCATTGACGCGGCGGAACCCCCTGGCACCATGCCCCGATGATTGGACGTGTAGCTTGGTCGCCCCAGCGGGGGATAATTGCGTTGGCGTGTCTCGGGGTCCTGGCCTCGGCGGGCTGCGGTGGCGGAGGTGGGGTCGATCCCGTGCCGACCTTCAACGCCGCCGCCGCGCACGACAACGCCGCCTTCCTCTCGGTGGCCGCGACCGCCACGGACGACGTGTGGGTCGTCGGCGCCCAGCCCGCGCCGGGCCTCCCGCCCGTGGCGCTGCGCTTCGACGGCAGCGAGTGGACCACCGTGGACACCGGCATCCGCCACGACCTCTGGTGGGTGCACGCGTTCCCTGGCGGCCCCGTGTTCCTCTCGGGCGGCGGCGCCAGCGTGCTGCGCGTGGTGGACGGCGTGGCCGAGCGGCTGCCCACGCCCCCGTTCTTCGGCAACACCGTGTTCGGTGTGTGGGGCGCCAGCCCGACCGACGTGTGGGCCGTGGGCGGCTTCGCGGGCCGCGACGGCTTCGTATGGCGCTTCAATGGCACCACGTTCTCCGAGGTGCCGCTGCCCGCCGACGTGCCGCGCACGGCGACCGGCGAGCTGCCCGCGCTCTTCAAGGTGTGGGGCCGCGCGGCCGACGACGTATGGATGGTCGGCAGCGAAGGCACCGTCCTGCACTGGGACGGCGACGCGCTCTCGGTGGTCCCCTCAGGCACCACGGCGTCCCTCTTCACCGTGACGGGCAACGCGCGTGAGGTGGTCATCGTCGGCGGGCGCAGCCAGGGCGTGGTGCTGCGCGGCGGGCTCGACGGGTTCACGGACGACGCGCCCGCGACCGCGCCCTTGCTGCAGGCCGTCACCTTCGTGGCCGATGGAACGCTGTGGGTGGCCGGCGAGGGCGGGTACGCCGCGCGCAGCCGCCGTGTGGGTCGCTGGGAGGACGTGGACCTCGGCTTCGGTGCGACGCCGCCCGAGTCGGTGCACGCGCTCTTCGGCGCGACGGACGGCCCCGTGTGGGCGGTGGGCGGCAGCGTGCTCACACCGGCGCTGAACCAGGGCGTCGTGCGCACCTCGGCGACGGTGCCCGAGGTGTGGGCGCCCGAGCCCGTGACCCCGCCCAGCACCACCTGCCCCGCCGCGGCCGTGGACGTGTTCCCGAGCGGCACCATCGCGCGCCGCTGGAGCGAGCAGCTGCTCAACTCCATCCGTCGCGACATCCCGCACCCGCCCAAGCACGCGCGCAACCTGCTGCACGTGAGCATCGCCATGTACGACGCGTGGGCCGCGTTCGACGCCACCGCCGTGGGCGTGGTGGTCGACGAGACGCACACGGCCACCATGCCCTCCGACGTGGACACGGCCATCTCGTACGCGGCCCTGCGCGTGCTGCAGCACCGCTACACGACCGCGGTGGGCGGCGCCATGTCGCTGGACTGCTACGCGCGCTTCATGGACGTGCTCGGGCTCGACCCGGACGACGAGACCGCGGTCGGCGACACGCCGATCGCCATCGGCAACCGCATCGGCAACGCGGTCGTCGCGCGCTTCGCGGACGACGGCGCGAACGAGGCGAACAACTACGCCGACACCACGAGCTGGACTCCCGAGAACCCGCCGATGATCGTCGACCGCCTCGGCACCAACGTGACCAACATCGACGTGTGGCAGCAGCTCAACTTGGCCACTGCGGAGACGCAGAACGGCATTGTCCTCGAGACCAGCGTGCAGCCCTACATCGGCGCGCACTGGCGCGATGTGGAGCCCTTCGCTGTGGAGCCCGACGCGATGACCGGGCGCTATGGTGATCCCGTGAGCGGGTACCCGACCATCGACCACCCCGACATGGTGGACTGGGTGGTGCAGGTCATCCGGCGCACCGCGCAGCTGGACATCGACGATGGCGTCATGATCGACATCGGACCCGGCTCGCTGGGCAACAACTCCCTGGGCGCGGACGACGGCACGGGCTATCCGACCAACCCGGTCACGGGCGGGACCTACGCGCCGAACGTGGTGCCGCGCGGCGACTTCGCGCGCGTGCTGGCCGAGTTCTGGGCGGACGGTCCGTCCTCCGAGACCCCGCCCGGACACTGGATGGTGCTGGCCAACGAGGTCAGTGACGACATGGCCCCGGCCGACCTGCGGCCCTTCGGCGCGGCTGCCCCGGCGGACCGGCTGGCGTGGGACGTGGGCATCTACCTCGCCGTGACCGCGGCCACGCATGACGCGGCGGTCGTGGCGTGGGCCATGAAGCGCGACAGCCTCGGGCCGCGCCCCATCACGCTCATTCGCTACATGGCGCAGCTCGGGCAGCGCACCGACATGAGCCTGCCCAGCTACAACGAAGGCGGCCTGCCGCTGATCGACGACCTGATCGAGCTCATCACGCCCGAGAGCTCCGCGCCGGGGGAGCGTCACTACCACCTCCGCTGGTACCAGGGCGAGCTGGCCGTGCGCGCGTGGCGCGGCGAGCCGGGTGACCGGGCCAACGGCTACACCCCCGTGGGGTGGATGCGCGCGCTCGAGTGGATTCCCTATCAGCGGCGCACGTTCGTCACGCCCGCGTTCCCGGGGTACGTGTCGGGGCACAGCACGTTCAGCCGCGCCGCCGCCGAGGCGCTCACGGCCTACACCAACAGCCCGTACTTCCCCAACGGCATCCACGAGTACGTGGCGCGCGCCAACCAGTACTTGGTGTTCGAGGACGGGCCCAGCGTGGACGTGCACCTGCAGTGGGCGCGCTACGCGGACGCGGCGGACCAGGCCGGCCAGTCGCGCCTCTACGGGGGCATCCACATCTTCGCGGACGACTACGTGGGACGGATCAACGGCGCGGCGGTGGGCATGACTACTAGCGCGAAGGTGCAGCAGTACCTCGAGGGCACCATCCCCTGACGGAGCGGGGTGGTGCGATGCAGATGGCGATGATGGGAGGCACCAGGCTGAAGCCTGGTGCCTCGGAGCCGCAATCGCGCTGAAAGTCCGCCCCACTGCGGGGGCGGACTAGGTGGTCGTCGCCCAGCGATGGTCGCCGCATCCCATCCCTGGCCCCGGTGTCGAGTCCACGGACCTGTTAGGCGTACTCGGGGTCGGCCCACCGCGTGTCCGACCCTGCATCGCTCGCGATCAGGTAGTCCGCCCCCGCAGTGGGGCGGACTTGCAGGTCACACTGCAGCCTTCGGGCACCAGGCTTCAGCCTGGTGCCCCCCATCACCACCGAGAGCTAGCCCCTCCTCGAGACAGCGTCCACGGTCGGGGGTGCCGCCTCCGCCGAGCGCCGATCAGCTCCTGTCTCAGACCTTCAGTCGCCTGCGCCTCGTCAGACGCTCACGCCGAAGTCGCGCAACGCGTCGTTGAGCGAGACCTTGGTGTCGGTGCTGGCCTTGCGCTGACCGATGATGAGCGCGCAGGGCACGCCGAACTCGCCGGCGGGGAACTTCTTCACGCGCGTGCCGGGGATGACCACCGAGCGGGGCGGGACGAACTTGTGGTGCTCGACGGGCTCGGGCCCGGTCACGTCGATGATCTTGGTGCTCGAGGTGATGACCACGTTGGCGCCCAGAACGGCCTCGGCGCCGATGCGGCAGCCCTCGACCACGATGGCGCGCGAGCCGATGAACGCGCCGTCCTCGATGATGACGGGGGTGGCGCCGGGGGGCTCGAGCACGCCGCCGATGCCGACGCCGCCCGAGAGGTGCACGTGCTTGCCGATCTGCGCGCAGCTGCCGACGGTGGCCCAGGTGTCCACCATGGTGCCGGCCCCCACGTAGGCGCCGATGTTGACGTACCCCGGCATGAGGATGGAGGTGGGCTCCATGTGGGCGCCGTAGCGCACAGTGCCCGGCGGGACGACGCGCACGCCCTGGGACGCGAGGTCGGTCTTGAGCGGGATCTTGTCGTGGAACTCGAAGGGGCCGACCTCCATCGTCTCCATGGCCCGCACGCCGAAGTACAGCAGGATGGACTGCTTGATCCACGCGTTCACGGTCCACTCGCCGCCCTCGGTGGTGGGGGGCGTGGCGACGCGCAGCTTGCCCTTGTCGACGAGCTCCACGGTGGCCAGCACGGCGTCACGGTGCGCCGCGTCCACGAGCAGCTTACGGTCCTGGAAAGCAGCCTCGACGAGGGGCTGCAGCACGGAGGTCTGATCGCTCATCGGTCGCCTATAGCAGCGATGGGATAGGCACGCGAACGCCGGTGCTGGCCCCCCTTGTGCGCCGCCCGTGCACGTTCAGGGGCAGGCGCAGCTGGGCCGCACGGGGGCGCTTCAGCGCGGCATGAGGTTCACGGGCGCGGCGTCAGGGTCTGCAGGGGGGCGCCCAGCTCGCGCCGTTCGGTGACGAGGGATGGTCCGGCCGCGAAGCGCGAACACCGGGCCACTTGGGGCGCGTCGGCCGGCCCCGAGGTGTACAGGATGTAGCGCTGACCCACCTCGAGGTGCGGTGGGCACATGGTCAGCCCGACCGTGGCCTGCACGGCGAACACCCGCGTGACCGTGCCCTTCCACACGCGGTCGACGTGGAACTCGGCGCGCTCGGGGGTGTTGCCGCTCGCCGGCAGGACGCGCACCAGGACCCCCTCGAACACGTGCGTGGCCTGCTGGCGCGCGCTCGGCACGTCGTACCACGCGCAGGAGCACGCGTCGGCCACGGACGGCGCCAGCAGCACGATGCCCGTGAGCGCGACGGTGGACAGCATGAGGGAAAGCAGCAGTTGGCGGACGGCGTGCATGGCTACAGCGTCGTCCGCGGTGCGCGCCCTGGCAAGAGGCGGAGGAGCTGGACAATCACGTCGTTGACGTTCCCAATCCCACCCACACGTCGAACGGCGAGCTGAGGAACGTACCCGTTTCGGCGGGGTGACATCATGCGCCCCTACTGGGACCATGCGCCGACATGGGCACGTCTACGGTCAGCGTGAAGGTCTTGGGGGTCGACGCGAGCTCGCGTCGACTGCGCGTTCGGGTCAGGCGCTGCCACGAGGACGCGAACCTCCCGCTGAACCGCAGCTTCTTCGTGCGCATGTTCGCTTCGCTCGCGCTCGAGATCGGCGGGAGCAGTGCGATCGATGCGGCGCTCGAGGGCAAGGAGCTCGACGATGCCTTCATCGACACGAGCACGTGGCGCTTCATCGCGGGCTATACCGAGGTGCCGGGCGAGACGGGCGACGATCGCGAGTACGAGGTCACCGTCACCGATCCTGCGTGGCTCGACGGGCTCGCGCCCGGAATGGCGTTCGACACCGCCGACTACAGCACGTGGCCGGACGAGGTCACGGAGGAGGAGAACGCGCGCATCCCGCAGCTTCGCCGCTACCTCCGCCTCGACCTCGACACGCCCGAGGTTCTCGCTCTCGACGTGTGCTTCGACGGCAGGCTGCTCGCGGTGCTCGGCGACGGGCCCTCAGTGACGGTCTTCGATACTACGTCTTGGGAGAAGGTCCGCGAGCTCCGCGAGCTCGAGCGCGCATCGGACGTGCGCTTCGTGCCCGCGACCACGTACCTCGTCTCCTCCGCAGGCGAGCGTGCGATCGACGCGCGCACGGGCGAGCCCCTCGACCGCGCCGTCGCGCTCGGCGAGTGGAAGCCCCAGCGCGAGCTCGAGGGCCACCTCTGGACGACGGCGAGCCTCGACGGAGCACGTCGCGTCGTCTTCGGCTCCGGCGAGACCGTCGCATTGACGGACGGCGCGGGCATGGTCCTTCGCGAGCTACCCGTGTGTGACTTCCCGCGGCTGAGCGCCGACGGCCGCGTGCTCGTCGCGAGCGGCGACCGAGCTCTCGAAGTGTGGGACACGACGAGCGACGCGCCGCCGCGGCTGATTCCGCTGCGCGACTACTGCATCGGCCTCGCCCTCTCACCGGACGGAGCGTTCGCGCTCACGTTCGAGGGCGAGTACCGCCACGCCTACGTCCGCCGTCTCACCGACGGTGAGGTCGTGCGCTACGGGAATGCATGGCACGACCGTCGAGGCAAGACCCCCCACGAGCCCCTGTGGTCGCACGACGGCCGCTTCGTCGTGATCAGCCAATACACCTCGAACCCACGCACAGCGTGGCTCGAGATCTACCAACACGAGCGCTGACTCGACGCCGGAGGCACCCTCCGCCAGCGCGTTGTCGCCGTGCTCGGCGAGGCGTTCGACGCATGTAGCGATCGCTTCCATCAGGTCGGCGGAAGCGCATGCGGCGAACCTCGAATCGCTTCGCACGTGGCTGATGCCTGTCGCGTCCGCCTGTGGCAGCATCGTGGCTGGGGTTTCGATGCACATACGACAGGTGAGTGAATCCGTCACGGGACGCAACAGGTGCCTCGTGTTCTTCTTTGCGGTCAGCGCGTGCGCCGGCGCGCTCGGCTGCGGCGGCGGGAACTCGGGGTCCAACGACGCAGGGAGCGTCGCTGTGTGTGAGACCGACGGGGTGTGCGACGACGGGCGCTATTGCACTGGGGTCGAACGTTGTCTCCCGAGCGACGCGCGCGCGGACGCCCGAGGTTGCGTCACAGGCGGCGCGCCCTGCACGGGTGCCGACATCTGCAACGAGGACACGCGCATGTGTACCTGCTCCGGAACACGGGACAACGACAGCGACGGGGCAGACTCGATCGCTTGTGGTGGCGACGACTGCGACGACGGAGACGCGCGACGCTTTCCGGGCGCCGCCGAGGTCTGCGACGCCGAGGGGGTCGATGAAGATTGCGACCCTACCACCCTGGGGCCCGACATGGACAACGATGGGGACATCCTCGAGGGCTGCTGCAACCTCCAGTCGAGCGGGACGCTCCTGTGCGGCACCGACTGCGACGACCAGAACCCCAACGTCGCGCCTGGCGCGCCGGAGATCTGCGACGGTCTGGACAACAACTGCTCCGGGTCGCTCAGCTTCCCCGGTGAGGACGATGACGATGACGGCTACGCGGACTGCATGGACCTTCCCGTGGCGCTGCGGGACTGCGATGACCAGGTGCCCACCGTATACCCAGGCGCCCCCGAGCTGTGCGACGGACGTGACAATGACTGCAACGGAGTGCTGCCGCCGGGGGACGACCGCGACGGGGACGGCTTCGCCGCGATGGGTGCCGAGTGCACCGCGGGGGTGCCGCAGACCGACTGCGATGACTTCACGCCCTTCGTGTCTCCGGCGTTCATCCGCGAAGCGTGCGACGGGCGCGACAACGATTGCGACAGCCGCATTGACGAGGAATGCTCGGGCCACTGCGACCCAGTGACCGACGGCACCATCGTTGACTCGGTGTTTCTGTCAGAGACCTTGGATGGGTGCGCCTCCGCCTGTGCGGACCAGAGCGACACGTGCATGCAGGCCTGCGTTCAAGCTGCCTATGCGGGGGCGGTGTCGACGCAGTGCGCGGTCTGTGCCGAGGTTCTCTATGGCGGGTTGTTGGGCAATGACGACTGCCTCACGGATCCCACCAGCGGCGAATGCCTGTGTGGGTCGGACCTGCTCCGCTGCACGGGGATAGTGGCGCCGGGCTGTACAACTCCTTCATGCGGTCACGCGTACTTTCGCTATCCCTACTGTGCAGACACCACGTGCTCGGACGCAGCCTGCGTCCCCATGTGCGCCGCTCCCACGGAGTCGTGGTGCAAGGACTGCGTGTCGGAACTCCAGGCGTGCGAGTTGCTGTCCTGCGCAGCCGCTTGCGCGGACCACGGCGCGTTCGAGTGTGACGCCTGTTTGCAGACCAACTGCGTGCCCGCCTTTGATGCGTGTAGTGGCTCCGAACCTCTCGCGGCGCGGACCCCGGATTGTACTGCGGCCGAGGCATCGGCCTTGCAGAGTCCTACTGGCCCCCCCATCGAGGACTGCTTGGATGGGTGCTTCGACACCTGCGGGTTGAGCGACCTCGACTGCCTGCGCATGTGCGGTGGCGCCTGTGCGGATGCGGCCACAGCGGTCCCGGTGTCCGAAGCGTGTGTGATTGGCTACGCCAGCTTCGTGCTCTGCCGACGCGACGTCGTGCGCTCGACGGGCGCCTGCGCGGCTGCATGTGCCAGCCCTGGGGCCGCGTGTGACGCGTGCCGATGCGACGAATGCGAGCAGCGCTTCTTCTTGTATTCAGGCTTCACATCAGGCGCCTGTCACACAGGAGGCTGAACTCGGCCTGAGCCCATCGACGTGGGCATCCGTTCCTCAACGGCGCTGCGATCGCCGCGCGCCACCCGCGTCGCGGGCACGTCGTCGCGCCGTCAGGACTCTCGCCTGCGGCGCTCCTCTCTGAGCTTCTCCTCGAGCCGGAGGTTGTCGGCCCGCAGCTGGGCGAGACCCGCGGCCTGGAGGGCGAGGTCGCGCTCCCCACGCACCTTGGCGAGCGCCTCCTCACGTTCAAGTTCCAAGCGCGTCGCGATCTCCCGCTCGAGCTCCATGATGCGCAGGCGGAGCTATCGCTCGCTCTCGATGGACGACGGACTGCCCGTCGGGAGGGGTGAGGCTGGCGCGGCCTCGGGCGCAGGGCCTGCTAGGGCCGCCGAGAACGCGACCTCGAGCGCAGCGGTCTTGGCGTGGGCGGCTTCGATTCAGTTCCGTGCGCAGCCCCCTCAGCCCCAGTAGCAACTACTCACCCCCCAGCCACAACTCTGTGTGGTGGTAGAACGCCAAGATCAGATCAGCGATGCCATCGCCGTCAATATCCGCTTGTGCCCCGACACCGAACTGCTCCCACGCGTCAGGAATGCCATCCACCGAGATGAAGCGGCCACGGCTATCGTTGGCCCAAAGCCGCACCCCCTCGCCGAAACCGGTCATAAACACATCGATGTCGCCGTCTCCGTCGAGGTCACCCAGGCTGAGCGCGCGCGCATCGAGGATGTCTAGGCGCTGCCCGCTATCCCGAAAAGTGCCCGCCCCGTCGTTGAGCCAGACGAGACCGCCGCCAAAGCCGCCGACAACAGCGTCCAGGTCTCCGTCACCGTCGACATCGCCGAGGGCGCCGTGGGTGCTGAGGACACTGCCACTCAGCCGCTGTCCCGAGTCGTCGAAGTGGCCCGTCCCGTCGTTGAGCCACACGCGATCTGGCTCGGCGCCTTGTCCCGACCTGGACGCGAAATTGAACACGAGCATGTCCGTGTCACCGTCACCGTCAACATCCCCGAGCGCCACCGACTGACCGCGGTCGCCACTCAGTGCCTGACCAGAGTCGGTGAAGTGCCCGGCGCCGTCGTTCAACCACACGTGACCGGGCCCGCTGCCCACGTAGACCACGTCGAGATCACCGTCGTCGTCCAAGTCCGACATCGCCCGTGCCCGCACGACAGAGGGGCCATCATCAGGGCCAGCCAGAGCGCTGTCCACGACGGCGCTGAAGACCCCCGTGCCATCGTTGATCCACACTGGCCGAAACCGATCGTCCGTCACCAGGTCGAGATCGCCGTCACCGTCCACATCCCCGAACTGCGCCCACTCGGCCTCGGCCTCGATGCCTTCGTCTTCCCCGGAAGGGAATGCAGACGGCTCGTATCGCCCAGCCTGTGCATCCCACGAGAGAAGCGTGGTCACCCCGGTGGGCAGGTTCCCGGGCAGACCCGATTCCCAACCATGAAGCAGCAGGTCGAGGTCGCCGTCCCCGTCCACATCGCCAAGCGCAATCACGTAGCCGGGAGGTAGGTCGGCTTGTGCGGGACCCGAGAACGGAATCACGGGGACCGCGGAGTTCTCACCACAGCCGATGAGGATGAGAACCACCATCGACGGCCACGTACGCATGCCACGAGAGTACCACACAGGGAGCTGTGCCGGCAGACTCCGCGGGTGTCCCTCAAGTCTGCTGAACGCGGGCAGCTGGCAGAGATGTCGGCGACCTGGTCGTCCTTCTAGGCCGCACCGCTTTGGTGGCTGCGGGGCTGACGCGGGGTGGCGCTGGGCTGGCTGACCTACGGCTTACTTCGCAGACAATTCATCGAACGAAGCGGCTCTGCGGCAGGCTTGATGTCGCGTGGGTGAGGGACATCGCGACGTTCAGGGGCATGGCTGCTTCATCGGAACGACGCTGTGGATTGAGCCCGTCCATCGGGGACGTGGCCAAGTCATGGAGGCGAGCGATGGGCGAAGTACGAGACCGAATGGAGCAGGACCTGTTGCGTCACGCCGGCCTTGTCTCCACCAGTCACGTCCGCGTCCTCACCCTCGCTCGCGTAAAGGCCGCACTCGGCAACGCCACCGCTTCGGCACGCGTGGTAGAGCGTGGCTGCGATGGCGCACGGCCATGCTGGGCTGTGTGGTGCAATTGCGATACATTGTGCCCATGAAGTCGGCCACCATCCCTTCCGTGCGCGTCGAGCCCGAGTTCCGGGCCGAAGTGGAGTCGGTCCTGGCCGAGGGCGAGACCCTCTCGGAGTTCGTCGAGGCTTCCGTGCGCGCCAGCGTCCAGCGGCGACTCCTCCAAGCCGAGTTCGTTGCCCGTGGCCTGCGCTCGCGCGACGAGGCCAAGCGCACCGGTGACTACGTCGACGCCGACGATGTTGTCGCTGCGCTACAAGGCAAGCTCGACACCGCGCGTGCTCGCCTCGCCAAGACCCGCAAGTGACCTTCAGGGTTCGACTGACCCGCGGTGCGGAGGCCGACCTCGACCGCCTCTTCGATTTCGTCCTGCAACGCGAGCTGGAGCGGGATGGAGGTGATCTGATGCTGGCGGAGCAGGCTGTGGCTGCGATCCGCGCCGGCTTCGTGACCCTCAAAACATCGCCGTTCACGTGCCGCAAGGCCGGACAGAGTCCGTTCCTGCGCGAGCTGATCATCCCCTTTGGGCGAACGGGCTACGTCGCGCTGATCGACATCGAGTCGGTGACGGAGGTGGTGGTCGTCGCCGTCCGCCACCAGCTCGAAGACGATTACCACTGACGCAGCGGGGTGCACGCTCGATGGCTATGTGAACGGATGTGCTGCAGCCGCACGTGAGCATCGAGGCTGGTCGCCCCGAACACATCGGCGTGACCTCAGGAAGGAGCCTCCTTTGACCCATCCGCGAACAGCCACGCGTACAGGCTGGGCAGCACGAACAGCGTGAGGAACGTGGCGCTCACGAGCCCCCCGATCACCACGGTCGCGAGCGGGCGCTGCACCTCCGCGCCTGCGCCGTTCGACAGCGCCATGGGGAGGAAGCCCAGCGCCGCCACCGCCCCGGTCATGACCACCGCGCGCAGGCGGCTCTCGGCCCCGGCACGGGCCGCCTCCTTACGCTCGCCGTGACGCATGAGTTCTTGATGGTGGTCCGGCAGCACCACCCCGTTCAGCACCGCGATGCCGAACAGGGCGATGAAGCCCCACGGCCGCGCCTGATGGAGAAAAGGGCAGGCCTCACGCAGCGCCAGCAGCACCGCCGCCGACCGCCGCAGAAGGGCGTTGAGGTAGATCAGCGCGGCCCGTCTTCGCATCATGAGAAGGCGACGTAGAGCAACACGAATCAGCAGCGCCGACAGCACCGCGACCAGCAGGCGCCAGTGGCGGCAGCGGGTTCTCATGCTAGCCTTACGCGATGATAGTGCCAGGGTGCGCTATTACTCCGCTCCGCGCGCCCTGCGCCTCGCGCACGAGCTGGCCAGGTCACGGCCGCGCACGTTGGCCACCTCGACGATGGTCGCCATTGCACGGCCTCGCGGCTGATGCTCGCCGGGAGTCGACCAGCTCGAGGCTCGCCGCCCTGCCCGAGCGGGACCAGGCGCCGCGCTGCGCCGCTGACGAACGAGCCGCAGCTGCTCCAGAGTCGTCCCGCAGCGTCGCCGGCAGGCACCTGCATCCAGTAAACGCACCTGCCCTCGTACACCCCTCGCCCACGGCGCGTCCACCGATCGCCTCGATGGCGTCAGCGCGTCGCGCGCCACCCGCCGTAGCGTGCGGCCGCCACAGTCGACGGTGACCTCCATCGGCAGTCGGCCAGCTGCTCACCCGCGTACGTCGCTGGCCCCGGGCACGCGTCCGCACGGCGGCCTGCACGGCACCGCTCAGCCGCTCCAGCTCGTCAGGGGTCTCCGCCATAGAGCTGTGATATGGCCCACGTCGGGCAGCTGCCGCGCTAATGAAGCTCGGCAGCCGCGGCTCGATCGGCTGCGAGAACGAAGCCCATCCCGGGCGGAAGCGCTCTCGAGCTGCGCCGACATCACGCCGCGACCAGCTCGTCGCGGGTGCGTCAGGTCCAGCGCTCGCGCGCGGGTGCAGGGTGACGATGACTCCGAGATCTCGACGCCCATCAGGTCGGTCGCGACCTCAGCGCGCCCGTCTTCAGAGATTGACCGAGCGCACCTCGTCGAACTCGCGCAGCACGCTCTCCACGCGGCGGCTGCCCTCGACGCTCTCCTCCAGCGACACGCTGGGCAGGCGCATCACCTGGACGGCCAGCGCTCCCTCGTCCAGGCGCGGGATGAACTCGGCGCCCATCTGGCTCGCGCCGACCGCCGTCCCGACGAGCGTGACGAGACAGAGCGTGGCGATGATCCGTGGGTGACGCAGCGCGCGCCCGAGAAGCGCGGGGTACACGCGGTGCAGCAGTCGCACCAAGAAGGGCTCCCGCTCCTCCGTGTGGGTGCGCATGAACGTGGCCACGAGCACGGGCACGAAAGTCAGCGACGCGATGAAGGCGCCGCCCAGCGCGAACAGCACCGTCAGCGCCATGGGCTTGAACATCTTGCCCTCGACCCCACCGAGCGTGAGCAGCGGCACGTACACCAGCACGATGATGGCCTCGCCGAACAGGGCCGCGCGCCGCACGCTGAGCGTCGAGCCCAGCACCACCTCGGACGCCTCGGCGTAGGTCAGCGGGCGCTCCTTGCCGCGCGCAGCGGCGGCCAGGTGCACCACCGCGTTCTCCACCACGATGATGGAGCCGTCCACCACGATGCCGAAGTCGATGGCCCCGAGGCTCATCAAGTTGCCGCTCAGCCCGGCCAGCTCCATGGCGGTGAAGGCCACCAGCATGGCGAAGGGGATCGCGGCCGCCACGATGAGCCCGCCGCGCAAGCTCCCCAGCAAGAGGAACAGCACGGCCACGACGATCAGCGCGCCCTCCGCGAGGTTGGTCGCGACCGTGCGGATGGTGCGGTCCACCAGCTCCGAGCGGTCGTAGAAGATGTCCACGCTGACGCCCTCGGGGAGCGCCGGAGCGAGGCGCGCCAGGCGCTCCTTGGCGGCCTCGACCACCTCCCGGCCGTTCGCGCCGATCAGCATCATCACCACGCCCGTCACCACCTCGCCGCGCGCGTCGCGGGTGACGGCGCCCTGCCGCAGCATCGGCGCGAAGTGCACGCGCGCCACGTCGCGGACGCGCACGGGCACACCGGTCTCGTCGCGCGTGTCGATGACCGTCTCGGCGATGTCGTCGAGGCTCTGCGCGCGCCCCTCGCCCCGCACCACCAGCTGCTCGCCCGCGCGCACGAGGTAGCCGCCCCCGACGGTCCCGTTGTTCTCCTCGAGGGCCTGGTACAGCTGCGACAGCGACACGTTCAGCGCGCGCAGGCGGTCGGGGATGACCTCCACCTCGTAGGTCTTCAGCTCCCCGCCGAAGCTGTTCACCTCCACCACGCCGGGCACCCCGCGCAGCTCCACCGCGATGAACCAGTCCAGCAGCGCGCGCAGCTCCATGGGCGTGTGCCGCTCGCTGCGCACCTCGAACTGGAGCACCTCGCCGAGGCCCGAGCTCAGCGGGCCCAGCTCTGGCCGCACGCCCGCGGGCAGCGCCTCGGTGACGCTCGACAGGCGCTCGCCCACCAGCTGCCGCGCGCGCAGGAGGTCGGTGCCCTCGTCGAACACGATGGTCACGGCCGAGAGCCCGAAGCGCGACACGCTGCGGATCTCCTCGACGTCGGGCAGGCCGCTCATGGCGGACTCGATGGGGAAGGTCACGGTGCGCTCGATGTCGACCGGGCCGAGCGAGGGCGCGTTGGTCAGGACCTGGACCTGGACGTTGGTGATGTCCGGGACGGCGTCGATGGGCAGGACGAGCGCGCTCCTCACGCCGAGGGCCACGACCATGGCCACGAACGAGAAGACCAGCACACGCCACTTGAGGCAGAGCTCGAGGATGGCTTTCATGAGGTCCTCTTGCTCAGTGCTCGTGCTCGGCGAGCTCGCCCTGGGAGAGCGCGCTCTTGAGCGTGAAGGCCCCACGGGTGACCACGGGGTCGCCGGTCTCGAGCCCCTCGAGGAGCTCGCAGTACGCGCCCGCGCGCCGTCCGACGCGCACGGCGACGGGCCTGAACTCGCCCTCCGCGTCGCCGGGCACGAACGCCTGGGTCGCGCCGCCCAGCGTGACCACCGCGTTGCAGGGCACGGCGAGCGAGCGGCGCTGGTCGCCCACGATCTCGAGGCTGCCGTACATGCCGCTCAGCAGGTTGGGCGTCATCGCGTCCAGCGCGACGCGCATGCTGAGGCTGCGTGTGTCGGGGTCGATGGTGGGCGCGATGTAGTTGACCACCCCTGGCAGCGCGAGGTCCGGGAAAGCGTGCGGACGGAACAGGGCGCGCTGCCCGAGTCGTACCGTGCCGATGGCCAGCTCCGGCACCTGCACGTAGACGCTGATGGCGTCCGGGTTGGCGATGGTGAAGGCGGGCTCGTCGGTGCTGGACGTCTCGCCGGGCGTCGCGTGCAGCTGAATGACGACGCCCTCGATGGGGGCCACCAAGCGCAGCTGCCCCGAGCGGCCCGAGCCCAGCACGCCGAGCTGACGCGACAGACCCGTGCTGCGCGCGCGCAGGCCCGCCACCACAGCCTCCGCGTCCACGAGCGCCGAGTGCGCGCCGATGCCCTCACCCACCAGCTGCCGCTGGCGCGCCAGCGCGGTCTCCGCCGCGGTGAGCTGCGCGCGTGCCTCCGTGAGTCGTGAGCTGGCCTCGGACGCGGTCTCGGAGGCCACCACGGCCAGCAACATTCCCGGCGTGACCCGCTGCCCCAGCTCGACCTCCACGCTGATGAAGCGCCCGCTCGCGAGCGGCGACACGTGCGCCACGCTGAGCGGGTCGAAGCTCAGCTCGGCGGGCAGCCCCGCGCCGCCGCTCAGGGCGCGCTCCTCCACGGCCCCCACCTCGATGTCGTTGGTGGTGATGGCCGCGGGGCTCAGGTGGACCACGCGCTCGTCGGACTCGCCGTCGGCGTGCCCATGCTCGTCTTCGCCCTCGTGCTCCGACTCGGCGGGCTCGCCGCGCGACGTGAACCCATCACAGCCGAGGAGCAGCAGCAGCGACAGCAGCGTGAGTGAGCGGATCACGACGCCACCTCCTCGTCGGGCCAGATCTCGCGTCCTAGCTGCAGCTCCAGCTCGGCCACGGCGTTGAAGTAGTCCACGTACGCGTCGAGGGCCTGCTGCTGCACGGCCAGGAAGCGCTCCAGCGCCACCGAAACGCGCAGGATGTCGTACTCCCCCAGCGCGAACGCCTCGCGCACCATGCTGAGGTTCTCGGAGAAGCGCGGCAGCACGTCGGAGCCGAAGGCCTCCACCCGCTCGGCCGCCGCGTCCACGCTCGTGCGGAGCCGCTCGATGCGCGCCACCAGCACCGCCGCGCGCGCGTCCCGCTGGGCTTCGGCGACGCCCTGCTGCGCGTCAGCCCGAGCGCGCCCCTCTTGGTTCAGCGCGAACGACGGGATGGGGAGCTGCAGCACGCCCATGACGATGTGCTGCGCGCCGCCGGCCTGGGTGGCCCCCTCGTAGCCGTACTGCACGCCGATGGCCGGGTCGGGGTAGGCGTCGCGGGCGGCCAGGCGCGCGCGAGAGAGAGCCTCGTCGTTCTCCGCGCGCAGCTGGCGCAGGTCGACGTTGTGCTCGAGGGCGACGTCCATCAGCTGCTGCAGCGATGGCGCGTGCTGGGGGGAGGGCAGGTCGCCCACGGGCTCGGGCGGCTGGACTCCCTCCCACCCAGAGAGCTCGGCGAGCTGCAGGCATACGCTGCGGTAGTCCTGGAGCGCCGCCACCGCGCGCTGGCGCGCCTGCGCGGCCTCGGCCTCGGCGATGCGCACCACGAGTGGCGCCACGTCGTTCGCCCGGGCGCGCCTGCGCGCGATGTCGAGCAGCTGCTCCGCCACCTGCGCCAGCTGCTGCGTCAGCGCGGCGCGCTCGCGCGTCGCGATGGCCAGGCGGTAGGTGGCGTGCACGCGCTGGTGCAGCTCCCACCGCACGCGCTCGAGGGAGCGCTCTCGGGACAGCCGCGCGGCCGCGGCCACCTCGCGACGCAGGCGGCGCTGACCCCCGATCTCGATGGGCTGCAGCAGCTGCACCTCGGCGTCGACGGCGGTGCCCCCCGAAGTGGCGCGGCGCTGGCCCAGGCCGAGCTGCAGGGTGGCGTTGTCGGGCAGCAGGGGCGTGGCGGCGCCCTGCTCGGCGCGCGCGAGCTCCACCTCGGCGCTGGCGACGCGCACTGCGGGGCCATGCTCGTCGGCGCGCCGCAGGAGCGCGTCGAGGGCGGTGGGGACCCCGCCTATCGAGACGGTGGGCCGCGCGAGGGGCGCGTGGATGGCGGCCGCGGCCTCACGCGCACGGTCTGGGGGAACGTCGGGGACGCTGGGCTGCGCGGCGACCGGATGCGCCACGCACAGGCAGGAGACGGTGCCGAGCACCGCGAGAGCAGTCTTCATGGGGGTACCTCACGCAGGAAGGGCCAGACGGATGGACCCCGGCTCGGGGCCCACGTTGGCGGCGCGCGTCCTCCCGTGATGCGGACGGACTACTCCCGGCGCGCCGCTCCCTCAGGCGCGAGGAGGCCGCTGCAGCTCGCAGTCGATGCCCTCGGCGTAGCGCGTGTTCGCGCCATCGCCGTGGACGAGCGTACGGGCGAGCGCGTGCCACGCGGGCTGCGGCTGGGTGGCGCTCTGCATGGCGTGCATGGACGCGCAGCAGCTGCAGCGGTGGGCCATGGGTGTGCAGCCGTGCTCGGGGCAGTCCTCGTCCGCGTGGGCGGCCTCGGCGCCCTCCGGCTGCCCTGCCTCGAGCAGCTGATGTGCCCCGTCGTGCAGCGCCTCGCCGAGCCCCGGAGACAGGGACACGGTCACGAGCAGCAGCAGGAGGTAGCGCAGCAACAGCCTCATGAGCGTCACCACGCTAGCGCGCGGTAGGGGTTCCCTGCAAGCCTTGGAGGCCGCCGCCATCCCGATGGTCCGAGCCTCAAGGGCCGGACAGCGAGCAGGAGGCGTCCCGACACACGCTCCCCCCGTCCTCCTCGGTGCACACCTGCAGGCCTGGACAGTCGCCGTCGGTCGCGCAAGACAGGTGGCAGTTGCCCTCCCCTGCGCACACGAGCGTGGCGTCGGGACGACGGTACTGCGCCCGCAAGCTGGCCAGGTCCGTACCGCTCAGGTCGCATGCCGTGGGATCGACCACGCAGCCCGTCCCCACGTCGGCTCGCCCGTCGGTGGCGGGAGCAGCGCCATAGCACTCCATTACGACCTCTGCGTCCACCGTGGGGCCCGCTCCGGCGCTGAACACGACCGCTTGTCGGCCGGGCGAGCAACGCGTTGCCCGTTGGGTCGTGTAGTCGTCGTAGAACCATCCCGTGCCGCTGGGATCCCGACCCTCGGCCACATCCGCCGGAGTGGGGGCGACCTGTGCGACACGGCACGTCTCGCGCGCGCCCGCCCCGTTGCCCTCGACTCGAACCGGAGTCGGCTCCCGCCCGCGACCCTGCTGAGAGGCGCACGTGAGCCCCGGAGGCAGGGTCTCGAGGACCACGCAGCTCACCTCGCCGGTCGGACTCCGCGCCAGCTCCTCGTCGATGCACCCCGGCGGCAGCGCATTCGCGACGGCCAGGAGGATGTCGTCGAAGGCTGGCGTGAAATCTGCGGTGTGGTCTCCAGCCAGCGGGTCGCGTGATTGGCAGATGGAGGCCACGACGCCGTGCGCGCCCTGCTGGTCGAGCCCGGCTGCGACGCTGACCAGGCGACGGGGCGGACTGGCGATGTTGGTCAGCAGCGGATCGTCGGGCGCGTCCGGGTCTGGACGGGTGCAGCCCGGCAGAATATCCCTCTGCGCCACGTTGACGACCTCCTGCATGGTCGGATCGCTCAACAGCGCGGCGAAATCGACGCTCCGCTCGACGTGCCCGTCCGCATCGACGATGCTCGTGTGCGCCGCCAGCGCGTCGGGGTCGACACCCGCGATGACGGCGAACACGAGGAGGTCGGCTGCGTCGGGACGCAGGGCCAGCAGCCCCGCGACGTGCCGCTTGAGGACGTCGTACTGCACGTTGCGATACGTGGAACACTGCAGGTTGGGCGCGATGTTCCCGTTCGCGTCGGTCGGCACGGGGTATTGGGCCGTGCCCTGGGAGGGTGGGGTCAGGTCGTACAGATCCAGATCGCGGCTCGAGCAGTCATCCTCGTCCGTGATCATCACGACTGCGAGGAGAGAGGTGTCACGCAGGAAGCCGTGGTTCAGCCCCGAGCCACCGTGCCCCTGAGTCGAGCGCACGAGCACGCCGCCTCGTTCGTGCTCGAAGCGCACCGTCGACTCGGCGGGGGTCAGAGCCTTGAGGACAGCCTCGAGCTGCTGCTCGAACGCGCACCCCTCCTGGCCCGTCACCGCCAAGCATCCAGCCGCTGCGGCGAACTCCGCGGGGTCGTCGGTCTCGCTCGCGAACGACAAGAACGGCGGGTAGCTGTCGGCGCACGAGCTGTCGGTGCCGCGGGGCCTGGTCAGCAGGACCCCGTCATCACCCAGCGCGGAGGCGCACCGTGCGGTGGCCGGCAACCGAACGCCTCCGACCCCCATGTTGCTCGTGATCACGCCCAGCTGGATGGTGGCGAGAGGACGGAAGTCCTCGGTCCCGTCACCGTCCCGGTCACCGCTGGCGAGCACCTCCACCAACCGCGGGATCTCCTGCACGATCGCGGCCTGCTCCTGCCGCATCGACGGCGAGTCGTCCATCATGAACAGCAGGTCGATGTCGTCCACCTGGTCGAGCCTGACCACGAAGTTGCGGCCGCTGAGGGTGCAGGGGTCGGGGTCGACGCCGCCGTCATCGCGGGGCTGGTCGGGTCGGTCGGACTGGTCGAGCGCGGCCGCGTCCGATGGCCCACCATCGCCGCCACCATGACGGCTCCCGCAGTGACAGCCAGGCACCGCGGCCAACGTCAACGCCGCGACGATCCCCCAAAGTCCTCTCCTGCCTGTCGCGTTGGGCTTCATCGCCATGTCCTCCTCAGGGGGCTGACACGAACCGTGAGCGCGCTGGACTTCAACCCGGCCGTCGCGCACGGGGTGGTGCCGTTCCCGGGCGGATTCCCGGCGTCACGCTGCGGCCTGCCTTCGCCAGCGTCAGAACCAGTCCCTGTTCCGTATTCCCTGCATTGCCCCTGGCTATCACGGTTGGCGGTGCGGGCGCAATCGTCGTGGACGGCCGTCGTCGCAGAAAGCGACACGTCGGCGACTACGTTTCCGCCGCGCCGCACGGCGACGCCGGGGCACGAGGGCGCCGAGGGTCCGCCGTCTGTCCACGCGCCGAGTCCCGCGTCGTCGCTGGGACGAGCCGCCGCGCTCAGTGGTCTTCGTAGCTCAGCACCCGCAGCAGCGTCTGCGCTTGCTGCGCGGCGTCCTGGCCCAGCGGGGTCAGGTAGCCGCCGTCCACCTGCGTGGTGAGGCCCTTCTTGTGCAGCCGCGCGGCCGCCGAGATGGAGTCGCTGGACGCCGTGGAGTGGACCTTGATCCCGATGGTGGGATCCCCCGCCTGGAACTGCGCCAACAGGTTCAGCTCGTGCATGTGCTCGCTGGTGAAGGACATCCTTCACCGATAAATGGGTTGGGCCGCGCTGTCCATAGGCTTGCGCGCCGAGCCCCACGAAGGAACCCGGCGCGCCATGCGTCTCGTCTGGACTGCGGTCAGCCCCCGAAGATGCCGCTCAGGCCACCGCCGCCGCCCGAGTCCCCTTCCTCTTCCTCTTCGCTGCTCGCGCCCACGGCGAACCCTCCTGCGATGCCGCCGCCAACCGTCACGGCCAAGAAGACGATCCCGGTCACGATCGTCAAGATGCCCGTACCACCGCCCTTGCCGTCCCTGCCACGGCGGCGATGTGGGAAGATCAACCTGTCGAGCCCGCCGCCCCCCGAGCGCTCGCTGCGCTGCGTCTGGGGGTTGCGCCCGTCGAAGATGGGCCGCGGAGGGATGTGGTTGGGGTTGTCTCGGATGCGGGGATCACGGGTCTCCCGCCTCAGGTACGTGCGCTTCGGGTTGGGCGGTGCCACCCGCGTGACGTTCGGCGTCGAGCCCGTGCGCGCGTTGTTGACCGTCCCCTCGCCGAAGGTCACGCCGCGCTGCTCGCCACGCGCGACGGCCCTGCGCCTCGCCTTGTGCGCCTTCCGGCGTGCTGCCTTCGCGCGCTTGACCAGCGAGCGACCGGCGAGGCCATCGGGGTCCACCGTGTTGACGGGGTTGTTGGCCACGTAGGCGTAGCCCGTGGTGCTCTCACCGAGGCGCGCGACGTTCGACCCATCGAGCACGCCGAAGAGCGGGTCCACCGCCGTCCAACGGCCCGCAAACGGGTCCAGATAGCGCTCGCGGAAGTACAAGAGCCCGGTGGTCGCGTCCTCCTCCTGGCCCGTGAAGCCGTGCTCGTCCACGTAGCCGGTGCTCGTGCGCAGCATGCCGAACGGGTAGTAGGCCCGCTCCGCCACCAAGTCGCCGCTGCTGTCGGTCGCCGCCACGATGCTGCCCACGGCGTCCGTGTGCAGGTAGGTGACGTCGTCCACAGCGCCCGCCAACAGGCGGCGTGCGCTGGCCCGCAAGAGTCGCATGCGGTTGCTCGCGCCCTCGCCCCCGGCGCTGAGCGTCGCGTCCGCGATGTCGATGCGACTGTCGCCGTTCGCGTCGGCCAGCACCTCCGTGCCGAGCGTGGTCCCGCGCAGGCGCGCCACGCGCTTGCTGTCGAGCCGCGCGTACAGCTGCGAGACACCGTCGCGCACCTCGAAGTCGGGCGCGGGGTAGTACACCACGCCCCCCTCCTCGAACTTCATCACGCGGTCGCCCAGCGCGCTGTACACGAACTCGGTCGCTTCGCGTGTGTCGGTGGCCACGTCGGACGAGAGCAGTCGCCCGACGTGGCTCCAGATCATCGCCGCGCCGCCACGCTGGGACACCTGCCCCGCCGCGTCGTAGCTCAGCGTCATGCCGCCCACTTGAGTCACCGCGTTCGGACGACTGCTGGCGTAGGCCAGCGCACCCACGTGCGCCAGGCTGCTGCTGCCGAGGCTCGAGGTACGCGAGGTGAGGTTGTCGAGGTCGTCGTACGCGAAGGTGAGCGTCTCCGCCCCAGCGTCCATCCCGCCCAGCTGCGCCTCGACCACGCGGCGCCACGCGTCGTAGGCGTAGGTCTCGTCGCGGGAGATGGCGCTCTCGGTCGCGCCGTCCGCGAGCGCCGTGACGTTGTTGTCGCGGTCGCGGGTGAGCGTCACGTCGAAGAAGCGGGCGCCCGACGCGCCGTGTTGGATGCGCGAGAGGCGCTCGAGGGCGTCGTACTCGAACGTCGACGAGACGCCGTTCTCGAACTGGACGGTGCTGAGCGTGCCGCGCGCGTCGTAGCTGGCGCTCGTCACCAACCCGTCGATGCCCGTCGGGCGGCCAGCGTCGTCGAGCGTGAAGGCGAGGGTCTGCCCATCGGGGAACTGGGCGCCGACGAGCGACCCTGCACCATCGAACTGGAAGCTCGTGACGAAGCTCACGCCCTCCAGCGTGCGCCCGAGGTGGACACGACGACCGCGGGCGTCGTAGCCGTTCTCCTCCGCACCCCCGCTGGTGTCTCCAGGGATGGGGAACGTCGAGCGGACGATGTTGCCCGCGCCGTTGGTGCAGCTGCTGCAGTCGGCCAGGTAGTCGTATGCGCGCGTCGTCTCCGTGCCGCTTCGGTCGGCCGAATCCCACTCGGCGAGGACGCGGTTCAGGCCGTCGTAGGTGCGCTCCGTCACCCTGCCGCGCCCGTCCTCGAGACGCACGACGTTGCTGCCCGCGTCGTAGGTGAAGGTGCTCGTGCCCGAGTTGGGGTTGGTGGACGTCACCGGACGGTTGAGGAGGTCGAAGGTCTGCTGCTGTTCGTTGCCCTCGGGGTCGAAGACCGAGACCACACGCCCGAGCGAGTCGTAGCGCAGCCCGTAGCGCGGGCCCGCCGTGCCCGCCGCGAGGACGCGCTCGATGCTGACGATGCGCCCCAGGCCGTCGGTCGTCTGGACGACGGGTGTGTTGGCGTGGGGGTGCGTCGCGTCGTTGTCGAGCGGGTCGCGCAGCGTCGTGGTGAGCGGCCCGTACACCGTGGTGTAGGACGACGCGCTACCGTAGAGCCCCGTGTCGGGCTCCGTGCTAGCCACCTCGCGCGCGATAGCGTCGAAGCGGTAGGCCGTGAAGGCGACCCCGCTCGGAGGGGTCTCTTCGCAGTTTGCGCTCGTGGACTCGTAGGGCTGGTACTCGCGGACCACCGTGCCCTGCGCGTTGTGCGCCACGAAGCCGTCCACCAGGTAGCGACCGGCGGCCACCCGCGTGCGCGTCTGGACCGTGCGCCCGAGGCCGTCGAGGCAGACGTAGTTCTCGGTGTCGAGCGCACCGCCCACCGTCCGGCGCGAGCGCACTGCGATGCGCGTGACGGGATCGGCCAGCTCGTACGTGAAGGTCTCCGTCGGCGTGGCCGCGCTGTCGCCCGGGCGGATGATCTGGTTCACGCGACCGAACTCGTCGTACCGGTACTGCGACGAGTTGCGTGGGGTCAGCTCGGTGCTCCCGCGCATCACCTGGTAGGAGGTGGAGTCCGAGGGCTCCAGGAAGTCCGCCTCGTACAGCACGGACTGCGTCAGCGTGTAGGCGGTCCCCGCGTTGTCCTCGAGGTGGATGTCCACCCGCGCGACCCGGATGCCCAGGGCGTCCATCGTGTACGTCCGGCGGTGCGGCCCCGCGCCGCCGCCCGCCGATAACGGGTCGAGCGCCTCGATCACGTTTCCGTTCGCGTCGTAGCGGTTGCGCTGCGTGGCGACGACCTCGGTCGCGGACACGCGGTCCGTGACGCGGCTCACCAGCCCGCTCGTGAGCTGCCCCTCGGGGAGCCCCATGAAGTCGGCGCCGTCGTAGTAGGTCACCTGCTCCGAGCGCGGGCCCGTGGCCGAGCCGTAGCTCTCCACGCGCACGGGTGCGCTCACGATCCACGCGCCGCTCGTGTCCGCGCCGTGCACCGCGTACGTGGTCTCGGTCATCAGCTCGTCACCGATGCACTGGGCGCCACACGCGCCGTACACGTTCGCGCCGCAGGCGGCGCACGCCGTCGGCGCCTCGGGCGGGCCCCGGTGCACCACGCCGGCCTGGGTCTCGAGGGAGACGTTACCGTAGCCGTCGTGCTCGTAGCTCGTCTGCGTGGTCACCCACGCGGTCGAAGCGGCGCCCTCTTGCAGGATGGTGGTGACCGTCTCCGGGCACACGAAGCGCACGGGGAACTCGGGGTCGGGCGTGCCCACCTCGTCGACCGCGCAGGTGGTGTACGTGTTGCGGACCTCGCGCAGGGGGACGTCCGTGTCCGGCCCACCGAAGACCTGCGTCACCAGCAGCTTGCCCTGCATGTAGTCGTCGGTCTGGCCCACGTCGTAGCGCAGCACCTCGAGCGCGGGCTCCTGCGAGTCGGTCGCCGCGTCGGCCAGCAGGCGCCTGCGGACCGTCTCGAACCCGCGGAAGTCCTTCTCGTCACCGTCGTAGTAGCCGTCGCGGTACTCCAGCGTGCGCACCTGGTGCAGGCCCACGCCGTTCTCGTCGCCGGTCAGCGTGACCCACGTGTCCGTGCGCGTGACCACGTTCATCGCGTTCGGCTGCGTGTAGAGCCACGGCGCCGTCGCCTCGTCACGAGCGCGCTCGGCCGCGCTGGTGCCGTACGCGATCACCTGCACGGAGCCGATGCCGTTCTCGATGCGGCTGAGCAGGTTCGGGCGCACCGGGAAGAGCTCCAGGAAGCGCACCAGACCGGAGCTGTTGACCCACACGATGTCGTGCGTCCCGTTGCCGTTCATGTCCGCGAAGAGCACCGTCTGGTTGGTCACGTCCGGGATCGTCCCGTCCACGTCCGCCGAGGTCACGGTGGCTCGCGCGTCGAACGCGCCGCCGTTGCGATTCAACCAGTACTGCAGGGTGCTGCCCTGGACGCTGACGATGTCCGTCAGGCCGTCGCCGTCGATGTCCTCGAGGTCGGCGCCGGTGAGCTGGGCCTGCGTCGCGTCGAGGTTCACCGTGATCCAGTCGGCGAACACGCCGAAGCCCAGGTGGATGCGGTAGCGCAGCTGCTGCGTGCTCGGCAGGAGCTGCACCACGTCCTGCAGTCCGTCCCCGTTCATGTCCGCGAGCTCCAGGCCCTGACCGGACACCGGGTCGAACACTCCGTCCAGCCCGCTCGACAGGAGGATGGTGTTGAAGCCGTTGCCCGTGTTGCGGTGCACCTGCACGGTGGACCCGTCGACCGTGCGGATCATGTCGATGCGCTTGTCGTTGTCGTAGTCGAAGAAGCGCACGTTGAGCGGGTTGGGCTCCACCTCGGGGTCGGCGTCCGCGGTCAGCGCCGGGAAGCCGTCGTCCGTGCCGGAGCAGGCGGTCCCGTTCCAGTCTCCCGAGCCGTCGTTGCACAGCAGCGACTCGTTGGCCGCGTTGACCAGGTCGGCGAAGCCGTCGCCGTTCACGTCGAGGACCTGCACGCCGGGCGCGCTCAGGATCATGGTGCTGTTGCCGCCCAGCCCGTTGCTCGTCACCGAGCCTGCGCTGAACGTGGGGCGACCGTTCACGTCCAGGCGTGCGATGAAGAAGCGGTGCGAACCGTCGCCGGGGTCCGTCGTGAGCACGTCGGGTAGCGAGTCGCCGTTGATGTCGATCAGCGTCGCGTTGCCGGTGGCCAGGTCGACGCCGATGCTGCCCATGTCCACCATGAAGGGCTGCTCGCAGCCCGAGGCGCACGTCCCGCCCAACGTCCGGGAGTACTCGAAGCTGAACGCGATCCCGTGCTGCCCCCCGTCGCGACCGAACTGTGTGACGCCCGCGAGCCGTGACGCGCCGCCGCTCGTGGTCACGTTCTCGTACGTGAGCACGTAGCGACGGATGGTGGTCGTGTTGGAGAGCACGCGCACCTCGCTCACACGGCGGTTCATGAGCACCTCCTCGCCGGACACCGCGTCACTGACCGTGTCGGGACGCGCCTCGTATCCGAGCCGCACCGAGAAGCGCGGCGTGGCGCCCGTGCCGAACGCGTAGCGCACCTCGTCCAAGAGCGGCATGCCCGAGGCGTCCTTGGTCCACGTCTGCACCATCCGGCGACCCGACGGGTCGACCATCTCCACCAGCTCGTAGCGGAAGGTGTCGCCGCTGCCGTTCTGGATGCGCGCGGTCGGCACGATCACCCCCGCGGCCGTGGCGCCGTAGGTGGCGACGCGCCCGTCGGGGAGCTCGGCCACCCAATACCCCGCGTTGCCCGCGTTGAACCACTTGTAGCGCACGAACGCGCCCTCGTAGCGGGCCCGGTAGACGCGCGCGCCCCCCTCGTCACCGACGTAGACCAGCTGGGACCCACCGTCCGCGGCGAAGATGTCCGACGTCGTGTACGTGGGTAGGCCACGGGACGTGGTGCGCTCGATGCTCGGAGTCAGCAGCGTCCAGCCGATGCCGAGCAGCCCCATGCCGGAGTTCGAGCTGTACTGGAGCGACAGCGACGGCGTCATCGCCGTGGTCTCGCCCTCGGGGACCTCGATCGGAACGCTGTAGGACATGGACCCCATGTTGGGGTCCACGTCGGCGTTCTCACCGACGCCGCCGATGCTCCCGGGGCCGTCAGGGAGAGAGACGCGCTCGTCGGACACGCCAGTCTGCGCCGTGGCCGCGTGGGGGAGGGCGCCGTGCGCCAGCTGGAGGAGCAGCGCCGCGCCGAGGGCCGGTCGCCATGTCGAGAAGAAGGTCTTCATGGTCATCTCCATTCAGCGCAGGGAAACGTTGGCGTTGGTGACGGGGGCGCCCGCGGCGTCCACGCAGTTGGCGGTGGTGAGCACGACACCAGAGCTCGCGCCCGTGACGGCGACCTGGATGGCGCCTCCCGGGACGGCCGAGTCCGCTTGGGTGACGAAGCTGATCGCGGCGCGCGGCGCCTGGCGAATGAACGTGCCCTCGAGGCTGCTCGCGAAGGTGACGTTCGCCACGACGCCGTCGCTCTCGGTCACGAGGACCTCGCAGCCACGCACCTCGGGCGAGCCGACGCTCAGCTCACGCAGGTCGGGTGACGCGCACAGGCTCTCGCTGCACACCAGGCCGTCGTCGCAGGTGGTTCCGTCGACGCAGGCGCAGCCCAGGGTCCCAGGGTCGCCAGCGCACGTGGGGGGACGGTCGTTGCCGCCCCCGCACCCGGGGGCCAGGAGCAGGGCCAACAGGACCCCACTGAACATGGAGGAAGACTTGAAGAGCATGACGTACAGGCCTCGTGAGGTTGGGGACGCGCCGTGGGTTCAAAGCGCGTGGAGAATTCGGTGAGGTGCGTTCAGCGGGGAGCGCGGCGGCGGCGCCCCAGGGTGAGCGTCGCGAAGAGCGCGACGAACCACCACGGCGTGGTGCTCGCCCCAGTCGGGTCGGCGACGCAGCCCGAGCCCTCGCGGCAGTCGATGCGCTGGTTGCCGTTGTTGTCGAGCTCGCGCTGCGGCAGCACCCCGTCGCAGTTCGAGTCGTATCCGTCGCACACCTCGTCGGCACCCGGGTGGATGCTGGCGCGGGTGTCGTCGCAGTCGATGTCGGCGCAGAAGCCGTCGCCGTCGCGGTCGCCGCGGCGGTCGTCGCCGAGGCACACGTCCCCTGCGTCGCACGTTCCGTCTTCGTCGCTGTCGCCCATCCCGTCCACGGGGCACGGGTCGCAGGCGTCGGGGATCCCATCGCCATCCGCGTCGGCGCTGTCCGGACCGAGCAGGCACAGGTCGGACATGTCGCACACGCCGTCGCGGTCGAAGTCGTTCGCCGCGTCGTCTGGGCACACGTCGCAGCCGTCGGGGAGACCGTCGTCGTCGCGGTCCTGCTGGTCCGGGAAGCTCGGGCACGCGTCGCAGGCGTTCGGCACCCCGTCCCCGTCGTCGTCGAGGCCGTCCGGCCCCCCCGTGCAGATGTCACACGCGTCGGGGATGCCGTCCGAGTCCTGGTCGGGCCCGGTGTCGTCCAGCCCAGGGCAGCGGTCGAGGGCGTCACACACCGTGTCCTCGTCGCTGTCCACGTGCGCTTGCGAGGCGTGGATGCTGCGGATGACGAAGGTCTCGTTGGTCTGGTTGGCGGACAGGAAGAGGGAGAGGTTGTCGAGGTTCACGGCCCCCACCTCGCCCGCCGTCATCCGCACGAGGCCGCGCGCGCCGTCGGCGGTGCGGATCTCGATGCGCGGGTCCGCGCCGAACACGAAGTCCAGCGTGTAGGGCGAGGCGTCGCTGAACGCGAAGCGTGAGTCCACGCGCTCTGCGTCCGGGAACGTCGGTGTGGTGATGTTCGTGTCTCCGTCGACGCCCACGAAGGGCGCTGCCGTGTAGCTGATCCCGTTGCCCCCGACGTCCCCCAGCTGCAGCCCGAAGACGCGGTTGCCGTCGCTCAGGCCCACGATGAAGTCGTGGTCACCGGTGCGGGTGTCGCGGTCCACGACGACGCGCACGCGGTTAGGGTCCCCCGCGGTCGGGTTCCGCGTGAGGTCCTCGCGGTAGTAGACCGTCCAGGCGCCGGCCGCCGACGGGAACGCGGCACGCACTGCGCCGCCGCCGTCGAAGCTGGTGAAGGTGGGCAGCGTGCCGCTCACCGCGATGCCCGACGCCTGACCCGAGGCCAGGCGGTAGAGCAGGTCGTTGCCCACGGCCGACATGAGCGTGCCGACGTCGGAGGTGCCGTCGCAGTCGTTGTCGACGCCGTCACACACGTCGGCGGCGCCCGGATGGATCGCCGGGTCGCTGTCGTCGCAGTCGCACGGGGACGGGTAACCGTCGCTGTCGTTGTCTGCGCCGTCCGCGCCGACGCAGGCGTCGCACGTGTCGGGTATTCCGTCGCCGTCTCCGTCCATGAGGTCGCTGCCGTCCGCACACACATCGCGCGCATCGCAGACGGTGTCGTGGTCTTCGTCGTCCAGGGTGGCGTGCACGGCGACCCCCGCGCTCTGCACCGCACTCGCTCCAGTGGAGGAGGCGATCCAAAGCCGCCAGCTCGCCGCGACGCTCAGATACGACGTCGCAGGGAGCGGGACGTCGACGCCATTGCCGTTCGCGCCCGTCAGGGAGAGCGACTGTGTTCCATCCGCTGCCACGTGCAGCGTGAGGCGAATGGGACCCGTGGGGAGGAAGTGGCTGTAGGCCGGGATCGAGCCCTGAAAGCGTCCTAGCGGGTAACCGAAGATGCCTCCCGACGGCGCGTCCGTGGCCGATCCCTGGGCGATGGCCACCGCCGTGGGCTGCCCTGGCGTGAACAGCACGATGACCCCGATGAAGCGGCCCCCGCCGAAGAACCCGTACAGGCTCGCCGTGGGCAGCACGCTGGGCTGCACGATCAGCGAGAGCGACTGCGCCGTGCCCGGGGGCGCGTGCTCGAGCATCTCGCTGTAGCGCACCACGCCGGACTGGAAGTAGTTGGTGGTCCAGCGCACTTCGCTGCCTATCATCGTCGTCGCGCTGCTCACCGCACGCGTCCCGACGTTGGCGACCAGCTCCGCGGGCGTACCCCCGGACAGGAACGTGGCGTCGACGTAGCCGTCGCAGTCGTTGTCCTGGCCGTTGCACAGCTCGGGGGCCCCCGGACGCGTGCTCGCGCGTCCGTCGTCGCAGTCGCAGAACGCTGGCGTTCCGTCCACGTCGAAGTCGATCCGGTCATCGCCCCCCGGGCACACGTCCATCGCATCGGGCACGCCGTCGTTGTCGGAGTCCTGCGCCCGCGCACCGGAGCTCGCCAGCAAGGCGATGGTCAGCGCCGCGCACGCGGCTGCCTGCCGCCGACGGGTCGCGCGCAGCGGCTTCCCCCGGCGGCGTCCGAGTGCGACCAGCGCCAACAGCAGGGCACCCCACACGCCGGGCGCGCCCGAGTCGCCCTGGGCCACGGCGCAGCCGGACGAGCTCCGCATGGGTGGCGTCGGCGTCGGCGCCATGCACATGCGCGGCCCCGAGATGCACTGACCCGCCATGCACATGTCACCCTCGGTGCACGCGTCCCCGTCCGCGCAGGCCGTTCCATCGGGCTGGGCCTCGTTCACCGGGCATGCGTTGCTGGTGCCCGTGCAGCGCTCGGGCGCGTCGCAGCTGTTCGAGGGCGGGCGGCACACGCTGCCGAAGCGCTTGTAGCCGTCGCGCGGGCAGGCTGGCTCCACGCCATCGCAGGCCTCCTCCACGTCGCACGCACCGTCGCGCGGGCGGCAGACGCGGCCCGCCAAAGCGACACGGTCGCTCGGGCACTCGGCCTCGAAGCCGTTGCACGCCTCGGCGACGTCGCAGTCCCCGGCCTTCGCGCGGCAGACGGCTCCGACGCTGCGGAATTCGTCCGTGGGACAGAACGGGCTCTGCCCGCCGCACGACTCCGCCACGTCACAAGGACCGGCGCTCTCCCGGCATGTCGTGCCCGACGGGAGCAAGCGGTCGGTCCGGCACTGCGTGCTCGACCCATCGCAGAGCTCGGCCGCGTCGCAGTTGCCCACGGCAGGCCTGCAGACGGATCCTGCGCGTGCCGTCATGCACTGCCCGTCCGCCGCGCTGCCCGCGCTCACGCTGCACGCGAGGCAGTCGACCTCGCCCAGTCCGCAGGCCGCGTTGCAGCACACGCCATCGACGCAGAACCCGCTATCGCACTGAGCGCCCGCGGTGCAGGCCTCACCGTTGGATGCCACGCGCCGGTGGACCAGCACGCGGTCGCCCGCGTCGCCCACGTAGAGACTCTGACCGTCGAGCGCGAGCGCGACGCTGTCGGTGGTGGACCCCGCGATGGTCCCGTCCGTCTCGTAGGTGTCCATCGCGCCGAGGTAGAACGCGGCCCCGGCGCTGCCCGCGACGGCCAGCCCGCTGTCCTGTGTGGCGACGAACTGCGTGTCGCTGGCGTCGGCCACGGCGACGGTGGCGCCCAGGCCCCACGTCGCGAGGGTGGGGTCGTAGTCGATGAAGCGCAGCGAGGAGCCGCGCGCGGCGACGAAGCCCTGCTCGCTCGCCGCGACGTCCGCCACGCCGTCGAGTGCGAGCGACGTGCTGGACCCGAACGGGTCGCGGGGGCCGCGCCTGTCGAACACCTCGACGCTATCGTCCGCGACCACCAAGAGGAACGAGGGAGCCAACGCCAGCGCCTGGCCGAAACCCGTGGTGCCTTCGACCGAAAGGGTCTGCAGCGTGGACCAGCTGCCTGCCTGGTCGCGCTGGTAGATGGCGACGCCGCCCGCGCCACCGTTCGCTCCCGGCGCTCCCGCGATGATCGTCTCCTCGTCTGCGGCCAGGGCCATGCCCAGCGCGGCACCCGGCGTAGTGTCGAGTGCGGGCGGCAGCGCGAGCGTGGTTACGGCGTGAAAGCGACGGCCGAGGCGCACGAAGACCTCGATGGCCCCAGCACCCGCGTTGGCTCCGGGCGCGCTGGCGATCAGCGCGTCCGTCGTCAGCGTGATCCGCGCGCCGAACGCATCCCCGCCCGCGGAGCCGGGACGGAAGAGCACGGCGCTCTCCAACCACGTCGAACCAGGGCGGTCGAACACCACCACCGCGCCGGTGCTTGCGCCGTCCGCGCAGGCGCTCGGGGCCCCGACGGCTAGCTGTGCACCGACCACCGTCACCGCTGCGCCGAAGCCGCTGGACGCGGCGGAGCAGCCCGCCACGGACCCGGTGATGGTCTCGGTTCCCCACAGGATGGGATCGATGGTGATCGGGTAGCGGGCGCCCACGTCGTCCACGTCGAGGGCGACCAAGCCGTCGTCGGTGACCGACAAGAGCGTTCCAAGCGCAGCACCGGATGCGTCGAACGCGTGCAGGCCGTCATAGGCGGCGCGCTCGACGCCAGCCTCGTCGAGGAGCCATACGCGCCCCTCTCGCAACGTCGGGCGCAAGCCGTCGAAGCCGACCTCGGCACGCAGGAATCCCTCGCCCGCAGGGGCGGCGTGCACCACGACGCCGTGCTCGATGCCGCCTGCGGCCACGCGGAAGAACTCGTCGTGCGCGCCACGGGCGTACACCACGGCGTCCGCACCTACGCTGGGCACCGAAGCGATCGACGGAGCCGTCGCCGAGGCCTCGACGGACGTCGACGCAGAGCTCCCGTCGGCCGCCGTCCCTGAGCGTCCCAGGCTGCGCAGCCCGACGTGCACGCGGAACTCGCGCGCGACCACCTCGAGGCCTCGGTCATAGGCTCGCAACGTGGTCCGGCCGCCCAGTGAAGGGTGGACCGCACTTCGCTCCAGCGCGACGCCTGCAGCGCGCCACCCCTCCGGGGTGGGAGCTTCTGCAGTGGCCGCGTCGCGGCGCGCGGTCGGCTCCTGGCCAGCGCTCGGGTGCGAGGTTGCGCAGCCAGCCGAGTGGACCGTGAGCACCGTGGTCATGAGCGTGGACCAGAGGGGCCCGCGTCCGTGCGTTCGTCGCGTGGTCAGCATGTCTGGCGTCCTTCGAACTTGAGGGTCCACTCCGCGCAGCTCGACCCGCTGAACCACCGGACCTCGACCCAGTAGTCGAATGAGCGGTCGTTGGTCGTTCCGTCCTCACGGCGAATGGTGACGGTCTCGCTCGCGCTTACGCCATTCGTGGAGGAACCCAGCAGGTTGCCGCCACACGCGTCGTAGACGTAGAGGTCGTAGTCCATCCCGGCCGGCACGGTCATGGTCACGCGGTGGATCAGGTCCTCGCTGCACACGCCGAGCGCATCCACGGCTCGCGCACGGAAGTACGCTTCGCCGCTCCCGCTGGTGGAGTTGAACTGGGACCATGCCGTCGTCACGGTGCAGAACGCGCCGCACTCCGAGTCGGCGGCCTTTTCACCCATCGACATGGCCGCGCCGCAGCTGGGGTTGCTGTTCAGGCGGACGTTGCACCCCGTCGAGTGGTCCCCGTCACAGTTGGCGTAGCCCGAGTTGCACGCGGTCACGCGGCACGAGCCCGTGGAGCAGGTCCCCGACGCGTTGGCCGGAGCGCACGCGACTCCGCAGTCGCCGCAGTTGGAGTTCGTCCGGATGTTCGTCTCGCACCCGGGTGCGGCCGTGCAGTCATCCCAGCCCGCGCTACACGTGTCCACAGTGCACACCGCCCCGCCAGTGCACTCGGGCGCGGCGTTCGGCAGGCTGCAGCTGGCGCCACACGCACCACAGTTGCTGGTGGTGTCCGTGCGCGTCTCGCACCCGTTGGCGGAGTTGTTGTCGCAGTTGCCCCAGCCGGGTGCGCAACCCGTGATGATGCACACCCCCGAGGAGTTGCACTGGCCCGTGCCGTTGGTCGGGTTGCACGGTGAGTTGCAGCCGCCGCAGTGCGTGTTGGTGTTGGTGGTCGTCTCGCACCCGTTCCCCGGGTTCCCGTCGCAGTTGCCCGTGCCCGGAGCGCAGGCGCCCGCCTGACAGGTGCCCGTGACGCACGACTCTCCGCTGCTCGGGATGTCGCACAGCACGTTGCAGCCGCCACAGTGGTTGAGCGTGTTGAGGCGCTGCTCGCAGCCGTTGGCCATGTTCCCGTCGCAGTTGCCCCAGCCCGGGTCACACTGGCTGACGACGCAGAAGCCCGTGCTGCAGTTGCCCGTCGCGTGGTTCGGCGCGCAGGCCGTGCCGCAGCCGCTGCAGTTGACGTTGTCTCGCGCGACCAGCTCGCACCCGTTCAGGTCGTTGCCATCGCAGTTGGCCTGGCCGATGGGGCAGTCCGCCAAGTAACAGGTCTGCGCGCCGAACGCGGTGTCGGTGGGCATGACCGAGAACACGGGCGTGGGGCACACGTTCGGGTGGTACTCCTCGTCCTCGCTCACACAGCCTCCCTGGTACTCCGGCTCGGCGAAGCCAATGCCATACGGGACGTAGCGCTGCGCCGCGAAGCCGAAGTCGGCCGCGGTGACCGACGACAGCGCTCGGCAGTGCAGCTCGGGCTCCTCGGCCTGCGAGCTCGCGACCACCCCGCGCGCCTCGACGCAGTCGGGATCCGACGGGGCGCAGCTCACGGCCTCGCAGCGGTTCATGACGAAGCCTCCGCCCGGTCCGAACTCGGCCGCGTCCTGCTGTCCCGGTCCGGAGCCTACTCCTACGCAGCGGAACTGGCTGTGGTGGTTCATGCCTCGCCAGACCCCGTCGGCCGGGAAGCGCGCGTTCATTTCGCACAGCGTCGCGTTCGTCGGGAACGCCGTCCCGAACGCGATCGGGGTCCGCAGGTCACGCGTGGGGTGCGGGGCCGCCACGGGGATGCCGTCACAGTTCGCGGTCCCGTTCGGGCAGGACCACTGAGCGAAGTCGTAGCCGGGCAAGGGGGGGTCGGCGGTGGGGTCGAAGCCTGGTCGCACGCCGCGCTGGCACGAGCGCCAGTAGCGCGCCCCCACGCCGTCCACGTAGCCGTCCGTGGGCGCGGCGGGGTTGACCGACGGGTCGTAGCGGAGCGGAAAGTCACGCGGGTCGCAGCGGAAGCGCTCTTCGATCACCAGCCGCGGCTGCCCGGTGCGCACCTCCACGTAGGCGCGGTGCGTCTCCATGAAGTACGCGAAGCTGCGTAGGCGCTCGGCGGGGTCGTCCGTGAGCGTCGCGGGAGCCTGCTGTACCTGCAGGTAGTCCTCCACGCCGTTGTCGTCGAAGTCGCCCAGCGCGGATACGCAGGCCTTGCTGAGCCCGTTGACCTCCTGCGCGCGCAGCCGTCGACCAGCGCTGCCGTACGGGGGCGTGGCCACGTCGAGCAGCTCGCCGGGCGTGTCGTTGCGCAGCGACTCCACCAGCGGCAGCGGGATGCGGGCCGAGCAGTCCGTCGGCCCCGGGTTCAGGATCAGGCCTTCGATGCACGAGGCGACCTCCGCGTCCTGGCCGTGCTCGTCGCGCAGCACGACGCTGGTCACGTCGAACAGGCCGCAGCGCGCGTTCTGGACCAGCGTGGGGTCGATGGTCAGCGAGCTGTCCCGGACCTCCTCACGCACCCAGCCGTCGTTGTCCTGGTCGCAGACCTCGGCCTGCGTGTCGCCACCGGGGGGCATGAAGTAGCCGGGCAGCGTCTCGCACACGCAGGTGTCGGTGACGGTGCGGAAGGGCCACACGCGCCCCGTCAGCCCGACCCCGGCGCACGAGAACGAGCACGGGCTGCAGCTGCCGCCCAGTGGCTTGGCTTGTCCCGCGGGGCAGGGCAGCGGCCGGCACACAGGGGTCGCCTCGGACGAGTCGCAGTATTCGCCATCGAGGCAGCTCGTGTCGCCGCAGGCCAGCCGCCCCACGCATACGCCCTGCAGCTCGAGGCTGCCTCCGAGGCACTCGCCGCAGCTGGCCGTGCCAGCGCCCTCCACGCACTGACGTAGCTGCCCCGTGCATGGGGCCAGCAGGCTCCCCGGGGTGTTGGGCGAGCAGTTCGGCAACCCGGGCACGCAGCGCCCGCGCTCCCAGACATAGCCGTCTTCGCAGCTCTCGGCCTCGCACTGCGCGTCCACGTCGCCCGTCTCCGTGCAGCGCTGGTGTTCGACACAGAACCCCTCCACCAGCATGTCCTCGCAGGTGCGCGGGGTGCGGCATGCGCCGGCTTCACACAGCAGCCCGGTGGCACATGTGTCGTCCACGCATGGACAGCCAGCACGGTCGGCGTCGCACTCGCGGCAGAAGCCGTCACCGAGGCAGGTGGAGTAGTCGCACTCCGGCGAAGACTGGCGGCGGCACGCGCAGTCCACGGTGCCAGGCGGGCACGCGATGGGCGCGCACGTGCCGCTCTCGCACGTGAGACCTTCGTCGCACTGGTCACCGCGACAGGCGCAGCCCTCTTGCCCGTCCGGGCACGCCCGGCACACGTCTCCGTCGCACAGCAGCTCTTCTTGGCAGGAGCCGTCCACGCGGCACAGGCACTCCTCCTCGCCCCGCGTGCACAGGCGGCAAGTGCCCGCGACGCACTGACCACGGTCGCAGCGCGCGTCGCGGCCGCACTCACAGCCCAGCTGGGCGGCGGAGCACGCTCCGTCGCCGGTGCCGGCGTCGAGGCGGGGTCCTCCGCCGTCACAGCCCGTCGCGAACGCCGCCGTTGCGACCAGGAGACCGACGCACGTGACGGCGGCCCAGATTGAGTTGAAGCGCGTGTGGGCCATCTCAGAACACCGTGAAGTCCGTGTAGTGGATGAAGAGCTGAATGTCGGAGAGCGACCGCAGGTTGATGTCGCGGTTCACCTGCTCGTCGCGCTGGTTGATCACCAGCTCCCACATCGTGTGGGCGTAGGGGCGGTCTCTGTGGCGGTAGTTCGGGTAGACGTCGGCGGCGAACACGCGGCTCCCATTGAAGATCGCGTCCACTACGGCCGTTCGGACCGGGAACACGAAGTACGAGGTCTGGTCGTCGATCGTCCGGATGATCGACGTGCCGCGCTGCCGCAGATAGATGCGGCCGAGCTGGTCCCCGACGTCCGTGGCCACCACGTTGGCCTCGATGTAGCGGATCTTGTGGTTGCGTGTGAGCGGGGACAGCTGGCTGAAGTCGGTCCCGAACGGGATGGTGATGTAGCCGTTCGCGTCCAGCCTGCCGGGGTCGGCGAGGATGTCCTGCATCATCCGAATGCGCTCGTTCTGTGCGATGGGATCGCCAGCCTCGTCCGCGAACGGGATCTGGAGAATGTCGTCCAGCAACGAGAGGACCGCAACGCGGTTGTCGGGTAGGCCCAGGTCCTCCTCGAAGTCTTGGAAGGCGTTCTCGAGGTCGGTCAGGTAGTTCTCGAGGTTCGGGCGCCCGCGCGCCGCGAGGCGGATGAGGAACAGCTCGTCGAGCCGCGCGTAGCTCGTGCTGGTGTAGTACTCGAACATGCGCGTCGCGCGGTACGCCGCTCGCATGGCGTCGTCGAACGCGATGTCCGCGTTGATGATCGACTCGTTGCGGAAGATGCGGACGTTCGGGTCGTTCCGCGCCGCCTCCACGTCGATGAGCTGCTGCGTAGCCTCGCGCTGACGCTCCTGGAGGCGCTGGGCCTCGCTGTAGGAACGCTGCACCTGGGCGATCTGCAGCTCGAGCTGCACCTGCGCGCGCAGCGCCTCGAGGGTGATCTCGTCCAGGCTGCGCACCAGGTTCGCCGTGCGCGGCGCGGAGTCGATCTCCTGCACCTCGCACGCCCGCTCGGAGAGCACGCGCGCCGTCTCCAGCCGCTTCCCGGCGATCTCGTCCTCGACGGCCGCCGCGGCGATCTCAGCGCCGGTCTCGGTCGCGGCCGCGACACCTCCGAGCACGCCCGCCACGGTGGCGAGCGCGCCGCAGCTGATCTTGCCGTCGGGCAACGTGGCGGCGAGGCAGCCCGAGTACGAGTCGAGGGCGTCCTTGACGGTGTTGAGCGCGCGCACCACCCCGCCCATCACGACGCGGGCCGTCTCGAGGTCGCGGGTCAGGGTGCGGGTCTGCTGGCCGGCGTTGTATTCGAACTCGGCCTGTTCCCGGATCAAGCCGCACTGCGCCGACACCCTCGTGATCTCGTCTTCGATCTCGGCGACGGTGTTGCGGTACCGCGTGGTCACGGCCTCGAGTGCCGCCGACGCGGCGTCCACCTCCAGCATCTGTTCGTAGATGGTGCCGTTCGGGAACGTGCCGCATGGGTCACCCGTGATCACCGCGAGCTCGTTGCGGTCCGCGTAGCGGGCGATCGCAGGGTAGGTGACGCCGTCGCTGCCGCGGAAGGTGCCGCACGCCGTGGCCAGTTGGTCCTCGTACGTGTTGCGCACCCGCGTCAGCTCGGACTGGAATTGCGCCGAGTCCACCGCCCCGCTCAGCAGCGACTCGAAGGCGATGACCTCGCGCTCCTTCGCGATCTGGAGGCGCTGCCGCGCGATGTTGAGGAGCGACTCGAAGCCGTTCTCGCTGGAGTTGGGGTCCAGCGCCGGGAATGGCACGTACTCGGGGGGATAGCCGAAGAACGTGGCGCCGCGGACGATGTCCTCGAACACTTCGCGCATGTCGAGCATGGCGATGCGATACGTGCGCTGCACCTGCTGCAGCTCCGCCTGGATCTGCCCGACGAACGAGAGCCCGGTCTGCTCCGCGATGGCGAGCATCAGTCGCGAGAGCAGCGCCGACTCCAGGTACGTCTGAGCGTACGCGCGCTCGAGGACGCGTCGCGCCAGGGTGGGGTTGTTGAAGTCGCGGTAGCGCTTCGCGATCTCGCTCCAGGCCAGCGCCTTCTGCGCGCTCGCGCGCACCAGACGGCTGAGGTACAGCGTCACGGTCTGGGGCGACACGAAGTTGGTCTCCGTCGCGGTGTTCGCCCGTCGCAGCGCGACGTCCAGGTGCGGGCCCGACTCGTACAGGCGGTCGAGCGCGAACTGGTAGTACTGGACCGCGGCGTAGAGCCGGGACATCTCCGCGCCCGCCACGCCGGACAGGTTGATTCCGTCGGTCTCGAACTCGGCCCCCTCGAAGTCCCGCGTGTTGACCGCGGCGAGGTCGAAGCGCGACGCGAACGCCTGTGTCAGCTCCTCGTCGCCCAACATGACCAACAGCTCGGCGTAGAGGCGCTCGAAGCCGTCGTCTCCGCTGGCACTCTGCGCGTGGTTCGCGCGTAGGAACCGCTCGAGCTGCGTGCGCACCGTGGGGGAGAGCTCTCCGATGCGGTTCGTGTAGATGCTCAGCAGGCAGTCGATGCGCGCGCGGGCGTGCTCGATCTCCGCGGGGTCGTAGCAGTAGGGCGTCTGGTTGGCGTTCGGCCCGCAGACTGCCGGCGCGAACCCCACCTCGGTCCCCACGTTCAGGTCGCTCTGGAAGCGCGTCTTGTAGCGGAAGGCCTCGTTCACCACGGAGGCCAGGCTCTGCAGCGAGAAGCCCCCCGTCGAGGACGCGGTGCGCCGGAAGAAGCGCTTCCCATCGCGCAGGTCGGTGATGTCGTCGTCGCAGCGCACCTGGTTCGGGTTGATGCACAAGAACGTGGGGTCCAGCTCCCGCGCGACGGTGCCGGTCCAAGCGGCGAGCGTTTCGTCACACGAGGCGGTCGCCTGGCAGCCGTGGTTGATGACCGCGAACTCCGACATGGCCGTGCCCGTGTAGAAGAAGGTCACCTCGGCGCCCGGGGAGCAGGCGACGGGCAGGTGCTGGTTGTAGCCTCCCGCGCCGCCGTTGATCGCGAAGTAGCCGTTCCCGTCCGGGGCGGTCGGGCCGTTCGGGTTCTCGCTCACCACCTCGAGTGCGCCGCCACCGTCGAAGAGCCCGTCGCACAGGTAGTGAATCTGCGCTGGCGTGTCTGCCTGCGGGATCTCCTGCAGTCCGAACTCGGTCGAAGCGGCGGCGGAGCCTTCGATCAGCGTCCTCACGAACCTGTCGGGGTCGTTGACGACCGAGGGGGGCCACCCGGCGGTGAGGTCCGCGCTGCACGTGAAGCCGGCGGCGGGAGGGTTACGGGTCGGCACGGTCACCTCGTTCCCGACGTAGTCCTCTTCATCGAGCGCCTGCGGAGCGCGGCGCAGCACGGCGAACGCGTAAGTGGAGACCGGTGGCTCGCTCGGGAGGAAGCCGTCGAAGGTCTCGCGGATGAGCAGGAACAGGTCGCGCTGATTGACCAGCGCTCCGTCCAGGAACTCCACGCGCCGCTGACGCGTGAGCCCGTCCGGCACCGGGTTGGCCCCGGCAAAGTCGACGTTGGCCGCCATGTCGTCCAAGAACGGCAGGGTGCTCTCACGGCACTCCGTGCGCCGCGGCGACGGGCCGCCCAGGCTCACCCCGGTGGTGAAGCCAGGGATCAGCCACGGTACCGTCTTGGCCAGATAGCCCGCCGCGCAGGACCCGTCGTCCGACACGTACCGTCCACCGACCGTGGCCGCAATGTTCAGGTCCTGCACGTAGACCACACATGCCCCGGGGACCGCGGGGTCACAGGCGCCTACGCCCGCCGGATCCGTGGTGAGGCGGATCGAGACGGCCGGGTTGTTCGGGTAGTGCAGCGCGGTCTCCGAGTCCACGCGTCCCGACAGGATGGTGGACGTCGTGCCGCCACTGCGCAGGTGGAGCGCCATGGGCAGCTCCGTCGTGGCGCTGGGGACGCGCGCCGCGTTCGCGTCCTGCACGTACACGCGCACGCCCGCGCGGTTGGAGTAGGGGTAGCACACCGCGTTGGCGCTCCCGCCCGTGACGGCGTCGCACAGCTCCTGCACACGAGGCTGTTGCCACGAGCCCGTGCGGGTCGCGGTCAGGACCGCCTGGAACTCGTCCCAGCTCTCGAGGTTGCCGCGCCGGAACGCGCCCCAGCGTTGGATGAGCGCGTTCTCCACGTCGGTCACGTCGCTGCGGTCGTCGCGCTCGAGCCACTCGTCGAGCCCCTCGTCGTGGAAGTCGGTGAAGTAGTGCACCTGCCCCTCCCAGCGCCCCGAGGCGTCCTCCGCGTAGCGCAGCGTGAACTCCTGCGAGCCGCCTGGACCCGAGACGAGGATGCGCCCTTCGTAGCGCACGCCCGGCGAGCCCTGAGTGTTGCCGATGCTGATGCTCGGGCAGTCGTTGTCGCAGTTGCCCGGCACCTCGACGTCGAAGCTGCCCATGCGCGTGGTCGAGCTCCCCGTGCCCAGCTCGAGCCACCAGAGCGGGCAATCCACCGAGGCTCCCCCGCACGGCAGGGGTGCGCCCGTCGCCCGGTCGGGCGCGAGCTCGACGGTCTCGGTCGCGCCGTTGGGCATGGTGATGGTGTGGCTGAGCTTGCGGATGGTGACGGTCTGCGCCTCGCCCGCGTTGCGCAGCACCACGTTCCCCGAGGTCCGCAGGCTGGTGAACTCGGTGCCCCGGCCGATGTCGATCGAGAGCGCGCCCCCGGACGGAAGCTCGATCGGTTCGTCGGGGGGCGGGGCCACCGGCACGCAGTAGCCCGTCTGTCCGTCGCGCGAGTCGCAGCTCTCGTTCAGCGGGCACCGCGCGCTGCCCGTCGTGAGCGAGCAGGGCACGCGGCAGACGCGCTGGTAACACGCGCGCCCGCCGGGGCAGTCGAGGTTGGTCTCGCAGTTGGAGTAGCAGCCGCCACCCAGGCACGCCTGGAAGAAGGGGCAGTCCACGTCGCTGGTGCAGGTGGGCTTCGTCTGCCCAGGCTGGACGCAGCTGCCGCGGTCACACGTCTGGTCGTCGATGCAACCTGCGAGGAGACCGTCCGCGTCGCACACGCGCCGGCTCGCCCCCTCGCCCAGATCACGACGGCAGGGCGTGTAGCAGGCGGGGTCGGCGGGCGGCAGGTTGTTGCGCGAGACGCACATACCAGCCGCGCAGGAGAGCCCCGCGTCGCACACGCCCAGCTCCGTGCAGTGGCAGCCCTCCGTGCCCCGGTCGCAGTAGATGCAGCGCTCTTGCGCGGGATCGCAGCGCGCGCCCGGGTTGCACGTCATGTTGGCCAAGCACTCCCCGCCCTCGAAGCCCGTCTGGTCCACGCACACGGTGCCCGCGCGGCAGAAGAGCCCTACGCCGCACGAGATGCCATTGGCGCAGGCGCAGCCCTCCTCACCGGGCGTGCAGTTGGCGTTCACGCACAGCCCGTCGCTGCACTGCGCCCCGGAGGAGGTGCAGCGCCCGGCCAGCGTACACTCGCATCCGATGGTTCCCACGGGACAGGTCGGCAAGAGGCACACCCCCGCGACGCACTGGAGCAGCTCGCCCTCCGCGTCGAGGCCGCAGCCTCCCGTCGACGAGCAGGGACACTCGAGGGTCCCGGTGGGGCACGAAGGGTCGCCCTCGCCGTCCATCATGGAGCCGGAGTCGCAGCCCAGCGCCGCCACGGTCAGGCCAACGGCCACGGTCAGAACGAACACGAAGGGGGAACGGGAACGCGTCATGGTCGCTGGCTCCAGGCCGAATACGAGACCCCGTGCAGCCTGTGAAGCTGCATCGGGAGAAGCGCCGTGCTGCGCCGGGACGTGAGGTCCGACGACGCGGCGGTGATGTGCGACACATGACCGAAGTCATCGCGTCACGCGGGAATATTTCTACAGCACCAAGGGTATCGGAAGCGACATCCACCGACATGTGGAGGAAGCTTTACACCCACACGACCCCACTCAGCGGGCGGTCGTAGCCCTGGCGAGTGTCTCGCGTGTCCCACGACGGGGTACGAAATTGTGTGCTCACGCGCCCTTTGCGCTTCATTTTCGGTGACGCCCCACGCACCATCGCCCGGTGACTCACGGCAGACCCCATTGGCTAAGCGGGGCCTCCCAACAGCCTACGCGCGAGCTCCCCATCGCGATGCAGGCGCCGTGGGAAGAACACATGCGCGAGGAGGCGCGGCGCATGCTGGTCGGCATCGGGGCCGTGTTGACCGTCGCGATGATGGTGGGCCTGGTGCTGGACACGTGGTTCATCGGTCACACCGAGTCCTACGCCCGCGTGCGCTTCGCGCTCCCACTGCAGATCGTGACCTGCGCGTCTGGGGCGCTGCTCTTGGCCTACTGGGCTCCGGCCAAACGTCATCCGCATCTGGTCTGTTGTCTGATGGGGGGGGCCCTGATGGGGTTGGTGGGCTACTCCCTCGGCTTCCTGGGCGGCATGGACGGCCCCTTCTTCTACATCACGTACCTGGCGCCCTGCGTCGGCCTCGGCCTGCCCGCGTCGCTGCGTGACCGCGTCGCCTTCACGCTCTGTCTGCTGCTGCCGTTCCTCGTGATGTTCTTCGGCTTCCACCCGAGCCACCTCGGGTTCCAGTACGCCTACATCGGCATCCTTCATCTCATCCTCGTAACGGTCGTGCTCACGTACTTCGGGGACCGCCTGCAGCGCGCCTCGCGTGAGCTCTTCGTGCTGCGCAGCGAGGCACAGGCTCAGAGCGAGCTGCTCTCGCGCGACAACGCGGGCCTCGCGCAGGAGGTCAAGCTGCAGGCCGAGAGCGTGGTGGCGGTGATCGACCGCGCCGAGTCGGTGCGCGCCGAAGAGCGTCGTCAGCTCGCGCGCATGCTGCACGACGACATGGGTCAGCTCATCGTCTCGGCGCGCGCCGGGCTCCAGAACCTGGAGCGCACCGTCGGCTCCTCGGTCGACATCCGCGACCTCGCCAGCCTGCGCTTCATCGTCGAGGACATCGAGCGCTCGGCGCGTAGCGTGGTCGGCGCCCTGCGCGAGAGCGATCTCCCGTTCGAGGTGGCCGTTGAGGATCTGGTCGAGATGTTCCGCTCCCTCGGGCGCGTCGAGATCGAGATCGAGCTCGACATGCGAGGCTGGGAGCCGCCCCTCGCCGTGCGCGAGATGTGTCTGCGCGTCGTGCAGGAGAGCCTCACCAACATCATGAAGCACGCCGAGGCGCGCACCGCGCGGGTGTCGGTCCGCCGCGAGCTGACCACGCTCACGGCCGTCATCCAGGACGACGGTCGGGGCATCCCCGCCGACGGTGGGCAACGAGGCTTCGGGCTCGCGGGGATGCGGGAGCGCGTGGAAGAGCAGGGCGGGACGCTCCTGGTCGAGGGGGCGCCCGGTGGTGGCACGCGCGTGGTGGCCGTCCTTCCGCGGCAGAGCGCGCCCCCTGCGGAAGCGCCGGAGGTGAGCGCATGATCCGGGTCTTCCTCGCGGACGATCACCCCGTCGTGATCGAGGGCGTCGCGCGCTACCTCGCCAGCGAGGACGGCCTCGAGGTGGCCGGACGCGCGACCAGCGCCGACGGCTTGGCCGAGGTCTACGCAGCGTCGCGCGCGGACGTGCTGGTGCTGGACCTGCGCATGCCCGGGGTCGACGGCATACGCACCATCACCGAGCTCGCGGCGCGCGGTATCCCGATCGTCGTCTTCACGCTGTACTCCGAGACTAGCGTGCTGGGGGAGCTCGCAGGGGCCGGGGCGCGCGCCGTGGTCGGGAAGTCGCAGGACCTCGCCAGCTTGGCGGAGGCCATCCGATCCGTCGCGGCGGGCGGCACGTTCACCAGCGCCGCGCCGACCCGCGGCTCACTGGGCTTCAGCCAGCGCGAGCGCGAGATCTTTCGGGGCATCGTCGCCGGCAAGCCTCTCAAGGTGATCGCCATCGAGCTCGGGCTCTCGAGCAGCACGGTTCACACCTACGCTCGCCGCATTCGGATGAAGCTCGGCGTCGAGACCATCCCGGACATCGTCCGCTTCGCAGCCCGCGTGGGCCTCGACGAGGGCTGAACCGAGAGGCACGCGCGGCGAAGCGTGCCGAGGCACTTGGCATCGAGCGCGCAGCGCGCCCACGGTCGCGACTGCTGCGCGGTATGGCCGTGACTACCCGCGCAGCGCCGCGTCGACCAAGGCTTGCGCCTCTTCCTGGATCACCCGCAGGTGCTCTCGACCACGAAAGCTCTCGGCGTAGATCTTGTAGACGTCCTCGGTGCCCGAGGGGCGCGCCGCGAACCAGCCGTTCTCGGTGACCACCTTCAGCCCTCCGATGGCCGCACCGTTGCCCGGCGCGTGCGTCAGCTTGGCGACGATGGTTTCCCCCGCGAGCTCCTCGGCGCGGACCTGCTCGGCCGACAGCCGCCCCAGCTTCGCCCGCTGTTCGCGGTCGGCGGGGGCATCCAGACGCTCGTACACCGGCGCGCCGTGCCGCGCCTCGAGGTCGCGGTAGTGCAGCCCGGGGTCGCGGCCCGTCTTGGCCGTGATCTCGGCCGCGAGCAGGCCAAGGATGATGCCGTCCTTGTCCGTGGTCCACACGCTCCCGTCGTGGCGCGCGAACGACGCCCCCGCGCTCTCCTCCCCGCCGAAGCCCAGCTCGCCCGAGCGCAGCCCCGCCACGAACCACTTGAAGCCCACGGGCACCTCGTACAGCCCGACGCCCAGCGACACCGCCACGCGGTCGATCATGCCGCTGGACACCAGCGTCTTCCCCACGCGTTTCTGAGCGCTGCGCCACGCCGGGCGGTGCTGGAACAGGTAGTCGATGGCCACCGACAGATAGTGGTTCGGGTTCATCAGGCCCGCGCTGGGTGTGACGATGCCGTGCCGGTCGTAGTCCGTGTCGTTGCCGAACGCGACGTCGTACTGATCCTTGAGCGCCACCAGGTTGGCCATGGCGTAGGGCGAGGAGCAGTCCATGCGGATCTTGCCGTCCTTGTCCGGCGGCATGAACGCGAAGGTCGGGTCGACGCGCGGGTTCACCACCGTCACGTCCAGCCCGTAGCGCGCAGCGATGGGCTCCCAGTACGCGATGCCCGAGCCGCCCATCGGGTCCACGCCGATGCGCAGGCCGCTGGCCGCGATGGCCCGCATGTCGAGGATCTCGCCCAGCGCGTCCACGTAGGGCGTCACGTAGTCGTGCGGCGTGGTCGTCTCGGCCACGATGGCCCGCGCGACGCTCACCCGTGGCACGCGCGCGACCCCTTCACACAACAGCTCGTTCGCGCGTTGCTCGATGCGCTTGGTGATCTCGCCCCCGGCTGGTCCGCCGTCGGGCGGATTGTACTTGAAGCCCCCATCGTCCGGAGGGTTGTGCGACGGCGTCACCACCACGCCGTCCGCCAGTCCCCGCCCACCGTGGACGCGGTTGTGCTCGAGGATGGCGAACGACACGGCGGGCGTCGGTGTGTAGCCGCCCGCCGCGTCCACGCACACCTGGACTCCCGCGGCCGCGAACACCTCCAGCGCGGTGTGTGTCGCCGGTGTCGACAGCGCGTGCGTGTCCATCCCCAGGAAGAGTGGCCCGTCGATGCCTTCGGCCGCGCGGTGCTCGACGATGGCCGCCGCGATCGCGACGATGTGCGCCTCGTTGAACGACCCACGCAGCGCCGAGCCTCGATGCCCGGAGGTCCCGAACGACACGCGCTGTGCCGGATCCTCCGCGTCTGGGCGGGTCGTGTAATAGGAAGAGACCAGGCGCGGGACGTCCACCGACGCGGGTGCGACCTGAACGGCGGGTGGGTTCGACATGCGCGTAGCATGGCACTCCACGTCGTACCGTCACGCGCGACGCGCTCTGGATCATCGCGTTCGCGCCGAGACACGCCGAGACATCTGCGTCTCGGCGCGTCAGTCGGCGGCGACCTCCGAGTTGGGCGGGTCGATGCGCGCGAGGCGTACGACCGGCAGGTCCTGCGAGAGCAGGTAGCGCTCGTCCACACGCAAGATGAACGCCTTCAGCCCTCGGCTGCGCAGACGCGAGAGGGCGACGTGGACGCGGTTCTTCGCGGCGTCCTTGCGGATACGCTCTCCAGGCCAGGCGGCAGCCTGGAGATCGGGCAGCGTCATGCCCTCTCGGTTCTCCACCAGACACTCGAGGATGCGTCGTGCGGGGGTATCGCGTCGCAGGTCCTGCCATTCGTCTTCGTACAGGCGGAAGAAGCGCGACTCGATGCAGACCACCAGGCCGTCCGTCGGGAGCGCGACGTCTTGTGCTCCCAGCGCTCCAAGGCGTGCCTCGAGGATGCGCCGCGCCGAGCGCGCGTCGTCCGAGAGGCGCCAGCTCGCGTCGTCGGCCTGCGTCACGGCGTGCAGCTGGCGCTGGCACTCGATCAGTCGCTGGCCGCGCTCTGGTTCCGCGCTGTTTTCCGCGCGCGCCAGCGGCACGAACGCCTGGTGCAGCCCGATCACCGCGCCGAGCAGAGGGTCGCGAAGGCCGTGCGCCCGACTGGACGCCTCCTCCAGCTCGCGCGCGGCGCGCACGATGTCGCCCGTCAGCGCTCGGGCGGCGGCGAGGCGACACAGCGAGATGACGGTCGAGCGCTCGTCACCGATGCGCCGCAGCAGCGACAGCGCCTCCTCGTGCAGCGTGACGGCGCGCGTGGGGTCGGCGAGCTCGAGGAACAGCTGCCCCAGGTTGCCCCGATGGATGGCGCCCAGGTATTGCTCGCTCCCCTCGTCCAGATCGCGCAGCGCCAGCTCCAGGGTCTCACGGGCCAGCACCAGGTCACCGCGCTCTTGGTACAGGAGCCCCAAGTTGCTGCGCACCACGCCCAGCAGCCGGCGGTCCTGGGTGATCCCCAGCGCCACCAGCGCGTCACGGTACGCCCCCTCGGCGGTGTCCAGGTCGCCGCGGTCGTGGGCGATGGCCCCGAGGTTGGCCTGCAGGCGTCCCTCGGCGCGTCGCGAGGGGGAGAGCGTGAGCGCCCGCGCATAGCACTCGGCGGCGCCCTCCAGGTTGCGCCGCGCGTGGCGGGCGAGGCCGACTTCGGTCAACAGCTGCACACGCAGCTCACCCGAGAGCCGGTGCTCGTCACTCAGGCCTGCGCTGGCGGCGTCCTCGGCTTCGTCCAAGCGCCCCTGCATGCGAAGGCCGCCAGCCAGGGCCAGTCGCAGGTGCGTGCGCAGCTCCACGTCGGCCTCTGCCAGCACGCGCAGGGCAGCCTCCATCAGCTCCTGAACGCGTGACGCGGGGCCCTCCGACAGCAACAGGCGGCCCGCTTGGATGACCACCCAAGCCCCCGCGTTCGTGTCGAGCGACGACGCCCGCTGCACCACGCGCTCGGCGGCGGCGATCACGTCGTTGCGCAGCAGGTCCACGCCGGCCCCGTCGCGCTCCGCTTGCGCTGCCAGGTACGTGTCGAGGCGGCCCGCGGCGGCGTCGTACACGCCCTTGCGTTCCTCGCTCGCGTACTCGCGCACGGCGTCATAGAGCCGCAGTCGACCGTCCGGCAGCAGCCGCAGGAACGACTTGTCGGCCAGGGAGCGCAGCAGGTCGAGGGCGCTGCGCTCCCCGTCGGGCTGGCTCAGCACGCGCGCCGTGGCGCCCACGTGGAAGGCGCCCGTGAACACGGCCGCCTCGGCCAAGCAGCGCTGCTCGGCCTCGTCCAACATGGCCCAGGACCACGCAATGGCCCGGCTGAGCGTCGAGTGGCGCTCGTGGCCGTCGCGGAAGCCCCCGCGCAGCAGGTCCAGCCGCCGCTGCCCGTCCACTTCGCCGAAGAACGGCGCGCGGGCCGCCGCGAGCTCGATGGCGAGCGGGGTGCCTTCGAGCCAGTCGCACCACGTGACCAGCTCCTCGGGCTCGATGGTGGCGCTGGGCCAGGCTTGCTTCATGCGTTCCACGAAGAGCTGGGTGGCCTCGCTCGCGCTACCCCCCACAAGGGACAGCGGACCGAGCTCGATCGTGCCCTCGGAGCGGATCCGAAGGCGCTCGCGGCTGGTGATCAACACGCGCGTCTCCGGCGCAGCCGTCAGCCACTCGCCCAGCAGCGTGGCGATCGGGTCCAGGACGCGGTCCGCGTCGTCCAGCAGCAGCAGCGGCTCGGCACGCGCCGCCAGCGCGCGTCCCACGTCGGGGGCCGTCGCGGTGGCCGGCAGCCCCAGCGCGCGGGCGACGGCGGCCGCGCAGCTCTCGGAGTCCACCTCGTGGCTGAGATCCACGTGGTAGCGCTCACCACGCCAGCCCGCAGAGGCCTGGTCGGCGAGGCGGCTCTTGCCGATGCCAGCGGGGCCCACGATGGTCGTGATGCGTCGCTCGTTCAACCACGTCTCGACCTGAGCGAGCTCTTGCTTGCGGCCGACGAAGCTGGCGTGACTTGGACTCACGCCGGGAGTGTCTCAGATTCCATTCACGCGTTCGAGCGCTAGCTGGCGCAGGCCGCTGCCAGTGTCGAATTGCACCAACAGGCTATTCCCCAGAAGCTCGGGGGGGAGGACGGGCGTGACCTGCGAGAAAGGCCCCTCGGCGTCGCAGAAGTGCGCGCCCTGCACCAACATCACGCCATCACGGCGAAAGGCGACCGCGGCCGTGCGGCAGCTGCCCTCGTTGGTCACGAAGAAGCCCGCGTCCTCGAGGGACGTGACTGCGCGCAGATCCAACGCGCCCGTTCCCGTCTGGCTCTCGAACGTCCCTCGCACCATGTTCGCCTCGCGCGTGGCCACGACCGAGAAGCTGCCTTCGGTGGCCTCGATGCTGCGGTTCACGGGCGTCGTGACCAGCCACGCGGTGTCCGTGTCGAGGGTGTCGCCCACGCCGCACGAGTAGACGATGACGCGGTCTTCTTCCCACACCGAGGCGACCAGCACGTCGCCGTCGCTGGTGCTCCCGACGAACACAGACTGGCTGGCGTTGGGTTCGCTGGCACACGCGGACAGCAGCGCGGCGAGCAACAGGAGAGAGGCACGAATCCGCAAGTGAAGCATGGGATGGAACGTACTCAGCCGCGTCGGGACCCGCAACAGCCACGGCCTCGTGGGGGCCCCTCTCGGCGCGCATTAAGACCCAGTTAAGCGCCAAATAACCGTCGCGTCGTGCGGGGCTGCGCATGATGCTCTCCATGACGCGCGCCACACTCAAGTCCCTAGCTTGCTCTCTCGCCTTCTTGCTGCCGGCCTGCGGCGGAGGGAACGGCCCCCCACCCGACCCGGACATGGGCCTCGGCGACCAAGGCGTGGTCGACGACATGGGCACCACCGACCTCGGCAACGACGACGACGCAGGCATGACCCCGGTCACCGTCGCCCAGCGGCCCGGACGCAGCGCCTCCATCGCCGTCGACGACGGCGCGACCACCATCGCCGTCGCCAACCGTGGCACGGACGACGTGACCTTCTTCGACATGAGCACGCGGACCGAGCGAGCCCGCGTGGCGGTCGGCGACGAGCCCAACGCGCTCGTCTTCCATCCCGATGGGAACCGCGTGTTCGTGCTCAACGCGGCGGACGGCACCGTCAGCGAGATCACAGGGGCTCGTACCGCCGGCGCGCGCGTGGTCCGCACCCACGACGTGGGCCCCGAGCCGATGGGCGCGGCCCTCTCCCCCACGGGACGTTTCCTCTACGTGTCCAGCTGGACGGGTGGCGCGCTGCACATCCTCGACACCACCACGCGCGACGTGACGAGCGTCGACCTCGGCGGTGCCCCCTATGCGGTGTGCGTGACCAATGACGGAGACCAAGAGGACGTCGACGAGACCGTCTACGTGACCGACTTCTACTCACAGCCGGGCACCGGTCGCGAGGGTACGGATGGCTCGCGCACGGGACGCGTCTTCCGCCTGGACGCGGACGGCAACAGCCTCGGCGAGGTGACCCTCTCGCCCGTCGCGGTGACGGGCGTGCTGCCCGCCGTGGACGCTGCCAACACGCAGGCGTTCCCGAACCAGCTCTACGCGTGTGCCATCTCGGGTCAGCACCTGTACGTCACGGCCGTGGGCGCCTCGCCTGCGGCGTTCGAGGGCGGGACCGACTTCCATCAGAACGTGCACGGTCTGGTCCACGCGGTGTCGCTCAGCACCAACACCGAGGTCACCTCGCGCACCATCAACCTGAGCGAGCTGGTCACGGCGCTCGCCGCGCCCAAGCGCTTCGCGCCCGTCCCGGTCAGCATCGAGTTCGTGGCCGGCACCGAGTTCGCGTACATCGCTTCGATGACGTCGGACGCGGTCATCCGCGTGGACTACGGACAGAGCCCCCCGCGCGCGGGTTCGCCCTCGGGCGCGACCTTCCTGCCCACCGCCCAGATGCCCACGGGCATCGCCATCTCGGGTGCCACGGCGTTCGTGTACAACGAGGTCAGTCGCTCGTTCTCGCGCATCGACCTCGCGTCGCAGACCACGCCCGACATGTCGATCGCGTCGGCGCCGCAGCCCGTGACGCCCGCCGAGCAGGAGGAGCTGCGTGGGCAGCGCTTCTTCACGACGGGTCTCGGCCGCTGGTCCTCGAACGGGTGGGTGTCCTGCGTATCCTGCCACCCGGGCGGCACCACCGACAACGTGACCTGGGTGTTCCCGGCCGGCCCCCGCCAGACGGTGGACACCAGCGCCACGTTCGACACGACGGGTGGCATCCAGCGCATCCTCAACTGGACCGCCATCTTCGACGAGGTGCACGACTTCGAGCTCAACACGCGGGCCGTGGCGGGCGGCGTGGGCGCCATCGTCAGTGACGCGGCGCTCGACGTGGCCAACCGCATCGACTTCGTGGGCCCAGGCGGCATCCCCAACCCGGCCAACGGCTTCAACGTGGGCTCGGCGGCGGCCGTCGCGGCGACGGGCGCGACCCCGGACGACTGGGACGCAATCGAGGCCTACATCCGCACGCTGCGCACGCCCGTGGCCGACTCGCGTGGCGGTGACGTCGTCGCGGGCCGCGCCGTGTTCATGGCGGCCAACTGCCAGAACTGTCACGGTGGCGCCCTGTGGACGCTCAGCGAGCGCTACTTCCAGCCCGTCTTCAATGGGGACCTGCGCACGCTGACGCTCGCCGCCGCTGGTGTGGCTTCCATCGGCGCCGTCCGCGCGGACCAGGTCGTGACGACCGACACGTCCGCTATGAACGTGCTGCAGAACGACGCGAACGGCGCGCCTCAGCGGCACACCTGCGTGGTCCGCGACGTGGGCACCTTCGACGCGGGCGCGAGCGGTCGCGGCGCGGCCGAGGTGCGCCAGAACGGCGGGGCGGCGCAGGGCGTGGACGGCTTCAACGTGCCCTCGCTGCTCAACATCGGCCTGGGCGCGCCCTATCTGCACAACGGCGGCGCCGAGACCCTCGAGGAGCTGCTCGACCCCAACGGCGAGTTCGCCACCCACCTGCGCGCGGGCAATCAGGTCTTCACGCCCAGCGCCACGGACATCGCCAACCTGGCGGCCTTCCTGCGCTCCATCGACGACAGCACGCCGACCATCGCCGTGCCCGCCGACCAGCGCTTCTGCCCCGAGGGGGTGGTCCCGCCCATCCCCTGACGGCCGAGGACGCGCTGCGCCGACGCCATGCGTCGGCGCGCGCCGAGACACCGATGAGCGCGCGCCGCGGGACTTCCGTAGCGCGCGCTTCGTCGTGTATGGTCCGCGCATGTCGCAAGGACCCGTCTGCGCCCTCCGTGTTGCGCTCTCACTGTGCGTTTGCCTCTTGGCTGTCGGGCGTGCGCACGCCCAACCCGAACAAACCGACTCCCCAGCGGGTGAACCCGTCGACCCGGGAGCGGCCGGCCCCGCCGAAGGCGCCGCGGACGGTGAGGGAGCCTCCGCCGCCGAGGACTCCAGCGGTGACCCGAGCGAGCCCTCCGAGGCTGCCGTGACCGAGGCGCGGCGCAGGTACGCCCAGGGGTCCGAGTTCTACCGCCGCGCGCGCTATGCCGAGGCCATCGCCGAGTTCAGCGAGGCCTACTCCCTCTGGCCCAACCCCACCATCCTGTACGCGCTGGGACAGGCCTACGAAGGGCTGTCGGAGGTCAACCGCGCGATCGAGACCTACCAGCGCTACATCGACGCAGCGCCCGAGGGGGACCTGCGGCGCGAAGACGCCGAGCTGCGCATCGAAGAGCTGCGGGGGCTCCTCGCGATCGTGCACGTGGACGTGAACGTCGAGGCCGTCGTGAGCGTGGACGGTGAGCCACAAGGCTCGGCGCCCGGGGACTTCCGTCTGTCCACTGGTCGGCACGTGATGGAGGTGCGCGCCGACGGCTACCAGCCGCAGACGGCCACCATCACGATCGCGGGTGGCACGGAGCGCACCGTGACGTTCGAGCTCGAGCCCGCGCCCGTGGCGGCGGTGCATGTCGCGCACGAGCCCTTCCGCTTCCCACGACCCGTGTTCTACACGGCGGTCGGGCTCACCGGCGCCGGCGCCGTCGTGTGGGGCGCCATGGCCACCACCACCCTCGTCCGGGCGCGGCGGTACAACGACACGCCTGGCCGCACCAACTTCGACCGCGACGATGCCCGCGACGTCGCCTCACGCTCCAACGTGGCGCTGGGCGTGACGGGTGGCCTGCTCGTCACCACCGTCGTCATCGGCTTGCTGACCAATTGGCGTGGGTCCGGGGCGGACGACGAGCCTCCCTCCGAGCCACTGGTCACCGCGGGCATCTCCCCACTGCAGGGCGGCGCCCTCGTGTCGGCGAGGTGGACCCGATGAAGCGCGCGATCCTGATCGTCGCGGGGCTCTCGCTCCTGCCCGGTTGCACCCTCGCCGGCCTGTGGGACGCCCCCCAGGTCGAGATCGAGGAGCGCTCGTGTCGCGTGGACGCCGACTGCGCCTCCGTGCGCTTCACGGTGGACCCCTCGCTGCGCAACGACCCCTGCTTGGTGGCGGTGCGCTCGTGCGACGTGAGCGCCGAGCGCTGCGTCGTGGACCTGCAGGCGCGAGACTCGGACGGCGACGGCTACCGCGACACGGCGTGTGCAGGCGTGCGCCCCGAGTTCGCTCCCTTCGGCGTGGACTGCGACGACGCCGATGCGAGCGCGTATCCGAACGCGGACCTCGACGGCGACGGCTTCGTCGCGCGCGGCTGCGGCGACGGCCTGCCGGAGGACTGCGACGACACCCGCGCCACGGCCTATCCCGGCGCCACCGTGGAGGCCTGCGACGGCGTGGTCTCCACCTGCACCGACGCGACCCCGCCGCTGCGCCGCACCGTCGAGGACTTCGACGGCGATCGCTTCGCGCCCATCGACCTGGACCCGAGCGTCTGCGTGGACGTGATGAGCGACGACGGAGAGCTGCTCTCGATCCCGCACACGGACTGCGACGACCTCGACCCGAACGTGTATCCGGGCGCGCCCGACGTCTGCGACGGACGCCACAACGACTGCGAGAGCCCCACGGGTGTGGGACCCGACCTGGGCGAGGACGTCGACGGTGATGGCTTCGCGTCCCCCTCGAGCCTGTCCTGCGACCCCGACCTCCCGGGCGGCCTGCCCAACTCGGACTGCGACGACCTCGACCCCAACACATACCCGGCTGCGCAGGAGACCTGCGACGGACTCATCAACAACTGCAACGAGCGGCGCAACGGGGCCTTCATGCGCCCCGTCGAGGACCCGGACGGTGACGGCAAGTATGCGGGCAACGCGAGCTGCGTGAACCCCGTGGTGGACATCGAGTGCATCAACGCGGCCTTTGACCGCTTCAGCACGTTCTGCTTGCCCAGCTCGGAAGCGCAGGTGGCGTCCTCGGTCGTGTCACTGGGAGCGATGGTGTCCGCCGACTTCAACGGCAACGGCTTCGAGGAGCTGGTGTTCGTGCGGGACGACGTGGGCTGCGCCATGGGCGGGAGGATCTACCTGTATCACTCGTTCCAGAGCCTCAACAGCTCGCTCAACGGGCAGGTCAACACCTGTGACGCCGTCGGCGGGACGGTAGCCATCTTCGCGGCGCAAGCCGACGACGACCCCGAGCTCGAGGTGGTCACGCTCAGCGGCGCGGGCGCTGTCATGGCCTACGACGTGGGACCCGGTTCGAACCCCACGCTCACCGTCAAGCAGCCCATGGGCATCACCGTGGGCGGCACGGCGCTGGCCGTCGGTGAGCTCGCTGGTGCAGCTGCGCCGGTGGTGATCGCGGTCGAGGGAGGCGCGCTCGTCTCCCGTCCGCTCGACGCCGACGCCGTGGCGGGGAGCGCCACGACCGTGGACGCTGCCGGGGCTGGGCTGACAGGGCTCCTGCTGACCGACGTCGATGGCGATACGCGTCCCGACCTGCTGGCCTACGGCGCGAGCTCGGCGACGCTGCGCATCTACCCGGGCACCGCGACTGGAGGCTTCGGGATGCGCCAGAACCTGGATCTGGCTGCGCTGCTGCCTGGTGTGGGCAACCCGCGTGAGGTCGCCGTGGGCGACGTCGAGGGCGGCGGCGATGGAGACATGGACATCGTCGTGTCTGGCTCCATGGGGCTCGGGCTGTTGGCGCGCCGCGATGGCGCCTACGTGGGGATGCCGGTCGGCGTGCTGCCCAACGGCGAGAGCCTGGCGCTGGGGGACATCGTCGCGAGCGACATCGACGTCCGGGACATGGGCAGCGATGGCTCTGCGGAGATCGTCTACGCCGTGACCGACCGTGACTCGGTGGGCTACATCGACGAGATCGGCAGCGGATTGTTCGCGCAGCACGTCTTCGTCGCGGACCTCGCGGGCGTGACCAACGTCGCGGCCGGTGACTTCGACGGCGACGTCGACGTCGACGTCGCGGCCTACTCGCCGACCTTCCAGCAGGTGGTGCGCTATCAGTCCTACTTCGTCTCGAACATGGGCTTCTCGAGCAGCCGCTTCGTCGACCGCTCGGTGGACGTGGGGTCGACCGTGGCCTACGACGTGGACGCCGACGGCGCCACAGACCTGATCGGCGCCTCCAGCCTCGCGGGGGGCGAGATCGTCCTGTGGCGGGCGCGCTCGCGCGATTTCTCCATGCTCGAAGAGCTGGTGGTCGGACGCGCGGACGGTGGCGAGGTCATCTCGGGGCTGGCTGCCGGAGACGTCACGGGTGACGAGCGCGCGGACTTCGCGGTCGTCTCCGAGGGCGCCGGACTGGTCGGCTACATTCGCGGCATTGGCGACCTGACCTACGCGCCACGGCAGGCGCTGGCGCCGTTCGACGGTGCGCGGGCCGTGGCCATGGGGGACCTCGACGGCGATGGTCTCGACGAGATCCTGGTCGCCGCCAACGGTGGCAGCGAGGGGCGGCTGGCGGTGTACGCGCGCGAGTCGGGGGGGGCGAGCTTCTCGCGTACCGTGGTGGACACCACCACCGCCGCGTGCACCGCCATCGCGCTGGGCGACGTGGACGACGACGGCGACCTCGACGTGGCGCTCTCCTGCGGCACGGACGGTGTCGTGGTGCTGCGTAACCCCGGACAGATGGGTGGGGCCTTCGAGGTGGTACCCGTCTTCGACGGATCCGGTGGCGCGAACGCGTCCTCGGTGGCGCTCTTCGACATGGATCGCGACGGCGCGGCGGATGTGGTGTCCTACCGCGCCGATCTCGCGTCGGTGCGCGTCGACCTCTCCCGTGGTGGGTCGTTCGGCGATCCACCCACGCTCGTCCCCGCCGACGTCCAGTCGCCGTCGGGCGCGCTCGTGACGGGGACGGACCTAGACGCTGACGGAGACCTCGACCTGATCGTCGCGGGGCTCGCGACCGGGAGCCCGCTGATCTACCTCCAGCTCCTCACGCTGGACCCGCTGCGCTTCGTGCCAGGGGTCATCCAAGCATCCGTGAGCGGTCGGGCCGTCGCGCTCGTTCCGCTCGACGTGTCCGGTGACCGCTATCAGGACTTCGCCGTGTCGTACGCCGAGCAGCGGAACGTCATCGCATACCGCTCGAGCCCCAACCCATGGTGGGGGCACTGAGCGACCTCGGGCGGCACCTGGACACACCACGTGCCGCTCGGGGCTCGTCGCCGCCACACGCGTGGGTGTTCGACCTGCGCACATCTTGTCTTTGCCGCCCCCACGGTGTTCTCCATGCTGTCCACTCGAAGAAACCCCTCTCGCGCGCTGGCCGTCGCGCTGCCGGCGCTCGTGGCCATGTCGGCGTGCGTCGTCGCGCCGGCGCGCGCCCAGGACGCGCTCACTCCACAGCCCATCGCGCCCGCGCCCGGAGGGACACCCATCGCGCCCGCGCCCGGAGGGACACCCATCGCGCCGCCCGCGTCGAGTGCTGCGGAGGGCCTCGTCGCTGCCCCCGCCGAGCCGGCTGGCGCACCGTCCGAGCCTGCCACTACCCCTGCGCCCGAGCCTCCCCGCATCCCGCTGCGCGTCACCGCCAGCGTCACGCTGCGCTACGACTCGTTCATCCTCGGCGATCCGCTCGACTTCGTGGGAGGCCCTGACTACGTGGGCGGCTTCCGCACGCGCGTGCGCCTCGGCGCCGTGTACGACCCCGCCGACAGCCCCGTGCATGGCGGCGTCCGCCTCGTGGTGGGCGAGAACCCGAACCCGGCGGCCTCCTTCGTTCCCATCGGGGACGTGGCGCGCACCACGGGCATCGGCCTCGACCAATACTACGTGTCCGTTCGACCACTGCGCGACCGGCAGCGCGTGACGCTGACGGCCGGCAAGATGCCCAACCCGTTCTTCACGGGCTGGACCGACGTGGGCTTCCGCAGCGAGGTGGTGTTCGACCAGGACATCATGCCGTCCGGCCTCGCGTTGTCCGCCCGCCTCGTCGATCGTGAAGGGCTACGTCTCACGAGCACGTCCGGCTACTTCGTGGTCCAGGACATCGAGAACGTCCGCTTCAGCGGCAAGACGGGGACGATCGCGCTCACCACCAGTCAGCTGCTGCTGGAACTGCCCTTCGTCGCCGCGGCTGCCAGCTACTACCGCTACAGCAACCTCAACGCGGGCCTGCACGCGCCCGGGGTGGTTCCGGGTGACGGCGCCGACTTCATGCCGGGCACGAACGCGTTCCTGCTGCGTGGCGGCGGTCTCCAGAGCACCAACAACCGGGTCAACTACGGCCCGAACGCGGATGGCTTCATCGACGATGACTGGGACGTGGTGCACCTGCTGGCGCAGCTCCAGCTCGACTTCGAGGGGCGCCCGCTGGTTGGCCCCATGCGCTTCTACGCGATGCTGGAGTACGTGCGGAACCTGACCACCGAGCGCGAGCACACCGCCGTGTCCGCCACCATGGGCGCGCGCCTCGGCGCCTTTCGCGCCGGCACGATGCCTCCGCTCGACGTGTGGGCCACCTACCGCCGCGTCCAGGCTGACGCCACGCTGGCCATGTTCGCCGACGCGGACCTCGGGGGCGGGACGGACTATCACGGCGTGGAGCTGGGCGTCGCGATGTACGCCCACGAGCAGGTGCGCTTGCTGGCTTCGTACTTCGACTTCAGACGCGCTCCCGGCATGGTGGAGCGCGTGCAGCGTGTCTTCTTCGACCTCATCTGGAGCTACTGATGCGGCACCCCCATCCCTCCCGCGCAGCAGCTCTCTGCCTCGCGCTCGGCGCCCTCGGGTGCTGGAACGCTCCCGTGACCGACACCCTCGAGAGCGCTTCGGTCCGCGACCTCTCGGGCATCGCGGGGCCCTCGGATCCCAGTCGCCTGCAGCCCCTCGAGCGCATCCCGCGCGACGTCTTCGGCAGCGCCAACACGGCCGACGCGCTCACGTTCTCGACGCTGGGACGCGAGGGGCGCGCGCTGTTCGACATGGATGACCGCGGCAGCCCGCTCTCGTTCTTCAACACCGAGCAGACGCCCCGCGACGGACTCGGGCCCGTCTTCAACCAGGCTCGCTGCCTGGGCTGCCATCAGAACTCGGACGACCTGGCCGACGCGCTGGGCGACTCGACGGGTGTCACGACGGTGAGCACGCCCGCGTCGCGTGCGGGCCGCACGGGGGTCACGGACCACGACGCGGTGTCCGTCTCCAACCCGCCGCCCACGGCTGCGTTCACGCTCTTTGGCGACTTCGACACGGCCACGGGCGAGTTCTTCGGGCTGCAGGCGTTCGGCGGGCCCGTGCGTCACGTCCAGGCCACGGGCGAGTGTCAGATCGACGGCATCCTGCCCGAGTCGGCGGACCCCTTCCTGGCGTCTCCGAATCGCGTGCGCGCCGTGGCCGAGCGCGCGGGCCCGCCCTACCTGGGTCGCGGCGTGATCGAGGCGATCTACGAGGAGGACATCCGCGCGCTACAGGATGCCGAGGACGCGGACACCTTCGCGTCCTCGCTCGCCCCCCCGCCGGGTCCCGACTGCCGCGGCGACTGCATCACGGGCCGCATCAACCAGAACCGAGCCAGCAATGCCATTCAAGGGGGCGACACCGTCACCCGCCTCTCACGCTTCGGGCTACGCGCGGCAGGCCCGACCCTGGTGCAGTTCATGGTGGGTGGCTCACAGGGGGAGCTCGGCATGACCAGCCCGCTCAGCCCGCAGGAGCCGTCCAACCCGGTCAACGTCGGGTTGCGCTGCGATACGTCGCCCGACCCCGAGCTGACGGTCCCGCGGATCCTCGCCCTGCGCGCCATGATCCGGCTGATCGGCGTGCCCGACTTCGACCCCGCGCTGCTGGCCTCTCCCGACAGTGACCCGCGCGCCCTGGAAGTGCGCGAGGGCGCGCGGCTGTTCGGGCTGGACCTGGACGCGTTCCGTACCCGCATGACACCCGGCATGGCCCCGGCTGGGCTGAGCGAGGACGCGGAGCACGGCATCGCCGCCGACCGCGGGCTCGGCTGCGTCAGCTGCCACACGCCCGTGCAGCGCACCGGGGCCTCGCCTGCGAGCATCGGTGCCGACGAGCTGAGCCATCGCTGGGCACCAGTCTTCTCGGATCTGCTCATCCATGACATGGGGCGTGTGCCCGCAGACCTCGGCGCCGACGAGCTCGCCGCGTGGACGCCCGCGTTCGAGGGCATCGACCGCAACCTCGCGGACTTCGCGCTCCCCGGACAGGGTCTCGCCCAAGGTCCCGAGTGGCGCACGGCGCCCATGATGGGGATCGGCCGCATCGGGCCACCCTTCCTGCACGACGGGCGCGTGTTCCTCAACCCCGACGAGCCCGCGTTCTTCTACTATGGGAGCCGCACCGCCGACGAAGCGGGCATCGCGCTCGTGGACCGGCGGGTGCCCATCGTCACGCTGGAGCAAGCATTCCAGGCGGCCATCGAGCTGCATGATCTCCCGCAGCCGCCCGACTTCGACCTGAACGGCGTCCCTGACTACGACGTCTGCCCCCCCGTGCCAGACGCGCGTGACGTGTGCTCGCGAGACAGCGCGTTTCGCTCGGAGGCGCGCAACGTGATGGAGAAGTGGCACGCGCTGACGGACGCCCAGCAGCGCGCGGTGGTGCGCTTCCTGATGGCGCTCTGACGAGGGCTCCCGCGCGAGTGCGCTACTTCGGCAGTGCGCCCACGAGCGTGCGCGCCGCGCACCGCTGCGCCACGGCGAGAGGGAGCCCGGCTGCGGCGTAGCTGGCGGTCAGCTGGCGCAGCCCGGTCACGCGCGCGTGGACGAACACGCCGACGCTGAGGACGACCAGCGCCCACGCACCCAGTCCCGTCCACACGTCGCCACTCGCGCTGTTGCGGTGCAGCAGCGCCGCGCCAGCAACCAGCAGTAGCGTGGCGCAGGCGCACCTCACCAGGAACTGCTGCGTGGTGGCCACCGCGTCATCGGTCCCGGCGAGGGCCTCGACGTACGCGCTGAGCGCCTCCCCGGGTGGAACCTCGTCGCGTGAGGCCTCCCCGGGTGGAGCCTCACCGATCGACCCTGTCTCGTCCGACATGCACGAGCGGCGTTTCACGGGCCGTGCCAGCAGCGCCGACGCCGGCATTCTCCGACGATTCATCGCGCCTGTGGCAACTGGTGTCGGTCGGCCCCGACGCTCGACGACGCGGTCCGTCGGCGTGCTCCGACGTCAGCGCAGCCTGACGGACACCCGTCGCTCTTTGGAGACGCTACCCTGGGCGCATGGCGACAGGACCCAGCGACTCGGAACGCGACGTGCATGGCCGCACTTCGCGATCGACCAAGACCATGCGCCTGCTCACCCGCCTCCTCCTCTCGCACGCCGCTCCCGTGCTCGTCGTCACGCTCGCGTTCAGCCTGGTGCTGGTCGCCGTCGTGCGCATCCGCACCGTCCTCACCACGCTCAGCACGACCGAGCTGCTGACGCTCCGGGACGAGGGCACGGTCCACCGCGCGGCTTGGGAGCTGGACGTGCAGCTGCGCCGCGCAGAGTCCGCGTGTGCCCAGGGCGAGGGCGCCTCGCAGGTGGAGCCACGCATCAGTCGCAGCGCGGATACGCTCGAGGCGCGGCTGAGCGAGGCGGCGGCCGTCAGCCAGACCATGCGCGAGGTGGCACGGGGGTATCTCGCCATCGCCGACGAGATGATCGCGGGGGATGCATGCCAGGCGTTCGTGACGCGCTCCATCCAGCGCCGACGCTGGGCGTTGGACGAGCAGATGACGGACGTGTGGGTGCTGCGGTTGGCCGAGCTGCACACGGCGATGGGTCAGAAGGACGAGCAGGCCCGACAGGACGCGGTGACGGCCATCTGGATCGGCATCCCGCTGGCGGCGCTCTCGTTCGCGCTCGCCATGCTGCTGGCTGCGCATCTGGCGAGGGACTTCAAGCGCCCCCTCGCGACGTTGTCCGGCATGGCGCGGCGCGTCGGCCGTGGCGACTTCGGGAGCCCGGTCAGCGTGGAGGGGCCGCCCGAGCTCGTGGCCCTCGCCGATGAGCTCGAACGGATGCGGGCGCAGCTCCAGCAGCTGGAGATGCTGAAGCAGGGTTTCCTCGCGTCGGTCTCGCACGAGCTGCGCACGCCGCTGTCCAAGATCCGCGAGGCCCTCGCGCTGCTCTCGGACGGCGCGGTGGGCGAGCTCGAGCCGCGGCAGGTGCGGGTGGTGCAGATCGCGCGCACGGCGTGCGAGCGCGAGATCCGCATGGTGACCACGCTGCTGGACCTGTCGCGTCTGCGCGCGGGGAGCCCCTTGAGGCTGGCCAACGGGGGTTCGCTCATCGCGGTGGTGCAGAGCGCCGTGGCCGACGAGGGCGCCGAGGCGACGGCGCGCGGAGTCCACATCGAGCTGACCGTCGCGGCGGACAGTGACCGCTGCCGCCTCGACCCCGTCCTGATGGAGCGCGCCGTGGCGAACCTGGTGCGGAACGCGGTGTCGGTGTCCCGTCGTGGCCAGCGCGTGGACGTGCGAGTGGTCCGTGCCGCCGGGCACGAGGGCCGCGACGGACTGTGCGTGACGGTCGCCGACGAGGGGCCCGGTGTGCCGCCAGCCATCCGGGCCACCATCTTCGACGTCTTCGTCACTCACGAGGTGCCATCCTCCGGGAAGGCCATCGGGGTGGGTATCGGGCTCGCGCTCGCCCGCGAGGTCGTGCAGGCGCACGGTGGCACACTCACGCTCACCGAGGCGGGGGACGAGGGGGCGTCCGAGCGTCAGGTGGGTGCCTGCTTTGCCCTGTGGCTTCCCTTGGATGAAGGGACACCCCCCGAGCCAAACCCTCCCCATGGTCTGCTCGGTTTCTCGCCAGCGACGAGCTAGGGTCGACGGACATGAACGAGCCGACGCACTATCGACCCCACGTAGCGGTCATCGACGACGAGGAAGACCTGTGTGAGCTCATCGCGCTACGTCTCGAACACCACGGCTTCCGCGTGAGCTCGGAGCAGACCTGCCGCGGCGGGCTCGAGATCCTGGAGCGCGAGGTGGTGGACGCCGTGCTGCTCGACCTGCGCCTCGAGAATGAGAACGGCCTCGACCTGCTGGACGAGGTCCAGAAGCGTTCGCTGGACCTGCCGGTCATCATCCTGACGGCGCACGGCACCATCGACACGGCCGTTCTGGCGATGGAGCGCGGCGCCTACGGCTTCCTCACCAAGCCCTTCGACGACCGCGAGCTCGTCCAGAAGCTGCGCCAGGCGGTCGAGCGGGTACGTCTGCGTCGCGAGGTGGCGGGGCTGCGCCGGGTGGTGGGTGACCCGACCGAAGCGGATCGCCTGCTGGGCACCAGCGCGGCCATCAGCGCGGTGCGCGACCTCCTCCCGCGGGTCGCCGGCGCTGACGCGAGCGTGCTCATCCTCGGGGAGTCGGGCACGGGCAAGGAGCTGGCCGCGCGCTCCATCCATGCGCTCTCGCCGCGCGCCTCGGGGCCGTTCGTCGCCATCAACTGCGGTGCGCTGCCATCGGAGCTGCTCGAGAGTGAGCTGTTCGGGCACAAGCGAGGCGCGTTCACGGGGGCGGTCAAGGACAAGCCGGGTCTGTTCGCGGCCGCGGCTGGAGGTACGTTGTTCTTGGACGAGATCGGGGACGCCCCGTTGCCGGTGCAGATCAAGCTCCTGCGCGTGCTGCAAGAGCGTGTCTACCAGCCCGTGGGCGGAACCGAACCGGTGGGGGCCGACGTGCGCATCGTGGCGGCGACCAACCGCGACCTACGAACCGACATGCAGGCTGGGCGCTTCCGTGAAGACCTCTTCTACCGCTTGCACGTCGTGCCCCTGTCCATGCCTCCGCTGCGTGAGCGTGCGGAGGACATCCCCCTGTTGGCGGAGGTGTTCCTCACGCGCGCGGCAGCGCGGCACGGGCTCGAGGGGGCGCACCTGGGACGCGATGCCCTGCAGGTCCTGAAACAACACGACTGGCCGGGCAACGTGCGCGAGTTGGCGAACGTGGTGGAGGGGGCGGCGCTGTTCGCGGCGGACGGTGTGCTGCGCGCGGCGCACGTGCTCGCGGTTCTACCGCGTCGTGATCACGCCACGCCTGGCGTGGAGGAGGCCGCTCCGAGCGCGCTCGTCGGGCACGCTCTGCGTGGGCTCGCGCCGGACGAGGAGCTCCCGCCTCTGCGTGAGGCCCGTGAGGCCTTCGACCGCGCCTACCTCGAGGAGGCCCTTCGTCGCGCGGACGGAAACGTCACGGCGGCGGCGCGCATCGCTGGCCGCAACCGCACGGATTTCTACGAGCTGCTCCGCCGCTACGACGTGGACGTAGCGGCCTTCCGCGGGTGATCAGGACACATTTTCCGCGCGTGCGCCGCCCTCGGGTGGCGCCGGGCTTCCGCCGCACACGGACCCACGGGGGGGGTTACCCGTGTGAGCTTTGGGCGCGCGAGCCGGTGTCGGGTGTGGCGCTGCTCTCGGTCTCGCCGAGCCCGGCGCGCTCGCTGTAGGCTACGCTCAGGTCGTGCACGAGGATGAGGATGAGCCCCACGCTGCCCAGGTAGAAGGCCGCAAAGCCCGTCTGCAGGAACACGACCCCACCTGCGGCGCCGCCCACCACGTACGACCCGAGGATGAGCAGGTGCAGGACCAGCTTGTGTTGCAGCGCTCGGTTCCCGCGGAGCTGCCCTTGCACCAGCATCGAGAGCTCCATGCCGAGGTCCGTGGACAGCCCAGTCAGGTGCGTGGTCTTCACGGCTCCACCCGACACCGTGGCCACGAGGCTGTTGAGGGTGCCCATCGAGAACAGCAGGATGGCCACCAGTCTCTCGGTCTCCGACAGCGTCTCGGCGTAGTGCGCATCGCCGTAGTAGCCGACGGACGCCAGCAGGAACGTGACCGTCAACAGCGGGATGGCGCGGCCCACGAGCGGTGCGCGACGCTCCAACAGGCTGACGCTCGAGTGCGCATGGAACGCGCCCAACACGAACATGCCGAACCACACGCCGACGATGCCCACCTGGTGCCAGTGCCCCTTGACGAGCTCCTCGACGAAGACAGCCACGTGGCCCGTGACGTTGGAGGCGAACGCGAAGAACGCGATGACGCAGCAGACATTGACGAGCCCGGCCACCCCGGCCGTGAGACCACCGAGCCAGAGGTCGTGGCGTGGCGTGCGCCGATGCGGACGACTCAGCGCGATCACGAGGCACCCCCGGTCGCCCGCAGCTCCTTGATGCGGCCCTCGCGGAGTGCGCCGACACAGTCCGTGCGCTCGAACTCCAGCCGCGCGATGCCGCGCACTTCCATGCCGACGTCGACGTTCAGCACCAGCAGGTCGTCGCGTAGCTCCTTGATGTCGTACGCCTCGAAGTGCTCGTGGCCATCTTCACCGCTGCGGATCGTCAGCACGTGGCCGCGACCCTTCAGGCGCCACCGTGCGCCCGCGAGCGTGCCATCCATCCCCGCGATGGCCAGCTCGCCGCGTGAGTGGAACCACCACAGCTCGGCCTCGTGGCGTGGCCAGCGGGCCTCTGGGTACTCGCGCGAGCGGATTCCGTCGTTCCAGCGGGGAGCGCCTTCGGGCTGCGTCTCGCGCAGCAGCTCGTCCGCGCGCTCGTAGGTCCACCGGGTCTCGGCCCAGCAGCCGAGCAGGGCCTCTTCAGGGTGCTCACCGCAGCCGGCGGTCAGCAGGGACAGGGGCACCAGGGCGAGGAGCGCCATGACGCGATGGGTGGGGGTACGCATTCACGGGGTTCGACAGCAAGCTCCGTGCCCAGGAGCCCAGAGCCTCGAAAACGCGAGCGATAACGCGGATCGCCCGCCGTGTTCGTCGCGCGTGGACGCGGCGTGTCAGCCCGCTCCGACGCCACTGTCGGGGATCCCCGACACCCCGAGCGGGGTAGGGGGGCGCCGGTATGTCCCGCACAGGCGGTCGCACAGCGTGAGTACCACCGACACGTTCACGGGCTCGCGCTGCGAGTGGTGCAGGTCGTGTCCGCGCGACGTCGCGAAGAAGAGGTCGTAGCCCGGGAGGCGGTAGCCGCAGTGCGTGACCATGGTGACGGCCGTCATCGAGAACGCCGCGATGGCGAAGGTGAGCGGGTGGATGGGCGCGAGCAGGCCGTAGAGGTGGAAGCACGCGAACACCGTCACGCCCTCGACCGGGTGCACCACCATGGCCGTCCAGATGCTGAGCGGAGGGCGGTCGGTGTGGTGCACGTAGTGCACCTTGCGCGCGTAGACGCCGTGCGCGTGCTCGATGCGATGCCACGCGTAGGACGCGACGTCGCCGATGAGGAAGTAGAGCAGCAGGTCGCGCAGCAGCTCCGCCAGCGTCGGTGTGCGGGCGGGGAGGGTGAGCTGGAGCGCGGCGGGGAGGTCGACCAGCGCGAGCGCGACCATGACGACCACATACGTGGGGGCGTAGACCTTCATCGCGCGGTTGTGCACGGCGAGGGCCTCGCGCAGCGTGAGGCGCTTCGAGACGAACACGTCCACGAACGAGAACACGACGCCGGGCACGTACACGCCAGCGATGACCGCCGAGAGGATGAAGGCGGGGGAGCTGAGGAAGCGCGGGCCGAGCGTGTGCAGCAGCGCGTCCCACAGGGGCTGGGTGAGCGTCGGGTCGTCGAACATGGGTGTGCTGAGCTCCTTCGATGCGTGGGTGTTCGCGGTGCGCGTGGTGCCGTGCAGTTCGCGCTTGTAGCGAACCGAACCGTACGGTACGGTTAATCCGATGGCCCGTCAAGACCCCACCCGCCCACGTGGGCGCCCGCCCCGCGAAGACCTGCGCGACCACCTGCTCACCCACACGCTCGGCGTGCTGCTGCGCGACGGCCTCGAGGGCTTCAGCATGTCCTCCGTCGCGCGCTCCGCGCAGGCGTCGAAGGAGACGCTCTACCGGCACTTCGGCGACAAGTCCGGGCTGCTGGCCGCCGCGCTCGAGCACGTGGGGCAGCGTGTGGGGCCGCTGCTGCTGGAGGGGCTGGACACGACCGACACGCGGCGCGCGCGCCTCGAGCGCCTGGCGCACAACTACCTGGGCGGCTTGCTGGAGCCCGCGTCGCTCGCGCTCCAGCGCATCGCGTTCGCGGACCAAGACCGGGGCCTCGGGGCGCGCTTCGCCACGTGCTTCACGGACGCCGCGCGCGACGTGGTCACGCGGGAGCTGGCCGCGCTCGGCGCCCGCGAGCCCGCGCTCGACGCGGAGCTGTTCTTGGGCATGGTGCGCGGCCTGCACCACGAGCGGGCGCTGCTGGGCGTGGTCCCGCGCGACCACCGCGCGCGTCAGAAGGCGCTGGTGGCCCACGCCGTGGAGGTCTTCGAGGCGCACCTCCCCGCCGCTTGAGGTCCGCGGGGTGGTGCCGAGGGCGCGCGCAGGGCACGCTGTCGTCCATGTTGGTCCGCGGACCGAGCCCTGCGCTGCGCCCCTTCGTCCACGTGCTGTGGGCGAGTGAGCCGAGCGTGGGGCCCGCTGCGCAGGGTGGCGCGCTGCCCTGGGAACGCATGCTGCCGAGCGGACGCGCCCACGTGGTGCTTCGCCTGACGGGGCCGTCGCTGCGGCTGCTCGCGGCGGACACGTCGCGTTCGCCGCAGGTCATCCGCCGCGCGGTCGTGGGCGGGCCGCGCACGTCGGCCTATGCCAAGGAGGCGGCGCGGGGGGCCGAGACCGTGGGGGCTCAGCTGAGCGTGGGCGCCACGCGTGCGCTGCTCGGTGTGCCCGGGCGCGCGCTGGCCGGCGTGCACGTGCCTCTCGACGAGGTGCTCGGGCCCGTGAGCGAGTCGTGGTGCGACGAGCTGCACGCGCTGCCCTCCGCCCGGGCGCGCCTCCTGCGCTTCCAGGCGCTGCTGACGGAGCGCCTGTCGGACCACGCGCCGCACGCGGTGGTGCAGCACGGGATTGCGCGCCTGTCGGACCCGCTCGCCGCGGTGAGCGTCCAGGCGCTGGTGAGCGAGTCGGGCTACAGCCACCGGCGCTTCCTCGACCTGTTCGAGGAGAGCACGGGGGTGACGCCCAAGCGCTTCGCGCGGGTGGTCCGCTTCCGCGCCACGCTGGCGGCGCTGCAGCGGGGTGCGGGCGGCGCGGGCCTGGGGCGCGTGGAGAAGGAAGGGGTGCGCCTCGCCGCGCTGGCTTCTCAGCTGGGCTATGCCGACCAAGCGCACCTCACGCGCGAGTTCCGCGCGCACACGGGCATCACGCCCGCGCGCTATCAGCTGGCCGAGCCGCACCAGCTGTACCACCTGCCGCTCCCCGCGCCTTGAACGTGCGCGCTGCACACGGGGTCTGACCGGGCGCTGTGCGGGCCTGCGGAGCGGAGTTCAATTTCGTTCAAGACGCGATGTGGGGGCCCGCGGCACAGTGACCGCATGAGCACTCAAGCCCTGTACCCCTACATGCGCGTCCGCGACTGCGTCGCCGCCATCGACTTCTACTCCCGCGTGTTCGGCGCGCGGGAGCTCTACCGGTTGGTGGAGCCCAGCGGCCGCGTCGGTCACGCCGAGCTCGACTTCGATGGCACCGTGCTGATGCTGTCGGACCCCTTCCCCGAGATGGGGCTCTTGGCACCACCCACGGCCCCCGAGACGCGCGCGCCGCTCTCCATCCACCTCCACGTGGAGGACGCCGACGCCGTCATCGCCAAGGCGCTCGCCGAGGGCGCGACGCTGCTGCGCGCGGCGCAGGACCAGTTCTACGGCGAGCGCTCCGGCGCCGTGCGTTGCCCGTTCGGGCACGAGTGGCTCATCGGGCACGCGCTCGAGGAGGTCACGCCGGAGGAGATGCAGCGCCGATACACGGCGCTCTTCGACTGACGCGGCGCGGGCAGGGGAGCGGACACGGTTCGTGTCGCTCGGGTGCCCTCGCAGCGCAACCGGCCCGCAGCCGTCGTTGACAAGCGTGAGGTGGGCTCGTATCCCGAGGCGACGTCGGCCCTCCGCCTCCGACGTACGGAGGACGCCGCATGGCCGCCAAGAAGAAGACCAGCGCTCAGCAGCCCACCGCCAAGAAGGCGAAGCTGGCGTCGAAGGCCAGCGCTCCGAAGTCGACCGCTGCCAAGAAGCCTACGTCGAAGGCGGCTCCAAAGACGAGCGCAGCCAAGGGGTCCGCCGCGAACAAGGCCGCGTCGAAGGTGACCGCGGCGAAGCCGAAGCCCGCGAAGGCGGCCAAGGGCACGCCGGTGAGCTTTGCGGGGCCCCTGCTGGCGAACGAGCTCGGACGCGTCATCGTCCGGCTGCCCGACGCCGCTAGCAAGCAGCTCCCTTCGCGTGGGCAGGTCGCCGTCGACGCCACCGTGAAGGGGCACGCATTCCAGACCGTGCTCGAGCCCGACGGAGACTTCGGTCACTTCATGAACGTCGACGACGCGCTGCGAAGGGCGACGGGTCTGGCGCCGGGTGACACGGTGGCGGTCGAGGTGGTGCCCAGCGGCGAATGGCCCGAGCCCGACGTGCCTGGTGACTTGCGGGATGCGCTGACCGACGCCTCCGCCGACATCCAGGACCTGTGGCGCGTGATCACCCCCATGGCCCGCTGGGAGTGGGTGCGCTGGGTCAACGAGACCAAGAACGCTGGGACCCGGCAGAAGCGCGTGGAGGTGAGCATCGACAAGCTCCGCAAGGGCAAGCGCCGGCCCTGCTGCTTCAATCTGGCGTCGTGCACGGACCCGGAGCTGGCCAAGAGCGGCAAGCTGGCGCTGCGCTGAGCGATCGCCGCGCGGCTCGGCGGGAGCGCGACTTTGACTCGGGCGCTAGCAGCTCTAGCGGCGGGACACGAGCGTTGCGAGCGGTGTGCCGCGGATGCACGCGCGACGGTGGTCTTCGGCGTCGTACAGGTCTTCGCTCACGACGACCTCTGGGGTTCCGTCGGTGGTCCTCACAAACGAGTCGCCCAGCCAGGGAGCCTCGTACTCGCCGGGCTGTGCTTCATCCATCGACTCGACGAAGGCGTCGTCGTCAGGGGCGGACGACGCGTTGGGCGCGGCTTCGGGGGACGGCGTGCTGCGGAGATACGTGGCGTCCAGCGTCCTACCGACACCGCTCTCGAGGTTGAGCACGATGTAGACCGGGAGCTGGACGAAGTCGGGGCGTGGGTCGGGGGTGACGCTGAGGATCAGCTCGTCGCCGACCACGTCGTGCACCTGGATGTTGCCGCGCACGCCAGGCACCGTGCTGTCGAGCAGCATGCGGTGCTGGTTGCGTCCGGCGTCGTACACCGCCAGGCGCTCACCCCCGTACCGGTGCCGCGCCGAGGTGTAGAACACCAGCTCGCCGTGCCGCAGCCGCGGCTCGAAGCGCAGGCGCACGTGGAGCGTGCCGTTCTCGCGGGCGGTGCCCCCGAGCTCACGGGGGACAGCCCCCACGCGACCGCGCTGGACGCGCCGTGCGGGGACACGGTCGGGGACACCGTCGATCCAAGGGCCCGCCTGCAGTCGTTGCCGCGTGAACGTGAGCTCGGGGCGACAGACGCGCGCCCCGTCTTGCTCGCGCGGGCGCCCCGTGAACGTCGGTCCCCCGGGGAACGGTATCCTCGCGTGGGCGGGCCATGGGATGGCGTCGAAGTCGGCAAAGTGCGCCGGGTGGGGGGCGCGCTCCGAGGTCGCCCAGGTGGCGTAGCCGGAGTACGGGTCGAGGTGCTGATAGCTTGCACGCAGCACGCGCGCTTCGCAGCTCCCGAGGTCCACCGCAGTCTGCGTCCACTCGCCGACCCCATCCATGCCAGACCCGGACCAGCCCCGTTCGAACACACGCACCGTGCCCCAGTCGTTGACGCGGCAGTCGATGTCTTCGTCCTCGTCGCACGCTGGTGAAGGCAAGATGGTGTGTGCCGACAGCGCGGCTAGCTGCGGGCAGCGTTCGAGCATGCTCGCCACGGCTCGAGCGTATGCCCCCGGGGAGGGCTCCTCGAAGTATTGCGCTTGGGGAATGACCGTCACGGGGCGCCCTCTTGGATTGGGGTCGCCGCCGCCGACGAGCACGCCGCTCGGACGTCGAAACGCGGTCCGCACCCTGCTCAGCTCCCAGCCAGGGCGTTCGCTCGCCATCCACTCGGTGCGCTCGAACACCGTGTGCTCGCCGCCCGGTCGTCCCGTGTCCCAGTGCTCCTCGTGCCAACCGTCCGCTTCGGGCAGTGAAGGGAGCAGGTCTCCGTGCTCCAACGCGCGGACCGTCTCCTCCGTGCCGCGCTGCGCGCCGGTAGATGGGTGTCCCTGGAACCACGGCCACGCCCGCGTCGATGCGAGCTCCGCCGCCATGCGCGCGCGAGGGAGCTGGGCTGGGTCAGTGACGACCAACGTCCACAGGAGCGGCTGCTCGCTGCTCTCGACCCACGCCAGGTGACGCGCCCCGGCGCGCGTGCAGGAGGCCGCGCCATCGCCGGTGCGCTCCGTCGCGAGCGGCTCGTCCTCCGCGCGGCCGGCCAGCAAGGCGTCGAGCGCCTCACACGCGAGCGGGCGCTCGGAAGCCTCCACCCGCGCCCCGAGGAGCGCCTCGGGAGCGCGCGCCATCGCCTGCGCGCCCTCGTACGGGCTTCCGGCGGAGCCCCTGAAGCGACGGGCCAGCACGCCGTCATGGCGCGGGTCCCACGGCAGCGCCTCGAACCCAGGGGGCACGGGGACCGCGTAGCCGTGCGGTGGTGCGGTGTCGTCGTCGCCGTCGCCGTCGAACCACGCGAGGGGCGGCACGCGGGGCACCACCAGTCGTACGTCAGCCCCGAACGACGCGAGGCCCACGAGCACGCCGAGCTGCATGGTGCCCACCTCGGGGCCGAGGCACACGGCGTCGCGCGGAACCGTCGTGCAGCGCGCCTCGAGGGCGAGCACGAGCGTGACCACGTCGCTCATGGACGCGGGCGGAGGTCCGGCGGACAAGGCCCGTCGCGCCAGGGTCAGCGCCGTCTCAGCCCCTCCGTCGGGTGGCGCGGAGGGTGCGGATGAAGCGCTCTCCGTGGCCCACCCGGCCGACATCACGCTCTCGATGAACCCCTGAAGGCTGTCGCGCGGCGTAGCGACGTAGGCGCGCGCGGCGTGGACGGCGTCGGCCCAAGCCGGAGGCAGGTCGGTGAGGTCTGCGCCGTCGTTCGCGGCCGCTGTGGGTGCGCTGGTCACCACCTGCTCGTGTTGGCTGGGGGCGCCGCAGCCCGTCATCAGCACGAGCCCCAGCAGACCGAGCGCAGCGTCCTTGCGACCGTTCATGGCGACCCTCCCATCCGACGCGTCAGGCATCGTCGAGCAGCGTGTGACGACACCATGTGAACACACGCTCCGCTTCCCGCCTGCGGCAACACCACGCCGCGAGAATGATCGCTTGGGGTCGTTCATTCCCGAATCCTACGAGCAACGTACTGGCCTTGGCGGGTCGTTCGCGGGAACGCGAGGGTCCCCCAGCTGCACGCTAGGGATTGACGCGTGTGTCGTCTTATGTAAAAAGCAATTCCGTTTTACATATGAACACCGCCGCCCGACCGACCCCGACTCAGGCCCGCAGCCGCCGCACGGAGGAAGCGCTCATCCGCTCGGCGCTCCGCCTGTTCCGCGAGCGTGGGGTGGACGCCGTCACCACGACCGACATCGCGGCCGCTGCTGGCGTCGCGCCCGCCACGGTGAATCGGCGGTTTGGCGACAAGAGCACGCTCGTGAGCGAGGCGTTCCGCGTGTTCGTCGACGAGACCTTGGCGATGCTCGAGAGCGCGGCGCCCCTGCGGGTACCCCCCACGCGCGGGAAGCACATGGTGGGCCTCAGCGCCGAGGTGACCGTCGTGGTCATGAGCTTCTACCGCGCGAACCAGGCGCTGCTGCAGTCTGCGTACGTGCGCGCTCTCTCGGACGACGAGTTCGCCACGGGCCTGCGCCGCTTGCGTCAGCACATCCGCGCCATGCTCCGCGACCAGTTTCTGCAGCACGCGACGGAGATCGGGCACCCCAACCCGCCCCTCGCCATCGACTTCGCGCTCAGCCAGGCCATGGCCATGCTCGCGGCGCGGCACGAGGCGGCCCGGCTCGAGGTCGACGCCATCGACGAGCGCGCCTTCCTGCGCGAGCTGCTGCGCTCGCTGCTCACATACCTCGCCGTGCCGCACACGCCGGCCGCCATCGACGCGGCGCTGACGGCGAGGGGGCTCTGACGTGTCTTGCAAGAACACGACGCAGCGCGTGCGCGGGCATGAGCGTCACCCGCCTCGGAGCACCCCGCGTCCAGGCCGCCACCCGCGGTCCCACACCAAAACGAAACGACCATGACCTACAGCACCCGCAACGTCACCGAGCTGCAGCAGACCCTCGCGCCCGCCGTGTATGGCGGCCTCGACCTCGGCATCACCCCCGAGCGCTTTCGCACCGCCCTGGGCGAGAACAGCATCCTGCGTCGGAAGCCCCGCGTGCAGGCGCTGCTGGACGACGCCGAGCAGGTGGAGTTCTTCCGGCAGCTCACGCTGATGGGCGACCCGCTGACCGACGCGTTCGCCGCTCGCATCCCGGAGCTGGGCTACCCGAAGGCGCGCGCGATGGTGGACCAGGCCGCCGCGCACGGCATCGACAGCGTGCCCGACGCACCGCCCGAGCTGGTGGCGCTGCTGCGCGCCATGGAGGCGGTGCCCGCGTGGGTGGACTGGGACGCCATCGAGCGCGCCTCGGAGCACGCCCGGCTGTTCTCGGCGCTGGGCGGTGAGGCGCTCACGCGCGTGGCCTTCATGATGACCTACGTCAACGGCTACCAGGGCCTGCCGATGGTCATCACCGGCGCGCTCACCAGCGACTCCGCCGCGAAGCGCATGAAGGAGACCACCAGCACGTTCAAGCTCGCCACGTTGCCCGGTGCGCTGCGGCGCGGGGGCGAGGCGTACCAGTCGGCCGTGAAGGTGCGCGTGATGCACGCCATGGTGCGCACGAGCCTCTTGCGGCGCCCCACGGTGTGGGACTTCGGCGTCTACGGCACGCCCATCCCGCAGGTGGACCAGATGGGCGCCGCGCTGACCATCAACTACCGCCTCGCGCAGCGTGCGCTCGCGCGTGGGCGGGGGTTCTCCACGGCCGAGCGCGGCGTGGTGGAGCAGGGACGCTACCTGGCCTCGCTGCTGGGCATGCACGACCAGTTCCTCAGCGACGACCCGCAGCAGATCGTCGAGACGTGGCAGATGTGTCAGGCCACGCTGCGCCACAAGTTCGACGAGCGCGGGCGCGACCTCAACCGCGCGACGCTCGAGGCCTACCGCCGCACCTCCGCGCAGTGGCACGACCGCGTGCTGCACGGCATGGACCAGGGCGCGACGCGCTTCCTCTACACGCAGCTGGTGGGGGAGAAGACCGCCCACGACATGGGTGTCCAACGAGAGCTGGCAGACGCGCTGGCCTTCGCCTCCGTGTTCGCGCCCGTGGGCCTCGGGTTCGGGGCGCTCACCCTGGCCAAGCGCGCGCCGGGCGTGCGCCGCGCCGTGGACCGCTTCGCGACGCGGACGGTGAAGCGCCAGCTGAGGGTCGACGGGGCAGCCGAGTACCGCACCAACGAGGCGAACTACAAGACCAAGGCCGCCTGAGCGTGCCGATTCGAAAGCAAGAACCAGAGCGCGCATGATGGCGGGGCACGCTAGCCAGCCGTCATGACCAAGATCTCACCCCACGCCCGCCGAACGAACACGCTGCACGACCCCCGCTGGGCGCGCGTGCTGGCACGGGACAAGACCGCCGACGGTGCGTTCTGGTACTCGGTGGCCACGACGGGCATCTACTGCCGACCGTCGTGCCCTTCGCGCACGGCCAACCCGGCCAACGTCACGCTGCACGACACGCTCGCGAGCGCGCGCGCGACGGGCTGCCGGCCGTGCAAGCGCTGCAGCCCCGACGGGTCCTCGCCCGAGGCCGAGAACACGGCGCTGGTGGAGCAGGCTTGCCGCCTCCTCGAGGAGCGTGAGGCGTGCCCCTCGCTGGCGCAGCTGGCCGACGCCGTGCAACTGAGCCCGGGCTACTTCCACCGGCTCTTCAAGGCGCACACCGGGCTCACACCCAAGCAGTACGCGGCGGCGCAGCGGGCGCGGCGCGTGCGCGACGAGCTGGAGGGTGGGGCGCCCGTGACCGAGGCGCTCTACGCCGCGGGCTTCGGCTCGCAGGGCCGCTTCTACGAGCAGTCGTCGGCCATGCTCGGCATGACCCCGGGGCGCTATCGCGCCGGCGGCGCGCAAGAGACGCTGCGCTTCGCGGTGGGGCAGTGCTCGCTGGGCGCCGTGCTGGTGGCGTCCAGCGAGCGCGGCGTCGCGGCCATCTCGCTGGGGGACGACCCGGACGCGCTGGTGCGCGAGCTGCAGGACCGCTTCCCGCGCGCCACGCTGGTGGGCGGGGACGCTGCGTACGAGCGTGTGGTCGCTACGGTAGTGGGCTTCGTGGAGGCGCCGCGGCTGGGGCTCAGCCTGCCCCTCGACGTGCGCGGCACGGCGTTCCAGCAGCGCGTGTGGCGTGCGTTGCGCGAGGTCCCCGCGGGGCAGACCGTGACGTACTCGGAGATCGCGCAGCGGCTCGGCGCGCCGGCTGCCACGCGGGCGGTGGCGGGTGCGTGCGCGGCCAACACGCTCGCGGTGGCCATCCCCTGTCATCGCGTGGTGCGGCGGGACGGCTCGCTCTCGGGCTACCGCTGGGGCGTCGAGCGCAAGCGTGAGCTCATCGCGCGCGAGGGTTTGCGCTGAGGCGCGGAGGAGCGGCGGTGCGCGGGTGTGCCGCAGCGTGTCGCGGTTGCACGCGGGTGCGCATCACGTGCGGCGGGTGCGCGCCGTCTTCAGTTCCGCGACAAGAACCGGAGCGCGACGTGTGTGCGAGCGAGTCACGCTCCATGCATGAAACGCTTTCTGCTCATCCATGGGAGCTGGCACGGCGCGTGGTGCTGGTACAAGGTCGCGCCGCGTCTGCGCCAGCACGGCGAGGTGCTCGTCCCCAACTTGCCCGGGCGTGGGCGTGACCCCGCCTGGGCTCCGCGCGTGACGTTGGGGCACTTGGTGCGCGCCACCGCGCCCCTGCTCAGCGATCAAGTGCAGACCACCATCGTTGCGCACAGCCGCTACGGCATCCTCGCCAGCGCGCTCGCCCAGGCCCACCCGGAGCGCGTCCGGCGCGTAGTCTACCTGGCGTCGTACATGCTGCCGAGCCACGCGCGTGTGGCGGACTACTTCGCGAAGGACGAGGGCTGCTACCTGCGCCCCTACGTCCACGTGAGCAAGGCCGGGGTGTGCGACTGGCTCGACCCCGAGGCCTACGTCGAGGGGCTCTACGCAGACTGCGCGGCGGACGACGTGGCGCTCGCGTCGTCGCTCCTGTGTCGTGAGCCGAGCCTGCCCGCGCTCGCCCGCCTGGCGCTCACGGATGCGCGCTATGGCCGCGTGCCGCGCGCGTACATCCGCCTCACCCAGGACCGCGCCGTGTCACCCGCACTGCAAGACCGCCTCATCGACGCAGCGCGCGTGGAGCGCGTGGAGAGCCTCGAGGCGAGCCACTCCGCATACTTCTCGCAGCCCGACGCGCTGGTGGACGCGATCCTCTCCGTGGACCGATGACACGCTCGTCGCCCCCGTCGCGAGACCGAGCCGCGTGGGTCGTGTTCGTGGTACGCACGTCACGTGAACGCACACATCGACGCGCTCAACCGTCGCATCGACGACGGCCAGAAGGTGAAGTTCAAGTACTTCTGGGGACACACCGGGACGGGCCCAGGACCGTGGGCGCTCAGCCAGTGGTATCCGGCGCCGTTCACCTTCGAGGGCATGACCTATCGCACGGCCGAGCACTGGATGATGGCGCAGAAGGCGCTCCTGTTCGACGACGCGGCGAGCGCAGCCGCCATCCTCGCGGCGGACAGCCCCGGGAAGGCGAAGGCGCTCGGGCGTGCCGTGAAGGACTTCGACGACGAGACCTGGGAGGCCGCGCGCTACGCCATCGTCGTGACCGGCAACGTGCTCAAGTTTCGGCAGAACCCGGAGCTGGGCGCGTGGCTCGACACCACGGGCGACGTCGTGCTGGTCGAGGCCAGCCCACGTGACGCCATCTGGGGCATTGGCCTCGGCGCGGACGACCCGGCAGCGCACAGCCCGAAGACGTGGCGCGGGCAGAACTTGCTCGGGTTCGCGCTGGGCGAGGCGCGCGCCAGGTTGCGACAGTTCCCAGCGCCGCGCATGCCGGTCGGCGCACTGCCCCCGCCGTGGGTTCGGTTTCCCGAGGAACACCGCTACTCGGCGTTCTGGCGGATGGGCGCGGGGGAGGACTACATGCGCGCGCTCAGCGAGAGCTGGAGCGCGCTCACACCGGCGCAGCGCGTCGAGATCGAGCTGGTGCATCCAGCGACGGGTGGGTGGTCGGGGTGGTACTGAGGCCATGGACGGTACTGCTCGTCGTGGGCCTCGCGGCAGGTGTGGACGGCTGCGCTCACAACCCCATCACGGGGCGCCGTACCTCGCGGAGCTGCCTGGAAGCGCCACCTGAGGACGGACCGTCGCGCTACCCCGACCTGGCGAGCACGTTGGACGCAGACGTCTCCATGGAAGCCATCCGAGAGCGCCGGTGGTTCCTTTCCACGAGCGATGAGCTCCTCGACCTCGCGACCGGGATGGCGCTGGCCCGCTCGGCCGTGCGCTGGTTCGCCGAGCTCGAACGCATGGAGGCCGAGTCCGGGCGCTGCGCTGACGACACCCCGGCAGGACGCGCTCGAGCCGAGCTCCTAGCTGCGCTCGATGCGACCATACAGGCTCTGGAGCTACGGGTCGAAGACCCGGCGCCGCTCGACTACGTGCGCGCCCACGCCATGACGAACGACCCTTGGCCGACGTCGTGTGACGCTGTCGCGCGCGACGAACGCCTGGAGGCGGTGATGTGGCGCGTCTATGGTCCGCAGCGTGACACGGGGCGTCGCGTGTACGTGGACGGGCCTTTGGTGTGCCAGCGCTTCCAGACGCGCGGTTGGTCGTTCGAGATCCTACGCGACCCGCCGACACAGGGTCGACGTGTTCCCACGCTGGAGGCTTGGGTAGAGGACCGCACACCCCAGGGTTGTGAGGCTGCTGTGGACGTGGACGTCGATCCGTCGAGCCTGGCCACGTGGGGAGCGCCGGACCCTGCGCACGACCGTTGCGCCCTGGACCGAGTCCGACTCCCCTATGACGCTGTCGCGGTCGTGGCTACTGCGTTCTTCTGTGGATCTCTCTGTGGCGACGGACAGGAGCACGTCCTCGTGCGGGTCCGTGGTCGATGGCGCTATGTAGATGGCTACGTCACTTGGATGAGCTGACCGACCGTGCCCGACTTCAGTCTCGCGCGCAGGCCGGGTGGCTGCTCCCAACGCCCTGGCCGCGAGCGGGCCTCACCTGTCGAACAGAAGCGCCTGCACGTTCGCGCCCACGCGCTCGATCAGTTCCGCGCGATCCGCAGCAGCGACCGAGGGTACACGCAGGACGTAGCGGCACAGCGCCAGCCCCAGCATCTGTGATGTGAGCAGGCCCGTGCGCAGCGCCACGGCGGCAGGTGGCTCGCCGCGCAGGCGCGCGATGGCGGGCACCACCTGGCTCGCGAAGATGCCGCGCATGCGGTCCGCGACCTCGTCGTGCGTGACGGAGGTACGGAGCAGGGCGACGAAGCTCTCGTCCCCCTCCCAGATGGACAGGAAGTGTTCCACCACGGCGGCCCCGACCGCCTCGCGGGGAACGTCGGCGAAGTCGGGGAAGCGCAGGTCGAAGTCGGCGGCGGCCGCGAACAGCTTCTCCTTGTTGCCGAAGTAGCGCATCACCATGGCGGGGTCGATCTCGGCGGCGGCGGCGATGGCGCGAATGGTGGCGCCGCCGTAGCCGTTGGCGGCGAACTGCTCCCGGGCCGCCTCGAGAATGGCGGCTTTGGTGGCGTCGGAACGTCGGGCGGGGGCGTTGCGCGGGGCCATGCCCAGAGCATGAGTCAACGTTCGTTGGCATGCAACGGATTCAGCTACTTACAAAAGTCAACGAATGTTGGCCAACAGTCGTTGACATATGCGCCGGGCGGCGCTAGTGATCGGTAACGAAAGTCAACGCGTGTTGACAAAAGCCGAGAGGCTCGACCCCGAAGGAGCTCCCCCATGACCCGCCAATCCATCCCGTCCGCCCCCAAGTCGTCCCCCGTCCCCCCGTCCCACACGGACGTGCTGATCGTCGGGGCCGGCCCCACCGGCCTCACGCTCGCCGCTGCCCTCCGCCTGCGCGGCGTGGCCGTGACCGTCATCGACCGACAGCCGCAGGGTTCCAACACGTCGCGCGCCGCCGTGGTGCACGCCCGCACGCTGGAGGTGCTCGAGACCATCGGCGCCGCCGAGCGCCTCGACGAGCTGGGCATCGCCGCCCCGCGCTTCACCATCCGCGACCGCGATCGCGTGCTGGTCGACCTGCGCTTCGACGACCTGCCCACGCGCTACCCGTACTCTTTGATGGTCTCGCAGGCCGTCACCGAGCGCGTGCTGCACGACCGCCTCGTGGCGCTCGGAGGCCAGGTCCTGCGGCCCCGCATGCTCGTGGGCGTCACGCAGGACTCCGGCGGCGTGGACGCGCTGCTCGACGACGGGTCCCGCGTGCGCGCGCGCTACCTGGTGGGCGCCGATGGCATGCACAGCACGGTGCGCGAGCAGGCGCAGATCCCGTTCACCGGCGGGGCCTACGCCGAGTCCTTCGTGCTGGCCGACGTGCGCCTCGAAGGCGGGGTCGTGCGCGACGAGGTGATCCTGTACTTCTCGCCCGCCGGCATGGTCGTGGTCGCGCCCTTGCCCGGTGGCTACCACCGCGTGGTCGCGACGCTCGACGAAGCGCCCGAGAACCCGGACGTGGCGCTGGTGCAGCAGCTGCTCGACACGCGCGGACCCGAAGGCAAGCGCGCCGTGGTGAAGGAGCTGGTGTGGAGCTCGCGCTTCCACATCCACCATCGTGTGGCCGACCACTATCGTTCCGGGCGCCTCGTGCTCGCGGGCGATGCGGCGCACGTGCACAGCCCCGCCGGGGGTCAGGGCATGAACGCTGGCATCCTCGACGCGATGAGCCTGGCCGACGCCCTCGCGCGCTCCCTCGCGGGCGACGACGTGGCGCTCGACCGCTACAGCGAGGAGCGGCGCCCCATCGCAGCCCAGATCGTGCGTATGGCCGACGTGCTCACGCGGCTCGCCACCACGCGGCCGCGGCTGCGGTGGCTGCGCAACGTGGTGCTGTGGTGCGTCGCCAAGCTCCCTGCGTTCCGCCGCCGCTTTGCGCTTCGGCTCTCGGGGCTCGTCTATCGATGACGCGCTCCAGGCGACGTTGCGGCGGCTGGACCGACCGCGCGGTGAGGCTCGCCGCAGTCAGCCTCTTTCTGGCTGCCCTGTGGTCGCCCATGCGCGGCGCGGGGCAGCTCGCGACCGACCGACGCCGCATGGCGCTCGGCGTCCAGGTCCAGCGACAACACCCCCGTCGACCGGAGTGGCCGAATCACGGACCCGCGCGCCAGCTGCTGCGGGTCCGCGAGTCGGAGTCTGCTAACCTTCGCCGATGTCATCGCGACCGGCCGATACGACCCCCGAAGCTTGGGCAGTGCAGCTCGAGGTGTGGCGACGTATGGGGCCAGAGCGGCGGCTGGCGACTGCGATTGCGATGAGCGAGGAGCTGGTCAGCCTGACCCGCGCGGGTATCCGCGCGCGGCACCCGGAGTACGACGAAGACGCGGTGCGCCTGGCCGAGATCCGGCTGCGCCTCGGTGACGAGCTGTACACGAAGGCATATCCCAACGCGCCGAGGTGGGACGCGTGAGCGACAGCTTGCGCGCGTTCATGGCCTCCTTGACCAGCTGGCTGGACGCCGCAGCCGTCCCGTACATGGTGGCGGGCTCGTTCGCCAGCACGCTGCACGGCCGCCCGCGCTCGACGCAGGATGTCGACATCGTGATCGACCCGACGGACGCGACGCTGCGAGCGTTCCTCGCTGGCGTCCCCACCGAGCACGTCTACGTCGACGCACTCACGGCGCGTGCGGCGCTCCTCAGCAGGGACATGTTCAACCTCATCGACATGGACTCCGGGTGGAAGGCGGACCTGATCGTTCGCAAGGCCCGACCCTTCAGCGTGGCCGAGTTCGAGCGCCGCATGCGCGCGGACTGGCTGGGTCTGTCGGTGTTCGTCGCCACGCCCGAGGACGTCATCGTGAGCAAGCTCGAGTGGTGCCAGAAGTCGGGTGGCTCGCAGCGGCAGTTGGACGACGTGGCCGGCGTCGTCGCCGCGGTCGGACCCCAGCTGGACCGTACGTACATCGAGACGTGGGTGGAGGCGCTGCGGCTCGAGGATGAGTGGCGCGCCTTGAACGCACACGGATGAGCTGTGCCGCAGCGACGAACGCGCGCTGCGGCCAAGCGCCCTCCGCGCGGTCGAGACGCGGTCGTCTCGGAGCCCCATGCGTGCGTGAACGTTCTTCAGGACACGCCCTTCGGCTAGACCACCGATCTCCGGCGAAGGTCCCAGTAGGCGACGTCCGCGTCCTCGAAGCGCTCCTCGAGTGCGTCAGTTCCAGCGCGTCTTGCCAGCTCGCGCTCGGCGGCGCTGATGGGCATGAGCCAGTAGATGTGCGTGACCTGGCCGTCGTGCTCGAAGAGCTCCAGCGCCGGCCCCCATGGGTATGGCAGCGAGACGTAGCCGGCCGTCAGATTGCATCCGTCGACCCAGGGCTCGCCGAGGCCGAAGGTGTGCTGCAGCCCGAGGCCTTCGGTCGCGTGGTAGGACGCGACCATCGTAAGCAGGTGCGCGACCCGCTTCGAGCGCTCCCCTGATGTCGTCAGGAACTCCATGGTTGGGGAGTTCGGGTGCGCGATACCCGCTGCGCCGCAGGTGACGTACGCCCAGGTCGACGCCTTTGGACCCGGGTGCACCTCGAGTACGCGGAACCCAGGCACGCTCGCACGCAGGCGCCCAACGTCGTCGAGGTCGTGGGCGGTGATCGTGTGTCCCGCAAACGTCGCGCCGAGGTGCTCGCGCAGGGCCGTTTCCAGGTCGCTGGTGTGGGGCATCCGCGGAACCGTACTGCAGTTCACCACCGTCGCGCAGGTCGACGTCCTCGCGCTCGCGCCAGCCTTGAATCCCGGCCCGCATCAGCAAAGCTCCCGGGCATGGCGGCCCCCGACGCGCTGAACGACGAGCTCGAGCGGTTGATCCTCGAGGAGCTGCGCGAGCGCTGGAAGGCCGACAACTGGGCGCTTTTCGGCGAGCGGATGCGTCCGCCGGTGCTGGCGCTCAGCGACGCGACGTCGTTCCTCGCGCGCTTCGTGCCCGCGACGCGGACGATCGAGGTCGCCCGGCAGCTCGTGATCGACCACCCGTGGATGGAAGTCCTCGAGGTCCTCAAGCACGAGATGGCGCACCAGTTCGTCGCGGAGGTGCTCCGCGTGTCCGAGTCTGCACATGGGCCCGTGTTTCGCGGGGTGTGTCAGGCGCGGGGCATCGACGCTCGGGCGGCGGGCGTCGTCGTCACGCCCGGAGACGACGTGGCCACGACGGCGGCGGGCAGGGTCATCGACAAGGTAAGGCGCCTCTTGGCGCTGGCCGGGAGCGACAACCCGCACGAGGCAGACGCGGCGATGCAACAGGCGCGGCGGCTCATGCTCGAGCACAACATCCGCGAGCGCGACACGCGCGCCGACGAGCGGGACTTCACCTTCGCGCACGTCGGCCCCGTCAAGGCGCGCCATGACGAGCACGAGCGCGTGCTCGCGTCGATCCTGACGGGGCACTTCTTCGTCGAGGCCATCTGGGTCAACTCGTTCCGTCCGCTCGAGGGGCGCCGCGGCTCGGTGCTCGAGATCTGCGGGACACCCGCGAACGTGCGCATGGCCGACTACGTGCACGGCTTCCTCCTGCACGCAGGCGAGGCCGCGTGGAAGCGCCACCGCACAGAGCACGGCATCGCAGGCAACCGCGACCGCCGCTCGTTCTTGGTTGGCGTGATGCGCGGCTTCCGCGACAAGCTCGAGCGTGAGCGGCGGGCGTCCACCGCTCAGGGCCTGGTGTGGACGGGCGACGCAGGCGTCTCCGACTACTTCCAGCGGCGCTACCCACGGGCGCGCACCATTCGCCGCGCCGGTCGAGAGCGCGACGCGGCGTTCGCGCACGGGCAGGCCGCGGGGCAGGAGCTGGTGCTTCATCGCCCCGTCGAGGCAGGCCGCAGCGGCGGCGGTGGGCTCTTGCCGTCTGGCGGCTAGCGCGGCCGTGCGACCCCGACGTGAAGCGTGCCGCGCGCGAGAGCCTTGTCGCGTCTCGGGCGCTCACAGTGAGAGGCGCGCCAAGACCGCGATGCGCGCGTCACGCGTGAGGGGCATGAGGTCGACGTACGCCGCGAGGCTGAAGAACGGCACGTACAGGGACACCTGCACCCGCACGCCGGGGGTCGGACTCGGCCACACGTCCACCGGAACGCCGAGCCCGGCTGTGATCGACGGTGGGGTGAACATTCCGGTCTTGAACGGAGCTACGAACTCGAACACGGGCGTGATCGTCACGCGCTCCTGCGGGGCCACGTCGAAAGCCAGGCCAGTCGACCAGGACCCCCGGCCGTGGGGCCATGAGATGTCGTACCCGGCTTGGACCAACGCTCCCTGCCCGACGATGCCGCCCACCGCCACGAACGGCCCGTGCTCCACGCTGCGGCGTTCGCGCGCCACGAAGTATCCGTCGATGCGCTCATCCAGTTGCGATCGGGACGGCTCGTGCTCGTAGGTTGCGGGCAAGCGTACGGTGAGCACCGGCGCGTAGCGCCAGCGACGGACGGGAGACGCGGGATCGAGTAGGCGTAGGACCATCGGTAGTGTCCGTTCCCGGTCACCCAATGTCGGACGGCACCGCCGGTGCATCGACCGCGCGGCGCATCGTGACATGCGTGACGCTCCTCCTCCCAAACGGTCACGGACGACTCCAGCGTATGCGTCGCGCCCGGCTCGATGGGCACGTCCACGTGCCGGGTGCCCGGAGGAAGAGACCGGCCATCGACCTTGACGCGCATGGTCGGAGGAGCGTCCACGATGTCGCCAAACACGAGATCCAACATGATCGAGCCCGTCTGTCCGCGTGGCACCCGCACGCTCAACGTCCCCGCGCGGTCGGTCGCCGCGGTGAGCACCCACCGGCTCCATCCGCTGCACTGCAGAGCGTGTCGGCGCGCGGGGACGCACGCGATGTCGGCTTCCCATCGCACCAAGCGGACCGGGACGTCTGCTTCGAGCGTCTGAGCCGAGACCGAGGCCGACCCCATGAGGACGACGAGCGACGCCGTCGCGATGATGTGCGCGCCCCGTATTGCCTCTCCTACCCTCGCGAACATGTCGAGCCGTCCTACCACCCCAGTTGCTCGATCGACAACGTCCTTGCCGTACTACTCGGAATAGATGTCGGGCACAGCCAAGCTGGAGTCTCGCCGTGGCGCACGACGCGGCGCTTCGGCGGGCAGCACACTCGGCAGCGCTTGAACACCGCCGCTGGGGCCACGCAGCCCACGCACCGCGTCGTTGCCTGGCGGGAACGTCGTCTCGTAGGCCGTGAGGTGCGGTGGGCAGTGCATGGGTGGCCCCATGTGCCGCACGAACGAGATGACGCCCTCGTGCAGCCGAACGTGCGCGGACTCATCGTGGCTGCACCAGGCCAGCGCCCACCAACGCACCCGCATCTCGCGCTCGTGCCGATACGCCATGGGCGGCCACGCGGCTACCGGCAGGCGGTACTGGCTCGGCGAGTAGGTGGCCTGGAGGCGGGTGGTGGCATGCGCGACATCCACGAAGTGTGTTCCTGGGGGCGGTGGGGCTTCACCCAAAGGAAGCGCGGGCATGGCGTCCTCTGCGCCGTGGTCGCCCTGTGCGGCAGGCACCAACGCGACCGGCCTCAGCGCGGCCTTCACCGTCGAGGCTGTCGGCGTGTCGGGGGTCTGCCGACACCCGAGCGCAAGCCCCACGAGCGCGAGGAGGATCCACCGCCTCGCGTAGCACCGCGCCCCCGCAACACGGCGGGTCGAGTGGGCGTTCGGGCTGTGATCTGTCGACGCCAGGCGGGGCTCCCTGGGGACCACGAGATGGATGTCCCCACCGCACCGTAGCGGACGACACGCCCCACGTGAAACGCTTCGCTATCAGGGCTCGGACCCGGGAGTCCCGAACGGCGCCCAAGCGACACACTCCGCGTGTACCATCCCGCCCATGCGAGCTGCGGTGCGAGGGAGCGAGAGCCCGACATGCATTTCCTGACCGAGATCGACCCGCGGGCGGCCGTGGCGGGGTCGCGAGACCCCCTCGGCCTCCAGCCAATCTGGAGCGCGCTCGGGCGCGAGGTCGTCGGCAACCTCACTACGGTCACCACGTCCGTTCGAGGGTTCACCACCCTCATCTTGGGCCTCTACTTCGCAGACGAGCTCGTCGCCGCGGGGGGGGTGCCCGAGGCGGAGCGGGTGTCCGCGTTCCTGCGCTTCGAGCAACTGGCGGCGTACAGTCGCGCGCAGGGGAGCAACGGCGAGGAGGCTGGTCGGATCCTCGGGATCACCCGTGTGCGGAGAGCGCTGCACCCGGGCAAGGGCGTTCCGATCGGCGTTGGCGGCGACGAGCAGATCATGAGCAACCAGAAGGTCTATGGCTTGTGGGGCCTGTACTCACGCGCGGGGATGTCCAGCGGGCTGCTCGACCCAACGACGCGCGGTGTCACGCAGGCGTGCCGCGAACACATCGAAGGCAGGCTCTTGCCCGCGTTGCGCGCCGAGCACTCACCAGCGCTCGCCGAGATACGCAGGTACGTCGTGAAGGGTGGCACGTTCAGACCGAGAGACGGTCTCGGACGGGCGCTGGGCGTGGTCCTCGGGCCAACCCTCCAGCGTTTCGAGCGTACGTTCTATGCTCGGCACCTCGTGCTGGGCGCAGGGGGCGACGACCCGACCCGCGGGCGTCAGGAACGCCTCTGGGGACGCATCGACGCGCTCAACGCGGCCGGGAGGTGCGACTGGGGCGCGCCGTTCTCCGCGCACGAACTCGATCGTCTCCGCGATGTGTGTGCTCAGCAGGGAGACGACGCTCTCCTTCGCCCGCTCACCCACATCGCGGTGATGGAGCCACTGCTGGTGTTGGCCGCGCGCATCTTCGGCTTCGTCTTGGTGCACGTCGATGGCCGCGTCGCGGACGTCGCGGAGGCTGTCGCCCGCACACTGGGCGACCGTCTGTCGGTCGTCGACCACGAGGGTGTGCTCGGGATGCGGACCGAGATCGCCCGGGCATCGTCCGGCTCCGCGGCGGATCTCTTGGCACAGATGGCGTTGGATCTCGCGCAAGGTGACTACGTGGGCTTCGTGGAGCGGACGCTGCGGCTGAACGCGCTCGTCATGGCCGCGAGAGGCGGTGCAGCGTGGGTCGAGATCCGCAAGGGCAGGCTCCACGTGCGCCTTCGCTCGGAGCGTGTCGCGCTCCCGAGCGTCAGCCAGTTGCCGCACCTCTGGGAGAACACCTACTTCCTGAACTCGCTGAAGGCGCTTGGCGCCGAGGTCATGGGGCGCCGATGACGAACGCTCCGACCGCCGTGCTCTCCGAGGTGCTCCACCGGCGCGTGGCGGGCCGCGTGGTGCAGGCCGCAGTGTTCACGACGTTCAGCTTCGAGCCTGGCTTCTTCGAGCAGGAGATCGTCCCAACGCTGTTCGAGCAGAGCTTCTCGCAGGCGCCACGCGTGCGACTCGTTCAGCTCGAGGAGACACTGCGTGACGTCGGGCCCCTCGCCATCTACTTCGACCGCCGTGGGCTCGTGGCGGGGAGCGACTCCGCGGCGCTCGACATCCAGCGCGTGGCGGTCACTCACGCGCGCGGCCTCTTTCACCCCAAGCTGGTGCTGGTCCTCGCAAAGGACGCGACAGGGTCCGACGACGACTCCGTCGCGGCGCCAATGCGCTTGATCGTGGGGGTCCTCTCCGCCAATCTGACGCGCGCGGGGTGGTGGGAGAACGTCGAGTGCGCCTGGTTCGAGGACATCGTGGCCGGGTCCAGGAGCAGCATCCGGCGAGACCTCATGGACCTGCTCAGTGGGCTCCGTCGAGCCGACGCGACGGGCGCCGAACAGCCCGCGCTCGAACTCATCCGGAGGTTCCTCCGCTACGAAGTGACGGACAACCCGCAACGGACGACCAACCGCGCGCTCAACCCACGTGTATGGGTCTCTCAAGCGCCGTTTCACGAGTTCTTGCGGGATACCCTCGCGCTCCCGGCAGGCGTCTACAATCTCGAGGTGGTGTCGCCCTACTTCGATGCGCACGGCGACGGGCAGGCGGTCGCGGCGCTCATCGAGCAGCTCGAGCCGAAGGCCACGCGCATCTACGAGCCGAGAGCGGACGACGGCAGCACGGAGTGCGACCCAGACGTGTATCGAGGCATCGCCAGCCTGCCGGACCTGAGCTGGAGCGCGTTCACGGGGGCCGTGCGTCAGCGCGGGAAGAGCGGTGAGGAGAAGCACTTGCTCAGGCGCGTACACGCCAAGGTCTATCGGCTGTGGAGCAAGGCCGAGGGTCGCGAGTTCCTCGCCATGGGCTCCGCGAACATGACCACGCCGGGGCATTCCGGCGCCACTCGGAGGAACTTCGAGGCCACCGCGGTGTTCGAGGTCAGTCAGCCCAAAAAGCTGGACTGGTGGCTCACCCCCGTGGACACGGGCGCCGTTGCGTTTCGCGAGGCGGGCGAGAGCGGAGAGGGCTCCGGCGAGACACCACCGCCCTTGTCCATCCGATTCGACTGGACCACCAAGGAGGCTTCGTATTTTTGCGAGGATGAACGCCCCGAGCCGTTCGCGCTGTGGTCCGCGGGGGAGCTCCTTGCCGAGGTCAAGGCGCCTCGAGCGAGTCAGTGGCTGTGCTTGTCGGGCAGCTGCGCGGAGCGACTGAGCGAGACCCTCCGTTCCACGTCCAGCCTGGACGTGCGCGTCGGTGGCGAACCGCGCGGGACGATCCTCGTCACCGAGGTCGGGATGGCCCACAAGCCCTCCATCATGTTCAGCATGACGATGGAGGAGATCCTGCGCTACTGGTCGCTCCTCTCCATGGAGCAGCGCGAAGCGTTCCTGGAGGGCAAGCTGAACCAGGAGCTTGTCGCGCGCGGTCTCGCCCCGCCCAGAGACGAGGCCGACGCCAGGGTTCAGGTCAGCATGTTCGATCGATTCGCGGGCGTCTTCCACGCGTTCGAGCACCTCGAGGGACACGTGCGGCGTGCGTTGGCCGAGGGCCGGACGCGCGAGGTGGTGTACCGTCTGTTCGGGCAGAAGTACGACTCGCTCCCGGGGTTGCTTTCGAAGGCGGTCGCTCCACGCAATGCAGCAGGCGAGGCGGCAGAGGCCGATGTGAAGCGTGACCCTCTGATGGACTATGTGACGGTCCTGAGCGCCGAGTCGCTCGTGTGTCGGCTCGCTCGAGAACCCGCCGCCGCGCACCTGTTCGAGCAGCACAGGGCGGCGCACAAGGAGCTGAAGGAGCGCTTCGCGCTGGGCCGTTCGCTCGCCCGGGAGCTCGACTTGGGACCTGACGCAGACGTCTTCGTCAGGTGGTTCGAGACGTGGTTCATGCGTCCGGCGAGCAAGGTCGGAGCACCATGAAGACCATCCGTCCGCTCGACCTCGCGACCGCGCGCGCCCTGATCGACTTCTCGGGGGACGGTCACGTGGCTGGGAGCATGCCCGAGCTGCAGTTGGAGGGGGCTGTCGCCATCCACAACATCCTTTCGCGTGACGGCGTGGCGTACTTGGCAGACGAGGTCGGGATGGGGAAGACCTACGTGGCGCTCGGCGCGATTGGGCTGATGCGCTTCGTGAACCCGTCCATGCGCGTCCTGTTCGTCGCGCCTCGCGAGAACATCCAGCGCAAATGGGTCAAGGAGCTGCGCAACTTCACGGCCAACAACTGGCGCCACCGCGATCAACGCGTGCGCGGTCTCGACGACCGACCCACGCGGGCCCCCGTCTCGGCGGACAGCTTGCTGGAGTGGGCGGTCAAGTCGTCGCGGGACGGCTCCTCCGACACCTTCCTGCGCATGAGCTGCTTCAGCCTCGGGCTGAGCGCGAGTAGCTCCGACCGGGCCGCGCGACGCGACGCGCTCATCGACGTCTCCCCGCGGCTCGGAAAGGCGGACATCCCGCTCACGCATCGCGACAAGGAGCGTTTCAAGGCCGACTACGCGATGGCGCTCAACCGCGTCATCCCGCACTACGACCTCGTGGTCATCGACGAGGCGCACTGCCTCAGGCACGGGAGGGCGAGCGCTTCGGCGCGCAACAAGATCCTGGCGACCGTGTTGGGCACGAGCGGTGAACCTGGTCTTGTACGCCGGGTGGACCGAGTGCTCCTGCTCTCTGCGACCCCGATCGAGTACGACTACGTCGACCTCTGGCACCAGCTGGATCTCTTGGGTCATGGGCAGCCGTTCCTCGCGCTGCGGGAACATCGCGAGGAGGCAGTCAAGCGAGAGGCGGCACAGCGCGTCCTCGTGCGGCGCGTGACGCAGCTGCGCGTCGCGGGGGCGACCTTCACCAAGAACATGTACCGCAGCGAGTGGCGCAGCGGGGGGGTCGTGGCCTACGGTCAGCCGCTCGAGATCCCGACCGACCGTCAGCGTCTGGTCGTGGCGCTCGTCCAAAAGAAGGTGTCCGAGGTGCTTCACGATCCTCGCTTCGGCGCCAACTTTCAGATGGGCATGCTCTCGTCCTTCGAGAGCTTCATGGAGACCGCCAAGGTCGCCGGGGCGCCCACTCCCAGCGACGACGCGCTAGCGGGCGACGACGAGGACGGTACGCAGGGACACGAGCCGGCGTTCTTCAGTCGTGACCAGACAGACGACGTCCTCGCCAAGCAGGGCATCGACAGCGCGGCAGTCAACGACATCGCGGCCTCCTATCAACGGACGTTTGGCACGCCCATGCCTCACCCCAAGATGGACCACGTGGTGGAGAGCGTCGCGAGCGACTTCGACGCCGGGCGAAAGACCCTGGTGTTCGTGCGCCGGGTGCGGTCCGTCATGGAGATGACGGACAAGCTCCTGCGACAGTACGACGCGCGCTTGCGGACGAGGCTGGCCGGGATGTTCGCGGAACACCCGGAGCTCGCGGCGCAGCTTGACGCTCAGTGGGCGGCCTACGAGCGTGAGCGGACACGTCGGCGGCGTTCGCAGGTTGCGACGTCCCCCAAGGCACGCGTCGCTCACGGACGAGAGGATGTTGAGGCGGACGACCAAGGTGGCAACGACAGCTTCTTTGCGTGGTTCTTCCGCGGCGCGGGTCCGGGGGGCGTGCTCTCGGGCGCGGCCCTGCAGCGCAACCGCCTCGGCAGCGAGAATTCGGCGTACTCCACGTTCTTCGACGACAACTACGTGTGGGACCTCCTCGGCCAGCCGGACGACGTGCTCGCCTCGCTGGCTGCGGTCCTGGGGCGAGAACCACGCGATGTCGCGGACACGCTGCGGTCGCTGGCGGCCTTTCGCGTGTTTCAGCAGCACGCCAAGCGTCCGCCGCGTCGCAGGGTGTATCGCGCCTACCAGGAGGCGGCGCTCTACTTGCTGGCCATGTCCCCGTCCGAGCTCTCCAGCAAGGCGGCGGCCGTTCTACAGCTCCTGTTCGGTCGTGGCGAACTGCAACCCTACCAAGGCGGCGAGGAGCTCCCTGTGGTGGGAGACTACCTCCAGACGCGGACCTTCTTCACCGAGCTGCGCAGTCGGGGCCGTCTGCGAGACACGCTCTGGCCATCTCGCGGTGGGGAAGACACCGACTTCCAAGCCTATTTCCGCGACCGCGACACGAGGCGGGCCATGCTGTCGGCGGTGGCGCGCCTGGGGCACGCCTACATCGACCTCTGGGCCCTCGTCGTTACCCGGCTTGGCACAATGGACCTGGGTGCGCAGGACCGCACCGAGACGCGCGCCGAGGATCTCATCCACGACTTCCTGGACTTGTTGGAGTCGCAGCGTGAGGCGTGCGGCTCGTTCGGTGCCTTCCACGAGCTCGCCTACGTGGGCGAGCAACACGATCTGTTGATGACGGTGAACTTCGCAGACGAGCGGGAGGCGCCGCTGGACCTGCTGGCGCGTCACTTCGGTCAAGCACTCGCCCAGCAGACGCCAGTGGCGGCCATGCACGGAGGTGTGGCGCCCCGCTTGGTTCGCCAGTTTCGGATGCCAGGCTATCCGCTGGCGCTCATCACCACGGACGTGTTGCAGGAGGGCGAGGACCTGCACACGTTCTGCTCGCGGGTGGTCCACTATGGCATCGCGTGGACACCGTCGGCCACGGAACAGCGCACCGGGCGCATCGACCGCATCAACTCCCTCGTGCACCGCCGGTTGGCAGGTATGACCACGCTGCCAGGGCGCGAGGACTTGTTGCAGGTACAGTTCCCGTACCTGGCGGACACCGTCGAGAAGCTGCAGGTCGAGCGCCTCTTCGATCGCATGAATCGGTTCGTCGCGATCACCCACCGGGGCTTCGCGCCCGAGATGGACTCCCCCAGCGTCCATATGCCCACGGCCATGCTTGCGTCTGGATCGAGCATCCCTACAGACCGGGAGCTGGAGACGGCCTTCCCGGTCCGACCCGAGTATCTCGAGGGCGAGCCGGCCGACACGACGGTGCACGTGCGGCGGGCGGAGGTCACTCTCCGTCAGTTCGAGCGCCTCACACGCCGCCTCGGGGAGCGGGTGCGCGTCGTGTGGGACGGGAGTCAACCGCTGACCGCCCGCTTCGGCACGGTGTTCGTCACGTCCGCGGGCGAGCTCGCTCCCCCAGAGCTGCGAGACCGAGCCCGCCAGCAGCCCTTCTCGTTGCACCTGCGCAGCTCGCGCACTTCGCAGGCCATGCTCGTCCACGCGATCAGCCCGGTGGGGTTCTTGACGAGGGAGATGGGCAGGGCAGAGGAGCTGGTGGGTATCCAGACGCGGCTGCCGCTCGAGTTCCAAGCGGCGCGCATCTGTCAGCGACCGTCCGGCGAGCGCGGGCGCTTCGTCGTCGGGGTGGAGAGTGACATGCACTTTCACTCAGAGAGCGCGCAGCTGGACGAGCTGCTGGACCTCGTGCGTCGCGTTTCCGTCGTCGCCGACGACGTCGAGCAGCAGCTCTTCGTCGACCAAGACGCGCCGCTGGACGGCTTTCGCAGCTACCTTCTGAAGAGGTCCCGTCATGACTGAGGTTCGGCGGCTGCTCGGTGCTCGGTCCCGAGCCTTCGAGGACCTCCGCATCAGCTGGGAGTCAGGCAAGCTCACCGTGTCTCTGCCGTATGGCCGACGTCACTTCGTCCGCTACCGCGTCGTCGGCGAGCACATCGTGCTGCGCACGACCATCGCCACACGGAGGCAGCTGGAGAAGCTCGCCGCCGCCCAGCCACAGCCCTACGCGAGCTTCCGTGCCCGTCTATGTGACGACATCTTGGTCCAGAACCAACACACGGAGAGTCTGTGCTTCCGCCTGACCGAACGCGACCGTTTGGAGGCCGTCGCGACGGCGCGTCTGTCCACCCTGCTCGACGACGACGTGCTGTACTACGCTGCCACCCTTGCGCGTGAGTCGGACCGCTTCGAGTCCTTCTTGACGGATCACGACCGCTGGTAGGCGGGCGACAGGTCGCAGCGCCTCGGCGAGCTCCCTGTCCGCGACGACGCCGCGTCTGCGCTGACGGACGTCGTGCGCTGTCGGAAGAGGACTCGGACGCGCGCCCCGGCAGAGGAGTAGAGACAGGGCTCGTCTGGGGTAGGCTCGGCAGATGACCACCAGCAACGAGTCGCAGGGCCCGGTCACGCTCCGTTTCCGTGACCCTGCGCTCGAGGCCGAGTTCCAGACCAAGTTCCGGCCGCGCGCGTTGCGTCAGCTGCGTGCTTCTCTGCTGAGCTCGGTCGCGCTCTGGCTGGGGCTCGGACCGCTGCTCTCGTTGGTCTCGTCGTCGGGCCGCACCACCATGCTCGCCTCCATTGGGATGTGCGGCTACCTGCTGGCGTCGCTGTGGGTGTCGCGCTTCACGCGCACGGCTCGGCAGGTGCAGCTCATCGTGGCGGCGTCCAACACCACCGCCGGCTTGGCCGCGCAGCTCATCGTGTGGGACGCCGGGGTGTTCTCGTCGGTCGGGCTCCTGGCCGCCATGTTCGTCGTGCTCTTCGCCTTCACCATGGCGAACCTGCCCTTCGTGATGGCCGTCATCGCCGTGACCCCATACTGCTTGCTCTGCGGGTACTTCATGGCGACGAGCCCCGACGTGACGCTCGCGCCGCTGCAGGGCGCGTTCGCCATCGGCATGGTCGGCATCATGGCGTCGGCGACGTACATGTTCGAGAGCGCCACGCCGCGCGACTTCGTCCTGCGGCGCGTCATCGCCGACCAGGAGCGCGAGCTCGAACAAGAGAAGGCCAAGCAGCTGGGGCAGTACACCCTGGGCGAGAAGCTGGGCCAGGGCGGGATGGGCGTGGTCTACAAGGCCAGCCACGCGCTGCTGCGCCGGCCCACCGCCATCAAGCTGCTGACCAGCGGCTCCAGTCACGCCGCAGACTTGGCCCGCTTCGAGAAGGAGGTGCAGCTCACCAGCGAGCTGGCGCACCCCAACATCGTGGCCATCTACGACTTCGGCCACAGCCCCGAGGGCGAGTTCTACTACGCCATGGAGTACCTGCCCGGGGTGGACCTGCAGACCCTCGTCACCGTCGATGGCCCCATGCCCGTCGGGCGCGTCATCCCCATCATGAAGCAGATCTGCGCTGCCCTCGACGACGCGCACCACCGCGGGCTCATCCACCGCGACATCAAGCCGGCCAACGTCATCGTGAACAAGATCGGGAATCGGTGCGACGTCGCCAAGGTCGTGGACTTCGGACTGGTGAGGGAGTTCACCGGAGGGGACGCGTCACAGGCCGAGGACGTGGTGCTCGAGGGGACCCCGGCGTATCTGTCGCCGGAGGCCATCATCCAACCCGACCAGCTGGGGCCGCCGACCGACATCTACTCGCTCGGCGCGCTGGGGTACTTCCTGGTCACTGGCAAGCAGCTCTTCACGGGCACCACCGTGCGCGAGGTCTGCGCCCAGCACCTGCACAAAGATCCGCCCGTCCCCAGCGAGCACGCGAGCCAACCCGTGCCCGAGGCCTTCGACCGCGTGCTGCTGCGCTGCCTCGCGAAGTACCCGGCCGAGCGCTACGAGAGCGCAGCGGCGCTGGGCGAGGCGCTGGATGCTATCGAGGCCGCTCCGAGCTGGACCGACGCGCTGGCCGCCGTCTGGTGGGAAGCGTTCGCGGAGCGCCGGCGTGAGTACCGGGCGAGGGTGTACGACACCACCACGCTGGAGGGCGGCAAGGTGACCGTCGACATGCGCCGGCGGTAGGCCACGCGCGCTGGGTGCGTCCATGCCGCGCACCGTCGTCGATTTCCGCACGTTGTCCGTTGTCCGATCGGTCGCGAACGCTGGCCTTCCCGGATTGACGCGCTTCCCCTCGGACAACGTATGCTCGCTTCACGGAGAACCGCCAACCATGTCCCAACGCACGCTCGACATAGACCCCGAGACACACGCGATTGTGGAACGTGCCGCCCGTGCCCGTGGTCTGTCCAAGAGCTGCTGGCTTGCGGAGGCCGTCCGCGCGCATGCAGCCAATGAGTGGCCCACGAGCTGTGTGGAGCTCGCCGGGCGCTTCGGCGACTTCCCCCTGCACGTAGACACGGCACCTGGGTCGGCGGACGTACCGCGCGTGGGGTTCTGAGACGCCCTCGTGCTGGTCCTTGACAGCAACACCATCAGCCCGGCCGTGGCGCTACGTTTTCACGCGCTGCGTCCTGCGGAGCTCGGCGTGCCAGCCATTGTCGAGTACGAGCTGCGCTACGGCCTGCTGCGTCTACCACGCGATGCGATGCAGCCGCGCATGACCGCGCTCACAGAGCTGCTGCACCCCATGCACCGGCTGCCCTTCGACGAGCAATGCGCGGAGCATGCGGCCCGCATCCGCGCCGACCTCGAGAGCGCAGGCACACCCATCGGTCCGCATGACGTGTTGATCGCCGCGACGGCGCTGCGGCACCAGTCCGAGTTGGTCACTCGGAACGTGCGCGAGTTCGCCCGCGTGCCGGGTCTTCGCGTGCAGAACTGGCACGACGCGTAGTCCCTCGCCGCGACTGTCATCCGCTTGCTCGGCGCGCGCGTCCGGAGCACCGCGTGGTAGGATCCGCCGACGATGGCGAGCCTTCATGATGCGGTTCGCCGCGGGGATGCGAACGCGGTCTTCGACCTCCTGAAAGCGGGCCACGATGCCAGCGCCCTGGACGCCGACGGACACCCGCCGCTGTGGTACCTCCTGGAACCACCGTTTGAGCATCGAGTACGTGAACGGCCCGCCCGAGCGGGGTGCGAACGTTAGTGGCTGGGAATACGGTACTGTGAGCTTCCGATGACCAAGCGACGCCCAAGCTCCCCGCTCCTTCCGCTCGGCCGCCGAGGCTTTCTGCAGGCCACCGCCGGCGCAGCCAGCGCCGCCCTCTTCGGAACTGGCGTGAGCTGCTCGGGAAGCGCAGCGCCCAGGCGCCCGCGGAACATCGTCCTCATCACGGGGGATGACCTCGGGTGGCGCGACACGTCCGGCCTCGGCAACCCCAACGTGTCCACGCCCAACCTCGACCGCCTCATGCGGGGCGGCGTCTCGTTCAGCCGAGCGTTCGACGTGACGTCCACCTGTGCGTCCAGCCGCACCACCTACGTGACGGGCCAGTATCCGCACACGCACGGGGTCACCGCGCTGGTCCACCGCAACCCCGAGCTGTCGCTCCCCGTCGAGCAGCCGACGATGGCCACACACCTGCGCGGCGCCGGCTACCACACGGTCATCGAGGGCAAGTGGCACGTGGCGTACCCCGAGTCGCCCATCCCCTACGGGTACGACCTGTCGCTGCGCAGCTACATCCTGCAGTGGATCTTCGACTCCTCGCGCACGCAGCGGTTCATCGAAGGGTCCGGCGCCGAGCCGTTCTACTTCGAGATCAACTACATGAACCCGCATCGGGACTACTTCGGCGCTTTCAACCAGCACGAAGACCACCCGGTCGACCCGGGCTCCCTCGTCATCCCCGACTACTACCACCTGCCCGACGTCCCCGGCTTTCGAGAGGAACTGGCCGCCTACTACAGCCAGGTCGACCGCATGGACGTGATGATCGGCGAGCTCATCGCGGCGGTCGAGGCGCAGGGCGTGTTCGACGACACGCTCTTCGTGTTCATCAGCGACAACGGCATTGCCTTTCCGCACAACAAACAGACGGTGCACGACCGCGGCACCGGGACGCCGCTCTTCTTCCATTGGCCCGCTGGTCTCCCGGCTGGCGTCGTGCGCGACGAGCTCGTCTGCTCGGTGGACCTCATGCCCACCATCCTCGACATTGCGGGTGTCCTCATCCCCGACGACGTGCAGGGCAGCTCGCTCCGCGCGCTCCTGCTCGACCCGGCCGCGACCTGGGAGCGCGACGCCATCTTCGCCGAGATGACGGCCCACTCGGGCGCCCCCGTGCCCGCGCGCAGCGTGCGCACCGACCGCTATCGCTACATCCGCAACTACAACGACCGGCCCCACTCCTACGACTCGAGCGACATGGCGTGGATGCAAGAGGTCCGCGCCATGAACCTGCCGGAGTACCCCTGGGGCCAGCCCCGCGTGCCCGAGGAGCTCTATGACGTCCTCGCCGACCCGCAGGAGCAGACGAACCTCGTCGACGACGCGGCCCACGCGGATGCGCTGGAGGACCTGCGCGCGCGCTTGGACGCGCACATGACGGCGACTGCGGACCCCTACCTCGGCCAGCCGTTCGAGGTGGTGACGTAGCCGCCACGTCTTCCGTGGCGCGGAACCGTGGCGCGGGGAGAGCGTGGCTCATGCCAACCAATTCCCAGACGTTCACGTGCGCTGTGTCGCTACGTCGGCGCCAACCGAAGTCACGCGGTTGCGGCCGCCGCGCTTGGACTCGTACAGCCCTGCGTCGGCGCGCTTCAAGATGTCGGCGAGGTCCGCGTCATCGGCGGACAGCGACGCGACGCCGGCGCTCACGGTCCAGCGCAGCTCGCCGGCCACGCCGACGACGTGGGTCTCCGAGATCTGCACGCGCAGCCGCTCGGCCAAGGTCGTCGCCGCGTCGCCGGTGGTCTCGGGCAGCAGCACGACGAACTCCTCACCGCCCAAGCGCGCTGGGACGTCGGTGTCTCGCACGCCCGCGGCGAGTGCCTCCGCGGTGGCTTGAATGACGAGGTCGCCGACGGCATGGCTGTGCTCGTCGTTGACGCGCTTGAAGTGGTCGATGTCGAACAGGATGACGCTCAGCGGGCGGTGGTAGCGCCGCGCGCGCTGCACCTCGAGAGTGCCCTGGGCGAAGAGCTGCCTGCGGTTGGCGAGCTGAGTGAGCGCGTCACGGTGGGCGTCGTCGCGGAGCTGCGTCTCCAGCCGAAACTGCTCTCGGCGGGCCCGACACGCAGACCACCCGAGGTAGGTGGTCACGAACGACACCGACAGCAGGCACGCCTCGGCCCCGCCCCAGTCGCTCGGCTCGGGGCGGTGGTAGAGGTACACGGACTGCACCATGGCGAAGATGGCCACTTGGCACACCACGAGCTCGCGCAAGCGGGTGACGAGCACGGACATGCACAGGGGCACCAGCAGCAGCGTCGTCGGACCATAGCGAAACCCGTAGGGGATGAGCATGAGCACGACACACTGCGAGGCCACGAAGAGCACCAAGCAGACCAAACCCGTCGCGAACACCTTCTTCCAAGGCGACGCGTTCCGCAGATACACGTAGAGGACGACCGTGATGGCGAGGCCAAGCCCGCGGAACGGCGCGACCTGCGGAGCCACCTGCGGGGTCACCAACCAATCGCGCGCCGCGAACAGCGCCACCATCGCCATGAGCACCAGGGTCGTGCCGAGCAGCGCAGGCCGCAGGCGCTCGAGGCACCACTCGGGGTACTCCGCAGCGACGGTTGGGGGGGGCCGCTGCAGCTGGCGTGGGGGAGTTCACTGGCGCGGACAACGGGCCATGTATATCGCATCTGCTTCGTGCGGTGCGCCCGTCCCCAGAAATCGCGCTACCCGCGCTCCTCGAGTGGTGCGACGATCCCGCGGGCGCTCCTCGACGCAGGTGACGCCACGGAGGTGACGATGGGTGTGTTCAGCGAGCTGTGCCTGGTGGAGGACTCCGAGGAATTCCTGGAGGCGTTCGGCGCGTCCGGCGGGACGTGCGTGGACGATCTCCCGAGCGAGGAGCGGGTGTTCCTGAAGCGCTGGACGACACTCCAGATGGGCGCGCTGCTCGTCGCGCTGCGCGGCGGCGGCGAGGTGCTCGACGCGTCCTGCGAGTTCGAGCTCGCCTCGTCGCAGGACGCAGACTGTTGGGCCTTCACGGTGCCCGACGACCTGGTCCCACGGCTCGCGGCGCTCGACGAGGCGGCGCGCGTGGCGCTCGCGGAGCGGCTCGCGGAGCTGACGGCCGCCGAGCTGGGCTGGACGGCCGCCACGCACGTCGAAGTGCTCGGCGGCCTTTGCGCGCTTGCCAGCGAAGCGGAGGAGGACGGGCTCGACGTCGTCTTCTTCACGTCGCTCTGATCAGAGGAATGGTCGGAGACGTTTGCGTTCGGCGTCGAACGCCTCGCTCGTCAACACGGGCGCCGTGAAGCGAGGGCGGTTCACGTATGCACCCGTCAATCGAGCGAGGCCGTCCCACGTCGGTGCGTCGGAGGGGAGCGCTTGGGCGGCCACCGTTTCGTCGTGCCATGGCCAGGCCCATCCTGCCGGAGCGTCGAGCGAGACCGCCTCGCGCAGCGGTGCTTCGTTGTGCAACGTGAGCAGCAGGTTCTCCACGCAGGTGCTGAAGGGGTATTCCTCCCCGGTCCCCTTCGAGGTTCGCTTCAAGCGAATCACCATCCAGTCAGCGCACCAGGCCGACTCGAGCGCCGCGAGCCCACACTCAACGTCGGCGTCGTAGCTGTCGACGAGGGCCTGCTCGAATGCGCGCGCCAACGAAAGCGGGTCCGCTCCGGGCTCGAACGAGGCGAAGCGCACTTCGTACGTGTGTACCCGTTCGCCGCCGTCGAACCCGGCGCCCCAAAACGGAAAGGCATAGCGCTGAACCATGGTGTCTCTCCTGAAACAATGCCGGTTTGCACCCCCATGGGACCGCGTGATGCTCGACCAGTTGGGCCGGACGTGGTCCGATGACGTCGCCGGGATGATGCCCATCGAGGCCCTGCTTGTCACGCAGCGGCCGAAGACACCGGCGCACGCCAGCCGCCCAGGGACTCGATGGTCGCCCTCATGGGACCTCGGGGCTCACGGGGCTCACGCCGCGGCGGGGTGCCCACCTTCGGCCCATCGCGCAACGAGGTGCTGATTGTCGTGCATCCATGGATGGAAGTCCCTCCGGTAGAAGTCGAGGTAGCGTCGTCCGATGCTCGCCAAGATGCCTCTCCTCGCGAACAGGAGCTCTCCGGTCTCGACCAGGTCGCGCAGGGTCGGGGCGCGTGGGGCGCCTCGGAGCGCCGTGCGCGTGTCCATCAGCGAGTAGTAGACGAACGACGCCGTCCCGACGAGGCAGACCAGCCGCAGCAGGTCGCGGTCTCCGACAACCTGGTCGTAGACATCGAAGGCCACCGCCTTGTGCTCGATCTCTTCCGCCGCGTGCCACTCGAACATCGCGCGCACTGCCGGGGGCATCTCGGCCATGCGCTCCGGATGGGTGAGCACGTACTCCGCCAGGATCGCCGTGATGTGCTCCATCACCACCGTCACCGCGAGGTGAACCTGCGGGGGGAAGCGCTCCGCGAAGTCCGCGTTGAACGCCTCGACCTTCGCCGTGATCGCCGACGCGCCGTAGCCGTTGCGGTCGAGCCATTCGTTCGCCCGCCGATGCTGATTCGAGTGTGAGCCCTCCTGCGCCGCGAAGCCTCGGATGTCCGACCGCAGCGCGTCGTCGGTGATGCGATCGCGGTAGTGCATCACGCTCCGGACGAACTCCTTCTCGCCCGGCGGGAAGACCGCCGAGAGCGCGCCGAGGAACGCCGTCGCGACGACGTTCTCGCGGTACCAATAGGGGCCGTCGATGCGGTCGAAGTCGAACTCGACCCGGCGACTCGCGATGGGGGCGCGCTCGGGCGTGGCGTGAGCTTCTGCGTGTCTCATCTCTCGATCCTGGGGAACTCCAGCGCGCCCCGTGAGTTGCGGTGGGGACAAATGGCTTGTCATCCGCGGCCACGGCGCCTCGGGGACGCCCGCCATTGGCGGCCCAGCGAGCGACGCGTAGGCGCGGGCCCTTTGTCATCCGGAGCCACCGTGGCTACGGTTCCCTGCACATGAACATCCACGCCGACGATGTACTGCGCGACTGGGAGCGTTGGTTCGTCCCGCCCGTGTATCCCATGACGCTGCTGCAGATCGCGGAGGACGGCGGTCTCCAGCCGGAGGCCTTGCTGCGACAGGCGGGCGTCCGCGTGAGCGCCCGTGAGATCGCGGAGACGGGGCTCACGCTGGGCACCCATCTGCCGCTCCTCACGCGCGTCGCGGACTTGCTCGGGGAGGCGGCGGTCGGGGTCGAGCTGGGGTGGCGCCTCCCTCCGACCGCGCTCGGGACCCTGGGCTATGCGCTCCTGTCGAGTCCGACCCTGGGGGACGCGCTCACGACCCTGCAGCGGTTCTGGCACCTCGTGGGTCAGGGGTTGGTCCTCACGGCGGACGTCCACGACGGGCTCGTGCACCTCGAGCTGAGGGCGAGCTTGTTCATCACGGAGCGCCTGCGCAAGAGCGCGCTCGAGAGCACGATGACGAGCATCGTGCGTGGGGTCACGGCGCTGGCGCCCGGGTCTCTCGACACGCGTCAGACCGAGCTGTGGTTCGACTTCGACGAGCCGGATCACGCGGCGATCGTTCGCGAGCGGCTCGGCGTCGTCCGCTACGGCATGCCCACCACGAAGGCGATGATGCCGGCCGCGAGCCTCTCGACGCCGTTGATCATGGCGAACCCGGTTGGGTTTCGGAAGGCGGTCGAGTGGTGTGCGCGTGAGGAGAAAGAGCGTGGCCTCGAGAGCACGCACCTCGTCGCGCGGGTAGAGAGCGAGCTCCGGCTCGAAGCGAACGGCTATCCCAGCTTCCCGCAGATCGCGAGACGCTCGCACATGTCGCCGCGAACGCTCCGGAGGCGTCTCGAGGGCGAGGGCACGAGCTACGCGGCGCTGATGGAAGCGGCGCGACGGAGGGACGCGCTGCGCTTGCTCGACAACCCGGCGCTGTCGGTTCGCGACGTGGCCGAGCTCCTCGGCTACGAGAACCCTGCGAACTTCACCCGGGCCTTCAAGCGGTGGACCGGAAGGACCCCGACGGCCCATCGCGCCTCGCGTTGACGCGCCACCTCGACGGGCGCACGACCGGCGAGTACACGTCGGCGCAGGCGCGTCACGTAGAGGTCGGGCAGTAGCGCATGAAACTTCAACACAGTCAGTTTCGAGTCAACGAGGCGTGGATAGCCTGTCGCCTTCAGTCCTTCGACATGGTCGCTTCCGCCCCCGTGGATCTCTACGTGCTCATCGACGCGGCGTCGTCCTACATCTTCGGCCATCTCTTGGTCCTCGATGAGGTGCCGTCCCCTGACGAGACGCAGGCCCTCTTCGCGAAGGCGTATTCCGCCAAGGGTGAGTGGCCGACCAAGCTGATCGCGCCGAAGCTCGACCCCGCGCTGCCGGCCTTCCAGGAACAGGCCGACGCGGGAGGGTTCCCCATGGAGGTCGTCCCCGTGACGTACCTCGAGGAGTTCGTTCGTCCGCTCCAAGCGAGCTACGACTCCTTCCGGTCGCAGGGCACCGCAGCTCCGTCACGAACCGCTTCCGAGGAGCAGGAAGCGCGCTCGATGGTGCCCGACAGCTACGACCCATGTACCTGTGCGTCGGGCAAGAAGTTCAAGTTCTGCTGCAAGCCGATCTTCGAGCACATCATCGAGGCCATGTGCGCGGCAGAGGAGGGGCGTCCCGCCGTGGCGCTCAAGTGGCTCGACAAGGCACGCAGCAAGGTCGGTGACACCGCCGAGCTCCTGTGTCGCTATGCGATCGTTCACAGCTACGACTCGGACGCCAAGTTCCACGAGTACATCGAGCGCGCGCTCCAGAAGAACCCGAACCACCCGCGCTCCCACTATTTGCTGGGGCTCGACCACGCCGAGCACGAGCGCCTCGAGGCTGCCGTGGTCGCATACCAGCGGGCCATCGCGTGCTATCCGGCCACCGACAAGTATCACCTCAACGAGACGTGGAACAACCTCGCGAACGTCTACTACAGGCTGGATCGCCACCGCGACGCCAAAGGCGCCTGGGAGAAGGCGCTGACGTACGCTCCGTACGATCCGGTCACTCGCAGGAACCTGCAGACGTGCATCTACGACAACGACACGCTGCCCGAGGACATGCGACGACCGAGCCCGTTCGTGGCGCGGCTGTTGGGTGATTGACGTGTCGGCCTCGAGCCCTCATCCGCTCGGCGTCGCTTCGAGGCGTCTCGACGCATCGGTAAGCATCCTCCGTGTCCGCGTCGAGGTGCGGGCCCGCACACACAGTTTCGCCGTCCCTGGCCTCTCGACTTCCATACTGCCCAGGTTACGATGACCCCATGAGTCCCCGCGCCTTCCCCTACAGCTTTGAGGAGAACGCCGAGCTCGACGAAGCTCGGCAGCGGGCGGAGCGCTTGACGATGAACGAGCGCTGCGATGAGGCGGCGGCGATGTTCATCCTCTCGCTGGTCGACATCGCGCGCAGGTCCGCAGATGCCGACGACTACATGGCGAGGCTCGACCGCGACCCGCCGGGTTGCCCCACGCACCGCTGGCGCGAGCTACAGGCGCGTCGCGCAGCGCGAGCGTCCGAGTGAAGCTCTCGGCCGCGGAGCTCGAGGCCGCATTCAGCGGGCTGCTGCGCACCCTGGGTCGGGGATTCGACGAGGCCAACGTCCCTTGGATGGTCGTGGGTGGCCTTGCGGTCAGCGCTTGGACGGAGCCACGCGGAACGAAAGACTGCGACCTCGCGCTTCTGTTGCCCGAAGATGCGCGGGCTGTCGAGACGCTGCTGCGCGATGCAGGTGTACGCATCGCTCGCGGCGAGCTGGCCACCGCCCGCCAAGGGGGCGTCGTGCGCGGGCAGTATCATCCCGAGGGCCAGCCACGGCTGGTGGTCGACCTGCTCTGCGGAGGCACGGACTTCGAGCGGTCTGCGCTCGCTCGGCGGGAGCGTGCACAGGTCCTTGGAGTCGACGCATGGCTCGTGAGCGCCGACGACCTGCTCATCTACAAGCTCATCGCGGCGCGCCCGCAGGACCTCGCTGACGTTGACAGGCTGATCCGCTTCGGCCGTGCGCCAGCCGACATGGCCTACGTCCAGAGGTGGGTGGGCGAGTGGGAGCTCGAGGACCGCCTCGCGCAGGCGCTCGAGGCCGCGCGGCGATAGCGTTGGGCGTGGCGCAGGGAGAGCGGGTCCGCCCTGGGACGAGTGTCGCACCCCTCTGCTACAAGCCGGTCATGAACGACGTGCGAGAACGGTTCGCGAAGGTGTTGGCTGCCGCTTCGGGCGAGGTGGCCAGGGAGCAGTTCGCGACCCGCGAGTGGCTGTCGCCTGGTTCGCTGTCCCTCGAGATTCGCGGTGTGGGTCCCATCACCATGCCTGTGTCAGAGGCAACCGCCGAAGCCATCCGGAAGGTGTCGGTTCCCGCACCGTTTGGTTGGCGCGACCAAACGCTCCATGACGACAGCGTGCGCCACACCTGGGAGGTCGCCCGAAGCCGCGTGAAGCTCCCACTGCGACAATGGAAGCTGGCGCTGCGCGAGCCGCTCGCACGGATTCGCGAGAGCCTCGGTCTGCCCGCCGGGTGCGAGTTGGTCCCCACGCTCGACAAGGTGCTGCTCTACGAGCGGGGGCAGTTCTTCCGGGCGCACCAGGACTCGGAGCGCAGTGACGACATGGTGGCGTCCCTGGTGGTGTTGCTGCCGTCGCAGTACACCGGCGGCGCGCTCAGCGTCAGCCACAAGGGAGAGACACACACCTTCAAGCGGTCGAAGCGGCAGGACGCTGAGCTCGCGCTCCTCGCCTTCTACGCGGACTGCCAGCACGAGATCGACGTCGTGAAGTCCGGACACCGCGTCTCAGTCACGTTCCATCTGGAGCTGCGGGGGGAGCCCGAGCTGGGAGCGACGCCTGTGCCCAAAGCATCCCTGAGGAAGCTCGTCGGTCTGGCCCGACAGCACTTCGCCACCGAGACCCGCCTGCCCGTCTCCCGCCGCGAAGAGGCGCCACGCCGTCTGGTGTACCTCCTGGACCACGAGTACTCCTCTCGCAGCTTGTCGTGGTCACGTCTCAAGGCCGCTGACCGCCGGGCTGCCACCGCCGTCATGCAGGTGGCCGACGAGCTGGGCGCCCACTGCAGCCTGGCGCTCGCGCACGTCCAAGAGACATGGCAGTGCGAACCCGAGGACTATGGATACGACTATGGCTACCGCCGCGCGCCGCCGGCGATGGCCGCCGACGAGTACACCCTGACGGATCTCATCGACGACTCGGTCGAGCTGCGCAGCTGGCTGGGTCGAGACGGTCGCGCATGTGACGCGCGCGGAGGGCACGTTCGCTCGCATGAGCTCTGCTTCAACAAGGCGTCGGACGAGCTGACGCCGTTTCATGTCGACCACGAGGGGTGGCAAGGCAACTACGGCAACACGGTCGAGCGTTGGTACCACCGGGCCGCCCTCGTGCTGTGGCCGGCCGAGCACGACTTCGATCTGCGAGCGGAGGAGAACCACGCGTGGGCTGTGGAGATGCTCGCCGCGCTGCCCAGCTCGGACGGAGACTTGCTGAACCGGAGGGCTCGCGCGCTGCTGGCCTGGTGGCCGACGGTGCCCGACACCGGGAGCTGCGCGCTGTCGTCCGCGTCCTGCGCGCGGCTGATGGAGGTCGCGCAGCGGGTCGACGACCCGGCCATCGCGCTGGACTTGCTGGCGCGCATCGGTGTGTCTGGGCTCACCGACAAGGCGCTGTTCCCTGGGCTTCGGGCGTTGGTCGAGCAACGCGGCGCCGGGTGGGGGCTCGCGCTGTACACACGGTGGGTGCCGAAACACGCACGGGCGGAGTGGTGCCTCGGCATCGACGACTTCACGGCGAGCATGACCGAGACGGACGGTCCTGTGCGGGCCTTCGCGACGCAGCTGGTCGCGCGAGAGGCCTCGGCGTGGTCCGAGCGGGCGCGTCAGGCGCCCGAAGCGTGGCTGTCCCCCAAGGCGCACCAGCAGCACGCAGCGGTCTTCGCGAGCTTGCTTGCGGCGTCGGGGATGCTGGAGGGGCGCGACACTCAGCGAGCTCTGCTCGAGCAGGCCGCAGCGCTGTCCGAGCTCGCTCACCTGGCCATCATCGAGCGCGCGCTCTTGCATTCACGTGCCCCGTCGCTCAGGAAGGCGCTCAAAGGGAGCGACCTGGTCAAGCGAGCGGTGTCCGTGGCCCGCGCGGGGAGTCGGGGGCCGGAGCGAAGGGCCGACGACTGCTCCCTCGAGGTCATGCTCCGCTGCTCCTGCGCGGACTGCAAGCAACTGCACGCCTTCTTGTCGGCCACGGACGCACGCCTCGACTGGCCGCTGGCCAAGGCGCGACGTCAGCACATCCATGGTGTCATCGACTCACGGGCGCTACCCGTCTCGCATGTGACCCTGAGGCAGGGAAGCCCCCACAAGCTTCAGCTCACGAAGGACGCGGGCGCCATTCGCAAGCGCGAGAAGGCGCACCGCGCACGGCAAGGCGCCGTGTTGAGTGCCCTGCAGGCTGTCGGTCTGGCCCGCGCCTAGTCGTCCTCGGAGTCCTCCACCTTCACCACCGGCTCGTCGCAGATGGCGTCGTCGGGCACCATGTACAGGCGAAAGCCCCAGCCGGCGAACGTGAGGAGAGCGGCGCCGAAGTCGCGCCAGTTCATCTCTCGTCCGTCGATCCAGACGGTCGGCTCACGCGGGGTCTCCGCGCTCTCACTGATCACGCCACGCACCACGTCGCCCCGCGGTGACCACTCCCCAGACCGTTCGTGGAAGTTGAGCTGGGGTCGCCCCACCGGGATCTCGCGGCAGACGTGCTCGTAGGTTCGACGACTGGCCTCCATCGCCTCTACCGTGTCGTTCCACCGGTCGAGAATCTGTTGGTCGGTCATCCCAGGTGTTTCGTCGCCCAGGCGGAAGCTCACGGACCCCACGGCCGAGTCGGCGTACTCGATGACGGCTCCACCGGGCTCCCTGGTGATGCGGACTTGGTCGGGAGAGGCCACGAATGGGCGCTTGTCAGGACGGCTCATGACTCGACTCTAGAAGAGAACCCCGCGCAACGTCACCTACGACCATGAGGGGCTCGGGTCGACCACGCAGAGCGTCCGCGGGTCTCGAGTTCGCGCCGGCGCAGGGCACCAGCGCCGTCTCACTTGCGTTCCGACGCGAGCGGTCTTACATCTTGCCCGCTAGGCGCGCCGTACTCCGAGTCCGTGTAGCGGCCGCTCGGTTGACCACGTCGAGCTTCGAGCGACATACTCCTCATGATGTACGCGCAGACTGCAGAGTGGGCTTGGCCAGTGCCGCCCGCCGCGACCGCGGATGTGGCGGCAGCGGATCCGATCGCGACTCGTCTCCGCGCGGTAGTGCTGGACATCCTCCACCCGATGTCGCTCGTTGACGACGACTACGACATGGAGTCTGCTTGGGTCGCGGTGTCTACGCAGGCGTTCGAGCGCGCCGCGGAGGTAGCCGAGCTTGCCGCCCAGCTGCCTGCACCGCATCTCCCACAGGTGCTCTTGCTGGAACTGGTCATGGTCAGCGCGTTGCCGGACGTGCGCAGAGACCTGCGGCGGGCCTTCGCCGTCAACCAAGCCGTAGAAGCGGGCATGGTCAACGCTGCGCGCATGCAACACGGTGCGCGCGGGGCCGAAGAGCTGCTGGCGCGGCCCCCTGAAGAGCGCCATGCCGCCCTTCGCCAGCTCGTGGGCCATCCCGGTCTCCACCCCAAGCTCGCCGTGTGGGTGGTACACCACCAATCCTTCTACGCGGCCGTGCTCGGAGCGTTGTGGCTCGAGTCCGACGCTCTGCGCCGCTTCATGGCAGGCAAGGCGCTCGAGTGTGCCATGGCGGGTGCTCGGCACATGGCAGCGTGGGCGCCTCAGTCGCTGTCCACCAGCATTCTTCCGCCGGAGGAGCGCGTGTCTGTGGCCGAGCTGCAACAAGCGCACGAAGGCTTGCTGGCGAAGCTCGCCGCTCCCCTCGAAGCGGAGTGCGCCCTATGAACGAGGACCGCGCTGCCCGGTCGCGTCGTGTTCCGAGAGCCGCTCGATCGCCTGGATGACCTCCATCACCGAGACCCGCTTCTTAAAGCGAACTACCTGGGCGTGGCGTGGAAGATCGCTGTCCGAGACCTGCAGAGACTCGTCGATGCAGAGCACCAGCCGCGAGAGCCGCTCGTTCCGCATCTGAGCGAGCTTTCCCGAGAGGTAGTCCTGCGTGCCTTCCTCTGGCCATTGTCCAAAGCTGGACGTACGTTTCGAACATGACCTCGCCAGTCCGAAAGATTCTCGACGAGATCTACAAGCTGCCCAAGGAGCAGCGCGCGTTGGTCCGCGCCGAGCTAGACAGCCTCGACGAGGACGTCGCCAGAGAGGACGTGGACCGCGAGTGGGACGACGAGATCGCCCGGCGTGTGAGGAGCGTTCAGGATGGCACCGCCGTCCTACACTCCGATGAGCACGTCGAGCAGCGCATCCGGGCGATTCTCGAGCGCTGATGTCGGTGACCGCGAGGATCTGAAGGTTTCTGACCGGCCTCCCGTTTGGGTCCGGTTTCCGGACAAGCGGGGGCATCGAGTTCTAGGCTCGACACCCCCGCGACATAGAAGCGGGCACACGTTTGCGCGTGTGCCCATCAGGACCCGCGCCGGCTGGTACACGCCAGCGGCAAGGCGGACCCTGCGAGAGAGTGATGGCATGAGCGTGGCGCGGGGCCAAGTTCCCTGTCGACATCGCCTACAGAAAGCTTCCGCATGTACCTGTGCGCGCACTGTGGAGCGCGCGCTGAGGTGTGTCGTCGGTGCGACCGCGGGCAGCGTGTATGCAGCCCGGAGTGCCGCAGCGCGCGAGCCCAGCGGCAGCGTCGCGAGGCTGGGCGCCGGCACCAGCTGAGCCCCGAGGGCCGGGATGACCATCGTGATCGCAACCGCGCGTATCGAGCGCGGCAGCGAGCCCGCGTGACGGATGTAGGTCCCACTAAGTTGACCCCTGGGCGACCCATCGCTCTCGCGCGCGCAGCGCGCTCGGACGCAGTGTCCGAGGCGACCGCGGCGCAGGAGCAAGTCGATGAATCAGCCTTTGGTGATGTGGTCTCTGGGGCCTCTGGACACGAGGATGCTCGTGACGGTGGGCGACGAGATCGTGATGAAGGGACGTCTGTCTCGGGCGCCCTCGCACCCACGCGCGGTGCAGTGGATGATGGAGGCAATCGCACTGTGGGAGGGGGTCCCGGTCCGCGGTGTCGTGTGTGCGGGCGGCGCGGACGCCACCTACGCGAGGGCTTTCTGGGACGCGGTCGGGATGGACCACGGCGGGGTGCTGTACAGCCTGGATCTCGCGGGCCGCGAGCCCCCAGGGGGGCCCGCACTCAGTGACCTATTGCCCGACGTGGGCGGCTACGACGACCTTGCGCGAGCGGCCGTGCACGCGAGCCTCGGGGGAGGTGTGCGATGACGATCTCTTCCGAACAACGCGCCACGATCCGTCGCCTCTTCTACGCCGAGCACTGGAAGGTCGGCACGATCGCCGCCGAGATGGAGCTCGCTGCCGACACCGTCAAGCGCGCCATCCTCACCGACGCGTTCGTCTCCAATGGAGCCAACGCCCGAAGCACCTTGTTGGACCCGTACAAGCCCATGGTGGCGATGACGCTCGAGCAATACCCGCGTCTCCGGGCGACGCGGCTCTACGACATGCTGGTGGCACGCGGGTTCCTCGGCAGCGTGCGGCAGGTCCGTCGCTACGTCAGCAAGGTGCGCCCGCCACGTGGTCGCAAGGCGTACTTGCGTACGCGCACGATGCCGGGCGAGTTCGGGCAGGTCGACTGGGGCAGCTTCGGCAAGGTCTCCGTCCGCGGTGGCGAGCGGTCGCTCTCGCTCTTCCTGATGGCGCTCCCGTACAGCCGGGCGCTCGCTGGCGAGTTCACCTACGACCAGCGGATGGACGCCTTCCTGCGGGGCCACGGTCACGCCTTCGAGGAGTTCGAGGGGGCACCCCGGGTGATGCTGTACGACAATCTCAAGAGCGTCGTCCTCGAACGTATCGGCGACCACGTGCGCTTCCACGACGACCTGCTCGAGTTCGCGGGGCACTACCACTACATGCCGCGGCCGTGTCGCCCGTACTGCCCCGAGGAGAAGGGCACGGTCGAGCGCGCCATCCAGTACATCCGCGGAAGCTTCTTCGAGGGGCGCAAGTTCAGCAGCCTCGACGACCTCAACGCGCAGTTCCGTGAGTGGCTCGACACGCATGCCATGGCACGCGTGCACCCTACCGACGAAGAACGACGCACGGTCCGCGAGGTCTTCGAGGAGGAGCGCGCGCGCCTGCTCCCGCTTCCGGCGCACCAGCCCACGACGGACCGCGTCCAGCCCATCCGGAGCGGAAAGCAGCCCTACGTCCGCTTCGACGGGAACGACTACTCGATCCCCCACACGCTCGTCCGCGTGCCGCTCACGCTCGCCGCGAGTGACACGCGCGTCCGCGTGCTCGACGGAGTCAGCGTCGTCG